>NZ_CP040882.1:1493942-2240913 GCF_006337085.1 Sutterella faecalis | reverse complement strand
GCAAGCCTTAAAGCCCATAGAAGATGGCGGAGATTCATGCAAAGATTTATTCCTCCGCACATTTAAGCTAAAGACAAGGTAAGCCATAATTTTTAGGGTTTACCCTCTCTTATTTTAATTAATATTTCGTGTACATATCAATTATAAGGAATAACCTTCTAATTGAACGTCATGAATTTCCCCGTTACTTATGACGCGCTCCAACCCTACCTGCTGGCTAAAGGAAAAGAGCGTGCGTGCTATCGAAATCCAGTAAACACAAATACTGTTATCAAACTTAGTCATTGCTCATTCGCTAGACAATCTTTGCGGGAGCTCACGTATTTTGAAGTTTTGAAACGGCGTAAAGTTCCTGCCACCCATATTCCCTTCTTTGTGGGCCGTGTAAACATTCCTGGGTACGTTGGAATTGAGCAACAGTTGATATGTGATTTCGACGGATCTCCTTCTAAATCGCTATTTTATTATTTATCAAATAAAACAAGCTCAATATATTTTCAACTTCCAGACCTACTTGAAGCTCTGTATCATTTTTTATATCGTTACGGGATTGCTCTTTCCGACCTCAGCGGAAATAACATTCTTATCCGTAGAGAAAAAACAGGAATCAATCGAGCCGTCATGATCGATGGATTTGGAACCACAGATCTCATTCCAATTTGTCACTATTTTCCTCATTTTGCCCGAATGAAGATTCTTCGCCATTGGGAAAGATTCCTTCCAAAGATCCATCTGGATCACCCACAAACAACATTTGAAATCAACTCCTCCTCTATGGAGATGAACACGCTGCTTCCGTAAAAGTCGTTCATGCACATAAGAAAAGCCCTGCAGAAAAAACTGCAGGGCCCTTCAATGTGTCAGAAGCAATAGATCCTTAATTACGGAACCATTTCTTCGATCTCTTCCTTCTTTCTCGGCTTCACGAGGTCTTCACGCTTGACGCCGAGGTAGAGCGCAATCGCTGCGGCAACGAATACCGACGAGTAGACGCCGAGCAGAATGCCGATCGTGAGCGCGAGCGAGAAGTAGTGGAGCGCCGGGCCGCCAAAGAAGAACATCGAGAGCGTCATGCAGAGCGTCGACGTATGCGTGATCACCGTTCGGGAGATCGTCGCCGTAATGGCGGAGTTGATCACCTCCATGGTGTCGGCGCGGCGCATCGTGCGGAAGTGTTCGCGAACGCGGTCGAAAATAATCACGGATTCGTTGACGGAGTAGCCGAGAACAGCAAGCACCGCCGCGAGCACCGGAAGCGTGAATTCCCAGTGCATCACGGAGAAAATGCCGACCACGATCACCACGTCGTGGAGGTTGGCGATGATGGCTGCCACCGAGAACTTCCATTCGAATCGGAAGGCCAGGTAGACCATGATGCCGAAGACCACAAGCGCAAGCGCCGTGCCGCCGTCGCGGGCGAGCTCATCGCCCACCTGGGGGCCGACGAACTCCGTACTCTTAAGCTGAACGCCGGGGGTCTTGGCCGAAAGCACCTTCATGACTTCAGCTGCGACCTGACCGGAAGTCTGTCCTTCCTTGGTCGGAACGCGGATCACGACGTCGCGCGCCGTGCCGAAGGTCTGAACGAGCACCTCATTGGAGACCTGCGCGAGGTCCGTACGGATCTGCTCCGTATTGGCCGCCTCAGGATAATTCACCTCGAGCTGCGTGCCACCCGTGAACTCAATTGAGAAGGCCAATCCGTGGGCAAAGAGCCAGTACACGGCGACCAGGAAGCTCACAAGGGAAATTCCGTTCAGGATATGGCGATAGCGCATGAACGGAATCGTGCGATGAATGCGGAAAAATTCCATTTTTCTTTCCTCTCCCTCGATTACTTCGCATCCGCCTTATCGGGATCCGGACGCCAGATCTGGCCGATATGGACGGCCGTCAGCTTCTTCTTGCGGCCGTAGATCAGGTTGATCAGCGCGCGCGAAACGATGACGGAGGTGAAGATAGAGGTGCCGATGCCGAGGCAGTGCACCACGGCAAAGCCGCGGACCGGACCGGAACCGAAAATGAGAAGTGCAAGACCGGCAATCAGCGACGTGATGTTCGAGTCGAGAATCGTATTGAGCGCACGGTCGTAGCCTTCGCTGATGGCTGTCTGCGGAAGTCGTCCGATACGCAGTTCCTCACGCACACGCTCGTTAATAAGCACGTTCGAGTCAACTGCCATGCCGAGCGTCAGCGCAATAGCCGCGATGCCGGGGAGCGTCAGCGTTGCCTGGAGAAGCGAAAGGATCGCAATCAGCATCATGACGTTGCAGATGAGCGAAACCGCACTCACGATGCCGAAGACCTGGTAGTAGACCGCCATGAAGAGCGCGATCACCACGAAGCCGTAGAGGGTCGAGCGGAAGCCCGCTTCAATGTTGGCTTCGCCCAGGCTCGGGCCGATGAGGCGTTCCTCAACAATTTCCATCGGAGCCGCAAGCGAACCCGCACGGAGCACAAGCGCCGTATCGGTTGCTTCAATCGTGGTCATCTGACCCGAAATCTGCACGCGTCCGCCGCCGATTTCCTGACGGATCACCGGAGCCGTCACCACTTCGCCCTTGCCCTTTTCAAAGATCAGGATCGCCATGCGGCGGCCGACGTTTTCACGGGTCACTTCCTGGAAGATTCGGGCGCCGCGGTTGTCAAGCTCAAGGTTGACGGTTGGTTCCTGCGTCTGGCTGTCAAACCCAGGCTGAGCGTCATTGAGGTTTTCGCCGGTAAGGATCACGCGGCGCTTGACGAGAATCGGACGACCGTCGCGGTCCGTGAAGCGTTCGTCGCCGAAGGGGACATTGCCCTGAGCAAGCTGAGCGAGCGCTTCAGGCGAATCGTCAACAAGACGGACTTCAAGCGTTGCCGTGCGGCCGAGAATGTCCTTGGCCTTGGCCGTATCCTGAACGCCCGGGAGCTGCACGACGATGCGATCCGCACCCTGCTGGGCAATTACGGGTTCCGCAACGCCGAGTTCATTGATTCGGTTGTGAAGCGTCGAAATATTCTGCTTCAGCGCGTAGTTCTGGACGTTCTGAACCGCACGCTGCGAGAGCGCGGCGTGAATGATGAAGGGCGCCTTCGTTGCTTCCGGAAGGGTGAGAACGAGGTCAGGCTGCGTGTTTCTCAGGAGGTCGTTCGCGCGTTCGCGTTCCTCTGCGGTTCCGAAGCTGATTTCAACTTCGTTGCCGACGCGGTTGATGCCCGTATGGCGGATGCGCTTGTCGCGAAGCTGCGTGCGCAGGTCCGCGGCAATGGCTTCGGCGCGCTTCGTGATGGCCGCACGCATGTCCACCTGCAGGAGGAAGTGCACGCCGCCGCGAAGGTCAAGGCCCAGGTACATCGGAAGTGCATTGATCGACAGCAGCCACTGCGGCGTATTGGGGACCAGGTTGAGCGCCACGATGTGGGTCGGGTCCTTCGGGTCGCTGTTGAGTGCGTGATCGATCGCTTCGCGGGCCTTCAGCTGCTCTTCCGTCTGGGTCGGATCAAAGCGCACGCGGATGGTGTTCTGCTGTGCGCCCTGTTCAAAGAAGACGCCGTTAGGCTTCAGGTTGGCGGCATTCAGCGCGCTTTCAACCTGTGCGAGCGTCTGCTCGGTCACCTTGACCGTAGCCTTGCCGGACGTAACCTGCACGGCTGGCGATTCGCCGTAGAAATTCGGCAGCGTATAAACGAGCCCGATAACGAGCACGATGCCGATCAGTATGTATTTCCAAAGAGGATAGCGATTCATTCGCTCTTCTCCGTTCTTACCAAAAAACTCCGGGGTCCCGGAGCCGCACCGTCATCCCTATTGATTGAGAGAAAGGCTTCGAAAGACAACCAGGATGTCTTTCGAAGCCCTTCGCCCGGACTTAGAGAGCCGTGCGCATTCGCTTGTGGCGCTTCCGGAAGAAGAGGCCCGGCAGCATTTGCCATGGGCCTCTATTCCGGATGAATCGCTCAATCAGAACTTGATGGATCCCTTGGGGAGAACCATCTGCACCGCAGCGCGCTGCATGCGGATGACGACAGGCTTGCCGTCGACAGCAGCGACCTGCAGGCTGATCGACTGATCGTCGACGCCTTCGATGCGGCCGGAGATGCCGCCCATGGTCATGACCTCATCGCCCTTCGTAAGGCCTTCGCACATCTTGGCGTGCTCCTTCTGGCGCTTCTGCTGCGGACGGATGAGGAAGAACCAGAAAACGGCGAAGATGACGATAAGCGGGACGACCTGGACGAGGAAACCTTCCATACCGCCGGCAGCAGCGGCTTCACCCGCCGCCATGGCATCGCTTACAAAAAGCATGTGCACTCCAAAAGAGAAAGCAAAAATCCTGAACGGTCTTTTGCAAAAAATTCAGCCCCCGCAATGGGGGAAGTCTGCAGATTATAAAGAGCATGGGCCGGAGCATTGCTTAACGCCGGCCCCAAATAAGAGCCCGATTCTCTCAGTTTTGATGACTGACCAAGGCTCCGTTACTCAATGCCGCGGGCGCGATCCTCGTGGAAGGTTTTCTTCCACTCTTCAAAGCGTCCCTCTTCGAGCGCAGCGCGCATCTCGGCGGCGAGCGTGAGGTAGTAGTGAAGATTGTGAATCGTGTTGAGCCGGGCGCCGAGCATCTCGCCCACCTTGTGGAGGTGATGGAGGTACGAACGGCTGAAGTTGCGGCACGTGTAGCAGGTGCAGGTCGGGTCGAGCGGTCTCAGATCGTTGCGGTAGCGGCTATTTTTAAGCTTGATGTCGCCAAAGCGCGTAAAGAGCCAACCGTTGCGGGCATTTCTCGTCGGCATCACGCAGTCAAACATGTCGATGCCGCTCGAAACGCCGTCCACCAGATCCTCAGGCGTCCCGACGCCCATCAGATAGCGGGGATGATCCTCGGGGAGCTTCCACGCGATTTCGTCAAGAACGCGAAGCATCTCTTCCTTGGGTTCGCCCACGGAAAGGCCGCCCAGGGCATACCCGTGAAAGCCGATCTTCTTGAGGCCCTCGAGCGACTCCTCGCGCAGGTGCGAGAACATGCCGCCCTGCACGATGCCGAAGAGCGCATTAGGGTTTTGAAGCCTGTCGAATTCGTCCTTCGAGCGCTTCGCCCAGCGCAGGCTCATGCGCATCGAGGCGCCGGCTTCCGCCTCCGTAGCCGGACGGTCGCCGATTTTGTAGGGCGTGCATTCGTCAAGCTGCATCACGATGTCGGAATTGAGCGTGTGCTGAATCTGCATCGAGATCTCGGGCGAAAGGAAGAGCTTGTCGCCATTGATGGGGCTCGAGAACTTCACGCCTTCTTCGGTGATCTTGCGCAGCTCACCGAGACTGAAGACCTGAAAGCCGCCCGAGTCCGTGAGAATCGGCTGATCCCACTGCATGAAGCCGTGAAGCCCCCCGTGCGTGCGGATCACTTCGAGGCCCGGACGAAGCCAGAGGTGGAATGTATTCCCAAGAATCGTCTGCGAGCCCACTTCCTTCAATTCATAAGGGGCCATGGACTTCACGGCGCCGTATGTCCCGACCGGCATGAACATCGGCGTTTCGACCGTGCCGTGATTGAGCGTCAGCGTACCCCGGCGGGCTTTCCCGCAGGTCGCCTTGACTTTGAAGCTGAATGCCATGAGTGAAAAATCCTCTTGAATAGTCGGGGACGATCAGGCGTTCTTCGCCTTTTCAATGAAGCAGGCGTCGCCGTAGCTGAAGAAGCGGTACTTCTCCTTCACGGCATGCGCATAGGCTTCAAGAATGCGTTCGCGGCCCACGAGCGCAGAAACGAGCATGACCAGCGTCGACTTCGGCAGGTGGAAGTTCGTGATGAGCGCATCCACAATGCGGAATTTGTAGCCCGGCATGATGAAGAGCCTTGTATCGCGCGCGCCGGCTTCAACGTGCCCCGGGCGGTCCGCAGCGCTCTCGAGCGTGCGAAGCGACGTCGTTCCAACGGCGATCACGCGGCGGCCTTCCGCCTTTGCTGCGTTGATTTTCGCCGCCACATCCTCCGGCATGGAGAACCACTCCGAGTGCATGTGATGCTCGGAGAGGTTTTCAACGCGCACCGGCTGGAAGGTGCCTGCCCCCACGTGAAGCGTCACATATTCGATATCGACGCCCTTATTGCGGATCCTCGAGAGGAGGTCTTCCGTAAAGTGAAGCCCTGCCGTAGGCGCGGCGACCGCACCGGGATGATGCGCATAGACCGTCTGGTAGCGGCTCTCGTCGCTCTTTTCCGGCGCGTGCTCAATGTAGGGAGGAAGCGGCACGCGGCCGAATGCCTCAAGAATGTCGAGAACGGGCCCCTGAAAGCGCAGCGAATAGAATTCGCCTTCGCGGCCGAGCACTTCAGCCTCGGCTTCCTTGCCCGCAGCACCCTCGGTCTGGGCACGGAAATAAATCCGGGTTCCGGGCTTCGGGCTCTTGCTCGCTCGAAGCATGGAAATGGCCGTATCCGGTCCGGTAACGCGCTCGATCAGAGCTTCTACAGCGCCCCCGGTTTCCTTGCTGCCGAGGAGACGGGCCTTGATGACCTTTGTATCGTTGGCGATCAGAAGGTCGCCCGGGCGCAGAAAACCTTCAATGTCGCGGAAAGTCTTGTCTTCAATCACGTCTTCCGTAATGTGGAGAAGGCGCGAGGAAGAACGGTCTGCGAGAGGGTATTGGGCGATAAGCTCCGGCGGGAGCTCAAAGTCGAAATCAGAAAGATGTTGTTCAGTCATGGCTTGACCGGCCAGTAATGAATGGAAAAGGAGCCGCATTCTAACTAAAAAACATGGACTAGAGCCGCTATCATTGGCGTCCATCGAATGTGAGGACCCTATGCGCCCTAACGAAATAGAAGACGAAGAAGAAGAATTCCGCGGCCCCTCCAAGTCGCACCTGAAGCGCGTTCAGCTTGATCTGCAGTCTCTCGGCCGCGACATGACCCGCATGGGCGACGAGACGCTCGCCAAAATCGGGCTCCCCGAAGACGTGCTCGTTGAAATCATTGAATTCCGCCGCATGAAGAGCTTCGGCGCGCAGCGCCGTCAGCTCCAGCTGATCGGGAAAAAGATGCGCGACATGGATCCGGATGCCGTGCGCGAAGCCATTGCCCGTGCGACGGGCGAGTCCCGTGCCGCTGTGGCGCTCCTTCATCGCTGCGAGACGCTCCGCGACCGCATGATTGAATCCGACGACGTGGTGCGCTCCTTCATTGACGAACACAGCGACATCGACATCCGTCGTCTGCGCGAGCTCGTGCGTTTCGCCCGCCGCGAACGCGATCAGGCGAAGCCCCCGAAGAGCGCCCGGGAACTCTATCGGCTCCTTCATGACTATCTCGACGAACCCCTCGATTTGATGGCGAGGGACGAAGAGACCTCGGAAGAAGCCGAAACGCCCAATTCCTGATTTTTTCTCCGAGAAATTTCCATGAAGCCTCCGCGCAGCGCTGAAAATGAACTCATCCTCGGGCTTGTTTCGATCTCCGACCGGGCAAGCCGCGGCGAATATGAAGACAAAGGCATCCCCACGCTTGAAGCCTGGTGCCGCAATGCCATCACGACGCCCCTCAAAATCCATAAGCGCCTCATTCCCGATGAACGCTTTGATATCGAGAAGACGCTTCGCGAGCTCGTGGACATCATCGGCTGCGACCTGATCCTCACGACCGGCGGCACCGGACCGGCGCGCCGCGACGTGACGCCGGAGGCGACGCTCGCCGTCGCGACGCGCGAAATGCCGGGATTCGGCGAACAGATGCGCGCCATTTCTGGGCACTTTGTTCCGACCGCGATTCTCTCGCGTCAGGTTGGGGTGCTGCGCGAAACGCCGGACCACGCTGCGCTGATTCTCAATCTTCCCGGACAGCCCAAGGCCATTGCGGAAACGCTTGAAGGCCTTAAGGACAAGGAAGGGAACCCCACGGTCAACGGCATTTTTGCGGCCGTTCCCTACTGCATCGACCTGATCGGCGGCCCCTACATTGAAACGAATGAAGCGGTCGTCAAGGCTTTCCGGCCTAAGAGCGCGAGAAAGCATGTCGAGAAGCCGCAGGAAGCCGCCGTGCCTTCCCCGCAGCCCGCAGTAGCGAAGGCCCCCGTCCATCAGGAGGAACCTTTGAAGCGGGAAACCTCTGAAGCAGCTCCCCGTTCAGAGGAGAAGCCTGCGTCGGAAGTGCCTCCCGCGAAGCCCGCTTTCGATGCGCGGGATCTCCTTGTCGTGCGTCCGCGCACGGGCGGCGACGCGGAGCTTGCGGCTCCACGGCATGGGCGTGGACAACACGGACTTTGCGCCGTTCCCGGATGAAATTCTGGGTTTCGACGGTCCCGTTTGCCGCTTCATTCTCCCTAATGCGCCGATGCGTGAAATGTCCATGCATCCGGGTTATCCGCTTCGCGCCTGGTATGACGTTCCGGGGCGCAGCATTGATGAGAATGAGGATGCCCGGGGCATCCGCGAGAGCGCGAAGCGCGTCTCTCAGCTGATTGATGAAATTGAAGCTCAGGGGATCCCCAGGAACCGCATTGTGCTCGGCGGCTTCTCGCAGGGCGCAGCGATTTCGCTCTTCGCCGGACTCCGGATGGAGCGTCCCATCGGCGGCGTTGCCGCGCTTTCGGGGTACCTCCCTCTTGCCGGTCACCTTTTCTCGGAAGCAACTCCCGGCGGCCGGCGTACGCCGATCTTCATGGCGCACGGCGAATTCGACTCGGTCGTGCCTCCCGTCATGGCGGCCCGCAGCGCGGAAGTGATTTCTCAGGTCGATCCGGCAATGATTGCCCGCACCTACCCGATGGATCATGAGCTCTGTCAGGAAGAAATGCACGATCTTGCCGCGTTCCTCAGGAACATTGTCGAGCGGGCTGCGAATTAATCAGCACGTCTCCCACTTCTGACGCCTCGAAATCCCGCTTGGAGCCTGCAGCAAAAGCTTTAAGCGGGATTTTTGCTGATGCTGCGAAGATAGGGCGCTGCGGCATCCTTTTGAGAAAGTATGGGCGTCATGCCTTCGGGCAATTTCCAGTCGATGCCGAGAACGGGATCATCCCATCGGATGCTCCCTTCCGAACCCGGTTCATAGAATGCGTCCGCCTTGTACTGAACGATCGTGTGGTCCGCAAGCGTAAGAAACCCATGCCCAAACCCGCGCGGAATGAAGAGCATGCGGACGTCGTCAGCGGAAAGATCGACGGTGAAGACGCGCAGATAATCGGGACTTTCCTTTCTCAGGTCCACCGCCGCATCCTGAATCGCGCCGCTCGTGCATCGGATGAGCTTAGCCTGGGCGAATCCCCCCGTCTGAAAATGAATGCCGCGAAGCGTCCCCCGGCGAAGACTCAGGCTCTGATTGTCCTGAACGAACCTGACCGGAATGCCGAGTCCGGCAAATGTCCGTTCATTCCAGGATTCAAAGAACTCGCCTCTCTCATCCTGATAGACGGGAGGTTCTATCAGAAGCAGTCCGCCAGAACCTAATGGCGTGATTTTCCAAGACTTCACAATTGAACGGCCGTAAAAAATCCTGCATTGCAAGCACAATGCAGGATTTCAAAAAAACTGGTCCCCAGAGAGAGACTCGAACTCTCACGGTTTTACCCGGCGGATTTTGAATCCGCTGCGTCTACCATTCCGCCATCCGGGGAGCCGGCAGAGTATGCCACATCTTCAGTCGGAAAGCTTTGTTATCTGCTGTTCCGGATCGATCTTTTTTACGCGATCGATGAGTTTTTGAATGCCTGTACCATCGGGCGCAGTCCAATCGGGCTCAAGTTCTGCCAAAGGCACCAGCACAAAGAGCCTCTCATTCATGCGGGGATGCGGGAGAAGAAGCTCCGGCGTCCCGCTTCTGACGTTTTCAATCGACAGAATGTCGATGTCGAGCGTCCTCGGCGCATTGTGCACGCCCGCAGGACGGACGCGCCCATGCGCGAGCTCAATTTTCTGCAAGAGATGAAGGAGGCTGAGAGCCTCACCATTCCATTCGAGCGCCGCCGCCGCATTCACATATTCAGGCCCCGAGGAGTCCACCGGAGACGTTCGGTAGAAGCTGCTCCGGCGAAACGCACGAACGCCGGGGATCGCCTTGATTTCCTCTATTGCCGCTTCGAGCGCAGCTCTCGGATCTCCGAGATTTGCGCCGAGGCTCAGCCAGACTCCCGCCATTATTCCTGTCCTTCCCTCGAAGTGCGGCGGCGCGGACGGCGACGAGAGCGGCGGCGACGCTCTCCGGAGGGCTGAGAAGCGTCTGAACCCTCTGCAACCCTGCCCCTTCGAGCCTGATCAGCCGTCTGCCTCGCTTCTGCCTGCGCTTCGCGAATCATGGCGATGCGCGTATCGTCGTCGGCATTTGCAAATGCATCCCACCATTCCGGGAGAGATTCCGGCACCTCTCCCACCTGACTGCGCAGAAGCAGAAAGTCGTAGCCCGCCCGGTAGCGCGGATGCTGCACCACCGAATAGGGCGTCTTTCCGGTACGGCGCTCAAGCCGCCCCTGCATGAGCCAGAGGTCATGCATGTCTGCCTGGAAGCGCCTTTGAATCGAAATGGTGTGGCATTCGGTCTCAAGCACTTCAACCGCAGCCTCATGGAGCGCGGCAATGCGCGAAAGCCCTCTTGTTTCCTCGTTGTACTGCCAGCGGCGCTTCACCTGCGGCCAGAGGAGCGTGCCGAAAAGGAAGAAGGGAGAAATCTTTTTGCCGATCGCCAGCCGCTCATCCGTGCGCCTCAGGGCAAGCATCAGGAATTCCTCGCCTTCGGGCGACGAGAGCAGGTGGTCGAGGACCGGGAGAAGCGCGGCCGAGAGCCCGTCATCACGAAGGCGCTTCACGCATTCCACAGCATGACCGCAGGTAAGGAGCTTCAGCACCTCATCGACCAGGCGCGCCGTCGGCACGTTTTTAAGGAGCTTCGCCATGCGGGAAATCGGCTTTTCCGTTGCGGGTTCAATCTGAAACCCGAGCTTTGCGGAAATGCGCACGGCTCGGAGCATCCGGACCGGATCCTCGCGATAGCGTTCCGCGGGCTCGCCGATCATTCTGAGGCGGTGCCTGGCGATGTCCTCAAAGCCATGGTGATAGTCGTAGACCTCTTCAGTCGCCGGGTCGTAATACATGGCATTGATGGTGAAGTCGCGGCGAGCCGCGTCCTCCCACATTTCGCCGAAGACGTTGTCGGAAATCACGCGGCCGCTGCCGTCCTTTCTGACGCCCGCACCTTCAAGCGCCCGGAAGGTCGAGCACTCAATGATTTCCTGTCCGAAGATCACATGCACGAGACGGAAGCGCCGTCCGATGATGATGGCGCGGCGCTGGCTTCTCTTCACTTCCTCCGGCGTCGCGTCGGTCGCCACGTCAAAATCCTTGGGCGTCACGCCGAGGAGCAGATCGCGCACGGCGCCGCCCACAATGTACGCACGATAGCCCCGGCGCTGCAGAGCTTCGCAGCAGCGCTTCGCCTGCCAGGACACAAGCTCCGGATCAATGCCGTGCTCGGATTTCGGGATGATGCGCGGCTCGCGCACCAGCGTTTCCCGGGATTCTTCCGCGCCTAAAAAAGACTTCACGCGGCTTACGATAGCGTCAAACATTGAGGTTTTATTCCTTCTTCTTGTCAAAGAGCTCTACCTGCTCCCAGCCATGCCTGCGCGCAGCTTCGCGAAGCTTAGGGTCAGCATTGGCGGCAACGGCTCTTCCGGCGGGTTCAAAGCCCGCCGCAAATTCTAAAAGCGGAAGATCGTTAATGGAGTCGGACCAGGCTTCGAAAGACGTGGTTTTTCCATATTGGAGCTCGAGCTTTTCGATCCACTCCCGAACAAGAAGGAGCTTCCCCTCGCCATAGGAGTCCGAACCCACGATCTCTCCGGTAAAAGACCCGTCAGGGCGCTCCTCGGGCGTCGCCGCCGCAAGCCACCGGATGCCGAAAAGCTCCGCAATCGGTTCCGTCACAAAGCGGTGCGTGCCTGTCGCCAGAAGCAGTTCGTAGCCCGCACGGCGGCGCTCCATGAGAAGCGCAAGCGCTTCCGGGCGAATCGCCGGACGAATAATCCGGTCGATGAATTCCGCTCTCCAGGCATCAAGATCGCTTCTCTTCTCTGCCGCAAGGAGCGAAAACTGAAAGTGAATGAAGTCAAGCGGAACAAAGTTGCCCTGGCGATAGCTCTCGGCATAGCCTTCAATCCGCTCATCAAGGATCTCACGATCAAGGCCGGCCTTCTCTACAAGCCAGTGAGACCAGGCATCTCCGGAGTCGATCGGCAGGAGCGTATGGTCAAGGTCAAATACAGCAAGCTTCATTGAATGGGATTAGTCAGAGTTCAGGATCTTTTTCTTCAACGCCGGACACCTTCACGGCCTCGCGGATGATCTGGAGCGTCACCCGGCGCTTGGAGTGCAGCGCAATCTGATTGGCCACATCCATAATGCGCGTGAGCGAACGCATGTCGCGCGGCAGGTGACGCGACATCCACTGCGTCATGTCGGGCGTAAGCAGGATGCCGCGCAACGCGGCCTGACGGGAGAGCTCCCTGAAGCGGTCCTCTTCGTTCAACGGTGCGACAAAGTAGCAGGGACCTCCGAGAAGGCGGTTCTTCACGCCCTCAGGCAACGGGAGTTCCTTGGGCGGGAAGCGCCCGGCGCAGACGAGTCTCGCATCCGGATCTCCGTACACCGCATTCTGCAGCTGCAGAAGCTCCCGGGAATACCCTTCGTCGAGCGTTTCAATGTCATCGACCGCATACTTCGCAACGCCCGGCTGATAAAGCGGCACGCGGAAATCCGACTCCGTAGAGCCCGGCAGAAAAGCCTCCAGAAGATGCGTGAGTCCGGCTCCCCGGGGACCGTAGATATAGAGAAATTTAGGGCCTCTCCCGGCAGCCATGCCGCAGAGCACGGCGAGCACTTCAGTATTCTCGCCGGGTATGAAATTTGCGAAAGTCGGCCGATCCCTTCCCTGAAGTTCAGGAAGGTCAAGAAGATATTGATCCGGCGGCAGGCTTGAAGATTCCACAGAGAGGAAGAGAGAACGAAAGAAAAAAGAAACGGGATGCAGAACCGGCCCTTCAGGGAACCCCTCGAAGCGGCAATTCCAACGCCTCGAGAGTGTACTTCTTTTGACCGTTCCTCACGGCATTCCGCAGCTCATCCGATACGCTTCCAAACGCCCTATTTTCCCTGCCTTCCGAAGGCGCCTGACTTATACTTTCGCAACTCTTTTTTCCCTGATGGCCTTCTCTGTGAAGAAGAGTCCGCACGAACGGATCATTTCGCCGCAGAAGAAGTACTTCATTCTCTCTTGACTGAGTGATTCCATGAGCCAGCTTTCCTATGCCGCCGCCGGCGTTTCCATTGACAACGGCGATGAACTTGTCGAACGCATCAAGCCCGCAGCCAAGCGCACCCTGATTCCCGGCGTGCTCGGCTCCATCGGCGGCTTCGGCGCTCTCTTTGAGGTGAGCCGCGAATACCGCAACCCCGTGCTCGTTACCGGCACGGACGGCGTGGGCACCAAGCTGATGCTCGCCTTCCAGCTCGGCCGTCACGACACGGTCGGCCAGGACCTCGTGGCGATGAGCGTGAACGACATTCTCGTTCAGGGTGCCAAGAGCCTCTTCTTCCTCGACTACTACGCCTGCGGCAAGCTCGATGTTGATATCGCCGAGCGCGTCGTCAAGGGTGTCGCCAAGGGATGCGAACTCGCCGGCTGCGCTTTGATCGGCGGCGAAACGGCTGAAATGCCCGGCATGTACCCGGAAGGCGAATACGACCTTGCCGGCTTCGCCGTCGGCGTTGTCGAAAAGGACGAAATCATTGACGGCACGACGATCCGTCCGGGCGATGTTGTGCTCGGCCTCGCCTCAAGCGGCCCGCACTCGAACGGCTTCTCGCTCCTTCGCAAGGTGGTTGAAGTCGCCAAGGCCGACTGGGATATGCCCTTTGACGGCGCGACGCTCGCCGACCGCGCCATGGCTCCGACCCGCATCTACGTGAAGCAGGTCCTCAATGTCATGAAGCAGGTGAAAATCAAGGGGATGGCCCACATCACGGGCGGCGGCCTCATCGAAAACGTGCCCCGCGTTCTGCCCGAAGGCACCCAGTGCCGCATCGACGGCAAGTCCTGGACGCGTCCGGCCATCTTTGAGTGGCTCGAGGAACAGGGCAACATCGACCGTCACGAGATGTACCGCGTCTTCAATAACGGCATCGGCATGGTCGTCATTGTTTCGGCCGAGGATGCCGACCGCGCGATGAAGGCCTTTGAAGCGGAAGGCGAAAAGGTCTTCCGCATCGGCACGATCGAGACGCTGCCTGAGGGCGAAGCCCCCTGCATCGTGAAGTAAATCGTCGTTGCTTAAATCTTCATTACAAAAGCCTCCTTTAAGGAGGCTTTTTAATGTCATAAAAAATCTCATCAATTAATATGTTACTACAAAATTTTCGCAAGACTCGGTTACCCCCCCCCCTCCCCCTAATAACCACAATCCTTTCATATTTTACATTATCCTTATTATTCTCAATTAGTATAAACATTATAACTTCTGGACTCTGCTTTTTTTTCATTTGGGAAATTAGGGCACCTATTAATTACAACTATAACTCTCGCCCTGTTCTTATACACTCAACACAAACGCAGCCTAATTAGTACCATTGGTTTTTGGATATTCATCGCCTTACCCATATTAGTCATTCAAAATATAGGTCAGCCAGATGGCAGAACAGTAAAAGAGGTTGTCACAGCTACAACCGAAGGCAATTTATTTACTATTAATATATCTATATTACTAGCCACACTTCTTGCCGTTTCCTCTTATTTCTCATCTCCCTTCAGCAGAAAAGTAGCTCGAGCCTTTACATGCTTAGCATGGAGTATTGCATTACTACCTCCTGCATCATTTTATTGTTATTGGTTATTTGCAGACTCAATCATTACAGCAAATACTCTTATTGCCCTATTTCAAACAACACCGGCCGAAGCCATCGAATATGCGTCCTTTCGAGGAATTAAATTCATTTCCGGGTTAATTACATTAGCATTATTATTTCTAACAGCAAACATTACCCTCTTTCTATTAAGAAAGGAAGAACCACCGAAAACAAACCACCTTATATTACTAGCCATAATAATCGCCAGTTCTTTCGGGATATATAAAACATCCAGTAATTATCTTACCTACCCCATAACAGATGCAGTAATTGGCATCCAAGAGTTTAACTCATACAAAGAAGGCTTTCTGCATCGGGAAAAGAACATACAACCTCAATTACAGTCAACAAAAAAACAAGGAGATGATGGGTTGTTTGTCGTAGTTATTGGAGAATCACAAACTAAAACCCACATGTCAGCATATGGATACGACAAAAGTACCACACCTTGGCTAAAAAGTAAATTAAACTCAAACAATTTTATTATTTTAAATAATACATACTCCAGCTACATTGCCACAGTTCCTGCACTTAGCCAAGCGCTAACAGCGTCCAATCAATATTCCTCATTGCAATTAGAAAAAGCACCTTCCATATTAGAAATTGCAAATACAGCAGGCTATGAAACATGGTGGTTTAGCAATCAAAACAAACTCGGAGGCTGGGATACCCCCACCACCATAATAGCAAATCAAGCAAACCATACAGAATGGATAAACACGAGCATTGGTCAAATTATTCGCAGCCAATTTTTTGACGAAGAGCTCATTAAACTTATAGATAAAATACCAGATACTTCCAAAAAGAAACTCGTTATTTTGCATACATTAGGATGTCATACCAATTACCACTCTCGTTACCCAACATCATTCCAAAAATTTGGAAACAACAATAAAACCAACCATTACGATAATGCAATCCTCTATCAAGACTTCGTCATGAAAACATTGCACGAAAAATTAATTAGCAGAAATGATTTTAAAGCATTAATTATGATTTCCGACCATGGCGAAGATCCCAACATAGGACATGATCCTGACAGATTCCGATGGGATATGGCTGAAATCCCCTTCTGGATATCCTTCTCCCAAAATTATGCAGAAAAACGCTCGGATACCATTGCAGCCTTAAAAGACAATCACTCAAAAGCTTTTACGAACGATATGTTCTTCGACTTTTTATGCGGCTTTCTTAATATTAAAGACAATCCATATTATGACGCCAAGAACGATATTTCTTCTGACTCATACAGCCGTTCAGAAGATGATATGACCATTCTTGGAAAATCCAAAAGCATCAAAGATGCTAAAAATTGATTTTTATCTCTTTTGAGACTTGAGGATTTTAATTATTTGCTCACATATGGAAAGGGATTGAGTTGAAAAGGGATCGACCCGGGTGATGTTTTCCATCGAGCGAAGCCACGTCAGCTGTCGTTTGGCAAGCTGACGCGTTGCGGCGATGCCGGCAAGCCGGAATTCATCGTACGTGCGCCTGCCCCCGAGATATTCGATGGCCTGACGGTAACCCACCGCACGCATGGCCGGGCTTTCGGGATCGAAATCCGGCCTTGCCATCAAGCCTTTCACTTCATCGAGAAAACCTGCGGCCAACATGGCGTCGAAGCGCTTTTCAATCAGCTCATGAAGGCGCTTGCGGTCCTCGGGCACCAGTGCCACCGTCGCCATCGGGAATGCCGGGCGAGCTTCGCGCCGATGAAAGCTCGAGAGGGGCTTACCCGTCATGCGGAAGACCTCGAGTGCACGGCCGATCCGCTGCTTGTCGTTGGGCGCGAGCCGCGCCGCCGTCTCCGGATCACAGATCCTCAGCATTTCGTGCATGGCGGGCCAGCCGAGTTTTTCCGCCTCTTCGGCGACGCCTGCCCGAATCTCAGGCGACGTCGTCGGCATTTCGTCTATCCCCTCGCGAAGCGCTTTGGCGTAAAGCATGGTTCCGCCCACAATGAGCGGAATCCGTCCTCTTCCCTGGATTTCGTGCACAAGCCTTGTGCAGTCCGTCACGAAGTCTGCGGCGCTGTAGGGTTCGTTGATCTCACGGATATTGATGAGATGGTGCGGCGCTGCCCGGAGTTCTTCCTCTGTTGGCTTAGCGCTCCCGATATCCATCCCCCGGTAGACCAGAGCAGAGTCAATCGAAATGATTTCCACGGGGTACTTTTCCGCGAGCTTCAAGGACAACGCGGACTTTCCGGATGCCGTGGGTCCGAGCAGAAGCAGAGCAATCGGCTTTTCCGTCATCAGCGCCCCCTCATGAAAAGACGATCCAGCTCTTCCATGGAAAGCGCCGTCCAGGTGGGGCGTCCGTGGTTGCACTGATCCGCCCGCTCTGTTTTTTCCATATCCCTCAGAAGCTGATTCATTTCAGGGATGGAGAGCCTTCTATTCGCGCGGAACGCACTGTGGCAGGCCATCGTTGAGAGGATCCGATTGCGGAGCACTTCAATTGCTTCCGACTGGTCGTACTGATGGAGGTCGTCGAGCACCTCCCGCAGCAGTGCCTCAAGCTCAGGCACAGGCGTGTCCGAGAGCATGGCCGGAATGCTCCTCAGCACCACCGCCTGCTGATCAGCCCCCGTGGCATCCAGACCTAATTTTCCTAATTCCTCGACATGCTCCTCAAAGGCCGCATACTGCAGAGGCGTCACGCGAACGACGAGCGGAATCAGAAGCGGCTGCACTGCCATGCGGCTTTCATCCATCGCTTTCTTCAAGCGCTCGTAAAGCACTCTTTCCGCAGCCGCATGCATGTCCACGATGACGAGGCCTCTCGCGTTTTCCGCAAGAATGTAGACGCCCCCGATCTGCGCCACGGCGTGACCAAGTTCGCCCGCGCCGTCCGTCTGTGCGCCGTCGCTGCCGTCGGCTTCTTCGAAAATGTTCGCGCTCGCAGGCTGCAGCTCCTGAACCTTTGTCGGCTCAAATGACGGGAAAGGAGGAACGACTGGTACGTCACGCCTGGGGCTTTCCTCTCGTAAAGGCATTTCAGATTCGGACTCGGCCTCTCCCTTGTCCGGCGTCAGAGTAGTTTTTGCGCCGAAAAGCGCCATCGCACGATCCACCGCCTGCGGGGAAGGTCTTTGTGCGGACGGATAGGCAAAGGGCATCGGCGCTGCGGCGAGTTGCGGTTCCGGCACTTCCTCCGGCGCACGCTCTCCCCTGGCAGTCCCGCCCAAAATTGAGCTCTCGCGTCGTTCCGGAACGGCCCCGGACCTGGCAGAAAAAGCGCTGTCGGCAAAGGCCGGCCGTCCTTCATCGGACGAAAGCGGCGGCGCAATGACGGCCTTCACGGCCTGCGTGACAAACTGATGCACCCGACCCGATTCCCTGAAGCGCACTTCCGTCTTTGTCGGATGCACATTGGCATCGACTTCGTCAGGAGGGAGCTCGAGGAAGAGGCAGTACATCGGCTGCGCCTGACCGTGAAGCACGTCCTCATAAGCAGCCCGCACGGCATGCGCCATCACGCGGTCGCGGATAAAGCGGCCGTTCACAAAAAAGTACTGCGCCTCCGTGCGCGTTCTGGAAATGGTGGGAAGCCCGATCAGCCCGGTAAGCCGCCATTTCCCGGACTGCGCATCCACTTCGCGCGAAGCCCCCCGGAAGTCCTTCGGCATCAGATCGGCGATGCGTGCGGCGTGCGACGCCCCGCGCTCGAGACGCATGGTCTGCCGGCCGTTCGTGAAGAGCGTGAGCGAGACCGACGGGTTCGCGAGTGCAATGCGCTCGAGCTGCGTCACCACATGCGCATTCTCAGTGCTCTCCGACTTCATGAACTTGCGCCGCGCCGGCGTCTTATAGAAAAGATCCTTCACTTCAATGCGCGTGCCGGGCTCCATGCCGGGGGCGGGCTCAACAGCTCCCTCATGAATCTGCCACGCCTGATTTGCCTCGGGCGTTCTCGACTGAATGCGCAGATCCGCCACGGACTCGATCGATGCGAGCGCTTCGCCGCGAAAGCCGAGCGTCACCACATGTTCGAGCTCTTCGAGCGACTTCACCTTGCTTGTCGCATGCCGCTTCAATGCCAAAGAGAGCTCATCCTTCGGAATGCCGCAGCCGTTGTCGGAAACGAGTATGCGCTGGAGCCCCCCGCCCTCAATGCGCACTTCAACGCGGTCGGCTCCGGCATCGACGGAATTTTCAACGAGTTCCTTAACAACGGAAGCCGGACGCTCAATCACCTCGCCTGCGGCGATCTGACTGATGAGCTGAGAGGAAAGTTCTTGAATGGAACGGCGGGGCATTGATGTTGAAACCAAGAGTACGCTGCCCTCAGGGCAGCAAATGCAAAGTGTTACGGGTGTTGCATGTGAGGATTAAATCCTGGCATGCGGTAAGGAGCGCTAAAGCGTCATCCCGTTATGATAGGGGGCCCGACAGGGAATCCTTCGGGATTCTGGCTTTTTCCTTTACAGAAATTTTGACGTTTCCGACCATGGACATCTTCGGACTGATTGTTGAGCTTTTCACCAATGCCGACCATTTTCTCGTGTCGCTTGCGACAAACTACGGCACGCTCATCTATGTCGCGATGTTCATCATCTTCTTTCTGGAAACGGGATGCGTCGTCATGTCGTTTCTGCCGGGCGATTCGCTCCTTTTCGTCGCCGGCACCGTTGCTGCCGCGGGTACGGCGAGTCCCTGGATGATCATGCTTGCCGTCATTCTCGGTGCAATCTTCGGCAATTCCGTAGGCTATGCGACCGGGAAATGGCTGGGAAACAAAATTTACGACGGCAACATCCGTTGGCTGGATGCGAAAAAGCTTCAGCATGCGCACGAGTTCTACGTCTCGCACGGCGGCAAAACCATTCTCCTCGCCCGTTTCGTGCCCATCATCCGCGCCTTTGCGCCGCTGGTTGCCGGTGCGGCGCGAATGGACGGACTGCGCTTTGAACTCTTCAGCGGCGCGGGCGCGGTCCTCTGGGCCGTTTCCATTGTCGGCGCAGGCTACCTCTTCGGCAACATTCCCTTCATTCAGCAGAATCTTTCGAAAATTCTGCTCCTCGGCATCCTCGCCGCCATCTCCGGTCCCATCATTGTGGGCTTTGCCTGGAAGTGGTTCCAGAAGTTCCAGGAATCCAAGGCGGCAAAGTTCTGAAAGGCCCCTCCTCTCAGGGATAATCGTCATTATTCCGTCATATTTTTGAGCCTAGAATAAGAGGAAAATCACATCATTTTCTCTTCTTCTGCAGAATGCCGATGACGGAAAAACAAAATCAAGAAGCCGCTGCCGCCGACCCGAAGACGGCTGCTGAAACGCCCGCTCAACTTCAAAAAACGGCTGCGCCCGAAGTTCCGGCGCAGGAGGATTCTGCTGCGCCTGCAGCGGCCAGGAAAACAGCCAAAACGACGAAGCCCGCGGCGCAGAAAAAGCGTGCGCCTGCGAAAAGCCGGACGCCCCGCCGCACGCCTCAGACGCAAAGCGACGACGTTCCGCCGCCGCTTCCTCCCGTTGAGGGCGTTCCGGACCTGAACGACCCGCTTCTATACATCAATCGAGAACTCAACTGGATTGAATTCGACCGCAAGGTGCTCGACGAAGCTTGCGACCCGAAAACGCCGCTCCTTGAGCAGCTCAAGTTTCTCGCAATCTTCCACAACAACCTTGACGAATTCTTCATGGTTCGCGTGGCAAACATCATCCGCCAGTTCAAGATCGGCGCACCGTCGACCTCTGCGGACGGACTCGCGCCCGTGAAGCAGCTTGCCGAAATCCGCCGCCGCGTTCTCGGCATGCTCACGCGCGCCCAGAACCATTGGAAGATGAAGCTCCTTCCGGAGCTTGCCAAAAAGGGCATCAACATCGTCCGCTACAAGGATCTGACGGTCAAGCAGAAGGATTTCCTTGAGGGGTATTTCTTGAACGAGATTTATCCGATCCTCACGCCGCAGGCAATCGACGCCGGCCACCCGTTCCCCACCATCTCGAACATTTCGATCAACATCCTGATCGAACTCGAATCTGAGGACGGCAACGTCCGCTATGCGCGCCTCAAGTGCCCGAACAACATGCCGCGCTTCATCTTCGTGCCGCGCACGAAGGAATCCGCCTATGCAGAGCTCGGCTTCAATTCGAACGGGCGCGACGACGACATCATCCTGATTGAGGATCTGATCCGCGAGCACCTCGACAAGCTCTTCAGCGGCCACAAGGTGAAGAAGTCCTTCATCTTCCGAATCACGCGCAACACGGACCTCGAGATTGAGGAAGACGAAGCCGACGACCTTCTCGCCGCGGTGAAGGACTTCATCGATCAGCGGCGCTTCGGCGACGTGATCCGCCTTGAAGTGGAGCACGGGTCAGACCCGGCGCTCACCAACTTCCTTACGGAAAAGCTCGATCTGCTGCCCTTCCAGGTCTTCCGCATCAAGGGCCCGCTTGCCATGAGCGAATTCATGCCCCTGATCGGACTTGACCGCCCGAATCTGAAGGATGCGCCCTATAAGGGGCTTGAACCCGCCTTCATTGCCGAAGGCGACGTTTTCCCGACCATCAAGAGCCACGACGTCTTCCTCTACCATCCGTACGAAAGCTTCAACGGCGTGCTTGAATTCATCCGCGAAGCGGCGAGCGACCCGCAGGTCGTAGCCATCAAGCAGACGCTCTACCGCTGCGGCAGCAACAGCCCCATCGTCGCGGCGCTCATTGACGCGAGAAGACGCGGCAAGCAGGTAACGGCCGTCGTTGAGCTCAAGGCCCGCTTTGACGAAGAGCGCAACATCAACTGGGCGGAGGAAATGGAAAAGGCGGGCGTCAACATCGTCTACGGCTTTGCCGGCCTCAAGATTCACGCGAAGCTCTGCCTTGTCGTGCGCCGCGAGTCGGAAGGCATGTGCCGGTACGTCCACATTTCCACCGGAAACTACAACCCGGGAACGGCGAAGATCTACACCGACTATGCGCTCTTCACCGCCAACCGCGACATCTGCTCGGACGTCTCCGACCTCTTCAACGTCATGACGGGGTATTCCGATCAGACGAAGTACCGCGAGCTCGTGGTGTCGCCCCACAGCACCCGGAACGCGATCATTGCCCACATCGAGCGCGAAATCGAGTGCCATAAGAAGTCGGGAAAAGGCGAAATCATCCTCAAGTGCAATCAGCTCGTTGACCGCGCCATCATCCGCACGCTTTACGCTGCAAGCCAGGCGGGCGTCCGGATTTCGATCGTCGTGCGCGGCATCTGCTGCCTGCGTCCCGGCATTCCGGGGGTGAGCGAAAACATTACGGTGAAGAGCATCGTGGGGCGGTTCCTCGAACACGCCCGCGCCTACTACTTCCGCCATGGCGGCAATCCCTTCATGCTGATTGGGTCTGCGGACCTCATGCCCCGCAATCTGGACGGCCGCATTGAGGTGTTGACGCCCGTGCTCGACAAGAACATCCGCGACCGCATCAAGGCAACGCTCGATCTGCAACTTGCCGACAATGTGCAGAGTTGGGAGCTCTTGAGCGACGGGAGCTACAAGCGCCTTTCGGTCCCGAAGAACGGCAAGGCCGTCGACTCCCAGTCGGTGCTGGCGAAGCATTACGGCTGGGCGGAATAACGCTCCATAAAAGCCAGACGGCGCGTCTCCCCGGAAGGAAGCGCGCCGCCAGAAAATTTCAGAAGAACGCGCCGGATGACTTTCCAGCGCATTCTTTTTTCGTCTGAAGCCCAGAATTATTTGGCTTCAGCCGTGAGCGCCACGAGGCGCAGCGTCACAGCAAGGCTCTTCACCCAGGAAGACATCGGCATGAATTCGCAGGAACTGTGGAAGTTGTGCGCGCCGGTGAAGTAGTTGGGGGTCGGGATGCCCTGCGTCGAAATGAAGGAGCCGTCCGTACCGCCGCGCATGGCGAGATTGATGGGCTTCACGCCTTCAATCGCCATTGCTTCGCGCAGGAGATCCACGCAGGCGCTGTTCTCGGGCTTGATAGCGTCGGCGATGTTGCCGTAGACGTCTTCAAAGGAGAGCGCAAACTTGGCGCGCGGATAACGAACCTTCAGGTATTCAACGGCAGCGGCAATAAGCGCCTTCTTGGCCTTGTAGCCTTCGAGGTTGTGGTCGCGGATCTTGAGCGAAACCGAGCAGCGCGAGGGACCGCCCGAAATGCCGTTCACCCAGACGAAGCCCTCGGTACCTGCGGTGCATTCCGGGGTCTGCGTGCGGTCGAGCATACCCATGAAGTCATGCGCAGCCAGAATGGGATTGACGAGAACACCCTTCGAAGACATCGGGTGCGCCGTCACGCCCTGGATCTCGAGCTTTGCGCTGCCGGCATTGAAGGTCTGCCAGACGATTTCGCCCAGTTCGCACGAGTCGATCGTGTAGGCAAAGTCGACCGGGAACTTCGTGAAATCGATCTTCTTCGAGCCCATGAGGCCGATTTCCTCGTCCGGAACGAACGCCACCCAGATGTCGCCGTGCGGGCGCTTTTCTTCCTGAATGACGTGGAGCGCCGTCATGATGTTGGCGATTGCGGACTTGTTGTCGGCACCGAGCACCGAAGTGCCGTCCGAAACGACAAGGTCGTCTCCCTTATAGCGCTCAACCTCAGGATGCTCAGACACGCGCAGCCAGAGATCCTTCTCCTTATTGAGGCAGATGTCGCCGCCCTGGTAGTTGTGAATCACCTGGGGATGCACTTCTGGCGAGAGGCCCGCATCCACCGTATCGAGGTGAGCGCACCAACCGACCTTAGGGGCCTTGCTGCCGGCAGGGAGGTTCGACGGCAGATGCGCCGTCACGACGGAGTATTCCGACACTGCGATATCAACGAGACCCAGGCCGTCTAGCTCCTTCGCGAGAAGTTCGGCAAGGGTACGCTGGCCCGGCGTGCTCGGCACAACCTTCGCCTTCGGATCGCTCTGGCTCGTTACCGCCGCATAACGCAGAAAACGTTCAAGAAGCTCCTTCTTGACATCAATCATTTTTGTCTCCTCTTGGTGTCACCCAAAGAGAAAACGCGCCCCATCCGGCAAGCCGCCCTTCAAAACGAAGGGCGGTCTGAGATCCGGGCGCGTCTTCCGATTTGGGCTTTATTTACTTATCCGCGCGCTCTTCTAGCACGGCTACCGCCGGAAGCGTCTTCCCTTCAAGGAATTCAAGGAAAGCGCCGCCGCCCGTGGAAATGTAGGAAATGCGGTCTTCAACGCCGAACTTGTCGATCGCGGAAACCGTATCGCCGCCGCCCGCAATCGAGAAAGCGCCGTGGTCGGTCGCTTCGGCAATGGCGTAGGCGAGCGCCTCGGTGCCCTTTGCAAAGGGAGCCATCTCGAAGACGCCCACCGGGCCGTTCCAGACGATCGTGCCCGCAGAGCGGAGTTCCTTCGCGAGGAGCTTCGCCGTTTCGGGGCCGACGTCGAGAATCATCTCATCGGCTTCGACGTCGTCGACGCCGCAGACGCGGTTGGGCGCATCTGCCGCAAAGGCCTTGGCGGCAACAACGTCAACCGGCATCGGCAGCGCTGCGCCCTTCTTTTCCAGAATGGCGAGCACCTTCTTGCATTCGTCCACAAGGTCGGGCTCCGCGAGAGACTTCCCGATCAGATGACCCGCAGCCAGAAGGAACGTATTGAGAATGCCGCCGCCCACGATCAGGCGATCCACCTTTTCCGCGAGGTTCGAGAGAATCGTGAGCTTCGTGGAAACCTTGGAGCCCGCGACAATGGCAGCGAGCGGGCGCTTCGGGGCTTCAAGGGCCTTCGTGAGCGCATCAATTTCCTTCGCCATCAGGGGACCCGCGCAGGCAATCGGCGCAAAGCGGGCAACGCCCACTGTGGTCGCTTCCGCACGGTGCGCCGTGCCGAAGGCGTCGTTCACATAAACGTCGCAGAGCGCCGCATACTTCTTCGAGAGCGCTTCGTCGCACTTCTTTTCGCCCACGTTGCAGCGGCAGTTTTCCAGAATCACCAGATCGCCCGGCTTCACATCGACGCCGTCAACCCAGTTCTGAACGAGCGGCACCTCGCGTCCGAGGAGCTCGCCGATGCGGTCGGCCACTACCTGCAGCGAATCGGCAGGCAGAAGTTGACCTTCCTTGGGGCGGCCGAGATGGCTCGTCACCATCACGGCAGCGCCGGCAGCGAGCGCCATGCGGATCGCCGGGAGGCTCGCCTCAATGCGGGCGTCGTTCGTAATCGCGCCTTCATCGTTGCGGGGCACGTTGAGGTCGCTGCGGATCAAGACGCGCTTTCCGGCAAGAAGGCCCTTCTCAGCCAGTTTTTCAAGAGTATTTACATGCATTCTGCATTCTCCTCATTTTTGAAAAATATGATCAATCCAAAGAGCATGATCTCGAACGTAAGATGATCTTAAATGATTGTCATCCTGATACATATAAGATGGACAAGCAAATGACGGGCAAACGTCCTTAACTGGATCAATAATTTTTATTTTTGGATAAGCCCTGCCAATCATGCTTACCATTTCATTACCTTCTCTCCAATGGGAATTCACAGTCCCGTCGATGGAGGGAAGCTTATTGAAAAACATCCTATTTTTAATATGGAATTGATTTTTCCAATCATCCATCCACGGCAAATCCAATATCACATAAACATATTCTGCGATTGGATCGCCATTTATTTTCACGAAAAGCGAATTAATGGCAAAATCAAATCCACCCTCATCTAAAGGAATAGTATTTTGTCCATCAATACTAACTAAAGAATCTTCATGCAAATAGCGTCCGAACATATTTGCATAAACAATCTTTCTAAATTTTTTCGTCCCAAGTAAGATATCTAACTGTCTACCAAATTGCCGACAACTTTCGGTTCGACTTAAATTAATTTGGCCTAAAACAGCTGGAGAAGTCAGACAGCCTCGCTTCGTCAAGAAAACGCCGCCTATGCCACTGGTACGTGCCAAACGAGCAACCCTAGGAGCGTATTGCTCTATATGAGAATCTCCAATAAACAATATTTCAGGTTTTCCGTCTCTCGTTTTTTTAAGGGGAATTCCATTAATATTAAAATCCATTAAATCTTCGTTATAAGACCAATCCTTATCAGCGTCTCCAATCATTTGCACAAAAGCAACTGGGCGATCGGGCAATCCTTTGGTAAACCTTAGAGTCTGACCTACAGCAACGCAAGCAAGCAACGCACAGGCCAGTCCAGCTACGACTCTCTTCCCGAGAATACCGGCGCTCATTCTTCTGATCGGATTTTCAACCCAAACATAAGTTGCTGCAGCCACAAGAAAGGACGCCGCAACCGCACAGATGGTTTGCAGAACAGTAGGCTCGTCGATCGTAATATTCAGGAATGAAATAAAAGGCCAATGCCAAAGATATAATGAATAACTAATAAGCCCTATAAACACGACGGGCTTCAAAGTCAGCCACCGATTAACCACAGCCTCTGATCCAGCTGCAATCATCAGCATTGCGCCACCAACGGGCAGCAACGTACTTATCCCAGGAAATACCGTTGCATGATCAAAAAAGACGTATGCGCAGGCAATCATGCAGAATCCAATAATAGACATTGAATTCGTCGCTGCTGACGTCAGTCTATTACTGTGAAAATTCCAGAATTCCGTTGCATATGCAAGAAGTATGCCAGCCCCTAATTCCCAGAACCTAGTCAATGGAAAATAAAAATTAAAGGTCTGATCCCGGACCAAAAGACATCCCACCAAGGATGCCGTGGTAATGCCAAAGACTAAAAACCCGATTCCTGCCGTTCCCTTTCTTAGCTTCCAAACAGCCCAGCATAATAATGGGAACACAATATAGAACTGCTCTTCGATGGCTAAGCTCCATAAATGGAGCAGCGGCGTTTCAATGACATTCGGAGCGAAGTAATCTCCGATCGTCTTCAGTAATCTGAAATTCTGATAGAAAAATGCACTCGAATATATAGACTTCCCCAAGTCTGAATATTCCGACGGCAACAGAACAAACCACCCGGCAACTGCGACCGCCAGCAGCAGAACAATTAAATTCGGGAAAATTCTTCGAACGCGCTTGGCATAAAAATCGAAATAATCGATTTTATTATTTAATTTTAATTGCCTGAATAGTATTCCAGAAATCAAAAATCCTGAAATAACAAAGAAGATATCAACACCAACGAAACCGCCAGGCAATAAATCAGGAAATGCGTGATAGAGCACTACTGGAATCACTGCCAGTGCTCTCAGCCCGGTAATGTCTGCACGCCAGTAATGCGGTTTCGGAGTCGTCATCAACAAAAAAGTAAAAAAGCCGCACTCTGCCAACAGGCGGAATGCGGCTTGTGGCAATTCAAAGCATCAAAACGCGCTTATCTGAATTACTTCGCAGCCATCATGGCGCAGGCCGTATCGAGCATGCGGTTGGAGAAGCCCCACTCGTTGTCGTACCAGGCCATCACCTTGACCAGACGCCCCGACACCTTCGTGAGGGTCGCGTCGTAGATCGAGCTGTGCGGATTGTGATTGAAGTCGCAGGAGACGAGCGGCAGATCGTTGTAGCCGAGGATGCCCTTCAGTTCGCCTTCGCTCGCTTCACGCAGGATCGAATTGATTTCATCGATCGTGGTGTCGCGCTTCGCGAGGAACGTGAGGTCAACGAAGCTCACATTGATCGTCGGCACGCGGACGGCGAAGCCGTCGAGGAGGCCGTTCAGTTCCGGAAGCACAAGGCCCACAGCCTTCGCGGCACCCGTCTTCGTCGGGATCATGGAGTGGGTCGCAGCGCGGGCGCGGCGCAGATCCTTGTGGTAGACGTCGGTGAGCACCTGGTCATTCGTGTAGGAATGAATGGTCGTCATGAGACCGCGCTCAAGACCAATCTTCTCCTGCAGGGGCTTCACGAGCGGAGCGAGGCAGTTGGTCGTGCAGGAGGCGTTCGACACGACGATGTCGGTCGCCTTGAGGGTCTTCTCATTGACGCCGTAGACGATCGTCGCATCGGCGGTCTTGCCCGGAGCGGAGAGAAGCACCTTCTTCGCGCCCTGCTCGATATGGGGCATCGAAAGCTCCTTCGAATTGAAGGCGCCCGTGCATTCCATCACGAGATCGACGCCGAGATCCTGCCAGGGAAGCTCGCGCGGATTGCGCGTGCCGAAGACATGGATGCGATCGCCGTCAACGATCATGTCCTTGCCGTCGACCTCAACCTTGGAGCCGAAGGGGCCGTGCACGGTGTCGTAGCGAAGGAGATGCGCATTCACCGTCACGTCACCCGGGGAGTTGACGGCCACGATTTCAATGTCGTGCTTCTTGCCGTACTCGTAGTGGGCGCGAAGAACATTGCGGCCGATTCGGCCGAAGCCATTGATAGCGACACGAATTGTCATGTTTTCTGTTTCCTAATAATGGTGGTGGTGACGGTTGAATTACTTGAGAAGCCCTTCGACCTTGGCGACAACGTTTTCGACCGTGAAGCCGAACTTCTGCCAGAGGTCCTTCGCGGGCGCGCTTTCGCCGAAGGTATCGACGCCGAGCACGTCGCCGCGGCCGGTGAAGTACTTCCACCAGAGGTCCGTGCGGCTCGCTTCCATCGCAAGGACGGGCGTGCCGGGCGTCAGGATCGACTCGCGGTATTCCTTCGTCTGACGGTCAAAGCGCGACGTGCAGGGCATGGAGACCACGCGGGCCTGGATGTTGAGAGCCGCAAGCTTCGCGCGGGCTTCCATGGCGAGACCCACTTCAGAGCCGGTCGCAAGGAGAATGACCTGCGCCTCGCCCTTCCCGAGCGGCGCTTCCGCGGCAACGTAGCCGCCCATCGCGATTGCGTCGGCATCCACTTCATCGCGGTCCACAAAGGGGAGGTTCTGACGCGAGAAGATGAGGCAGGAAGCGCCGTCGCGGCGCTCGATGGCGCTCGCCCAGGCAACGACCGTTTCAACGGTGTCGGCCGGACGCCAGACATCCATGCCCGGAATCAGGCGCAGGGACGGAATGTGCTCGACCGACTGGTGGGTCGGACCGTCTTCGCCGAGACCGATCGAATCGTGCGTGAAGACGTTGATCGCGCGCAGATTCATGAGGGCCGACATGCGAAGCGCATTTCTCGAATAGTCGGAGAAGGTGAGGAAGGTGGCGCCGTAGGGGATGAAGCCGCCGAAGAGCGCAATGCCGTTCAGAATCGCCGACATGCCGAATTCTCGCACGCCGTAGCTGATGTGGCGGGCGTGGAAGTCGCCCGTGTTGAGGCTCTTCACGTCCTTCCAGTTGGTGAGGTTCGAACCCGTCAGGTCGGCTGAGCCGCCGAGGAGTTCAGGGAGGGCGGGCGCGAGCGCATTGAGAGCCTTCTGGCTCGCCTTACGGGTTGCAACCGTTTCCTGCGCTTCCTCGGCCGCGCAGACGGCGTCCATCACGACCTCGTCCCAGTTTTCGGGGAGGTCGCCGGCAAGCCGGCGCGCGAGTTCCGCGGCTTCCTTCGGATAAGCCTTTTCATAGGCCGCGTACATTTTGTCCCACTCGGCTTCAACGGCCTTCCCGGCTTCGCGGTGATCCCAGGCCTCGTAGACCTCTTCGGGGATCTCAAAGGGACCGTAGTTCCACCCGAGCGCAGCCTTCGTGGCGGCGATTTCCTCGTCGCCCAGCGCTTCGCCGTGCACCTTCGCCGTGCCCTGACGGTTGGGAGAGCCCTTGCCGATCGTCGTCTTCGCGATGATGAGAACGGGCTTGTCTTCCGAGGTCTTCGCTTCAGCGATCGCGCGGTCCATGGCGTCGATGTCGTGGCCGTCGACGGGCCCGATCACCATCCAGCCGTAGGCTTCAAAGCGCTTTCTCGTATCGTCCTGGAACCAGCCGCGGACGTCGCCGTCGATCGAAATGCCGTTGTCGTCATAGATCGCGATGAGCTTGTTGAGATGCCAGACGCCGGCGAGCGAGCAGACTTCGTGGCTGATGCCTTCCATGAGGCAGCCGTCGCCCAGGAACACATACGTGCGGTTGTCGATGACGGGGAAGCCCTCGCGGTTGAATTCCGCGCCGAGAAGCTTCTCGGCGAGCGCCATGCCGACGCCGTTCGCAATGCCCTGCCCGAGGGGCCCCGTCGTCGTTTCGACGCCCGGGGTTACATGCACCTCAGGGTGACCCGGGGTTTTGCTGCCGAGCTGACGGAAGGCCTTGAGGTCATCCATCGAGAGGTCATAGCCCGTCAGATGCAGAAGCGCATACTGCAGCATCGAGCCGTGGCCGTTCGAAAGGATGAAGCGGTCGCGGCCGAGCCACTTCGGATCAGCGGGATTGAAGCGCAGATGGCGCGACCAGAGCGCCGTGGCGATATCTGCCATGCCCATCGGCATGCCGGGGTGGCCGGACTTGGCTTTCTGAACAGCATCCATGGCGAGCGCGCGGATCGCGTTCGCCATCATCTGGGGAGAGACCTTTGACATGTGAAGTCGTTCTCGGTGAGTAGAGAAAATATGGCAGGGGCCGCTCAATGAAATAGAGGCCCCTCACTGAATCTAATATTTTAACATTCAGGGACCTTTTTCCCGAATCCTGTTTTCTCCCAGTCCGTCATGTCATTGCCGCGCTTTTTCGTTGATGCCCCGACCGACGCCTTTGCTTCAGGCGCCTCCTTCACGCTTCCCGCCAAAGCCGCTCACCATGCCGGCCGGGCGCTGAGGCTTGCCGCCGGCGAACGGGTCGAAATCTTCAACGGATCCGGATTCGCCTGGTCGGGGCCCATTCGCTTTTCTGCCGATGCCGCATGGGTGGAAATTGATGCCGTGACGGAAAAGGCAAACGAATCCCCGGTCTTCATGACCCTCGTTCAGAGCCTTGTTGCCCCGGAAAAAATGGAGTGGATCGTGGAAAAAGCCGTCGAAACCGGCATTTCCGCCATTCTTCTGGTTCCGGCAGAACGATCCGTCACGAAGCTCGCGGGCGAAAGACTGGCAAAGCGCCTCTCAAGACTCACGGACATCGCGCGCTCAGCCGCGGAACAATGCGGAAGAAATGTCGTTCCGACAATCTCGGCAACGCCGACGCTTAAGGCCGGACTGGCTGAAGCGGAGGCTGAAGTACGCCTCATGCTCGCCCCGGGCGCAGAAGCCGGGATCCCGGCGGCCATTCGACCGGGACTTCATTCCGCCGCTTTTGCCGTCGGCCCGGAAGGAGGCTTCACCGACGCGGAAATTGAACTCGCTAAAGCTTCGGGCTGGGTGCCGATGCTTCTCGGGCCCCGGGTTCTCAGAACGGAAACGGCAGGACTCGCTGCCGCCTGCTGGCTCGAATCGATTGCCGGAGACTTCCCGCGTTAGGCGCTCCGCCCCCCTCAAAAGATCAATTGACCCGGGTTTTGCCGCTCTCGTCGGGAGGCAGATTCTCCATCGGCGCGGCGGGCCGCTTTTCGCCTGCGGCGCTTGACGCCTGGAGCTGACGAACCTTGCCTTCCTTTTGAGCAAGCTTCGTCTCCACTACGCCCGTCACTTCCGTCCACTCCTCAAAGCCCAGCTGCTTCACGCCGGCGCGATTTCTCACGAACTCCGGTCCCGTACGCTTCCTTCTCGAAAGCTGCACGGCGTGATCGGAGTCGCCTCCGGCCGCAACCAGCATGCGGCTTCTTTCCTTAAAGACCCTCTCGGAATACCCGCCGTCGGAAGGCTGATTCGCCGCGCCGAAATAGAATTTAAGCGCTTTCTGGACGCTTCCCGTACGCGTGATGAGGCGCGAAAGAATGGAAGTACCCACAACCAGCGACGGATAGGGCTCAAGCGCCGCTTTAGAGCCGCCGAAAGCATGGAACTTTTCGGCATGCACGCGCGTCATTACCTGCATGAGGCCTTCCGCACCTGCACGGCTCTTCGCCTTGGGATTGAAGCTCGATTCCACAGCGGCGACGGCGAGAATAAGGAGCGGGTCGACATCAAAGCCTGCGCCGATTTCCACTGCCCAGGTCGTAAGCTGCTCCGCTTCGGCCATAGGCACGCGATAGCTGCGGGATATATAAGTCGCAACTTCCTTTTCAGAGACGCTGAGCGCGTCTTCTTTTTCCGCCGGCACCCCATTCGGGTGAGCCTCTTCCCACTGAGCGATGAGCGCATCGGCACCCGCATCAGCGGCTTCGGCGGACTGATCTGCGGGCGCTTCAACGGCAGCCTCAGTCTTCACGGGCTCTGTCGTATAGCCCGCGAAATGAAGACCGATGGCAGCCGCAACGCCGAACGAAGCGAGGACGCCCGTCGGCCAGAAGCGCTCCAGAACGGGCGCTTTCTTCTGGGAATTAATAGCGGATGAGGAAGCGTTGACTTTTTTCTTCATAAATCTGGGCGGCGGCAGACTCCCCTGAAGCGACGCGACGAAAAAAGCTCAGCTTCACCAGAGAGACAATGATGCGTTCCTGCGGGGACAGGGAAAAAACGCATCTGGTCTGCGTGTAAGCGGTTTCAAGGCCTGTGATGCGCGCTAGGCGCATCCGTTATGTCAAGCCGAACCACTTTTGCCTGGGTTCTTCAAATGGATATCCAGTCCGTTGTTCTTAGGGTTTTCTCGCATAGTAGAGACTGGAACTGCCCGGAGATTAGCAGAAAACCCATTGGAAGTGGACAACAATAATTTCATTTTCTTTATAAATCAAACTATTTCGCTTTCCCAATCCTGTGCACCCGATTTTGCCGGCAGCATTCCGCCTGGATTCCCCGGGCATAGAATGAACGGATATGCCTTGCATCACAAGCCTCCCGGAGGCGGCAGGAGAAAGAAAAAATGAAGCGCAAACCCATTCATCGCGGAGGCATTGTCTCTGCCGGCTACGACCCGACGCGTCGCTATCTTGATGTGGAATTCGACACGGGAAGAATTCTGCGCTGCGAGTCCGTAGGCTCCGAAGTCGCAGACCGCTTTCTGCATTCCGGTTCCCCTATGACCTACTGGCGCGAGGAAATCGAAGACGTCTACACCATTCACGAGGTGTCCGCGAGGGAGAGCGACGAGGAGAAGCCTGTCGCCAAAAAGAGCATTGACGATCTGAAGCGCCTTTTCGGCGATCTCTGAAAAAAGCTCCTTTGGGGTATAGAGAATTCTGTTTCTCAGACGCGAAGCGGCGCTTCAATGGAGCGCCGCTTTTCTTCTGCGCGTTAGTGCGCAAAGAAGATTGTTGCGAGACCGAGGAAGATCAGGAAGCCCCCGGAATCCGTCGTAAAGGTAAGAAGCACCGAGCCGCCCATGGCCGGGTCGCGGCCGAGGCGCTTCAGAATAAGCGGCACCGCCATGCCGACGACCGCGCCCTGAATGATGTTGAAGAACATCGCGAGCGCCATCACGCACCCAAGGAGCATTCCCTGCGGAGAATCCCAGTAGAGCGCCCAGGCGCAGGCGCCGGCGATGCAGCCCCAGAGAATGCCGTTGATGAAGGCGACGCCGATCTCCTTCTTCCAGATGTCGATGGTGTTGGCCATCGTCACCTGCCCCATGGCGAGCGACCGTACGAGAAGCGTCAGCGTCTGATTGCCGGAATTCCCCGCCATGCCGGCGACGATCGGCATCAGGGCCGCGAGCGCCACCACGCGCTCGATGGTGCCGTCAAAGGCGGAAATCACGCGTGAAGCAAAGAACGCCGTGCAGAGGTTGACGCCGAGCCAGAGCCAGCGGCTCTTGGCCGAAGACCAGACGCTCCCGTAGATATCCTGTTCATCATCAAGACCCACCGCACCGAAGGCATCCTCTTCGCTTTCCTCGCGGATCACGTCGACCACTTCGTTGACGGTGAGGCGGCCAACGAGGCGCCCTGCTTCATCCACCACCGCCGCGCTCACAAGGTCGTAGCGTTCGAATGCCTGCGCGGCGTCGCTCGCGGAATCAAGCGGATTGAGCGTGAAGGCCTCCGTCTGCATGATGCGCTTCACCTGCTTGGCCGGGTCGTTCGTGAGCATCTCGACCAGAGAGAGCGTGCCCTTCAGTCTCCCCAGACGGTCGACCACGAAAATCTGGTCCATATGGTCTGGAAGCGTCTTAAAGCGCCTCAGGTACCTGAGCACCATGTCGACCGTCACTTCCTCGCGGATCGAGACCATCTCGAAGTCCATGCGCGCACCGACGGACTCCTCCGGGTACGACATGGCGGCGCGCAGCTGTGCGCGCTCTTCGTGCGAAAGCCCTTCCTGAACCTCCGCCATCACGTCGGGCGGGAGGTCGTCCACCAGGTCGGCGATCTGGTCGGTATCGAGCGTTTCGACCGCGTCGACGAGCTCGTCGCGATCCATCGCGTCGATCAGGGTTTCGCGAACGCCCTCGTTGACTTCAAGAAGAATGTCGCCGTCAGACTCGCTCTGGACCTGATTCCAGACGGCGAGACGGTCATCGAGCGGCAGGGCTTCGAGCACCCAGGCAATATCCGCAGGATGGAGGGGTTCCAGGATGTCCCTCAGTTCCTGCGCAGCCTCGGGCGTAATGGGACGCGCCTCTTCGTGCTCGCCTCCGCGCGCCTTCAGAAGCGCCTTCGCCTTGTCCTCATCTTCTTCGAGGATTTGCTCGACGCGCGCGAGCGCACGGCTCGCTTCATCCGAATCGAGCGTCGGCGTGCTTTCGTCCTCTTCAATGAGCTTTCCGGCTTCTTCCTCACGGCTCATTGTCAGATCCCCCTGATTGGGCTTTAAGCGGTTGATTCGGACTGCTGCGTCGCGCGTGGAGGAAGAATGTTCGGCCGGCACGCACGCCGCAAAAATCCCCCGTGAGGGCGCCTCGGAATGGACTTCCTGAGGCGCCGCTCCTCAAGGGGTGCAGAAATTCGCTCGAGAGGTTATCACACGGATATGACGCCGGCGAGAAAAACCTCTCTTTTGCGCTTTTGGATTGAGAGCTGCGCTTATGGTCAGGCCTCAGTTCCCTCCGCGGTCTTCTCCGCTGCCGCCTCCTTGTCGGATTCTTCCGATGCGCTTTCGTCCGGCGCATCGTCGAGCGCCTCCTCGAGCGCGCCTTCTTCTTCAGGCGTGAGCGCTTCGTCGAGAATCCGCACGAGCTGAGCATCCATCACCAGGTCGACGAGATCGCATCCGAGAATGCGGAGCTCCACCTTGCGCCCGCGCGGAAGATCCTCGGGGAGCCCCGGCACGCGCTGCATGAAGGGGAGCCGATCGATGCGCACAAGGTCGCCCTTGACGACGATCGCCTCAATGGTCTTCAAGCCTTCCTGCAGAATCCAGCGAAGCGACCAGTAGCGCTCCATCCGGGTCTGGAAGTCGGAATAGAGCCCGTAGATGTTTTCAAACTGGCTCACGATGGCGAAAAGGTCGACATCGTTTCTCGCATAAGCAGGCGGCTCGCCCTTGAGAACCGTAATCATCTGACGCTGGTTCACCAGGTCTACGTAGCGGCGGAGCGGCGACGTGCTCCAGGCATAACGCAGAACGCCCAAGCCGTCGTGGGGCCCGGGAGACGTGCTCATGCGCACGCGTCCCATTCTCTGGGAGCGGTAGATGCCTGCGGTATCGTGCTCCTCGAGCCAGAGTCCCCAGGTGCTGTTCGCAAAAATCATGAGTTCAGCAACAAGGAGGTCGAGCGGTGCGCCGCGGCGGCGGCCGCGCACGTGAATGACGGCATTTTCGCCTTCGCCCTCAAGCGCAAAGTACCAGTCGACCCGTCCGACAGGTTCCGGGCGGCCGCGCACTTCCTCGCGGCCTTTCTGCAGGTGCTTCGCAAAGTGCCAGAGCCAGGCGATGTCGTCCGCGAAGGGAAGTTCGAGCTTTCCTTCCTCAATGGCCTCTTCGGTCACGAGGTCGTCGATCTTGTCGTAGCGGAGGTTGGCCTTGAGCGCAATGCGCTCGAGCCGCGTTTCCGTCTTTTCCACGGCGAAGGTGTCGTCCTTCACCCAGGCATAAAGCGAGAGGCAGGGAACCATCACGCCTTCGTCTAGGGACGCCGCCTTGATCCAGTTTTCCGGCAGCATCGTCGTCTTGAGGCCCGGTGCATAAACAGTGCTCATGCGGGCCTTGGCGACGTCGTCAAGACGCGAGCCGCGCTCGATCATGAGAGCGGGTGCAGCGATATGAATGCCCACGCGCGTGACGCCGCCCTCGAGATGCTTCACGCTCGCCGCGTCGTCCACTTCGGTCGTGTCCGAATCGTCGATCGAGAAGGCGTCCACATCCGCGACGGGAAGATCGTCCCAGGCCTCCTTAGGAGGCTCCGGGAGGTCCGCCGGGAATCCGCGGCCGCGCGGGAAATTGGCCGCATAGAAACTATCGACATGCCAGCGCCAGGGCGACGCGATGCCGCCCAGCGCGAGCATGAGGCGGAGCGGCGTCTGCCGCGTCTCGGCAGCGGCGTCGGAGAGCGCCTTCCATTCGATCGAATTTCTGTCGGGCGACACCAGAAGCATGAGCGCCTGGCGTCCGATCGCCTCGGGGAGCTTCCCTTCGACCATCTCTTCAATCCAGGCCTTCTTCTGCTCTTCCTGCCGGCGGCGGCGCTCAAGGGCCTCGAGCGCTTTCTGAAGAATGTCTTCCGGAGCCTTCCGGTAGACGCCCCGGCCCTTCCGGTAGAAATAGACGGGATTGGCATGGAGCGTCGTAATGAGCGCCGCCTTTTCGACGGGGCCCGGGTTTTCGCCCCAGTATTCCTGAGCGAGGTCGAGGTAGGAAAATTCCTCCTTGGGCGCGGCTTCCCAGAGGAAGGCCGGATCAAGTTCCTCAGCCGCCTCCGGAATCCGGGCGATCAGCTCCGACGCAGACGGAGACTCAAAGGAAAAAAAGACGTGCGACGCCTTGATCTTGCTGCGGCGGCCGGTCGTGAGCTCCACCTGATAGGCGCTTCCCGCCTGAGAGAGCACCGTACCCGCCTTGAAGGCGCCGTCATCTTCAAAATAGAGATACATAACGATTAAACCTGCATCCCGCGCCCTTATCGCCCGTATCGGAGGTGAACGCCGGAAAAACTAAATGCTTTGAAATTTCCTGAGGGCGTTATTGTGCCCGAACTTTTGCCGCCATCCGTCTTTCAAAGAAGGCTCTGACGTGAGGAAGATAGCGCGCGAAGCGCTGCATTCTGTGGTCGTCGCCGACGGATAGGATCGCGGGCGACTCCATAAGCGCCTTTCTCGCGAGCCGGTAATCGAGCACCTCGTCGGCCGTGGAGAGGAGCGTGAGCGCATCCGCGGGATCCCGGGGCCTGGGCGGAACTTCACGGCTTAAAGCGAGAAGTTCCCCGGCAAACGTGTCCATGACGAACACTTTTCTCCCAGTCCCGTAAACCTCCCGCTCGCCCGTCTGCCCGGCAACAAATTCCCAGGGGTTGAGGCAGGGATTGACCGCAGCCGCCGAAAGCGCAAAGCGGTTCGCAAGCCTCAGCGCATAAAACCCCCCGAGGGAGGAGCCGAGAACCAGGGTTCGCCCGCGCCTCTCCTCTGAAATCGAATCCATCAGGCCGGTCAGGAGCCGGTCAGCCTCCCGGGGCGAGAGATTGAGGTCGGGAGCGAGAAAATCCCAGCCTGAGGCCAGAGCCTCCTCGCGGAGCTCCCGGCCCTTGGCCGAACCGGGAGAGGAAAGAAAGCCGTGGAGATAGATGACGAGGGGTTTAATTTCAGTCATTCCTCTGACCCCGGAATCCCTGAAGGCGGAGCGACTTCTCGGCGAGCTTCGCGAGGAGCTTCCCGTGAATGCCGCCGAAGCCGCCGTTGCTCATGCAGAGAATGACATCCCCGGGCTTGGCTTCCGCCACGACCGTGTCAACGAGCACATTGAAGTCGTGCGTTACGAATGCGCGGCTTCCGAGCGCCTCGAGCGCTTCCTCGGGCGACCAGCGCACGCCCGCGCCCGCAAAGCAGAAAATTTCGTCCGCGTCCTTGAGCGCACCCGCGAGCTCGCCCTTCATGGTGCCGAGCTTCATCGTATTGCTCCGGGGCTCGAGCACCGCAAGCACGCGCCGGCCGCGATACTTCGAGCGAACGCCCTCGATCGTCTCGCGGATGGCTGTCGGATGGTGCGCAAAATCGTCGATGACGACGCAGCCGTTTTCTTCGCCGCGCACTTCCTGTCGGCGATGAACGCCGGGGAAGCGCTTGAGCGCTTCAATCGCCGCCTCGGGCGAAACGCCGGCAGCATGCGCCGCAGCCACGGCCGCAAGCGCATTCAGTTCGTTGTAGCGCCCGGGCATGGCAATCTCAATATGGCCGACCGCCTCGCCCTCGAACGCCGCTTCGCCGCCCTCGGAAAGGGACCACCCGTTTTCCGCGCCGAAATCCGCATCAAAGCGCTCAAGCCGCGACCAGCAGCCGCGCGCCAGAACCCGGTCAAGCGCCGGACTTCTGGCGTTCGCGATCACCGTCCCTTCGCCCGGCATGATTCTCACGAGATGATGAAACTGCGTTTCAATAGCCGCGAGATTGGGGAAGATGTCTGCATGATCGTATTCGAGATTATTGAGAATCGCGATCCTCGGGCGGTAGTGCACGAATTTGCTCCGCTTGTCGCAGAAGGCCGTGTCGTATTCGTCGGCTTCAATGACAAAAGGTGCGGAAAGGTCGCCGAGCTCGGCGGACTTTTCGCCCCAGCAGGGCAGCCCCCCGATGAGGTATCCCGGGCGGAAGTCCGCTTCCTTCAGAATCCAGGCGAGCATCGACGTGGTCGTGGTCTTCCCGTGCGTGCCGGCAACGGCAAGCACCTCGCGGCCCTGAAGGATGTTTTCGCTCATCCACTGCGGACCCGATGTATAGGGGAGCCCGGCATTGAGAATGGCTTCAAGCAGCGGATTCCCGCGGGAAATGGCATTCCCCACGACCCAAAGGTCGGGCGAAAGCTCAAGCTGCTCAGCGCCGTATCCCTGGGTGATTTCGATGCCGTTCGCAGCGAGCGCGTCGCTCATCGGCGGATAAACATTCTGGTCGCACCCGGTGACGCGGTGGCCTGCCGCGCGCGCGAGCTGCGCGACGCCGCCCATGAAGGTGCCGCAGATGCCGAGAATATGAATATGCATTTATGCCTCTCGCTGAAGAGAATTTTTCTTTGACGCGCATTTTCGCCCATCCGCCGGACGGCTGCGTTCTTCCTCTTAGAATGCAATGTTTCCAGGACTTCTTTTTTCGCGCAGGTTCTTCCATGTCCCAATCTTCAGACCGCCAGAGCCAGGAGGCCGCGGCGTTTGCCGCACGCCTCATCTGCGCCGACCTCAGCACATGGAAGGAAGCCTTCCGAGCGGCGAGAGAGGCTTACGGCTGCACCCCGGAGGAAAAGCGCGTCGCCACCGAAATCCGCCGCTGGCAGGCGTTGTTTGCGCCTGAAGCCCATGCGGAAACGCTGCTCAGAAAGCGCCGTGCGGCGCTCTCCCTCATGCGGCGCGTGCCCGACCTCGATCTGAAGCTTGTGGGCGTCGTGCTCTCGGGCGCGGCCACGGAAAATTCGCTTCCCGAAACCGTCGCCCGGAGCGAAAGCGAAAAGGATGCCGCGATTACGCTTCTCAATGCGGGGCTCATGGCCGAACCCTTTGAAGCTTCCTACCCGACCGCCTTCATGCGCAGGCGTAAGGACGCCCTGACGCTCCTGACGGAGATGGAAGGCGAGGAGATCCTCATCCGCATCGTCCCCTTCGGGACGACGCTCCCCGCGCCGGAAAAACCGGACGACTGGCAGCAGGAAGCCGAAGCGCTCGGGAGTGCCGGCCCGGCTGAGCTCGAGACGCTCTGCTTCGGAAAATACCCGGAATGTCATCCTTCCGGAAGAAAAGGATTAGCTCATTAAGGGCATTCCGGAGAACCATTCAATCAATAAACTGCGAAGCGGATCATTCTGAGTTTCCAGAATTCCGGAAATATGCCCGTTTTCCAATCCGATAGCGGCAATTTCCCGAAAGAAAGGACTGAAGGCATGTGTAAAAACCTTTGACAAGGTGAATGCCGTTTCCTCAGAATTAGAATAATTTGTCCGCTGATGAGCATTCATTAGAGAATTTTGAGGCCGCGGACGCGGCCTTTTTCTCTTTGGCGGGCCGGAATCCGGAAAGTGAGGGCGCGCCTCGCGCTCGCTTTCCCCTGCGGCCCCTTCAAGCTCGTCCTCTGCAACCAACCCGTCATCAAAAATATGGATCTGCGTAAACTCAAGACACTCATTGACCTCGTGAGCGAAAGCGGCGTGGCCGAACTGGAAATCACGGAAGGCGAGGATCGCGTGCGCATCGTCAATCGTACGAGCGCCCCTGCGCAGCCCGTGCAGAGCACGATTGCCATCGCTCCCCAGCCTCAGGCTGCCGCTCCGGCCGCCGCTCAGCCTGCTGCCGAGCCCGCGCCTGCCGCCGCTCCGGCACCCTCGGCCGCGCTTTCCATCACGAGCCCGATGGTCGGCACCTTCTACCGTGCGCCTTCGCCCGGCGCTGCGCCCTTCATCGAAGTGGGCGACCATGTGAAGAAGGGTCAGGTGATCGGCATCATCGAAGCCATGAAGCTTTTGAATGAGGTTGAAGCCGATCAGGACGGCGTCGTCAAGGCCTTCGCCGCTGAGAACGGTCAGCCCGTCGAATTCGGTCAGCCCCTCGTGATTCTGGAATAAGGACGACGGGGAAAGACCCACATGTTCGGAAAAGTTCTCATCGCCAACCGCGGCGAAATCGCCCTGCGCATCCAACGCGCCTGCCGCGAAATGGGCATCAAGACGGTTGCCGTGCACTCCACCGCAGACGCCGACGCCAAGTACGTGCGTCTCGCCGACGAGAGCGTCTGCATCGGACCCGCCTCCTCTTCGCTCTCCTACCTCAACATCCCGGCCATCATTTCCGCGGCGGAAGTAACCGACGCCGAAGCGATTCACCCCGGATACGGGTTCCTTTCGGAAAACGCCGACTTCGCCGAGCAGGTGGAGCGCTCGGGCTTTGCCTTCATTGGTCCGCGCGCCGAAACCATCCGCCTCATGGGCGACAAGGTGAGCGCCAAGCAGGCCATGAAGGAAGCGGGCGTCCCCTGCGTTCCGGGCTCCGACGGCGCATTGCCTGAGGATCCTGAAGAGATTGTCAAGATCGCCCGCAAGATCGGCTACCCGATCATCATCAAGGCTTCGGGCGGCGGCGGCGGCCGCGGCATGCGCGTCGTCCGCACGGAGGCCGCGCTCCTCACGTCCGTCAGCATGACGCGGGAGGAAGCCCGCGTGGCTTTCGGGAACCCCACCGTCTACATGGAAAAGTTCCTCGAAAATCCGCGCCACATTGAAATTCAGGTTCTCTCGGACAACTTCCAGAATGCGGTCTACTTAGGCGAGCGCGACTGCTCGATGCAGCGCCGCAACCAGAAGGTGCTCGAGGAGGCTCCCGCCTGCGGCATTCCCCGCCGCGCGATTGAAAAGCTCGGCAGCCGCTGCGTTGAAGCCTGCCGCCGCATCGGCTACCGCGGTGCGGGCACGTTCGAGTTCCTCTACGAAAACGGCGAGTTCTACTTTATTGAGATGAATACGCGCGTGCAGGTCGAACATCCCGTATCGGAACTCATCTCGGGCGTCGACATCGTCTGCGAGCAGATCCGCATCGCCGCGGGCGAGCGCCTGCGCTTCAAGCAGCGCGACCTCGAATTCCGGGGGCACGCGATCGAATGCCGCATTAATGCCGAGGATCCCTTCACCTTTACGCCCTGCCCGGGGAAGATCACGGCCTGGCACCTTCCGGGCGGCCCGGGAATCCGCATCGACACGCACGTCTTTGCGGGCTACACGGTTCCTCCCTATTACGACAGCATGATCGGAAAGCTCATCGCCTACGGCGATACCCGCGAGCAGGCCATTGCCCGCATGCGGATCGCGCTCTCCGAATTCGCCTGCGAGGGCATCAAGACGAACGTGAAGCTCCATCGCCTGCTCCTTGCCGACGAACGCTTCGCGAGCGGCGGCACGAGCATTCACTACCTCGAGGAAAAGCTGAGAAAGCGTAAGGACGGCGGCGTCGCCTGATCGAAAGCGCTTTTGGAAAGTCTTTAGGCCGGCAGCATCTCTACTGCCGGCTTTTTCTTTTAGCAAATCGACAGGATCAGGCAAGCGCCGGGGAGTTTCTGCCAATCCTGAAACAGATGACGCTTCTAGACTTTTTCCATCACATCAGAACATTTCTTCTGTCTGGAGGATTTTCAGTCATGATCACCCGCCGCGATCTCTGCTCCATCGCGCTTGCCGGTCTCTTCCCGCTTGCGGTCTCCGCCGCCGACAAGAAGCCCCGCATTGCCGTCGTCTACGTCTCCCGAACCGGACACACCCGAAGCGTGGCGGAAGCCGTCCGCAACATGACGGGGGCAGACCTCTTTTACATTGAAACGGTGGAGCCCTACCCGGACGAGTACCGCGCCACGACTGAAGTCGTGAAGGAGGAAATCGAAAAGAACGTGAAGCGCCCGATCAAGCCTCTCGGCATCAATCTCGATCAGTACGACGTCGTGATCCTCGGAACGCCCACGTGGTGGCACCGCCCCGCGCAGCCCCTAAAGACCTGGATGGAGACCGTTGATCTCTCGAAGAAGTTCGTCCTCACGATGAGCACGCACGGCGGAGGCGGTCTGATGGAAGTGCGCTCGGAATTCGAGTCGCTCCTTCCCGGCGTGAGGCTCGGCACGCATTTCCTCTCCTACGGCGGCGTGAGCCGGAACGACCCGGACGTGCGCGACTGGCTCGCGGAAAACAAGCTCCTTTAAGGAACCCTGAGTCTTCGGATCCTTCCTTCATTTAGAATCCTGCGGAAGCGGAAGCCGTTTTACCGGCTCCGCTTCTCTTTTTTTCGTTTCTTTAGCCGGCACCAATAACCGGCCTACCGGAAGATCCGTCATGCGTGAATACCGAATCCTCGCCGACCAACGATCCGCTGAGGAAATCTCTGATCTGCTTCTTGATGTCGGCGCGCTCTCTGCCGCCCTCGAGGACGCCGATGCCGACAGCACCGACGAGCAGCCGCTTTACGGCGAGCCGGGTCTCGAGCCTCAGACGCAGGCCTGGCCGCGCTCGATCATCTCCGTTCTGACCGCCGACGGCTTCGACTTCCAGGCGGCGCTTGACGCTGCGGTCGCGCAGGCCGGGTGCGAAGCCCCGAAGCTTCTTGAAACGAGCGACGTCGAGGACCAGGACTGGGTGCGCATCACTCAGGCGCAGTTCCAGCCTTCGCACGTGTCGCCCCGGCTCTGGATCGTCCCCTCCTGGAGCGAGCCCCCCGCGACCGATGCCGTCATCATCCGTCTGGATCCGGGCGTCGCCTTCGGCACGGGTTCGCACCCGACGACGCGCCTTTGCCTCAACTGGCTCGACGAGAATCTCAAACCCGCCGACAACGTACTCGACTACGGCTGCGGCACGGGCATTCTGGCAATCGGCGCGAAGAAGCTGGGCGCAGGCCGCGTGACCGGCACCGACATCGACCCGCAGGCGGTTGAAGCCGCCCGCGACAATGCGGAAAGAAACGGCTGCGAAGCGGACTTCCATCTCCCCGAATCCATGCCGGAGGGCGAATTCAGCGTCGTCGTCGCCAACATTCTTGCCAATCCCCTGAAGCTCCTTGCGCCAGCGCTCCTCGGACGCGTCGCCCCGGGCGGAAGCCTCGTTCTCTCGGGCATTCTTGCCCGTCAGGCCGACGAAGTCATCGCCGCCTACCGGGCTGCGGATCCCGGACTTCCGCTCAAGCTCTGGCGCGAGGAAAACGGCTGGGTGTGCCTCGCGGGCACCCGCAGCACGCAGGCGGAGGCATAAGCATCATGGCCCAGGTCATCAAGTGTCCCTCCTGCGGCGCGCTCTGGCGCATAAAGGAAGCCGCCCCCGAATACCGGTGCGGTGCGTGCGGGCAGATTTTCCCCGCGGAGACCGCCGAGAGCGTCGTCGTTCCCGACAAAAAGCTCGACGAGGCCATGCTTGAAAAGGCAAAGCGCACCGATCTCCCTGAGGACAACGTGCCGGATGCGCCGCTTCTCTCCGACGATGCGCAGCCGAATGCCGATCCGCGCGCAGCCGTCTACGTCCCGAAGCGCTCACCCCTCCGCTCGTTCCTCCTTGCGGTCCTGGTGCTGATTCTCCTGGCCGTCGCGTGTGCAAGCGCCTTTCTCATGATGCACGGCTTCGTGCTCGCGCAGGCACCGTTCCTGAGGCCCGTCTACGAAAACGTCTGCACGAAGCTGCCCTGCCCGGGCTTCGTCTGGGCGGATGTGAAGGCATTCCGCGCAGAAGCCTCGCTCGAGGCGGATGCTCAGTCGGGGCTCCTCAGACCCACCGCGCAGGTAACCCTCACGAACGCCTCCGCACTCCCGCAGCAGCTTCCGGTTCTTGAGATCAAGCTTCTCGATCCGGCGGGCGACACGCTCGCTTCCCGCGTGCTGGAGCCTGCCGAATACGGCTTCCCGCAGAAGCCTGCGGTGCTCCCGGCAGGCGAATCCGTCCGCACCGCCATCGCCTTTAAGGAAGCGCTCCCGCACGAAGCGGCCGGCATCACGGTTCGTCCGATTTCTGCGGATTCCCTTGGCCTATGAGCGTTCTCATCACCGGGTCCGTCGCTTACGACACGATCTTCTCCCATGAGGGCGAATTTGCTCGTCAGCTCTCGGGCGACCTGAGGAACCTCAATACCACGTTCCTCGCGAGCAGCATGCGGCGCGATTTCGGCGGCTGCGCCGCCAACATCGCTCTTGCCATGAAGCGCCTCGGCGGAGACCCCGTGATCTGGGGCGCGCTCGGCATGGACGGAGAAGACTATCTCGCGCGCTTCCGGTCCTTCGGGATTTCGACGGAAGGGCTCCAATGCTTCCCCGATGTCTACACGGCCCAGTGCGTGATTTTTACGGACAGCCTCGGGTCCCAGCTGGCGGTCTTCCATCCGGGCGCCATGAAACGCTCCCGGGAAGTCCCCTGGCCCCGGCGCGAGGGGAAAGACCATCGCCCGAAGCTTGCCATCCTCTCTCCCGGCGGGAAGGAAACAACGCTCAACGCGGCGAATGAATGCGTTTCCCGCGGGATACCCTATCTTTTCGATGTCGGTCAGGAACTCAATCTTTTTTCTGCCGAGGAACTCGAGAGCCTTCTCTCCCGCTCCTTCGGAATCGCCTATTCCGACTTTGAGGCGGAAGGGTTTGAAGCGAAGACCGGACTCTCCTCCGAAGCCATTGGCCGGACAGGAAAGCTTGTCCTTCGCACGCACGGAAGCCGCGGAGCGAGCCTCTTTCTCCCGGGAGCGGGCGGAGCCGTGCCTGTTGAACCGCTGCCGGTTGCCGCGCAGAATCCTGTCGGCGCGGGCGACGCCATGCGAGGAGGATTCCTATACGGGCTCGCGCGCGGCCTTGATCCTGTTGCGAGCGCCCGCATCGGCGCTATTGTCGCCGCAAGGAAAGTCGCGTCTCCGAGCGCCCAGGACTATCCGCTGACGCTCGACGGCGTGCGCAAAGATTATGAAGGGATGTGGGGCGCTGCGGGATTCTGACAGCGTCTTCGTGCCGCCTGTTTGTTTAGGCTGGCAGGACCTTCCTGCCGATCGATTCCGCAACTTCTCTATTGGGACATCCGAGCTCCACCACTTCGCCTTCCGCTCTTTTGCGAGCAGAATTTTCTGCGCCGGCCAAGCGGCCAGTTCCGCTACGAACGACGTCTTGTCGACATAAACCTTCTGCTCTGCGCGAAGCGCTGCAAAGGTTGAAATGCCTATGGAAAGTCCCGGCGATTGCTGCACGATATCCGCCATTCCCTCACTGATGATGGTTTTGAAAGGAGATCAGACATCCGGCCGCACGCAGTCCGTGCTCATCTGGGACTCCATTTGTACATGGAAGACTCCTCGACAAAACGACTGGCCTCAAAGGAGAATGAAGCCGCGAGAGAGAGGCACGACGAGCATGAGGAGCACGTTCGTGATAACGATGAGCACGAGGGGCGAGAAGTCGATGCCGCGGAACGTGGGGAGGATGCGCCGGATGGGCGCGAGGAAGGGGTTGAGGAGCATCTCGAGGGTATAGGTCATCGGATGACCGCGGTTGACCCAGGAGAGCACCGCCCAGATGATGGCGCCCCAGGAAATCATCTCGAGCGCCCAGCGCAGAAGCATGGCGAAGGGGGCAATGAGAAGCCCCACGGGCGTGGCCGGAAGATGCCCGAGCGTGCGGTGCAGAAGCACCGCAATGATGGCCGTGAAGAACGCCGCGACGACGGAAGCCCAGTCGATGCCGCCCTTCGGCTTCAGCGCCTTCGACAAGGGAGCGACCAGCCAGTCGGTGATTTTACGGGTCAGCTCGCAAAGCGGGTGCCTCGGCGAAAGCGCCCAATAGTAGAGCCATGCTCTCAGGAGCAGGAGAGCCCCGAAAAAGCCGAAAACAATACCGAGCACGTACTGAAGAACGGAACCAAGCATGGGCAACGCATCCGTTTGATGATTGAGGTGCGCCCATTATGCACTATGCCTAAGGAACCGCCTAACCTCGTGCGAGTTCTCTCATGCGCGCTTCAATCATCTCACGGCTGCAGTCTTCGGGCGCAATGGCAACGGACATGCCCGGAGGGAGCGAAGCGCGAAGGCGCTCCCAGTCGAAGAAGGGACCGGGGTCGTTCTTCCGCCCGGGCGCGATGGTTTCATGTCCCGTGGCATAGCGAAGCGGGAGAAGCTGCGAGAGCGCGTTCAGAAGTTTTTCGAGCGCCAGATACTGCGCATCTTCAAAGGGCTCCTCGCCGCAGCCCTCGAGCTCAATCCCGACCGAGAAGTCGTTCACAGCATTTCGTCCGCGGAAGTTGGAGAGTCCCGCGTGCCAGGCGCGGTCGAAAACATTGACGTACTGAATCGCTTCGCCCGTGCGGCGGATGAAGAAGTGGGATGAGACGCGAAGACCCTTCAGATCTTCATAGTCGGGGCAGTCGGGCGTCATGCGACCCGTAAAGAGCCGGTCCACCTCGTCGCCCCCGTATTGACCGGCAGGAAGCGAAATAAAGTGGATGACGACGACGGAAATCGACGTGCCGTCCGGGCGGGCATCAAAAAACGGGCTCGAGCGGCGATGAACGCCCTCGAGCCAGCCGGGAGGATTTCCTGCTTCCTTCACGCCTTATTCCTGCTTTGAAGCCTTGTCGCGGCAGCGCGCCGAGCAGTAGATGTGCGCGCCGCGGCGCACCGCCTCGCGGCGGGGGAAGTAGGTGCCGCACTCCTCGCACTTTTCCATGGGCTCGCCGATCACGGCCTGCGCATTCTTGCGGCCGCGCTCGTTGCGCCTGAGCTCCTCGAGCTCATCACGCTCCTTGATGGAAAGCGACTGCCGGCGGCGGCTGATCGACCAGGCGACGGCAATCACGATGAAGATGCCGAGAAAGAAAAGAATGCGGCTCATGGCGATATATCAGAACACTTCCAGAATGAAGCTGTAGCCGAAGTAGGCGATAACGAAGACGAGGAAGCCTGCCCAGAAGAGGCGAAGCGCCGTTTTCGCGCGCCAGCCGGCGAGCCACCGTCCGAGAAGAAGGATGCCGAAAACGACCCAGGAGATCCACGTGAGGATCATCTTGTGGTCGAAATGGAAGAAGACGCCGTAGGTTTCCTTCGTCGTCCAGGCGCCGCTCACGAGCACGAAGGTAAGGAGCAGGAACCCGCAGGCAACGATCCGGAAGAAGATCCGCTCCATTACGACGAGCCCGGGGAGCGAGTCAATGAAGCCCGCACCGTCGCCCGGCGCCTTCAGGTGCCGGTTCTGCATGTACATCAGCACGGCGTGCACGAGCGCAATCGTCATGAAGCTGTAGGCGGCAAGCGCAGCGAGGAGGTGGAAGCGGAAGAAAGGCGTCCAGTCCGCCGCGGGGAGCGCATTCCCCGGGAAAAGCACCGGGAAGATGGCGCCGAAGGCGGCCGCAATAAGGACGATGCCGAACTGTCCGTGCAGACGGTGCACCCAGGATTCAATGAGAAGAATGATCACCGCGAAGAAGAACATCACGGAGACGGCGTAGCCGAACCCGAAATGCACGGCTTCGGACTGAAACATTTCTCCCTGAATGGCGTATCCATGAAGAATGAGGCCGAGAAGCACCGGCCAGCGCAGAAGGCTCGACGCCTTCGCGTCAGCGCCTTTCTTCATCGCGGTAACGATGCAGATGCCGCTCAGAAGGTAGAGAAGCGCGGCAAATCCGGTGGAAATGAGGAGAACTGACATTTGGAGCTTCGCAATAGAAAAATTTCCCGAGGAAGAGCCGCCCGGGCGCAAAGAACGCGGCGCTCTTCTAAAATAATGCGTTCGCTTCTGACCCGTTGAGCCTCTTTTCTATATTGGAAATTAGAGTTCCGGGTCAGTGTCTGTTCATTCTAAGGCTGCGCCTTACCAAGCGCTGAATTTGAATGCTCCGGTCGCCCTTCAGGGGGCTCCCGTGCACCGGCATTCCAGAGCGGTCTTTCCGAAGACGCCAGCCACAACGCGGCACCCGCCGACATCTCCATGCTCGATTCACTCAGCCAGCGTCTTTCCAAAATCGTCAAGACAATGCGCGGTCAGGCGCGCCTTACTGAAGCCAACACCAAGGACATGCTCCGCGAGGTGCGCCTGGCGCTCCTTGAAGCCGACGTTGCGCTTCCCGTCGTGAAGGAAGTTCTCGCCCGCATCAAGGAAAAGGCAATGGGCGAAGAGGTGGTCGGAAACCTCAACCCCGGCCAGGCCCTGGTCGGCGTCGTGCAGCGCGAACTCACCGCGATCATCGGGGGCGACCTCCCGCCCGAGGAGCGCGAGCTCAATTTCCGCGTGCAGCCGCCGGCCGTGATTCTCCTCGCGGGCCTTCAGGGCGCTGGCAAAACGACGACGGCCGGCAAACTCGCCCGCTGGCTCGTCACCGATCAGAAAAAGAAGGTTCTGACGGTTTCCTGCGACGTCTACCGTCCTGCCGCTATTGATCAGCTGAAGGCCGTCACCGAACAGGCGGGCGCCGACTGGTTCCCGAGCACGGTGGGCGAAAAGCCCCTCGACATTGCGTCGCGCGCGGTTTCCGAAGCCCGCCGGCGCTTCTACGACGTGCTGATCGTCGATACGGCGGGCCGCCTTGCAATTGACGAAGCAATGATGCAGGAAGTGGCTGAACTCAACACTTTCCTCAAGCCCGCCGAAACGCTCTTCGTGATCGACGCCATGCTCGGCCAGGATGCGGTCAATACGGCGCGCGCCTTCAACGAGCGGCTGCCGCTCACGGGCATCGTGCTCACGAAGGCCGACGGCGACAGCCGGGGCGGCGCGGCGCTCTCCGTGCGCTTCATCACCGGCAAGCCCATCAAGTTCATCGGCACGGCCGAAAAGCTCACGGGGTTCGAGCCCTTCGACCCGGAAGCCATGGCTTCGCGCATCCTCGGCATGGGCGACATCGTCGGCCTCGTGAAGGACGTCACGAAGTCGATCAACATTGCCGAAGCGCAGAAGCTCGCGAAGAAGCTCTCCACGGGCGACCGGTTCGACCTCACGGACTTCCGCGCGCAGCTCGCGCAGATGGGCAATATCGGGAGCTTCTCCTCGATCCTCGAAAAGATGCCCGCGCAGTTCCAGCAGGCCGCGAGCAAGGTGAACGACGAAGACGTGCAGAAGAGCCTGAAGCGCACGCTCGGCATCATCGACTCGATGACGCCTCAGGAAAGAAGAAAGCCCGAACTCATCAAGGCAAGCCGCAAAAAGCGCATCGCGCAGGGCGCGGGCGTGCCGGTCCAGGAAGTCAACCGCCTGCTGAAGCAGTTTGAGCAGACCCAGGACATGATGAAGCGCATGAAGAAGGGCGGGCTTTCGCGCATGATGCGGATGTTCGGCGGCTCAGGCCTTCCCGGCATGGGCGGGGGCTTCCCCGGCTTCGGGGGCGGCTTCCCCGGCATGCCGAAATAATCCGCGATGATCCGCATTCTCGGCATCGATCCGGGCCTCAACCATACGGGCTGGGGCATCGTTGAGGCGGAAGGCGCTTCCTGCCGCCGCCTCGCCTCCGGCGTGATCGATGTCCCGAAGGGAGAAACGGCGGAGCGCCTCGGGACCATTGCGCGCGAGCTCACTCAGATCATCGCGCGTCATGCGCCGACGGAGGCCGCCTGCGAGCGCGTCTTCGTCAATGTGAATCCGCAGAGCACGCTGCTTCTCGGTCAGGCAAGAGGCGCAGCGCTTTGCGCGGCCGACCTCGCGGGCCTCAGCGTGGAGGAATTCACGCCGAGCGAAATCAAGCAGGCCGTTACCGGATCGGGGCGCGCAGACAAGCTGATGGTTCAGGAAATGGTGATGCGTCTTCTTGCGCTCGATGAAGCGCCTCGGTCCGACGAAGCCGATGCGCTTGCCTGCGCCATCTGTTCGGCGAGCATGCATCGCCTTCGGGCGCTTGAGAAATCCGGCGGCACCAGCCGCATTTACGCCACGGCGCGCCGCGGCGCCTCCGGGCGCGGCGCTCGCGCCGCCTGGACGAGCCTTCTCGCCAAAAAAGGAGAAAAGCCATGATCGGCCGCCTTCACGGAAAACTCATTGAAAAAAATCCCCCTCAGGTTCTCGTGGATGTGGGCGGCGTCGGCTACGAGGTCGACGTTCCCATGTCGACCTTCTGCAACCTTCCCGATCTCGGGGGCGACGTGACGCTCTTCACGCACCTCGTGGTGCGCGAGGATGCCGAGCTCCTTTACGGCTTTGCCACGAAGGCTGAGCAGACAGCCTTCCGCACGCTCATCCGCGTCTCGGGCGTCGGGCCCCGCATTGCGCTCGCCGTTCTCTCCGGAATGACGGCCGATCAGCTTGCGAGCGCTATTGAATCAGGCGAAACGGGACTCCTCACGCGCGTTCCCGGGATCGGCAAGAAAACCGCGGAACGCCTCATTCTTGAACTGAAGGGAAAGCTCTCGGGCGGAACGCTTTCGGTTCCGGCGGGGGCTCCAGGCAGCGCCCGTGCGGACATCGCAGCCGCCCTCATTGCGCTCGGCTACTCCGACCGCGAGGCGCAGGCCGCCGCAAAGCGCGTGCCCGAAGACACGGGCGTCTCCGAAGGCATCCGGCTCGCCCTCAAGTCGCTGTCGCGGTAACTGCCGCCGGGAGCGTTTCCAGGTCCTCAAGGCCAAACGATTACGCTTCTTTCCCCGTGCTGCCGGGCCCGGCCATGTCCGGCCCTGCAGCTCTGAGCTCATAGACCCGATCCGCGATGAAGCCTCTTGCGACTAGCCTCAGGGCTTCATGCAGATGCACGATGTTTTGCGCGAATGAGGTCAGCGTTCGCGTTTCCACGGTTTCTTCGGCTTCCTTCTCATCTTTGGCGACGAAAGTGTCGGCCGTCCGGCGCAGTTCCTCCAATCCGGAGGCATCTTCGACGTCTTCGAGCGCGTCCCAGTCTATGTAGGGCAGCAATGCCGTTACGTCGTCCATCAAGGCCGACGTTTCCTTCATGAAGACTTCCGCCTCCGCTTTTTTCGCGTCGAGAAGCTGCTCGTTCACACGGTCGAGCCAGGCCTGAAGGCGCTCCCCGCGATCCGCAAGCGCGTCCGCCGAGGAAAGGAAGCTCTGCGCATAGAAAATGTCGCAGTAGGCCCGCGCAACCGCACCGCGGTCAGCCGGCTTCTCATGCGAATAAAGCCATTTGAAGACCGCTTCGTCAATCGTTCTGACGCGCGGCTCGAGCGATTGAAGCCGCTCCTCGGCCAATGCCAGCGGCTGCGACAGCGCCTCATCGAGGTTCTTCGAATGCAAATCCACGAGCCGGATGGAGCCGTAGCGGAGCGCCTCCGCTTCGCGGCGGCTGAGCAGGATATCGTGCAGAACGCTGGCGTCTTCGAGCGCAGCGGCATACTGCCGGACATCCGCATCGTTGGCTGGAACGAATGGATCCGGCTGCGGCGCTGCCAGTGCGTTTTCTATCGCCCTTGACAAATCAAACTCAACGAGATCCCGATCAATGTACGGCGCGAGCGAGATCGGCGGGATATAGCGTGCAAATTCGCCTGCTGCCCAGAGGGCAAATTGCGATGTTTCCTGGGATTCATTCGTCTTCGCGGTCCTCTTCGGCTCAGCACTCATCACTGCTGAAACGGCCTCCGCACCCACCGCCCGCGCCAGAAAAGCAGGAATGAGAGACATGGCCGGAGCGTCCGAACCGGCCTCCTGAACAGCATTCTCAGCCGTGCCGCCCTCAAGCCGCCGGAGGGCTTCGATTCGATCAGCAATCGCCGGATGCGTATCCCAGACGTCTTCGAGCGAGAGCCGTGCGTCGCTTCCCTCAAAGCCCGCCGGTATCGCCGCGAGCTTCTGCGCGGCTGAGAGCCTGACCCCGTCATTGCGCTCAAAGAGATTTTCAAGAGACCGATAAGCTCCCCAAAAGTCCGTGAGAAGTTCGCCTTTCTCGCGGCAGAACTCATTAAGAAGCCGGCCGCAGAGCGTTTGTCTGCGCGAGAGCACCGGGAGCTTCGCGAGCATGGAAATCGTGTTCCCGATGCCGGCTGTGCGGCCTGCGGCCGCGTCGGCATCAAATTCCATCTGACGGGAAAGCGAAAGATCCGCTTTTCTGACTCTGAGCCAGCGCTTGAGCACAAGGCTGCGGATGAATCGCAGGAGCCGCTTTGCAGCGCTCCCGAAAAGGCGCCAGAGCCTCGAATCCGCCTGCGCCCATGCGTCAATGAGCCCATCAAAGCGGCTTCGGCTTGAAAGGAGCAGATCAATCATCTGATTCAGCATCCAGACGGCTGATCCGCACCGCATGGCCGATTGCGCGACATGCCCGAATTCATGCGCCAGCACGGCCTTGAATTCGCTCCGGGACAGATCCGCCATGAGCCCCGCACCGATGCTCAGATTCTTTTCGGCGCCCTTGAAGAGGCCCCAGTAAGAGGCATCAAAGAACACGCAGGCGTCCGCTTCCGGCGTGAGATAGACCGTCTTCGGCATGGACGTGCCGACCTCGCGCGCCGTTTCCTCGATCAGTTCAAACAACTCCGGCGCATCCTGCTTCGTCACGATCCGGGCTGTCTCGGGGCTCGACTTCTCAATCCGGAAGAGCGGCTCAATCAGAATGCCGCCGACCAGAAGCGCGACGCCCCAGACGCCGGCAAGCATCACGAGGAGGAGCACCACCAGTTTGAGATGATGGAGAAGAGCCGGGATGAGCGTCCCCAGGACCCACCACGTGAGGCCGCAGGCGGCAGTCAAAACCAGGAGGCCCAAGAAGATGAAAAGCGAATAAAACGCTATAAAGCCGAAAATGCGCCGCAGCGCGTCGTCTGCGCTCCTCTCGAGCGCTCGATTGCGAATAGGAGCGGAGCTCATGCCAGCCTCCTCTGAAAACCGCCTGTTCTTTCGATTATCAGGCGACATCCGCAAAGCGTAAACCGGTAGTTGTCAGGACTTGGATGACGAAGATGGAGACTCTCCGTGCGGTTGCTATACTGCGGCGAAGCGTCCTGTTGGTTTTATGTGTAACTTTAATGACAGTGAATGCATTTTTCGTTTGTGCAACAATTACAAAATGATTGAGATCGTTATTCGATCCTTTCAGACCACCCGAAATAATAGAGACCGCCTGCCGATCGGAGATGAGCCTCTTCTCCGGGCTCAGTGATCGACTGTCCGCATCCAGAATTTACCGACGATTTCCGCTCTTCCATCCATGTCCGACTCTGATACCCGCATCATCGAAGGCGCCTGCGAAAGCCCCAACGAAGAGAACATCGACCGGGCGCTTCGCCCGACGAAGCTCGCCGACTACGTCGGCCAGCGTGCCGTGCGCGAGCAGCTTCAGATCTTCATCGAAGCCGCCCGCCGCCGCGGGGAGCCGCTCGACCACCTTCTTCTTTTCGGGCCTCCGGGCCTCGGCAAGACGACGCTTGCGCACATTGTCGCGGCTGAAATGGGCGTGAATCTGAGGCAGACCTCGGGCCCCGTGCTCGAACGCCCGGGCGACCTCGCGGCAATCCTCACGAATCTCGAAAAGAACGATGTGCTCTTCATCGACGAGATTCACCGTCTTTCGCCCGTTGTGGAGGAAATCCTCTATCCGGCGCTCGAGGACTATCAGATCGACATCATGATCGGCGAGGGCCCCGCCGCGCGTTCGATCAAGCTCGATCTCCCGCCCTTCACCCTGATCGGCGCCACCACCCGCGCGGGTTCGCTCACTAACCCGCTGCGCGCGCGCTTCGGGATCGTCAACCAGCTTCAGTTTTACGACAAGGACGAGCTCATCACGATCGTGCGGCGGTCAGCGAAGCTCCTCAATGTCGCGATCGCCCCCGAGGGAGCGGCCGAAATCGCCGGCAGAAGCCGCGGCACGCCCCGCGTCGCCAACCGCCTTCTGCGGCGCGTGCGCGACTATGCGGAAGTGAAGCACGACGGCACGATCACGCGCGAAGTGGCTTCAGCGGCCCTCACGATGCTTGACGTCGACCCGGTGGGACTTGACTTCATCGACCGGCGGTTTCTCCTCACGATCCTTGAAAAATTCGCGGGAGGCCCCGTCGGCATCGACAACCTTGCGGCCGCCATCGGCGAAGACCGGGAAACGCTCGAGGACGTGGTCGAACCCTACCTCATTCAGCAGGGGTTCCTGCAGCGAACGCCCCGCGGACGCGTGGCGGCTCCCCTTGCCTGGCAGCACTTCGGACTCACGCCCCCGACGACGCCGGGAAACGCCTCGCTCTTTTCGCAGAGCTAAGACGTCCTTATCCTCGGCACACTCGCGAGGAGCCTCTGCGTATAGGGATCCTGCGGCGAATTCATCACCTGCGAGGCCGGACCTTCCTCCACAATCCGGCCGGCCTTCATCACGGCGATGCGGTGCGCGAGATATTCGACCACGCCGAAATTGTGCGTGATCAGGAGGTACGACAGCCCCCGTTCCTTCTGCAGCCCCAGCAGGAGATTGAGAATCTGCGCCTGCACGGACACATCAAGCGCCGACGTGGGTTCGTCGAGAAGAATAATTTCGGGTTCGGCGGCAAGCGCCCGCGCAATCGCGATTCTCTGGCGCTGGCCGCCCGAAAATTCATGCGGATAGCGCGTGCGGCTTCCGGCCGGCAATCCCGTTTCGTCAAGAAGCCGCCCGATGCGGGCGCTTCGAGCGTCGCCCTTCAGATCCGGGCATAGGGCGGTGAACGCCTCGCCGAGAAGCTCCTCGACCGTCATGCGGGGATCCAGCGACGAGAAGGGATCCTGAAAAACCACCTGTACGGCTCGGCGAAAACGGATCGGCCTCGGCGCATCCGCACGAAAGGCTTCCCCGCGAAGCAAAACCGTCCCTTCAGCGTGAAGGCCGCTCCCGAGAAGCCCCAGTGCCGCGAGCGCGGCCGTCGTCTTTCCGCTCCCCGATTCCCCGACGAGCGCGAGCGTGCGGCCGCGGCGAATTTCGAAATTGAGATCGGGAAGGATCACCCGGGGCCGCGCCTTTCCGAGGAGCTCCGCCGCCTTTTCCCGCATGTTCCTCGGGTTCACCTTCACCGAAAGATGCCGGATTTCGAGAAGCGCTTCGTCCGCCGCCTTGTCGGATTTCTCCGAGAGCGCCTCGCCGGTAGCCCGGGATTCTGCCTCTGCAAGTCCGCCCGCGCGCCGGCAGCGTACGGTGCCCCGGCGGTCGCCCCTCCATATCTCCCGGGGCGCCTCGCTTCTGCAGCGGCTCTCCGCATAGGGACAGCGGGGCGCAAAGGCGCAGCCCTCCGGAATCCGAGTGAGAAGCGGCACGGTTCCCTCAATGGGGTGAAGCCTCTCCTCCCGGTTTCCGCTTTTGGGAAGCGCTCTCAGGAGCGCCCGGGCATAGGGGTGTTCGGGCGCGCGGAAAAAGTCCTCCGTGGGCGCCGTTTCAACGATTTCGCCCGCATACATGAGCGCCACCCGATCGGCGATTCCGGGGAGCAGCGCCAGGTCGTGCGTGATGAGAAGAAGCGTGAGCCCGCGTTCGCGTTTGAGGCGCTTCAGCTCATCGAGCACCTGCGCCTGTAGGGTTACATCAAGCGCCGTTGTGGGTTCGTCGGCAATCACGATGTCGGGTTCGGCCGAGAGCGCCATCGCAATCATCGCGCGCTGCTTGAGGCCCCCCGAGAGTTCATGCGGGAAAGCGCTGAAACGCCGCTCGGGCTCGGGCACGCCCGCGCGCCGTAGCCACTCGATGGCGGCCTTCCGGGCTTCGCTGGAAGTCACCCGCCGGTGCGCCCGGATCATTTCCACAATCTGCGCGCCCACCGTCATCACCGGATTGAAGCTCGTGGCGGGCTCCTGAAAAATCAACGCGATCCGCGCGCCCCGGAAGGCGCGCATTTCGGATTCCATGAGGGAGAGAAGCTCCGTCCCGTCAAAAACAATGCGCCCCGACGGCGTCCGCGCATCTTCCGGGAGAAGCCGCATCAGAGCGGAGGCGGCCATGCTTTTGCCGCAGCCGGATTCTCCCACGAGCGCCAGCGTTTCGCCCCGCATGAGTTCAAAGGAAACATGCCTTACCGCATGGAGCGTTCCGCCCTCGAGCGGCAGATCGACGGAGAGGTCCCTCACGGACAGCAACGGCTTTTCGCTCACGATCCCTCCTTCGGGTTCTTTTGCTCGTTCGGAGCGCTTTTGGCGACGGCGCGCGGATCAAACGCATCCCTCACGGCAGAGGCAAAGAGATTGGCCGGAAGCACCAGCGCAACGAGGAAGATGAAGCTTGCCGCCAGGTTCCACCAGACCATCGGGGAGCGCGAGAGTTCGCTTCTCGCCGCATTGATCATCGTGCCGAAGGAATGCATCGCCGGATCAACGCCTACCCCGACATAGGAAAGGACGGCCTCATAGAGCACGATTCCCGAAAAATCGAGCACCGTCACGATGAGCACGATGTGCATGACGTTGGGAAGAATGTGCCGGCGCATGATCGCGAAGGGGCTGACCCCGAGCGCCTTCGCGGCCGTTACGAAGTCGAGCGTTGAAAGCTTCATCGTCTCCGCACGCAGGAGCCTCGCGAGCGTTGCCCACCCCGTCATGCCGATGATGACGGCAAGGAGCATGAGGCGCAGATCAGCACGCTCGAGGCTCGTCTGGTACCAGCCGTCGTTCTTGTCGAGGAACACCTGAACCATGAGCACGGAAGCCGCGATGAGGAGCACGCTCGGAATCGAGGAAATGGTCGTGTAGATGTACTGAATCACGTCGTCCACGCGCCCCTTGAAATACCCCGCGGCGATGCCGAGCGTCACGGCAAAGGGCAGCGTCGCGAGCGTTGCGAGCGTGCCGATCACGACGGCCGTTCGGATGCTCTTCATTGCTTCGTAGAGCACGTCGTTTCCGACTGCATCCGTTCCGAACACGTGCCAGCCCGGCCAGACAAGAAGCAGCCAGACGAAAAGGAGCCAGAACACCGTGAGGGTGAGAAGCGCCGGACGCCAGAGAAAGGTCCCGTCGCGGTTCCCGATGATTCTCATGGCGTGGGCAAAGGTCGTCCCGCGCCGATGCGCAACGAAGAGCCCGAGGAAAATCCAGCCGAGAATCGCCGTCACGCCTCCGGCAATTGCGGCAATGAGGGTTTTACGCGCGATCTCCACGATTCGGGTTCGATGGGGCGGAAGCTTTCCGGCATGGATGAGCGGCTGATAGTCGCGAACGGCCTTGCCGTCCCGAATGACGGTCGTGCGGTCGAATTCATGCGTCGCGAAGGGCCTCGAATAGCTTCGCTCATCCCCTGCGGCGCCGAGCTTTTCAAGGATGAAGACGTCAAGGAGCGACTTCACTTCCGCCGAATAAGCCGCGGGCGCATTCGCGGCCGCGCCCGGCGCCGGAGGAAGAGCGTCCCGCCAGTGCACGCTGTCCGCAAGCGCCGTCAGAAGGAAGACCCCGAGGATGGCGGCGGAAGCGGCGGCCGCAGGGCGCGCAAAGACGCGCCGCCAGCGGCGGGAAAGGTCTTCGGAGCGCCTCACGAAAAAGACGGCCCAGACAAGAAATGCGACGAGGAGCCAGGCGACGATGTCCGTGGGAAGGATGACGGGGAGCATGATTCGGTTGCTTCGGGAAATCTCGGTCAGGAAAGGCGGATGCGCGGATCAACCCACGCGTAGACAAGGTCCGTAAGGATAAGGCCGACGATGTAGGCGAGGGTCCCCAGGAACACCATCGTGCGGACGATCGAAAAATCCTGCGCGCCGAGCGCGTCAAGCGTATAGCTCCCGAGCCCGGGGATGCCGAAGAAATTCTCCATGATGAGGCTTCCCATGAAGAGCATCGGAATCACGGCAACGGACGACGTGATGATGGGGAGAAGCGCATTCCGAAGCACATGGCGCCTTAAGACCTCGCCCTCGGTCAGCCCCTTCGAGCGCGCCGTGCGGACGTAGTCGCGCCCCATTTCCTCAAGGAACATGGCGCGGTAGAGAAGCGTATCGCTCCCCAGGCGCGAGAAAAGCGCAATCAGGACCGGGAGCACGAGAAAGGCGATCATTCCCGGGCCGTCCGTCCAGCCCGAGACGGGAGCAATCTGCATGACTTTCGAAAAGAGCCACTGTCCGACGATGATGTAGAAGAGCCCGGAAATCGACATGAGGAAGACCGAGAGGCCGATCGCCGCCGCCTCCACCTTCGTTCGCCGGAAGGAAACCACCAGGAGCGACCAGGAGACCATCACGATGAGGCCGAGAACGAAGGTCGGAAGTGCGAGCGCAAGGGACGGCCACATGCGCGTTGAAATCTCGTATCCGATATCGCGGCCGCTGTCGCTTCTGCCGAAGTCGAGCGCGAGAAGCGGAACGCTCTTTTCAAAAAAGATCGTATCAGTGAGCTTTTCTGCGCCTTCTTTTTCGCCATTGAAGAAAAGGGGCTTGTCGAGCCCGCGCGCCGCCTTCCAGGATTGAATGGCGTCGGCCGTCACGCGCCGGCCGCCCAGATTGAGGCGCGCCATGTCGTCGGGCGTATTGACGGCAAAAAAGAGGACGAAGGTAAGGAGATTGACGCCGAAAAGAATGAGAACGCCGTAGGCGATCCGCCTGAGGAGATAGGTGAGCATTTTTTATTCTCCCTTGAGCGGCCGCATTCTCAGGCTTTCGCGGCGCACGATGAGCCCCGCCGCGCCCCTCAGAAGCATCAAAAGCGCGAAGACGAGGAGCCCGAAAGGCCAGAGAACGGGCTTATTCCATTCAACGAGGCGCTCGACTCTCGCCTTTTCATCGACCTTGAGATACTGCAGGCTGTTCTGCACCATGCCCGAGGGCTTCGCGTTCCCGACCCAGGCGTGATAGGCGGCGGCTCCCGGCGGGAAGTAGCCGAAGAGGATCGGCGCATCCTCCTGCAGAATCCGGATCATGCGGTCGATAAGCTCCGCGCGCCGGGGACCATCCTCGAGAAAGCGCATCTCGCGGAAGGCCGCATCAAAGGCTTCGCTCTCATAGTTCGCTGCATTTTCCCCTTCGTTCTTCACCTTGCCGTTGGGGCCATAGAAAAGGAAGAGGAAGTTTTCCGCATCCGGATAGTCCGCATTCCACCCCCAGAAGAAGATCTGCGCCGCGCCCTTCATCATTTTTTCCTGGAAGCGGTTGTAGTCGGTGGCCCGGATTTCAAGCTGAATGCCGAGTTTTTTGAACTGCCGCTGATACCACTCGAGATAGGCGCTTCCGCCCTGAGCGGCATTCTGATAGTCGAAATAAAGAACGAGAGGTGCGCCCGTCTTCGCGTCGCGCCCGTCCGGGAAGCCCGCAAGCGCAAGAAGGCGCTTTGCTTCCTCAATCGGCTTTCTCACCGCCCTGCCGGAGGCGTCCTTTGCATACACCTCAGGATTAAAGGCCGAGGGGCCGTCGTCGCGCCAGCCGAAAAGTCCCGGAGGAATCGGCCCGTGGGCGGGCATCCCCTGGTTCTTCTGGAAGATCGCGATGTTTTCCTCCCAGTCGACCGCAATCGCGATTGCCTGACGAAGGTACCTGTGGCGCTCCGCTTCTTCCGGGGTCCTCCCGCCTCCGACCACCGGATCGAGCCAGTTGAAGCCCAGGTACCAGAGCCCCGTCTGGACGGTCTTCGGGAATTTGAGCTCGCGCTCCCGATAGAGGCTCGCCTTTCCGGGATCGTCCTCCATGGCAACCAGATAGCCCAGCCCCGTATCGACGCGTTCGATGAAGGGACTGTCGTAGTAGCCCGCGAGGAACTTCGACTGCAGCGGCATGGCTTCCTTCTCGATCTCGAAGACCACGCGGTCGACGAAAGGAAGGGGCTTGCCGCAGTCGGAGAGGAGCCCCGCCTCCCTGTCGCCGGATTCGCCCTCGCAGGGATAGGTCCCGTGCGCATAGAGGGGGTTTCTTTCGAGCTCGTGGCGGCGATTTTCAAGGAAGGTCTTCATCCGGAACGCCCCGGTACCGACGGGCCAGGTGTCGAGCGACACATTGTTGGCCCGGAGTCGCTTCTGGGCGTAGAACTTTTCGGCTTCTGCCGGAACGGGCGCAAAGAACGTCATCGCGAGCCAGTAGGAGAACTGCGGGTCCTTCCCCTTCACGCGGATGCGAAAGCGATAGCGGTCGATAACCTCAACGCCTGCGAACGGAATGCTCATGAGGTCGAGCCAGGCATCATCCGCGGCGCCGCGCTCGCGCATGGCCTTCCATTTCTGACGGAGCGCCTCGCGGAATTCATGAAATCCGACAATGCGCGCGCTCATCGTGCCGAAAATGGGACTTGCGACCTGCGGGCTCGCAATGCGGCGAATGCCGTTCACGTAGTCGGCGGCAACAAGTTCGCGCGTATCCGCTTTCGGAAGATCAAAGGGACTTCTCACGCGGGAGGCTTCCTCCGCCGACAAGGCGTGGTAGAGGTATTTCCCGTCCGCGTCCTTGGCAAAAGCCGGATGCGGCGCATAGCGGATCCCGGGGCGGATGCGGATCTCATAGTGCGATTCCGCAATCAGAGCCGGATCGGCGTCGGAAGGAAGTTCCCTCCCCTCGCGGTCAAAATAAAGCGGAGCCGCAACGGCTTCGGCCGTCCGGGGTTCAAGCACGTAGGGGCGCTTCAGATACGCATACTGGTAGGGGGGCTCATAGACCGCATAGGTATAAGCCGTCTCGTCCGACGAATAGGATTTCTGCGGATCGAGCGTTCTCGGGCTTCTCGAGCCGAAGGCCGTAAAGAGCGTTTTCTCTCCATAGTCGGCAAGCGGCCGGGGACTCGTCGGGGCATCCGGGAGCAGAAGGCCGAGAACGAGGGCTGAGAGCACCGCGACCAGCGCACAGAGCACTCCCGAGAGTGCCGGACTTACGCCCGCCGCCCGCTCAATCCATCCTCGACGCCTCACGCCTGCCTCCATGGTGTCTCTTCTATTGCAAAACATTGCCGCAGCGCCCATTCGGACCTCGTTCAGTGCGGTCAAACCCCTATACTACGGGATGCTTCGCGCCCCAATGCGCGCGGCACCCACTTCAAGATTCGCTCTTCCGCTTTTCCTTGACACTATGTCTCAGTTTACAGCCCGATTTCCCGTTCATATTTACTGGGAAGATACGGATGCGGGCGGCATCGTCTACCACAGCAACTACCTGAAGTACATGGAGCGCGCGCGCTCAGACCTGATGCGCCGGCTCGCCGTCTCCCAGGCCGGAGAGCTCACCAATCCCGACGGGCAGCTATTTGTTGCGGCGAGCGTCTCGATCCGCTACCGCAGAGCCGCGCGCCTTGACGACGACCTGACGGTCGTTACGCGCGTGAAGCAGCTGCGGCGCGCTTCCATCGTCTTCGAGCAGAACGTGGTCAACGCCAGGGGCGAGCTCGTGACCGAGGGCGAAGTGAGAGTCGGGTGCGTGAGCCGCGCGACGCTCGCGCCCTCCGCCATGAAGGATGAGCTCTACGAGCGCATCTGCCGGCTGCTTGATGAAGCCGACGCCCCGGCGAACTGATTTTTCTTTTTCTCCTTCAACCATTCATTTTTGCTCAAATGAACGCTACCGCCGATCTTTCGATCCTCACGCTCATCTCCAACGCGAGCATTGTGGTGAAGATCGTTCTCGCCATCCTGATCGTTCTTTCGCTTGCCAGCTGGACCGTGATCTTCCGCAAATTCTTTGCGATTACCCGCGCCACGCGCCAGACGGACGACTTCGAGTCGCGCTTCTGGTCCGGCACCGAACTCACGAAGCTCCTTGAAACCGCCAACCGCTCGCGCGATACCGCCGGGATGGAAGAGCGCATCTTCGCCGCCGGCATGAATGAATTCATGAAGCAGCGCCAGTCGCCTGCATCAGGAGGCGACGTCGTCAACCGCGTCTCGCGCGCCATGCGCGCCGTTTTCACGCGTGAAATGGATCATCTCGAAGGGGGGCTTCCGCTTCTCGCCTCGATCGGCTCGACCTCGCCCTACATCGGCCTCTTCGGCACGGTCTGGGGCATCATGAACGCCTTCACCGGACTCTCGAGCCTTGAGAACGCGAGCCTCGCCGTCGTTGCTCCCGGCATTGCCGAAGCGCTCGTCGCCACGGCGATCGGCCTCTTTGCCGCCATTCCAGCGGTTGCCGCCTACAACTACTTCAACAACCGCACGGGGCGTCTTTCCAACCGCGTCGAGGGCTTCAGCGAGGAGTTCCTCAACATCCTCGAACGCCAGTCGCGGAGCTGATTTGCCATGCCGCTTCGCTCCAGCAACCGCCGCCGCGGCCTGATGGCCGAAATCAACGTCGTGCCCTACATCGACGTGATGCTCGTGCTCGTCGTCATTCTGATGGTGGCCGCACCTTTCGTAAATCCGAGCGTGGTGAATCTCCCCTCGGTCAACAAGGCTTCGAATGCGCCGGAAAAGGTGGTCGAGGTCATCGTCTATCCGGACGGGCGGATGTCGCTTCGCTCCGGCAAGGACATGAAGCCCACGGACATGCCGGGGCTTGTTGCCGCCGTGCGCGAGGCGCAGGCAGGCGACCCCAAGACCCCTGTCGTCATTGCGGCCGACAAGAACGTCCGCTATGAGGATGTCGTCAACGTCATGAAGTCGCTTCAGGCTGCCAACGTCGAGCGCGTCGGACTCTCCCTCAAGGTGGAGCGTTCCGCCGCCGCGCGATAGGAGCGCGCCCCATGATCAAGCTCACTGAAGAAGAGATCACGCGCGAGCGCTTCCGCCGGGAAGACCGGCGGGACAGCTTCCCCGCCGCCATTCTCTCTGTAGCGGTTCATGGCGCTCTCTTTGCGGGCCTCTTCACCGTGTTCCAGTGGAATACTGCCCCCGAGACGGTTTATGCCGAACTCTGGGCGCCCGAGGATGTGTCGGGCGGAAACGACCCGTCGGGCGTTGCCGAGAAGCTCCCCGAGGAAACGGGGCGCGACGAAGCGGACGCACCGGAAAAGAAGGCCGCGGAACCCGAACCCGAACCGGAACCAGAACACCAGCCTGAACCGAAGCCGGAACCCGAGCCCGAACCCGCTCCGCCCCCGGAACCTGCCGGCCCGACGCCTGAGGAGCTTGCCGCCCAGGAAGCCCGCGAAGCAGAGCGCCTTGAAGAGGAAGCGATCGCGCGTCAGGCCCGCGAGGAAATGGAAGCCCGCAGAGCCGAGGAAGAGCGCATTGCTCAGGAGCGCGCACGCGCCGAGGAAATCGAGCGCATGCGTCAGGAGGCGATTGAAGCCGAACGCCGTCGCGCCTTAGAGGAAGAAAGGCGCCTCGAAGAAGAGCGTCTCGCTCAGGAGCGCCTCGCTGAAGCCGCCCGCAAGGCAGAGGAAGCGAAGAAGGCCGAGGAAGCGCGCCGTGCCGAGGAAGCCCGGATTGCCGAGGAGCAGCGTAAGGTTGAGGAAGCCCGCATCGCCGAGGAGAAACGAGAGGCCGCTGAAGCGGAAGCCCGCCGCATCGCCGAAGAGCTTCGCGTTGCTGAGGAAAAGCGCCAGGCCGAGGAAGCCGCGAGGAAAGCGGCGGCCGAAAAGAAGGCCCGCGAGGAAGCCGAGGAGCGCCGCCGCGTTGCGCAGCGCTTCCGCGAGCAGGAGCTTGCGCGTCTTTCGGCCAAGGTCGATCCGAACGCCCAGCGCTCCGGCACGACGACGGGTGACCGCCGGAATTTCCGCCGGTCGCTGACGGGCTCGGCGCTCGCCACCTGGTCCAATCAGGTCCGCAGCTGCATTCGTCCGAACATCACGATCGACGTGCCCTCGACCACCCGGCCCGGGCAGTATCGTGCGGTCTACAGCCTCCAGCTTCTCCCGACCGGCGAGCAGGTGGGGACGCCGAAGCTCGTGACGCCCTCCGGGTGGCCGGCTTACGACGCCGCCGTTGCCCGTGCGATCCGCCGCTGCAATCCATTGCCGCGCCCCGGCGCGGGCGAAGACATGCCGCGCGAGATTTCGCTCAGCTTCGACCCGGTTGAAGACAAGCAATAAGCACGCTCCGGCGCGCTTGAAAAAACTTGTCCGCACCAAAAAATACGCCCGGAACGGCAGCGGCTGCCGATCCGGGCGATTTTTCCACGAAAGATAGGAAGCCCTCGGCGCGCGACCTTCCCTGCGGGCGTTCTCACAAGAACGTCCAGCATGGTATCTGCTGCTTCTCAGGCTGCTGAAGCTACGCTAACTGCTGACGACTGCGCCTAGGATCGCACCCGTTTTCGTCTCCACAACCAGGCCGTCAGCGATCACGTATTTCGTTCCTTTGAGTTTCAGCAACTGCTTTACGCCGTTCTTTGCTCGTTCCATCAAGGTGTCCCGAAACGCCGTTGACTGGTAAGGCTCAAAGCCTTTCTGATGAGTGAGAACGGAATAAATGATGCGTGCGAGCAGGTGTGCGAAGGCGACCATGGCACGCCTGTAGCCGCGCCGCATCTTGAGCACCTGGAATTTTTCCTTCAGCGCAGCGGTACCGCCGACCACAAGTCCTCTGGCGGCTTCAATCAGCGTGCGCCTCAGGTGTTTGTTCCCTTTCGGGCATTTTCCACTTTTCTGTTTGCCGGCAGATGTGTTGTCCCCCGGGCAAATGCCGAGCCAGGAAGTAAACTGCTCTGACGTGGGGAAGTGGTCCTTCAAATCCGCACAGAGTTCGGCGTAAATCATGCGGGCCGAGCGTTCCTGAATCCCCGTTATGGTAATGAGCAGCTGGATGTCCTTCTCGTAGGGAGCCTGCAGCTGGCGGAGCCTTTCGAAAGTGCTTCGGTCGTACTCCTCGAGCTGATCGATCTTTTTCCGGAGCGCCAGAATCTGCTCCTTCATCATCGGCTCGATTTCGAAGTTGAGCGCCTGCATGATCTGCTCAGGGCTTGCCCGCAGCCGGCGGCTGTTTTGCTTGATGACATCAAACAAGTGCGGATCATCTCTGAGCTTGGCCATCAGGATGAGGCTGGCAGCTTTGCCTCCGCGGATGTCGCTGAATACCGTTGTAGGCCGGCATCCGGTGAGATTCAGAGACTTGCCGAAACGATTGGAAGTTCGGGAAATGTCATTCCTGTTCTTCTGCAGATCACGTGAAATGACGCGCTGCAGACGAAAGGCCTTCTCCGGCACGAAGGATTTTTTGAAGTTTCCCGTTCGGGCAAGAGACGCCAGACGTGATGCGTCCTTGCGGTCCGTTTTGCGGCCGGCTGCCGCTTTGGCGTCGCGGGCATTGATCAGAGCCAGCTGCTCAGAAGTGAAGCCGGCTCTCTCGAGGGCTTCGTACGGGCTCTGCCACAATGACCCGGTTGATTCCATAAGGATGATGTCGGGATTGCATTCACGGCACCAGGCGGCGAAAGCATCGATGCTTGCGCGGTCGGTATTGAAATCCCGGCTCTCAGATTGTTCACGATGACCTGCAACCTGCTTCTGATGGCAGCAGACGAGTAGGTTGAGATGAACGTCAATGCCTATTGCCGAGCGGTACATCGCGTGAACAGTAATTTCGGGATTACTGATCTGCGCACGGGCAGCTCGCAATGGCGTATCGGTACGGTTAGACTTACTCATAGCCCCTCCATTAAGAAATGATTGGGGTTCGAGGAAGCCCTGGCAACCACGAAGATGTTGGAGAAACAGGTAGACGCAGCAACCACCCGGAAGCTACGCTCATTTTTCCACACGCCTAGTCACCAGCGTTCAAGCCAGCGAACAGAGCAATATAGGGTGCGAAAGTTCCGCTGCAATTTTTTGACGGCAAGCGTCAGAAACGTTACCAAAAAAACGTACGCAGACAGGTCGCGCGCCGAGGGCTTCCTCATCTTTCATGATAGAGGGTGAGGAAGCCCTTTACTCATCACGATTTTTTGGTTGAGAAGCCTCAGGCACTCCCCTCTCGAGGGAGTGCTTTTCGCTTAGCGCGCGACGCGGGAGGCGACGAATTCAGCCGCTTCCTCAACCTTCACCATCGTCTTTTCGGCGAGGTTCGTGCGGTCGGCATATTCGACTTCACCCGTCTTGAGGCCGCGGTCGCCGATCACGACGCGATGCGGCACGCCGATCAGCTCCCACTCGGCAAACATCACGCCCGGGCGCATGTCGCGGTCGTCGAGGATCACGTCGACGCCCTTTGCGAGAAGTTCTTCATAGAGCTTGTCGGCCGCGGCGCGGACGGCTTCGCTCTTTGCATAGTTCATCGGGCAGATCACCACTTCAAAGGGCGCAATGGCGTCGGGCCACATGATGCCCTTATCGTCGTGACGTTGCTCGATCGCCGCACCCGCCACGCGGGTGACGCCGATGCCGTAGCAGCCCATCTGCATGGGCTGAGGCTTGCCGTTTTCGTCAAGGAAGTTGGCCTGCATCGGGGCCGAATAGCGGGTGCCGAGGAAGAAGACGTGGCCCACTTCAATGCCGCGCTGCAGACGGAGCACGCCCTTGCCGTCGGGGGACTTGTCGCCTTCGACGACGTTGCGCAGATCCATCACCGTGGGTTCAGGGAGATCGCGCCCGAAGTTGACGCCCGTGTAGTGGTAGCCCTCTTCGTTCGCGCCGCAGCAGAAGTCGCTCATGTCGGCGGCCGTCTTGTCGGCATAGACCGCCACGTCGCCCTTGAGGCCGATGGGGCCGAGGTAGCCCGGCTTCGAGCCGAAGGCGGCGAGAATTTCCTCTTCGGTCGCAAAGCGGAAGCCTTCCTTCAGTTCAGGAATATGGCCCGCCTTCACTTCGTTGAGTTCATGGTCGGCGCGCAGGAGCACGAGCACGATCTTCGCCGGGAGCGGCTCTCCCTTTTCGTTCGTGCGGTCGGCGGCAAGCACGACGCTCTTGATCGAGGAGAGGAACGGGATGCCGAGATACTCCGTCACGAGCTCGCACTTTTCCTGGCCCGGCGTCGCGCGCTTTTCCATCTTTTCTTTCGGTTCCGCACGGCCCGGGAGCATGGAAGAAGCTTCCGCGAGCTCGATATTGGCGGCGTAATCGGAATCCGGGCAGTAGGCGATGACGTCTTCGCCCGCGTTCGCGATCACCTGGAACTCGTGCGAGCGGGAGCCGCCGATCGAGCCCGTGTCGGCGCGCACGGCGCGGAAGACGAGGCCGATGCGGTTGAAGATGCGCTGATAAGCCTCGTACATCTTGTCGTAGGACTTCCCGGCGCCTTCCTCATCACGGTCGAACGAGTACGCGTCCTTCATCGTGAATTCGCGGCCGCGCATCACGCCGAAGCGCGGACGGCGCTCGTCGCGGAACTTCGTCTGAATGTGGAAGAAGTTGACGGGAAGCTGGCGCCAACTCTTGATTTCCTGACGCGCCACATCCGTAATGACCTCTTCGGAAGTCGGCTGGATCACGAAGTCGCGCATGTGGCGGTCCTTGATGCGCAGAAGCTCAGGACCGTACTTTTCCCAGCGGCCGGTTTCCTGCCAGAGTTCCGCCGGCTGAACCATCGGCATCAGGAGCTCAATCGACCCCGCGCGAACCATTTCCTCGCGGATGATTTTCTCGATCTTGCGGATCACGCGAAGACCGAGGGGCATGTAGGTATAGACGCCCGCGGCAAGCTTCTTGATCATGCCGGAGCGGATCATGTACTGCTGGCTGATGACGTCGGCATCAGCGGGGGCTTCTTTGAGAGTCGAAATAAAGAATGAACGGGCTCGCATAGGATTCAATTCCGGCTTTCTCCGGAAGCCTGAAGGCGCTTATGCCTTCTGGTGCTCCAGGAAAGCCTTTTGGAGTGTTGAAGCCGCTTTCGTCTGCGATGAAGGCACAAGCACGAAAGCGGCGAAAAAAGCGGGAGATATTTTAAATTCAGAGAACGACAAGATTGTCGCGATGGATCATCTCGGGCGCATCGCAGGCGCCGAGAATGCGGCTGATGTCCTCCGTGTGCGCACGGCAGATCCGGCGGGCATCATCGCTCGCGTAGCTCACGAGCCCGCGGGCGACTTCACGGCCTTCCTCGTCGACGCAGACCACCATCTCGCCTCTCACGAAGTCGCCTTCAACGGCCTTGACGCCGACGGGGAGGAGCGACGTGTGGCTTTCGCGAAGCGCACGCACGGCGCCCGGATCCAGCACGAGCCGCCCGGCGGAGCGCAGATGATCCGCAATCCACTGCTTTCTCGCGTGAAGCACCGATGAAGCGGGCTTCAGGTGCGTGCCGATCGACTCGCCTTTGGCAAGTCGAACCAGAACGTCTTCCTCCCGGCCCGAAGCGATGATGGTGCCGGCGCCGGAGCGCGCGGCGCGCTTTGCGGCAAGAATCTTCGTGATCATGCCGCCCTTTGAGAGCTGGCTCGCAGCACCCCCGGCCATTTTCTCGAGCTTCGGGTCGCCGGCGGCGGCTTCAGAGACGAATTCCGCATCCGGATTCGAGCGGGGATCGGCCGTATAAAGTCCCCGCTGATCCGTGAGGATCACGAGCACATCGGCTTCCACCAGGTTCGTGACGAGTGCGCCCAGCGTGTCGTTGTCGCCCACCTTGATTTCTTCCGTCACCACGGTGTCGTTCTCGTTGATGACGGGAACGATCCCGAGCGAAAGAAGTTCAATCAGTGTCATGCGCGCATTGAGGTACTGCTCGCGGTCGGCAAGGTTGGCGTGCGTGAGCAGAATCTGAGCCGTACCGATGCCGTGGGCAGCAAAATGCTCCTCATAGGCCTGCACGAGCCCCATCTGGCCCACTGCGGCGGCCGCCTGAAGCTCGCAGACGCGCGAGGGCCGCGTGGTCCACCCGAGGCGCTTCATGCCTTCCGCAATGGCGCCGGAACTCACGAGCACCACTTCGCGCCCCATGGCGCGCAGCTCAGCGATCTGATGCGCCCAGCGCTCGATCGCCCTGATGTCAACGCCCCGCCCCTCGTTGGTGACGAGCGCGCTGCCGACCTTTACGACGATGCGGCGGGCATTCTCTAAGAGTGAAGTCATGTTGCGACCTTCGAAGGAATCGGGCGGCGAAAGCTTCCGGAGAAAAGCGCCGCCCGGGAGAAAGAAGACCTCGTAAGGCGTCGTTAGTCGGCAGCCGGATCAAAAGGCGTATTGCGCGCTTCGTCGAAGCGCTCGTCGTCAAGGAACTGCTGCTCGGCGCGACGGTCCTCGTCAATTTTCTGAGCGAGCTTGTTGACCAGCTCCGGGAGACCCTCGCGGGTGGCCGCGGAAACGGCAAAAACCGGCTCATGCTCGCGGGCGAAGGCGTCGCGGAACTTCCGGATCAACCCTTCGCGCTCCTCTTCGGGGACGAGGTCCATCTTGTTGAGGACCACCCAGCGGGGCTTGGCGGCGAGTTCCGGATCGTACTTTTCGAGTTCTCCCACCAGCGCGTGCGCCTGCTCGAAGGGATCGACCGACTCGTCGATCGGGCAGGCATCGATCACATGCAGAAGCACCTTCGTGCGCGAAAGATGACGCAGGAAGAGGTGTCCGAGGCCGGCGCCTTCCGCAGCGCCCTCGATGAGGCCGGGAACGTCGGCAAGGACGAAGCTCTGCTCAGGACCCACGCGCACCACGCCGAGGTGCGGATGGAGCGTCGTAAAGGGATAGTCCGCAATCTTCGGACGGGCATTGGAAACCGCCGAAATGAGGGTGGACTTGCCGGCATTCGGCATCCCGAGAAGGCCCACGTCGGCGAGCACCTTGAGCTCAAGCTCGAGCGAGCGGTACTGACCGGGTTCGCCCGGCGTGAACTGGCGCGGAGCGCGATTGACGGAGCTCTTGAAGTGAAGGTTTCCGAGACCGCCCTTGCCGCCTGCGGCAAGAAGCGCGCGAGCGCCGTGCTCGGCAAGGTCGGCGACCGTTTCACCCGTATCCGTGTCGCGGATGATCGTGCCCACCGGCATGCGCAGGACAATGTCCTTCCCGCCCGCGCCGTAGCAGTCTGCGCCGCGTCCGTTTTCGCCCGCGGGAGCGAAGAACTTTCTCGTGTACTGATAGTCGACGAGCGTATTGATGTTGCGGTCAGCCTCGGCCCACACGGAGCCGCCGCGGCCGCCGTCGCCGCCGTCAGGGCCGCCCTTCGGAATGAACTTCTCGCGGCGGAAGCTCGCGGCGCCGTTGCCGCCCTTGCCGCCCTGAACCTCGATTCTGGCTTCGTCGACGAATTTCACAATAGGCCTCGATAAAAATGTCGGGGAATAAAAAAGATGAGAGTGCTTATAACGCAAAAGCCCAGCCGGGAGATCCGCACTGGGCTTTTTTTCGATCCGGAACGGACCTCCGCTTCAGAAGGAGCAGAAGTCCGCTTTCGTCCGGCCGGCTGATCTCAAATGTAGAGGAGATCAGAGGGCCGTCGGTTCGACGTGAACGTAGTGGCGATGGAACGCACCCTTCACTTCGAACTTGACGACGCCGTCGACAAGCGCGTAGAGGGTGTAGTCCTTGCCCGTGCCGACGTTGTCGCCAGCATGGAACTGCGTGCCGCGCTGACGGACGATGATGCCGCCGGCGTTGATGGCCGCATTGCCGAAAACCTTCACGCCAAGGCGCTTCGCCTTGGAATCACGACCGTTGCGGGTAGAGCCGCCGCCTTTCTTATGTGCCATTTTCTTTTACTCAAAGAGAGGAATTAAGAACCAATCAAGCATTGATCGCGTCGATGCGAACTTCAGCGAAGTGCTGGCGATGACCGCCCGACTTCATGGAGTGCTTACGACGGCGGAACTTGAAGATGCGAACCTTGTCGGTACGGCCGAGCTTGGTGATGGTGCCCGTAACAGTGGCGCCCTCAACAACGGGCTTGCCAACCTTGAGGCCGTCCTCGCCGGAAACAGCGAGAACTTCGGTGAAGGTAACCTGGGAGCCGGCGTCCTGGCCGAGAAGCTCGACCTGAACGGAATCGCCGACGCTGACGCGGTACTGCTTACCGCCGGTCTTGATGATCGCGTACATGAATATAAACCTCGCCGCCCCGCTTCAACCTGAAAATCCAGGTTTATGCGAAGCCTTTTTGTACTCGACGTGCCTGTGCGGCCGGAGGGAATCCCCGGCAGACACACTCTGGGCGCGTCCATTGCGTGGAAAGAGGCGCATTATTTCACTCGAATCAATGGTGCGTCAAGCGATATTCCCATTTTTCCGCACATCTATCCGAGATCACGCGGAGGGCGGGCGCAATGCCCTTGGTTATACTTTGAATCTCTCTTTCCGGCGCAATCATCCGATGTTCGCCGGATACCTGAAAACAGGCAGCAACCAAGCACTATGACTCAAACCTCTCCTGCCGAAGACCCGAAGGCGCTCGTGCGCCGGCTTCTCGCCCCCATTGCGCTCGACATGAAAGCGGTCGACGACGTGATCCGCAACGAACTCGCGAGCGACGTGAGCCGCATGCATGAAATCAGCGATTACATCACGAGTGCAGGCGGCAAGCGCATGCGCCCGGCGCTCCTGATCCTCATCTGCCGCGCGCTCGGCTACAAGGGCGATCTCTGCTGCTATCTCGGCGCCACGATTGAGCTTCTGCACACCGCAACGCTCATGCACGACGATGTTGTGGACGAAAGCGCCATGCGCCGCGGCCGTCCGACGGCCAATGCCCGCTGGGGCAACGGCGCGGCGGTGCTTGTGGGCGACTTCCTCTACACGCGCTCCTTCCAGATGATGGTGCGCGCCGGGAATCTGCGCGTCATGGAAGCGCTCTCCAATGCCGCGAACCGCCTCGCTGAAGGCGAAGTCATCCAGATGGTGAATGCGCACGATCCGTCGGTTGACGAGACGCGCTACTTCAAGGTGATTGAGCGCAAAACCGCATGCCTCTTTGAAGCCGGCGCCCGCATGGCGGCCGCCATCGCCGAATGCTCGCCCGAAGCGGAGGAAGCCGTCGCCGAATACGCACTCGCGCTCGGGAACGCCTTCCAGATCGCCGACGACATCCTCGACTACACCGGCGTTGCCAAGGACATCGGCAAAAACCTCGGCGCCGACCTGCGGGAAGGCAAGATGACGCTTCCGCTCATCTATGCCCGGGCGGCTGCCACGCCGGAGGAACAGGCGCTGATCGACGAGGCTGTCCGCAAAGGCGACGGAGACTTTGACAAAATCTCTTCCATTGTGATAAGATCCGGCGCTCTTGATCGTTGCAAGACGCGAGCGGAACAGGAACTCGAAAGAGGCCGCAAGGCACTTTCTCAAATTCCCCCTTCCATTTTTAATTCAAGTCTGCTAGAATTGCTGTCCTTCACTGTTAGACGTGATCGATAAGCGTTCAAACGATGAAGATCTCGGGGTGTAGCTCAGCCTGGTAGAGTACTACGTTCGGGACGTAGGAGTCGGAGGTTCGAATCCTCTCACCCCGACCAGGTTTCTTGAAAAGGCCGTCGTAAGACGGCCTTTTTTGTTATATCTAACTCCACGAAACCATTGCCGCACTGCGGATTTCAATCAATTAAGCGGCGTATTGCGGATCGTCTGTTCCTCTCAAAACTTGTCTAGAGCGGTTGACGGATGTACACCAAGAAGTACACCATCGAAACGCGATTCGACGAAAAAGCGAATTCAGGTCGGATTTTTGGTGTACATCCGGAAAGAAACGTGCCGAAAACCAAAAGTCGCAGAGAGGACGACAAACAAGCGCCTTTACTCTTTTCTGCATCAGGGAGTGTTCATGGGCTGGATTCTGGGGCTTACCGGAGGTGCCGGGTCGGGGAAAAGCACCGCCGCGGCGATTTTGGCCGCAATGGGCTGCCCCGTCGTGGATGCTGATCAGATCTCCCGCGCGCTTACCGCTTCGGGCGGCGAAGCCATGCCCGAAATCATCCGGGTGTTCGGAAGCGATATGGCAGCGTCTGACGGCGCGCTTGACCGCCAGAAGATGCGCGAGCTCGTCTTTCGCGACAAGGATGCAAGAAAAAAGCTCGAAGCCATCGTGCACGCGAAGCTTGCCCTCAGGGTCGACCATCTTCTTTACGAAGTGCATAAGGACGCCCCGGTCGTCATTTACGACTGCCCGCTCCTGATTGAAAGCCCTGCCGCATGGGAGCGCGCAGACCGCATTCTTGTAATCGATGCGCCGGAAGCCCTTCAGATTGAAAGGCTCGGGACCCGTTCGGGACTCTCTCCCGAAGCCGCGAAGCGCCTTCTTGCCGCCCAAGCGACGCGCCGTGAACGGATTCTCGCTGCTGACGACATCATCATGAATGACTCTACGAAAGAATGCTTCGAAAGACGTGTGCGCTCCTGGGCAGAAGCGGTTCTTCCTCAGATTTGCGCCTCATAGCTCCATAGAGAAAGCAAAGCAAGAATCTTTGCCATCTTTTGCCGGCACTTCACTCGCGATTGCCGCTCCGTTAAGATGTGATGACGACGTCCTCTCTCCCTGGCCGCGCCTATACCGACGCATTTCCTCCCCGCCCAATGCAGAACTCCGGCTTGCTTCTCTACGAATTTCCCTGCAGCGAAAAGAACCGCTTCTTTCTCCGGTTCGAATCGCTCGCGAAGCGCTTTGACTGGTACTGCAGTCAGGATTGCGCCATTGCGCATCAGGCCGCAATCGGCACGATTTTTGATTTAGCCGACGTTGCAGCAAGAAGCGACCTCAGGAACGACCTCGTGCAGGAGCTTCTGCGTCAGAAATGCGCGCTTGAGGCAAGGTGCCGCGAAAAAGAATCTCCGGATGAGGATCTCGCTCAGCTTCTTTCGGAAGTGAGCAGCGTCTCTCGCGAGGTATCTCAGGTGGTTGGACGCTCGGGTCAAAGCATCCGCGACAACGAATGGCTGCAGCTCATCCGCACCCGTCAGCACCTCCCCGGCGGCACCTGCGAATTCGACATGCCTCAGCTTCACTACTGGCTCTCACGCCCGCCCGAGGAACGCCGGAAAGAGCTCCTCTCCCTCACGGAGTCGCTCGTGCCTACCATCCGCGCCGTGAATCTCATTCTCCGGCTCATGCGCTCGAGCACCCGGGTCACGAATGAAAAAGCCGTCAACGGCATGCTTCAGCTTTCCGTTACCGGAAAGAACTACAGCCTTGCGCGCGTCTGGCTCCCGCAGGAAGCGAAGCTCATCCCCGAGGTGAGCGCCAACAAATACATGCTCTGGATTCGCTTTTCGCTGCCTGACGAGCGCCACAAGCTCCACGCAGTGCACGAAACCATCCCCTTCCAGCTTGGCCTCTGCCAGTAAAGTCAGAAAGCCTCAGGAAAATAACAAAATGAAAGTTCCCTGCCCGATCTGCGGCAAGATAACGGAATATTCCCGCGAGAATCCCTGGCGTCCCTTCTGCAGCGAACGCTGCAAGATGATTGACCTCGGAGAATGGGGCAATGACGGCTATCGAATTCAGGGCGAACCCGGATCCGCCGACAGAATGTCGCCGGAGGAATTCGAGGATGCTGCGCGGCGCGCTGATGAACTTGAGGCCCGGCTCGACGCCGGAAAACAAAGCGGCGCCCGCCGGCGCCGCCGTTAAGGAAGAAGTTTTCCTTTTACATCACAGGTTTAACGCCGTGCGCACCCTTCGCCTGCCAGAACGCGAGGTCGGCAGCGGGCGCGCCGTCGACATAGGTCGGAATGCGGGGTTCGCCGTTCACGAGAAGCCCGTCAAAGGCTTCCGGCGGAACAATGACGAAGTCGTAATCCATGGCGACGGCCTTCAGCACATCGTCCATCGTTTCGGCGCGGGCGCCAACCCAGCGGTAGCTGCGGTCGCGAACGATCGTTGCCTGAAGGGCGTTGCGCGAAAGCGTGAGAAGGTCCGAAGACTCTTCGAAAACCTCAGGGAGCTCGACGCGGTTCACGATCGCCTGATCGACCGGGAGCATGAGGCCGGGCGTACGTTCATTGGCGGCGTAGAACCCGCACTCCTGGCCTTCCTTCGGCACGGGAGTGCCCACAAAGTCGTGGGAGCGGCGGAAATGGAGCCGCACATGAGCATGCGGATAAACATGCTCCTTCACGAACCAGGGCGTGGAGTCCGCAAGCGCAATGCCGAGCTCTTCCTCAAGCTCTCTTGCAAGCGCCTGATGAACCGTTTCATTCTTTTCGAGCTTCCCGCCCGGGAATTCCCAGTAGCCGGCATAGGGCTTGCCTTCAGGACGGGAACCGAGAAGCATTCTGCCGTCTTCGCGAATCAGCACGCCGACGGCGACATCAACAACCTTGTCGCTCACAATATTCTCCAACGATGAGCGCGGAAGCATCATTTGTTCCGCGCGCGCAAAATGCATTGTCTCTTATCCGCGTCGACTTTGCTTGAGGAAATCTGCCGAAGTCTTCGAGCCCGACGACTTCCATACCGCCATGCCGGATCTTCTTTCCAAATTTCTCGAAACGCTTTCGCCGCGCTGCTATGTCGCCACCGGCATGAATGCGCCTCAGGGTCTGGCGCTCCGCTACGACGCCTTTCCCGGCATCAAGCTCATGTGCGTCGACCGGGGCGTCTTCTTTGTCAGCCCGTCGGCTGAAGCCGACGCGCGGATTGAACTCTGCGAAGGCGACGCCATCGCGCTTGTTGCGCCCGAAAGCTACATTCTCGCAACGAGCGCCGAAGCCGCTCCGCAAGCCTCGCGGGACGTGGACTTCACGCTCTCCGACGGCCTTGCACTCTACGGAGACTCGAGCCGAACCTCGGTGCGCGTTTTTGCCGGCAAGATGGTCCCCGACAACGCGGTGGCGCACTTCTTTTTCTCGGCGCTCCCGCCGGTCCTCGTCATCCGCAGGAACGAAGGCGGCGATTCGATTCGAAGAATGATGCGCATCATCCATTTCGAGCGCCTCGGGCGCGAGCCCGGATCCGAATACGCCGCAAGCCGCCTGATCGACCTCGTCATGCTCGACGTCATCCGTTTTGCGCTGAGGCTCCCTGATGCCGGCCGAGCCGGCCTCTTCCTTGCAATGAAGGACCCAAGGCTCGTCCCGGTGCTCTGGCGCATTCACAACGACCCGGCCCGCGACTGGACCCTCAGCATGCTCGCCCAGGCCGCCCACATGTCGCGCCCGCGATTCGCGGACCACTTCCGCCGCATTCTCGGCACGCCGCCCATGGAATACCTGGTGCGCTGGCGCATTCGACTGGCCGTTCAGCGCCTGCGCGATACGGATGAACCCGTAAAAGCCATTGCGGCCTCGCTCGGCTTCAAATCCTCCTCCGCATTCGGAAGAGCTTTCCGGCGGCATGAGGGCATGACGCCGAAGGAAAGCCGGGAAAGATCCCGGGAATGGCTGAAGGCCACGCTCGCAGGCGCGCTTCACGAAGCAGACCGCGCGGAATTTCCCGGCGAAAGGTGACTACTCCCCGTCCAATTCTTCGAATTGGGCGAGGCTTCTCGCTTCTTCGGTCACAACCCGGATGTCTCCGGGATTTACACGACCTCAGCGAGCATTTGGAGAGGACATTTCTCTCCGCAGGACGGGTAGCCCCTCCGCCCTCAGTATTCTGATGCCTTCAGCCCGGATGTTGGCTGCAGCGTTGCCGTCGCGGTCATGGTGAGCGCCGCAGTGCGGGCACGTCCATTCGCGCGTAGCAAGATCAAGCTTCTCAAGCTTGAAGCCGCAGCAGGAGCACGTCTTTGAAGAGGGATAGAAAGTATCGATCTGTATGAAGTACTTTCCTTCCCGCTTCATTTTGTAGGCAATCATTCGTAAGAGCTCGCCCCAGGCGGCATCAGCAATCGACTCCGCCAGGTGGTGGTTCTTCAGCATGTTGATGATTCTTAAACTCTCCGCAGCCAGCGCTTGGCTTTCGTTCACGAGTCGCGAAGAGACCTTGTGAAGGTTGTCGGTGCGGGCATTCGCCACGCGCTTATGCGCGCGTGCGAGCCTGCGGCGCGCCTTCTCGCGCCGGCGGCTGCCCTTCTGAGTTCTTGAAAACTGCCGGCATCTGCGGCGCAGCACCTTGCGGGCGTGCTTCAGATGCCTCGGGTTCGGTTCCTTGCGTCCGTTCGATTCCGTGAGGAGATCCTTGATGCCGACATCGATGCCGATGACCTGATCCTCATAGATCTCCTTCAGAGGTTCCTTTTCAGCAAGACCATCTTCCCAGAGGACGGCGGCGTAGTAGTCGCCGGCGGCATCGGCTTCAAGCGTGATGCTCTTCACCTTGCCGACGACCTCCCGATGAATCCGAGCCTTGATCGGCTCCATTTTCGGCACGCGCACGTAGTTGGGGCCGACGGAGACGTTGGTACAGTGATAGCTCGACTGCGGCCCTCTGCGGGACTTGTAGTGCGGAAAGCCTGCTCTTCCATCAAAGAAAGCGCGGTAGCCCTTGTTGAGATTCCGCACCGATTCCTGAAGCGCCATCGAATCGTATTCCCTAAGCCATGCGTACTTCTTCGACTTCTTGGCTCTGGCGATGAGTGGCTTGATCTCGTGGATGAGGTCTAGCGATACGCCCCGCGTACGGTAGTAATGCTTCTTCAGGAAGAGCGCCATGTTCCAGCACTTGCGGACAGCACCCCACTGTGCCCAGAGAAAAGCTTCCTGAGCGGCAGTTGGGTAGATGCGGAATTTCGCAGCACGGAGCATGTGGCGGTCAAATGAATTTATTTTTAAAAAATATTATGATATTATCATAATTAAGCATTAGCGGTCAAGGAGAATTTCGATGTTCGACGACTACGAAAGAGCGCGTCACAGCGTGACGAAACTCCATGTGCATTTGATCTTCACAACGAAATACCGGCGAAAAGTGATGACGCCGGAAGTGCTCGAAAGCGTGCTTGCTGCCCTAAAAATCGCGGCCGAAGATTTAGGCTGCAGCCTCCTGGAGGCCAACGGGGAAGCGGATCACGTACATCTGCTCGTGAGCTATCCTCCAAAGGTTAGCATCAGCGAGATGGTGAACCGCTTTAAAACGCGTTCGTCTCGAAAGATACGCGAGGAATATCCAGGGATTCTTGAAGGAGGCAAAACAGGGCTGTTTTGGTCGCGCAGCTACTTTGCTTGTTCAGTAGGCGGAGCTTCCCTGGAAGTTCTTAAAAAATACATTGAGAATCAGACAACCGATTAGCCGCCATTCCTCCCCGCCCCATCCGGGGCGAGGGCTCCTGGCGGATTTTGCTGAAGAAGGATGGGAGTTGATCCAACCCAAAAAGCTTTCGGTTTCAGTACTAAAGATTTTTCGTTTAGTTTCAATAAACTATAAAAATTTATACACGATCTGCAGGCATCGTTGAGGCAATCCTTTCTCAAGACTTCCAAGTACACGAGCCATCCAGGATTTTCATGCGTCCGGCGGCAATTTGAGATTTTCAGTCTATTTTTCGAGATTTTTCTCAACGCTTTCTACCCCATGTCTTCATAGACTTCCGGAATCATTTTTTCCGGAGTCCTGAATGTCTCTTGAGACATCCTCTATTCTTCCCCGTCAGAACCTTACCTTTTCAGCTGCGTCGCTCACGGTCCTCATTGCCTTCGGCGCCTCGGCGCTCCCGGTGCCCCTCATGAGCACGTGGACGCGCGAATTCGGGCTTTCCACTGCCGCCATCGGCATGACGGTACTCCTCTACGTGGTGGGAAACGCCTGTTCGCTCCTCTTCTTTGCAAGGCTCTCCGAAGTGATCGGCCGACGGGGTGCGGTTTTCGTTTCCCTTCTCTTCGGGCTCGCCGCCTGCGCCTTCTTTCTTGCAGCAGATTCACCCGCCTTTCTGATGGCCGGGCGCCTGCTTCAGGGATTGGCCTGCGGCATCACGACGACGGCTGCCATGAGCTGGTGCGTCGACAGCGCGCCGCCTCAACGGAGCTGGCTCGCGACAGCCGTGAGCGCATCAGGACCGCTTGCGGGCTTCGTCATCGCGACCATCGGCGCGGGCATTGCCATCGAAACGCAGATTGCAAGCACCCGCGGACTCTTCTTCTCGGTGCTTGTCCTTGAACTATTGGTCTCCGGGCTGGTATTTCTCGCGAGCGAAACCGTTACGACGAAAAGTACGAAAAAAGGCATTCTGAAGCCCTCCGTCATGCCACCCCCGGGCTACGGAAGGCGACTGGCCCTCGCCGCAACTGGTTTTGTCGGCACCTCTGCGCTCACCTGCTTCTTTCAGGGCTTCTCGGCAAGAGTTGCCGAAGGGCTCTGGGGCGTCGACGCTCCGATCGCGATCCTCTCGGGCCTCGTCTACATTTCTCTCGTGCTCCCCAATGCGCTCGGCGCCTTTGCCGCCGCCAAATTTCCGCCGCTCAAGGTCTTTGCGCCGGTGGGACTTCTCTACGTCGTCACCGGATGCGGAACTTTCCTTTCGGTCGCCTGGCGGCTACCGGAGCTCTTCATCGCTTTTGCGCTTGTCTGCGGCGCCACCCAGGGCGCGCTCACGGCGGCCTCCTTCAAGATGCTGCTTGAAGGCTCGCGCATCATGGAGCGCGCGCGTCTTCTCGCAGCGCTCTACCTCATCAGCTACATGGGCACCTGCATTCCGAACATCGTCATCATGCTGTTCGGCAAGAGCGCAGGACTTGACGCCATTGCCTACGGCTTTGTGCTCTGGTTTGCGCTCACGCTCGCGGCGCTTCTCTATTTCCTGAGGGCAGTCAAAACAGAACGCGCCATGAAAGAAGTTCTCGCCAACGAAGAACGCAGGGAAGAGGCAAGGGAAGCGTCCGATGCCGGAAGGCCGTAATCCAACACTGCCTCCGAGCTTTCCCCATTAGGACAAGCCGGCCGCTTCCAGAAACGCGCTTCAGGCCCAGAAGACGGCGCCGCAGGCGCCTCGCCCCAGATCGATCCGAAGTTCGGCGCTTCCATCCCGCCAGGATTGAAGAAGGCTTCCCGGAAGGGGTGCCGCCGTTCTGAGGCCGAAAGAGAGCAGCATTTCTCCGATCGACACGCGGATCAGCGCACGCTCGAGCCCCGGAAGCGGTGCAGAGAGGAGTGCGCACCGGAGGCCGTCAAGGAGCGCCTCGCCGGCGCGCTCCTCTCCCCAATCCTCTGAGAGTCTCCGCAGAATTCCCGGCATAAATCGCCCCAGTACGCCCGCCGCGTCTTCCGCTTCCTGAGGCGTTTCCGCGCCGAAGAGCCCGAAGGGAATTCGTTCACCCGCAGCGAGAGCGCGCTTCCTCACGAGCTGCGCGAGCGCGGTGGAGAGGCCCGCAATGACGGATTCCGTCCTCGGGTCCTCTTCCGATGCAACTTCCGCAATCGGCGAGGCGCCCGTGGCAAGGAGGATGAGCGCATCGCCCGGATGAATTCCAGACGATGCCCGCCAGGCTGCGGGCCCGGCGAGCCATAGCCGGTCGCGGACGCCTTCCAGCACCTCGCGCCCGATTCCCGCGCTCGCTGCAGCAATCCAGACTTCTCCTCCGGTGCGTTCGGAGTGGAAAACCGCTGCGCTCATGTCGAGCGCACCCTCTGCAATGCGAAAGGGAAGCCCCAGCGCATCAACGTTCCTGCCCAGAGGCTCGTCAAGAGCGGGCTGAGAGCGTGCGGACTGAAGCGCCTCCATCATGCTTCCGACCGGATAGTGCTCGAGCACGGGACCGGCCGCCGCAGAAATGAGGTTCTCCTTCTCAACCCCCAGAATTCCGGCCGCAGCATTTTCGAGCGCGAGCGCCGTCTGATCCGAGAGCGGCCCGAATCCGGCAATCCCGAATGACGTCGAAATAAAGAGCTTCGCCGCGAATGCGCGGCGCTTCTCGCCGGCAGCCCATTCAATGCGCGCGGCTGATCCGTCCTCGCGAGGCGCGCCGGGCGGAAGCGACCGACCGGCGGTACGAGCCGTCCATAGCGTTCCGCGCCGGAGATCGGCCGCAAAGACGATGCCGGCGGGATCGCTCCGGAAGCGAATTCCCGGCACATGAAAGCTGCTCCCGATGCGGATCATGAGTAATGCTCCCGAAACAAAAAAATCGCCCGGCGGGTCCTCCATGCGGGAATCCGGCCGGGCGAATGGATGCGCGTTTATGAGGCGCAGAAAGACTTCAGATTACTGGAGCCTTCCGTGGCAGTCCTTGAACTTCTTTCCGGAACCGCACGGGCACGGGTCATTGCGCCCGACATGACGGAAGAGTTCGCGCAGACGCGCTTCCTTTTCCTCGTCGGAAAGAAGGTCAAGCGAGCTTCCCTCATCCTGCGGCATCGGATCGGCGGTCGAACCGCCATCCGCGAGACGAGCCGCATCCGCGCGCGCCTCGCCCTGCTCGATATTGGCGTCCGCTGCGGCCTGAGCTTCCTCAGGGAGCTTGATTTCAACGCGCATGACGACCGAGACGAGCGTTTCGCGAATTGAGTCGAGGAGGCGCTCGAACATGCTGAAGGCTTCGCGCTTATATTCCTGCTTCGGCTGCTTCTGCGCGTAGCCGCGCAGATAGATGCCCTGACGCAGCGCGTCAAGCGCCGCAATGTGCTGGCGCCAGAGCTGATCGATCACCTGCAGAAGCACGGAACGCGTGAAGCTCGCGAACGCTTCGTGGCCGACCAGCTTTTCCTTCGCCTCGTAGATTTCGTTCACGCGGGCGAGAAGCGCCGTGAGGAGATCCTCGTCGGTCGTCTGCTCGTTTTCGTCGAGCATCTTCCGGAACGGAACCTCGATGCCGAATTCGTTCTTGAGCTTTTCGGAAAGTCCGTTGAGATCCCACTGCTCCTCAACCGTATCGGCAGGAACATAGCTTCTGAAGAGATCCTGGAAATAACCCTCGCGGAGGTTCTTCACCATTTCGGACGAATCCGCGGATTCAAGAATCTCGTTGCGAAGTCCGTAAATCTCGTGACGCTGGTCGTTCTGAACATCGTCGAACTCAAGGAGCTGCTTGCGGATGTCGTAGTTGCGGCCTTCGACCTTGCGCTGCGCCGACTCGATCATGCGGGTAAGCATCTTCGATTCAATCGCGACGCCGGGCTCGAGCTTCAGACGATCTGCAATGGCGCGCATGCGGTCGCCGCCGAAGATGCGCAGGAGCTGGTCTTCCATCGAGAGATAGAAGCACGACGACCCCGGGTCGCCCTGACGGCCTGCACGGCCGCGCAGCTGATTGTCGATGCGGCGCGATTCATGGCGTTCGCTGCCGATGATGCGAAGGCCGCCCGCCTTCACCACCTCATCGTGGAGCACCTGCCACTCGGCCTTCACCTTGGCAACCTTCTCGGCCTTCTGTTCGGGCGTGAGCGACTCGTCGAGCTCGATTTCGTCGACCGCCTTGTTGATGCCGCCGCCGAGCACGATGTCCGTGCCGCGGCCGGCCATGTTGGTCGCAATCGTCACCATGCCGGGACGGCCGGCTTCGAGAACGATCTGGGCTTCCTTTTCGTGCTGCTTGGCATTGAGCACGTTGTGCGGAATCCCTTCCTTCGTAAGGAGGTTCGAGAGGAGCTCGGAATTTTCAATCGAGGTCGTGCCGAGGAGCACCGGCTGGCCCTTCTCGTGGCAGGCCTTCACGTCCTTCACGATCGCGTTGTACTTTTCCTGAACGGTGCGGTAGACCTTGTCCTGCTCGTCGATGCGGATCATCTTCCGGTGCGTCGGGATCACGACCGTTTCAAGGCCGTAGATGTCCTGGAACTCATAGGCTTCCGTATCGGCCGTGCCGGTCATGCCCGAGAGCTTCTCGTACATGCGGAAGTAGTTCTGGAAGGTGATCGACGCCATCGTCTGGTTTTCCTGCTGGATGCGCACGCCTTCCTTCGCCTCAACGGCCTGGTGGATGCCTTCGCTCCAGCGGCGGCCCGGCATCAGACGACCGGTGAATTCGTCGACGATCACGATTTCGCCGTTCTGCACCACGTACTGCTGATCGCGATGGAAGAGCGTATAGGCCTTGAGCGAGGCCATCAGGTGGTGCATGAGGATGATGTTCTTCGGCGAATAAAGCGATTCGCCGGGACCGACAAGACCGCGCTCGGCCAAAATCTTCTCGAGCTTCTCGTGGCCGGCTTCGGAGATGTAGACCTGGTGGGCCTTTTCGTCCACCCAGTAGTCGCCCGCTCCCTTTTCCTCGGTCTGGCGGGTGAGGAGCGGCGGAATCTCATTGATCTTGATGTAGAGATCCGTGTTGTCGTCGGCAGGGCCGGAAATGATGAGGGGCGTTCTCGCCTCGTCGATCAGAATGGAGTCCACTTCGTCGACGATCGCGTAGTAGAGGCCTCTCTGACGACGCCCCTTGATGTCGTACTCCATGTTGTCGCGCAGGTAGTCGAAGCCGAACTCGTTGTTCGTGCCGTACGTAATGTCGCACGCGTAAGCCGCGCGCTTCGTTTCCGTATCCTGCTGCGAAAGGATCTTGCCGACCGTAAGGCCGAGCCAGTTGTAGACGCGTCCCATCCAGTCCGCGTCGCGCGAGGCGAGGTAGTCGTTCACCGTCACCACGTGGCAGCCCTTGCCCGGAAGGGCATTGAGATAGACGGCAAGCGTCGCCGTCAGCGTTTTGCCTTCGCCCGTGCGCATTTCAGCAATCTTGCCGTCATTGAGCACCATGCCGCCGATCAGCTGCACGTCGAAGTGACGCATGCCGAGCACGCGCCGGGAAGCTTCGCGCATCACGGCGAAGGCTTCAGGCAGAAGCTCGTCGGTCGTCGCTCCCTTGGCGATGCGGTCGCGGAATTCCTGCGTCTTTCCCTGGAGTTCGGCATCCGAAAGCGCCTGGATGGCAGGTTCAAGCTTATTGATCTGCGCCACCTTGCGCTGATACTGCTTAATCAGCCGATCGTTGCGGCTGCCGAAGATCTTGGTTAAAAGTTCGTCAAACATTGTTCTTAGCTCGGAATTCTCTGGTCCGCAAAAAAAGAAGCCGTCCGGGGGAATCCTCAGGACGTCACGGGGACCGGTAACGGGTTGCGCCGCCGCGAAAGGCTTTCGCGGGAAGACTCGCAGACTTTGGGTAGACTCTTCACTTCAATGAAGCGGGCTTTGATGAGCTGTCATCGTCTCCTCTGCCCGCAGCTTTCCTGCCGCCGGGCAAGAGCTTCCCACAGCGTAACCGCAGGATTATCGCAGATTGCGGCGGATCAATACCTTAATGCATCCCGGATTTGGCAAGGAAAGTTTTCTTTTTGCATCGTTTTCTGAGGTTTCGCCGTGCCGAAATTGCGCCGCATGCCCGCCGATTTTCAGCTGAAGCGCCGGGGCTTCCGTTCCCCGCAGCGCTCGCTCGAACAAAGCTCCCGCACGGCAGATCTGGTTCAATCCTATGCACTCTCCCTGCAGGCCGGGAAAGCCGTCGCGCCCATCATCAAAGCCATGGGGCTTGCGCTCGACTACGAGACCGGCCGGGGCGTACGGATTGAAAACAACAAAGCGGTCTTCATCACCGACAGCGCCGCACAGCTTTCGAGACTCAGAAACCTCTCCAAGCGGCTTCTTGGAAAGCTCGTCGCCGACGGCGTTCCCGTCCTCGGCGTTGAATTCAGGCTGCGCGGCAGGCGCGCCCCGGAAGAGGAAATCGAAAAAACCTCCCCCGTGCGAACGCCTTCGATCATTGCTGCTGCGGAACTCCTCGCCGCTGCCGAGAAGCTCATCAACCCGGAGCTGCGCGAACAGATCCGCGCGCTCGCGCATACGCTCGAGCCAGGCCCGGAAGAGCTCCCGCTCGCGGTGCTGACCGCCATTACGGCCCAGCACGAACGGCTTGAAAAACTCGCGCAAGAGGCGAAGGCCCTCCGCGAGAAGCTCCCTCACGCACCCGATCCGCATCTTGTTCCCGAAGAGGCCGCTGCCGCGGCGAGCCCGGAACTGGCCGGCGTACGGGAAAGAATGCTGAAGCGCATCGCGCGTCGCGCGGCATTTGAAAAGGCCGCCTCGGCAGCCGAAGCGGAAAAAAAGGCGCTCGAGCCCGTTCTCGGCGAACTCGAATCCCGCGCAATGGCCGGGAAGGAAAAGGAAGCCGTCGACTTTGAGGCGCTTAGAGACGACGTCATTCAATTTGCCCGCAGACTTTCTTCAGCCCTCCGGCAGGTGAAGGACGCCGGGGAGCGCCTTCTCGCCGAGGTCGAGGAGGAAAAGCAAAGCAGCGGGAACGCGAAAACGCCCTCAAGGGAATCCGATGAGGAGCGCGCCATGGCGCTCCGGGCCGGTCTTTCCGCGCCGCCCCCCAATATGGCGCTTCGCGAGAAGCTCCGCGAGAATCTTGCAAAGCTCCTCGCCGAAATCCGCGTCACGCGAAAAGAGCTCCAGAAGGCCCGTGATCTGCTTCCTCCCGCAGGCGATATTGCGGCCGGCGACGAAACGCTTGCCGCCGACATCGCCCGTCTTGCAGAAGCCCGGAAAAAAGGCGAAAAAGCGCCCGAAGAAGCGCTCTCTCCTCAGAGTTCGCGGCTTCTTCTCATCTGGAATTCGCGATCAGACATTGAAGAAAAGCTCTCCGGGGCTTTCCTCAAGCTCGAGGCGCTCGAAAAGACGCTGGAGGGCGACCGACCGAAACTCCGCATACCCCGGAGCTTCTCGGCATCAGCGCTGGCGTCCGACTTTGCGGAACTGCGCAAAATCGACCTTCGCCGCCCGGAAGATGAAAGCGAGCTCAATAGCCTCGCGTCCGAATCGGAATACCTGAAGGAAGCCGCTGAAATGCTGCGCTCGAGCCTCCCGGGAGGGGAGCTCCCGGGCGAAAATCCCGCCGAGGCGCGGCTCGAGGCGCTGGCGGGCATTCTGCGCGAACATCTCCGCGCCATCCTCTCCGCGCTCGGCATTTCGCCCAACGAAAGCATTATTCCGACAGCGGAAGAAGCGGCGCTCTCACCCGAAACGAGCGCCTTGAGAGACCGTCAGCTCGCAAGGCTCCGGCTCTGGCGCGAACGCCGCGCGCTCATTCAGAAGGCGGAGGATGCGCTCAGGGATTTTTCGTCCGTCCTCTCGTCGCCGAGAAATGTCGCGGGCGAAAAAACATCCCTGAGCATCCTCATCGCTGCGCTCGAAAAGTCGCTCGCGAATGCCTTCGACCTCGCGGAAGCCGCACGAAGCGAAGCAGCGCCGAAGCTTTCCCCGCTCACGATGGAATCGGCTGAAGCCGAACGCGTGCGCAGGGAAGAGGCCGAAAAGGCCCGAAAAGAAAAAGAAGCAGCGGAAAAAAGCAGAAAGGCCGGAAAAGCACCAAAGCCCGACGAAGCCCTTCCCGGGAGCCCGAACGAAATTCACGAGAAGCTTCAGATCCTCCGGGACATTCTCCCCGTCTGGAAGGATCGTCTTCCCCGCGCACCGGACCCGAATCTTCTCCCTTCGGAAGCGGATGCCGCACTTCGCCCGGAGTTGGGCGACGTGCGCGAGCGCATGCTCAGACGGCACGAGCGCCACGAAGCCTTCACGCGGGAATTTGAGGCGCTCTCGAATCTTCTCGCTCAGATCGAAAGCCTCGCCGCCAATCCGCTCGCCGATGAAGCGCAAATAAAGCGCCTTGCGCTCGAGCTCGACCAAAAAGCCAACCTTTTTTCCGCTCGCCTCGCGAAGCTCTGAGGCCTGCCGCCTTCATTGACCGCAAAAAAAGGAAAAGCCCGTTCTTCTGATGGAAGCGAACGGGCTTTTCTTCTTCTGGGAATCGGGATGCCTCAGAGCGGCGTATTACCGGAACGGTCCGACTTCACGGAATCTTCCTCGGGCGACACGGCCGCAGGCTGCGGCCAGAAATCGACCGGGCAGTCCTTGGCATGCTCAAACGTCACCTCTTCCCAGGCATCGGGCGTCGCAAGAAGCTTTCTCAGGAGCTGGTTGTTGAGTCCGTGCCCCGACTTTTCGGCAATGTAGTGGGCGAGGAGCGGCGCGCCCAGGACATAAAGATCCCCCATGGCGTCGAGGATCTTATGCTTCACGAACTCCGCCTGTTCGCGGAGTCCCCCGGGATTGAGGACGCGGAACTCGTCCATCACGATGGCGTTGTCGAGCGATCCGCCCTGGGCGAGGCCGATGCGCCTCAGCATTTCCACGTCCTGCACGAAGCCGAAGGTACGGCAGTGCGCAACCGCCTGCTCGTAGTTGACGCGTGAAAAGTCAATGTCGGCATACTGATCGGTCGCATCAATCGCCGGATGTCCGAACGCAATCCGGAAGGAAAGCCGGAAGCCCTCATGGGGTTCGAGTCTCGCGAGCTTGTCGCCCTCGCGCACCTCTATCGGCTTCAGAATCCGCACGAACTTTCTCGCGGCATTCTGCTCGACGATCCCGGCGCTGTGAAGAAGGTAGACAAAGCTTGCGCCCGAGCCGTCCATGACGGGAATCTCGGGAGCATTCACCTCAACGATGCAGTTGTCGACGCCGAGTCCGCTGAAGGCGCTCATCAGATGCTCGATCGTCGCAACGGCAGCGCGCCCCACATTGACGGTCGTCGCCATGCGGGTGTCGTTCACATTGAGGGGCTCGGCGGGAATATCAACCGGCGGCTCAAGGTCCACGCGGCGAAAGACGATGCCGGTATCGGCCGGGGCGGGCCTCAGAACGAGGCGGATCTTTCTGCCGCTATGAAGCCCGATGCCGACAGCCGCAACCGATTCGCCGAGCGTGCGCTGAGAAAACATTTGGCGTCAGCTCCCGTTCGAGCGCAGATAGGTCGGAATGGCATAGCCGCCGCCAGAAGGAACGGTGACGGGTTCGGGGACCTTCCGCTCGCCCTGAGCGGCATCCGTTCCGGCAGCCGGCTTCTCCGCCGGAATGGAAGCCGCGCCGAGGGTCGGCGCCGTATAGGCGGCGCCGTCAATCTGCGGGATGGCGCCGGCGGGGAGCCCCTGACCGACGTCGGGCGCTTCCGTGCCGCTCGACGTATCGGGCGCTTCGCCCGGTTCAAACGGACGATCAAGACCCGTCGCCACCACGGTCACGCGCACCTCGTCGCCCATTTCCTCCGAAATGGCCGAACCGAAGATGACGTTGGCCTGCTTGGCGACGAAGGTATTGAGCACGCCCATCGCCTCGCGGATTTCCGCGAGCGTAAGGCTGTCGTCGCCCGTAAAGTAGACGAGCATGCCGCGGGCGCCCTGAAGGTTCGCGCCTTCGAGGAGCGGGCAGGCAATCGCCTTTTCGGCAGCAACGCGCGCGCGGTCGGGACCGGAGGCCGTCGCGAGACCGATGATGGCGCTTCCGCGCTCGCTCATGACGGTCTTCAGGTCTTCAAAGTCGACATTGATCGTGCCCGGCGTATGGATGATCTCGGCGATGCCGACGCAGGCCTTGTAGAGCACTTCGTTGGAAGTTTCAAAGCACTCCTTCATCGTCGCATTGGGCGGGCATTCCTCCTCGAGCTTCTCGTTGAGGATGACGATCATCGAGTCGACCTTCGCCTTCAGGTTCTCAATGCCCTGTTCGGCCGTGCGCATGCGGCGGGCGCCTTCAAAGCTGAAGGGCTTCGTCACGACGGCGACGGTGAGAATCCCCATTTCCTTCGCAATTTCGGCGATCACGGGCGCCGCGCCCGTGCCCGTGCCGCCGCCCATGCCGGCGGTAATGAAAAGGAGATTGGCGCCGCGGATCGCCTCGGCCACCTGCTCGCGCTTTTCCTGCGCGGCAGCGGCGCCGATTTCAGGACGGGCGCCCGCGCCGAGCCCGGTGCTGCCGAGCTGAATATTGACGTGCGCCTTCGAGCGCTGCAGGGCCTGATGATCCGTATTGGCCGCAATGAACTCAATGCTCTTGGCGCCGTGCGTAATCATGTGCTCGACGGCATTGCCGCCGCCGCCGCCCACGCCGATCACCTTGATGACGGTTTTCAGCGGATCAAATTCAGGGAGAACTTCGAAAGCCATTTCAACCTCTGATGGAAAAGTCTGCAAATTATCTACGAATTCTGCGGATGGCGGGAAGCCTCCCGCCATTCAAAAAAAACTGTGTGTCCGTTAGGGGAAAACTGTCTGAAGCGAGGATCTTTCTCAATAGTCGCCGAGGAAAAAGGTCTTGAGTCCCCCGAGAAAGCTCATGCTTCGCCGCATGCCGAACGCGCGTTCGGGTCCCGAGAGACTCTCCCTCAAGGCGCAGACCGCGAGCCCCGCCGCAACGGCGGCGTCCGAGCGCTGCAGGAGCGGGCTTTCGCCCTCAACCCGCTCTGGAATTCCGATTCGCACGTGCTTGTCGAGAATCGCCTTGGCCTCCTCTCCGATTCCCCGCAGCATGGCGCCTCCGCCTGTCAACACCACCAGCTCGATCTGGTCGAGCACGCCCGCGTCGGCGAGCATCTTGCGGTAGATGCCGAAAAACTGCCGAACGCGTGAGGAAAGCGTCTTCACGAGAAGATCCCGCGCATAAGGACGCGTCGTGCGCCCGTGCACTTCAATCTGCACGATTTCTCCGGGGAGCACCTGCGAAAGCCGGCACTCGCCCGAACGGAGCTTAAGCGCCTCGGCGTCCTCAAGGCTGATGCCTAGAACGATCGCAAGATCGCGCGTGAAGTGCTCCGCCCCCCAGGGACGCACATCCGTAAAGAGAATCCGGCCCTCGCGAAAAACGATGAGAGAGGTCGTCTCCGCTCCGATATCGATGAGGGCGGTTCCGCACGTTTTCTCTGTTTCCGAGAGCACCGCCTGCGCGGCCGCCCAGGGGTGAGGTTCGTAATTGATGAGTTCGAGCCCCACGCGCTGAATGGCGTGCTTGAGGTTGTTGGCATTCGTTCTCGAGCCGTAGAGCGCATGCACGTCGGCCTCGAGCTTCTGGCCCACAAGTCCCACGGGCTTGTCGGTCACGAGGTCGCCGCAGCGATACCCCTGAGGAATGAGCTTCAGGAGGCTCTCGCCCTTCATCTCGCGAAGCGCGGACTGCCGGGCATTCAGTTCAGCCTGCTCGACATCCTCGCGCGTGACTTCTCGCCCGCGCAGCACCGCCTGTCCCGTGCAGTTGGCGCTTTTGAGCGTATGGCCGCCGATCGCCGCCCAGACGCCCGAAATCTCAACGCCCGCCGTGAAGCCTGCTTCCCTCACGGCCTGCCGGATCGAACTCACAGCGGCCGTGACGTCCACCACGCAGCCGTTCCTGACGCCTGACGACGGCGTATTGCCGATGCCGATCACGCGCAGCATTTCCGGTTCATCCCCGGGACGGGCGACCAGACAGAGCACCTTGTCGGAGCCGACATCAAGGGCGGCGAAAAATTCCTTATTTTCCTTCTGCTGCTTCATGGCTTTTCCGAACGTTCCGTGGAGGGGTTTTCCGGTGCTTCAAGCTCCGTGCTGTCTGCGGAATCATCCGCATCCGGAGCGCTTTCCGGACTCAGCGCATCGGGTTCGCCTGAAGGGGCGGCTGCCGGGCTCTCGAGCGGCGCGGCTGCGGGCTCCTTTTTTTCCTCCGACCGGGCATTTTCCTCCAGATAGGATTCAAGAGCCTTCCTGTCCACCTTGCCCGCGGCAATGGCGCGCCGATAGCGCGCGTCGATGGAGGACGGGGGCCCGCCCAGCAGCTCTTCCATCCTGGGATAGGCTGCCGCCACCTGCCTCACGCGCTCTTCCACAGGAGACCCCGCCGTATCGCGTCCGAGCTCCACCCGGGTAGGCGGAATCCTCGGTCCCTGAATGACGAGCGACCAGCTTCCCCGGTCCGAAAGCGAAAGCGCCGTAATGCGGAAGGGCAGGTCGCCGAAGAGCGACGTAAAGCGTCGATAACGCCTCAGAAGCTCCGGCACATCCTCGGCCGCACAGGAAAAGGTCGGAAGATTTCCGGCTTCCGCGCCTTCCTCGGGATTGGCCGAAAAAAGCTTTCCCTCAATGCTGATGAGACGACCATCCTCGAGCTGCGCCACGGCCTCGTAGACCGTGATGTCGATCTCTATTCTGTCGGGCCAGATGCGCCGCACGGATGCATGCTTCACCCAGGGAACGGTTTCCGCAGCCGCCCGCACGGCGGCAATATCCGTCGTGAAATAGGACTTCCCCTCGAGCTCGGGCTCCACCACCTCCTTGAGGCGAGGGAGCGGCACTTTGGCCGTATCGCCCTTCATCTCTAGCCTGTGGATCCTGACGTAGTCGAGCCCCGTCACGGCGGGCGCCAGAAAATACGCGACCGCAAGCACGGCGGCGGCAAGAAGGGCGGCAAGAATCCAGACAACGCTTCTCGAACGCGTTTCCTGAGGATGAGCGCCGCCCTCCGGCGCGTTGGGCGCACCGGTGAGCGGTATCTGTTCGAGCGCCTCTCCCTTGTAGGAGATGCTTCTCGGCGTGTTCTTGCGATCCTCCACAGTCCCGCGCGTTCCTGATTAATCCGTTTGAGCGAGCCCAAGCACTTTCAGGCAGAGCTCGCCGTAATCAAGCCCCACGCTCCGGGCCGCCATCGGCACGAGCGAGTGCGGCGTCATTCCCGGGGAGGTATTGATCTCAAGAAGCGCAAAGCCGCCCTCGGGACGGCGCATCGCGTCGATGCGCGACCAGCCGCGGCAGCCGAGCGTCCGGAAGGCCTTTTCGCAGGCGGCGCGAAGCGCCGCCGATTCCGCTTCGGAGAGCTTCGCCGGACATTCATAGCGAACGGAGTCGGTGTAGTACTTGTTCTGGAAGTCGTAGCTTCCCTCCGGCGCAATGATTTCAATGACGGGGAGCGCCTCGCCGTCAAGCACGGCAACCGTGAATTCGCGGCCCTGGATGTATTCCTCGGCGAGCACTTCGCCCGCATCGCACGCGGCCGCATTCCTTACGGCTTCGCGCAGGCTCTCGAGCGAAAGCGCTTCGGGGAGGATCTTCGTCACGCCGATCGAGGATCCGTCGTGCCCGGGCTTCACCACGAGGCCCGTCTTTCCGAAAGCGTCGATGGCGGATAGAAGCTCCGCATCGCTCGAACGGGCGGAAAGCCGCGCGCCGGCAGGAACGGGAATGCCGGCGTCGCTCCAGATCGCCTTCGTCATTTCCTTATCGATCGCAATTGCAGAGGCGACAACGCCCGGTCCCGTATAGGGGAGGCCCAGGCAATTGAGAAGCCCCTGGATGGATCCGTCTTCGCCGAGCTTCCCGTGAAGCGCGATGAAGGCTGCGTCATAGCCGCCTTCCTCGAGCATCCCGACGCTGTCGGTTGCCGGATCCCAGACATCCACATCGAGACCCTTGGCGCGAAGCGCATCCGCAACGCCCCTGCCCGAAAGCAACGACACCTCGCGCTCAGACGAAATGCCGCCCTGAAGCACCACCACGCGATTCAACATACTGGTCATGATTTCTCCTGCTCCTTTCTCTTCTCAGGCGAGCCCCGCAATCTTCGGCGCCGCCTTGCCGATCGACCCTGCGCCCATCGTGATCACGACGTCGCCGTCCCTTGCGATGGCGCGCACGCTTTGAGGGACATCCTCAACATTGACGACGACGGGCTCGTGATACCCTTGCGCGGCAATCGCCCGGGCGAGATGGTCGCTGTCCGCGCCCTCAATCGGATCCTCGCCCGCGGGGTAGACGTTTGCGAGCACGAGTCCATCCACATCCTCAAGAACCTTCACGAACGCATCGAAGCAGTCGCGCGTGCGCGTATAGCGATGGGGCTGGAAGGCAACGATGATGCGGCGGCCCGGGAACGCGCCGCGCACGGCAGCGAGCGTCGCCGCCATTTCGTGCGGATGATGACCGTAATCGTCGATCAACGTGAAGCTCCCCGTGATTTTCCCTTCGGCATCCCGGATCGGAATGTCGCCGTACTGAGCAAAGCGCCTGCCGACGCCGCGGAATTCGAGGAGCCCCTTCACGATATCGGCGTCCTTCACGCCCGCGAGGGTTGCGATCGCGATGGCCGCGAGCGCATTTCTCACGTTGTGCACGCCCGGAAGATTGAGCGTGACCGGAAGCGGCGGATGGTCGGGCCGGAGCACCGTAAAGCGCATCTGCGTGCCCGCCGCCTCGACATCGATCGCGCGCACGTTGGCTTCCGGGGAAAGCCCGTAGCCGATCACGGGCTTGGTGACCCGCGGCCGGATTTCGCGTACGTTGGGGTCGTCCATGCAGAGAACCGCAACGCCGTAGAAGGGAAGGCGCTCGAGAAAGTCGACGAAGGCGCTCTTCAGGCGTTCGAAATCATGCCCGTAGGTATCCATGTGATCTTCGTCGATATTGGTGACCGCTGAGATCACGGGCGTGAGGTTGAGGAAAGAGGCGTCAGATTCATCGGCTTCCGCAACGAGGAATTCACCCGTTCCAAGACGCGCATTCGCGCCCGCGGAATTCAATTTTCCGCCGATCACGAAGGTGGGATCGAGACCGCCCGCTGCGAGGAGCGAGGCGGTAAGCGACGTCGTGGTGGTCTTCCCGTGCGCGCCCGCTATTGCGATGCCGCGCCTCAGGCGCATCAGCTCGGCGAGCATCACCGCACGCGGCACCACCGGGATGCCGAGCTCGCGGGCGGCGACCACTTCCGGATTGTCGGCCTTCACGGCCGAGGAAACAATAACCGCATCCGCACCGCGGATGTGCTTCTTGTCGTGCCCGAGATAGATGCGGGCGCCGAGCTCCTGCAGGCGCTCGGTGACGGCCGTCCGGGCAATGTCCGAACCGCTGATGACGTAGCCGAGATTGAGGAGCACCTCAGCGATGCCGCTCATGCCCGCGCCGCCGATGCCGACGAAGTGGAGGTGATTAACGAGAAACTTCACATTCTTTCCTTTGATGTTTTTTATCCGCGACCTTGGGGGAGCGCCTCTGCCCGGTCAATGCTTTGCGCCTTCGCGCGCGGCAAGCGTCTCCTCGATCAGGTCGGCGACATTTTTGGCGGCATCAGGAACCGCAATGCTGCGGGCGGCTTCAGCCACCGGAAGAATCTTTTCGCGGGTCATGCCGGCAATGAGTTCGGCCACGTGATCGGCCGTGAACTGCGGCTGCTCGACGAGCCAGGCGGCGCCCCTGTCGGCAAGATATCTGGCGTTGCCGAGCTGGTGGCGTGTCGTCTTCGCAATGAAGGGAACAAGGACGGCCGCTGCGCCCGCAGCGCAGAGTTCCGAGCAGCTCGTTGCCCCGGAGCGGCAGATGACCAGATCGCTCTCGCGGTAGCGCGCCCCCATATCGTCGATGAAGGGCACCACTTCGGCCTGAACGCCCAAGCGCGCATAGTGCTCGCGCACGGCTTCATCCCGGCTGCGTCCGGTCTGATGGAGCACGATCGGGCGATTTTCCGGAGGAATCTTCGCAATCGCTTCAGGCAGAACGTCGTTCAGCACCTGAGCGCCGAGGCTGCCGCCGAAAACAAAAAGGCGCAGCGGCCCGAAGCGGCCCGCGAGGCGCTCCGCAGGGGCGGGGAGCGCCGCAATTTCCGCGCGCACGGGGTTCCCGGTGGTATGCCCCTTCGCCCCGGCAAACGTACGGGCGCCGCCCGCAAACCCGCAGGCGAGCGCGCTCGTAAAGGGCATGAGCGTATTGGTGGACATGAGGAGATCGGCGTCGCAGTTCATGAGAACAATCGGGCGCTTCAGATTCTGTGCGGCGAAACCCACGGGCACGGCGACGTAGCCACCCGTTGAAAAGACAAGGTCGGGTTTGATTTTTTTAAGAAGCGCGCGGCTCTCCCAGATGGCTTTAAGCATCTTGATGCCGCCCTTGACGGCTCCGGCAAGACCCTTGCCGCGCACGCCCTGGAAGTTGAGCGCATGGAATTCGATTCCCTCGCGCTCAACGAGCCCGCCTTCCATGCCCGTCGTCGTGCCGATCCAGACGATTCTCCAGCCGCGCTCCTTCATTACGCGCGCCACGGCAAGACCGGGCATCACGTGCCCGCCCGTACCGGCGGCGGCGATAACGAGAACGCGTTCCTTATTTGTATTTTTTTCCGTCGTCACACCTGACCTCCACGCATCAGAATTTTGTTTTCACGGTCGACGCGCAGAAGGAGTCCAATGGCGATCATCGAGGAAAGAAGCGCCGAACCTCCGAAGCTCACGAAAGGAAGCGTCAGCCCCTTCGTCGGCAGCGCCCCCGAGGCCACGCCCACGTTGATGATCACCTGCACGCCGTACCAAAGCCCAACGCCCTGCGCGAGAAGCCCCGCGAAGTAGCGCTCAAGCTTGATTGCCTGGCGTCCGATTTCAAACGCCCGGCGAATGAGCCAGTAAAAAATGAAAAGGACAAGGATAACACCGGCAAAACCCGTCTCTTCGGCAATCACGGCCATGATGAAGTCCGTATGGGCCTCGGGAAGGTAATTAAGTTTTTCCACCGACCCGCCCAGTCCCACGCCGAAGAGTTCCCCGCGGCCGAAAGCGATCAGGGAGTGCGAAAGCTGATAGGACTGCCCGAGCACGTATTCCTCGCTCCAGGGATCGAGGTAGGCAAGCACGCGCGAGAGCCTCCAGGGCGTCATGTAGATCATGAAGCCGACGAAAGCGATGACGACCGCACCCACCGAAAGGAAGATGTTCATGGAGAGGCCGCCCAGAAAGAGCACCCCCATGATTTCCGCCGCAACCACTGCCGTTGCGCCGAGGTCGGGCTGCTGCATCAGAAGAAAGGCAACGACGACCATCGGGAACGCAATCGGCGCAAAGCCCCGCGAGAAGGAGTGCATGAATTCCTGACGCTTCACCGTAAAGGCGGCGGCAAAAATGAGCGCCCCCACCTTCACGAGCTCCGACGCCTGAATCGAGAGGCCTGCGATCTGAATCCAGCGCCGCGCGCCGTTGACGCTTTTGCCCACAACAGGCAGAAAAACGGCGCAAAGGAGGAGGACGCATAAAACGCCGATGATGCCCGACCAGCGGAACCAGAAGGAGAGCGGCACCCGGTAGACCACCAGCGCAGCTGCCGCGGCGAGACCGATGCTCGCCAGGTGGCGCTTGAGCTCCCCGGTATTGGCGGCAGCGAGCGCATCCCCGCCCCCTGAGGACGAGGTGGCCGAAAAGACCATCACCGTCCCGAAGGCCAGAAGCGCCGCAACGCAAAAGAGCGTCTCCCAGTCAAGGCCGGGAGCGGAGAGGCGAAAGTCGTCGAACTCCTCAAAGCGCGTCACGCTTCACACTCCTCGCGCTCGGCAATCCGCGCCGCCGCATTCTTAAAGTGTTCGCTTCTTTCCGCATAGTCGCGGAACATGTCCCAGGAGGCGCAGGCGGGCGAAAGCAGAATGATGTCGCCCTCGCTGCTCTCCTTCCAGAGCCAGTCGACGGCATCTTCAAGCGTCGGGAATTTTTCCGACGGAACGCCTGCGGCTTCGGTCGCCCGACCGATTTCATCGGCGTCCTTGCCGATCAGGGCTGCGCGCACGGCGCGGCCCTTGAGAACATCGGCCAAAGGCGCAAAGTCCTGCCCCTTGCCGTCGCCCCCGAGGAGAATGAGGATGCGTCTTCCCTGCGCCGCGAGCCCCGTGACGGCGGCCGCCACGGCGCCGACATTGGTGCCTTTCGAGTCGTCGATGAAGTCGCGTCCCTTTACCGTACGCACGAGCTCCACGCGGTGGGGCTCTCCCTTATAGGTTCTCAGCGTTCCAATCGCCGCCTGCTGACTCACGCCGACCGCGCCCGTGAGCGCGAGCGCCGCAAGCGCATTCATGGCGTTGTGGCGCCCGCGGATCAGGAGTTCCGATTCCGGAAGATAGAGGATCTCCACCTCCATTTCGTCCATCGAGGAGAGCCAGAGTCCCTGAGAAGCGTGCGCCGCCATCTCAAGCCCGAATTCCCCGGGCTGAGCGGGTTTGGATGCGCCGAACGTTCTCAAAAGCGACGGATTCCGGAGTCCCTTTTTCGTCCACTCGAGCGCGAGCTGATCCTCGCGGTTCCCGACCCGGACGGTATCGGGCGCGAAGATTCTTGCCTTCGCAGCCGCATAGGCTTCCATGGATCCATGCCAGTTGATGTGGTCTTCCGTGATGTTGAGAAGCGCCGCGGCGTCGCACCGGAGGGTATGCGTCGTATCGAGCTGAAAGCTCGAAAGCTCAAGCACCCAGAGATCGGGGAGCGAACCGGCATCCTCTGCCTTCAGAAGCTCCGTCACGGCATTGGGACCGATGTTCCCGGCTGCGATCGTTTTAAGACCTGCCGCTTCGCCGATTTTTGCCGTGAGGCTCGTCGTGGTCGTCTTGCCGTTCGTGCCGGTAATCCCGATCACCTTCGGCGAGTAGCCTGAGGCCGCCCGGAGGTGCGCGAGTTCCCCGGCAAAGAGTTCGATTTCGCCTGCCACCGGAACGCCTGCGCTTCTGGCGGCAGCGCAGAGCGCCGCCGCGGGACCGAACCACGGCGAAATGCCGGGCGACATGACGACGAGGTCGATGCCTTGAGGGAGAGACTGCGGAATGCCCCCGAGCGCGACCGCGAGCTCCGGATGCGCGGAGAGAAACCCTTCGAGCCCCGGCACCTTGTCTCGCGAGTCGCAGGCCGAAACCTGCCAGCCGCGCCTCAGAAGATAGTCGGCCGAAGCGCGCCCGGAGGCGCCGAGCCCCGCGACAAGCGCGCGGCGGCCGTTCCCGTTTGCGGCGTCAAGCCTCAGATAGGCCTCGTCGGAACAATCGAACATGATGCGTCTCTTTGGAAAAAAATCGAATCAGCGGATTTTGAGCGTGGAAAGTCCGATCAGGACAAGAATGAAGGTAATGATCCAGAAGCGGGTCACCACCTGCGTTTCCTTCCAGCCCTTCAATTCAAAGTGGTGATGAATGGGAGCCATCAGGAAGACGCGCTTGCCGTGCGAAAGCCGGAAGTAGGTGGTCTGAATCATGACGGAAAGCGTTTCCGCCACAAAGACGCCGCCCATCACTGCAAGCACCAGCTCCTGACGGGCAATCACCGCCATCGTTCCGAGGCAGCCGCCCAGCGCCAGCGCGCCGACGTCGCCCATGAAGACCTGCGCCGGATGCGCATTGAACCAGAGGAAGGCGAGCCCGGCGCCTGCGAGCGCCCCCGCAATGACGACGAGTTCTCCGGCGCCCGGGATGTAGGGGAAGATGAGATAGGACGAAAAGTCGGGACGCCCCACCACATAGGCGAAGACGCCCAAGGCCATGCCGACCAGCACGGTCGGAAGAATGGCAAGCCCGTCAAGACCGTCCGTAAGATTGACTGCATTGCTCGAGCCCACGATCACGACGTACGTGAAGACCATGAAGCCGATCAGCCCGAAGGGAAGCGCAATGTCCTTGAAGCACGGGATCAGAAGGTGAATATTGGGCGTGAGGTCAAGCGGGAAGCGGGCGTCGTACCACTTCGAGAGCGCCTCGGCGAAGGTGCCGCCCGGCTCGACCGAAAGCGCAAGCGCGAGGTAGAAGGCCGCGATCAGCCCGATCACGGACTGCCAGCCGAATTTCTCCTTCGCGCTCATTCCCCGGGGGTTGTGATGCACGACCTTGCGGTAGTCGTCGATCCAGCCGATCGCGCCGTAGCCGAGGGTGACGAAGAGCACGACCCAGATGAAGCGGTTCGAAAGGTCCGCCCAGAGAAGCGTCGACACCGTGATGCCGAAGAGAATGAGGGCGCCGCCCATGGTGGGCGTCCCGTCCTTCACGAGATGCGACTGCGGCCCGTTCGTGCGCACGGCCTGTCCGAAATGGAGCTTCTTCAGTTCCCGGATCATCCAGGGACCGAATGCGAAGCCGATCACAAGCGCCGTAAAGCAGGCAAGGAGCGCGCGCAGCGTCAGATAGTTGAAGATGCCGAAGCCCGACCAGCTCGATGAGAGCGAGCGGAAAAGTTCAAGAAGCATGATTCCAATGCGATAGGTTAATTTAGTGTCTGTAAATTCTTTTCCCGCGTGGGAGCGAAGTCACTTGCCCTTCAGGACGTCCACGATCTTCGCGAACCCCGCGCTGTTGCTCGCCTTGACGACGATGGTGCCGCCCGCTGCCGGGAGTTCCGCGAGCGCTGCAATCAGCTCGTCGCGGTCGCGGAAAGCCCGGCACCGGGTGCCGTCGACCCCGAAGGCAAGCGCGCCCGCGCGCGCCTTGTCGCCCGCCGTCCAGAAATAATCAATGCCGAGGCGCTTCGCTTCGCTCCCGACTTCGGCATGCCACTTTTCGCTCGAGGGCCCGAGCTCCGCCATGTCGCCGAAGATGAAGATCCGGGGCGATTTTTCGCGGGAGAGCATTCTGAGAGAAGCAATCGCGCTGTCGGGGTTGCAGTTGTAGGCGTCGTCGACAAGCGTCGCCCCGCCGAAGCGGTCCGCAGTCCGCATGCGGGCGCCGCGCCCGGGAAGCGCCTCAAAGCTTTCAAGCGCCTTGCGAATGATTTCCGGATCAATGTCCTGAATGAGCGCCGCGGCCGCTGCTGCGGCGGCATTCCTCGCATTGTGGAGGCCCGCAATCCTGAGCGCGATCCGGAAGTCTGCCTTCTCTCCTCTCAGCGCGAGCACGCCATCGGCGTCCAGCGTGCACATGAGGTCGGCGGGGATATGGGAATCAAAGGAAAACGTGAAGGTCTTCACCCCGCGGGCGAGCGCGAGCGAGGCCCAGACATCCGAGCAAGGGTCGTCCGCCGGAAAAACGGCATGGCCGGTCTCGGGAAGCGCTGCGATGAGGAGCCCGTTTTCACTTGCCGTTTCAGCGACGGTTTCAAGGAACGCCTGATGTTCGCGCTGCGCATTGGTGAGAACCGCCACCGTCGGTCGGATCATGTCGGCGAGCACGGCCATTTCGCCCCGGTGATTCATGCCGGCCTCCACCACTGCAGCGCGGTGGCGGAACCTCAACCCCATGAGCGTATGGGAGACGCCGATGTCGTTATTGAAGTTTCCTTCGGTCGCAAGCATCTCGTCCGCACCCCAGCGTGCGCGCAGAACAGCCGCCACCATCTGAGTGGTGGTGGTTTTGCCGTTGCTGCCGCCCACTGCGGTGAGATTGCAGGAGAAGCGGGCGCGCCAGGCGCGCGCAATCCTCGCGAGCGCGCGCCGCGCGTTCCTCACAATGATCTGTGCGGCATCCGCGCCATGAATTTCGTGCTCGACCACCAGACAGACGGCGCCCGCTTCGGAAGCCTTCCTTGCATAGTCGTGGCCGTCAAAGCGCTCGCCGGGAATGGCGACGAAGACGTCGCCTTCGCCCGCTTCGCGGGAATCGGTTGTGATCCGCTTCCAGCACCATTCAAGATGATGATGGTGAAGCCTTAAGCCCACGGTTTCCCCTGCGAGCGCGTCTTTGAGCCAACCGAGCGTTTCCGGATGATCCATTTCCATTTCTTCTCTCCGCCGGAGGCTTAAAGCTCGCGCGTGCGGCGCTCATTGAGCGCTTCGCGCACCACTTCCGCATCCAGGAAATGGTGCGGTCCGTCCTTCAGAATCTGTTCGCTTTCGTGGCCTTTCCCTGCAACGAGGACAAGATCTTCGGGCGCGGCCTCGAGAATCGCTTCATGAATGGCTTCGCGCCGATCCGTCACGATGCGGACGTTTTCGGCGCAAGCTGCGCCGGCAGCCACCTCGCGAACAATGCTTTCCGGATCCTCGCTTCGCGGATTGTCGCTCGTCACGATGACGTGGTCGGAAAGCTTCGCGGCAATGGCGCCCATGATGGGGCGCTTTCCCGGATCGCGGTCGCCGCCGCAGCCGAATACCGTCCAGAGCTTTCCGCCCCGGGCATGCACGCCGGGCGCGAGACTCTCGAGCGCTTTCTGAAGTGCATCGGGCGTGTGGCAGAAGTCGACGACGCCGAGCGGCATTCCTTCCGAATAAACGGGCTGCATGCGCCCGGGAGGAGGCTCGAGCGCTGCGACGCCCCGAACGACATCATCCAGGGAAAAGCCGAGCGCCAGCATGGCGGCAATGACTTCGAGGGCATTTTCGACATTAAAGAGCCCCACTGCAGGGAGCTGCACCTCGCGGGTTTCGCCCTCAAACCGGAGCGTGAAGGCCATCCCGCGGCCGGTGGAGCGGCAATCGAAGGCGTCGAGCGCATGCGCGGCCCCGGAGGCTTCGCGAAGCGCTTCACCCTTTCCCTCGCGTCCCGTCGTCCAGACGGGAATGCCGTGCGCCTTTGCCGTTGCCGCGAAGCGCGCGCTCAAGGGGTCTTCGGCATTCAGCACCGCTGCACCGAGGCCGGGCCAGCGGAAAAGGATTTCCTTCGCATCCGCATAAGCTTCCATCGTGTGGTGATAGTCCAGATGGTCGCGGGAGAGATTCGTAAAGATGCCGACGCGGAAGTGCGAGCCTGCGAGCCGCCCCTGTTCGAGGCCGACCGAGCTCGCCTCAACGGCGAAGGCCTTTGCGCCCTCGTGAGCGAGCCTTGCATAAAGGCTCTCGAGCGTCACGGCATCGGGCGTCGTCAGGTGCGGCGCCGGTATTTTTTTACCATTGAAGAAGACGCCCACCGTTCCGATCACGGCGGCCGGGGCGCCCAGCTTCGTGAGGAGCTGACCGAGCCAGAACGTGCTCGTCGTCTTCCCGTTCGTGCCGGTAACGGCAACGCCGGTCATTCCGGCGGAGGCGTCGCCGTAAAAGAGCGCGGCAATTTCTCCGAGGCGCGAGGCAAGGTGCGAGACCGCAAGCGAAGCCACCGGATAGTGCTCGCCCTGGGGCGTCCCGTCGGCCTCATAGATCACGCCGGCGGCGCCGCGGGCAGCCGCCACGCGGATGAAGGCGCGGCCGTCCGACTTCGTGCCGGGAATGGCGCAGAAGATGTCGCCCGGGCGCACTTCGCGGCTGTCGAGCTTCATTTCCGCCCCTTCGTGCACGAGCTTATGCATCCAGTCGACGACTTCCCTGTTGGTTTTGGTCATATTTGCCGGAGCTCCTTCTTCAATTCATTCAGTGTTTGGTTAGTTCCGTATGCGGGTGAGGAATCCTCCGCCCCCGGGGAGGGGCTCCTCGTCGGGCGACACCATCTGCGTGCGAAGCGCCCCCTCGGCGACTTCACGGAATACGGGCCCCGCCACGGTGCCGCCGTAGCGGCTTCCCTTGGTGGGTTCGTCGATCATCACGGCGACAATGAATCGCGGATTCACTGCGGGCACAATGCCCACAAAGCTCGCCACGGTATCTTTCGTGTATTTGCCGTTCTTGACCTTATTGGCGGTTCCGGTCTTCCCGGCCACCGAGTAGCCGGCAACGCGAATCTGCGACCCCGTGCCGCCGCGGCTCATGGTCTTCATCATCATGGCGCGGATCAGACGCACGGTTTCCGGCCGGAAAACGCGCTCGCCCGTCACGGTTTCGCCGGGGCGGCGCTTATAAAGCGTGAGGTCGATCACGTCGCCGTTTCGCGCAATCGCCGTATAGGCGCGCACGAGCTGCATGAGGGACACCGAAACGCCATGTCCGTAGGAGATCGTTGCCTGCTCAATCGGGCGCCAGGACTTGGCCGGCCGGAGACGCCCGGCCGTCGCTCCGGGGAAGCCGATCTTCGGAGGCTGACCGAAGCCGAGCGCGGTATACATATCCCAGAGCGTCTGCGGCGCCATTTCGAGCGCGATCTTGGCCGTGCCGATGTTGGAGGACTTAGCGACGATTTCCGCCACCGTCAGAAGTCCGTAATCGTGCGTGTCGCCGATCGTCCTGTCGTTGATGGTGAGTTTGCCCGGCGCAGTCTGAATGGTCGTCGTCGGATCGATGAGCCCGAGATCAATCGCCTTCGCGATCGCAAAAGGCTTCATGGTCGAGCCCGGTTCGAACTGGTCGGTCAAAACGCGGTTGCGCATCTGCTCGAAGAGCATGGTCGAGCGGTCATTGGGGTCGTAGGTCGGCACATTCGCGAGCGCGATCACCTCGCCCGTATCCACGTCCGCAACCACCACGGCGCCCGCAAGCGCTCCGGTCTTCTCGACCTGCGCGCGCAGCGCCTGATAGGCAAGGAACTGCACGCGCGAATCGATCGAAAGCGTAATGTCGCGGCCGGGCACGGCCTCCTTCTGCCAGATGTCGTCGATGATGCGGCCCCGCGCATCCCGAATCACGCGCCGCGCTCCGGGGCTCCCGGCGAGCATGCGGTCGCTGGCGAGCTCGATGCCTTCCTGGCCGCGGTCGTCGCGGCCGGTAAAGCCCACCACATGCGCCGTCACCGGGCCGTCCGGATATTCGCGCAGCACTTCGGGCTTGATGCCGACCCCGGGAATGCCGAGTTTTCTCACGGCTTCAGCGGTGCGCACGTCGCAATTGCGCTCAATCGTCACAAAGCGCGTGTTTTCGGCCTTGAGCTTTCCGCCCACATAAGCGGGATCGAGCCCGAGCACCTCCGCGAGCCGGCGGATGTCCTCCCGGGAGACGCCCTGCGAAAGCTGCGGATCCGCCCAGATGCTGCGCACGGGCTGCGACGCCGCAAGAACGACGCCGTTGCGGTCAAGAATCTCTCCGCGCTCGCCCGCAATCGTGAGCGTGCGCGCATAGCGCTTTTCGCCTTCGTCCTGAAGAAAGTCGTTCGAAACCACCTGCAGCCAGAAAGCGCGCCCGGCAAGACCAAAGAAGGCGACCGTGATGCCGAGAAAGAGCACGTACGTGCGCCAGCGGGGAATCGGAATGACGATCAGCGGACTCTCCGCGCTCTGAGGCTGAGCCTCGCGCGCAGCCCGGTCGCGCTGAATGACCGTCTTCAGAAAATTCCAGACGGACTGAGCGGCTGCCGAAATGAGATCCTTCACGCGGTTCACGGCTTTGCTCCCGCCACGGATGAATCGCCCGCCATTCCCTTTGCCTCCGTGCGCTCGGAAGTCTTCACGGCATCGAGCTCGCGGCGAAGATCCGGGAGGAAGTCGATCCTCCCGTCAGGGGATTCCACAAGCGTCACGGTATCCACGCCCGTGGCGCCGGCGAGGTCGAGCATGGCCGCGCCCGCACCGATATTGCCTGCAAGCGACGCACGGCGGACCTGCATCTCAAGATTTGCCTGGTCATCCAGGAGCCTGCGATGCACATCCGCCTCATGCTCGTGCGCAACGAAAAGCTGCCTCGCCTGCCAGTGAAGCTCGACGAGACCGAGCGCGCTCAGAAAGAGCGCGGCGCCGAGCACTGCCGCCCAGATGATTTCAGCGCGCGCAACGCTTTTCATCGCGTCTCCTCCGGCTCCCAGGAACGGGCCGTACGGGTGCCGCAGCGAAGCACCGAAGAGCGCGCACGCGGGTTCTCTTCTGCCTCGCGCTTCGAGGGGAGAATTCTCTCCACCTCGCGGAACCAGGGTTCATCGTTGAAGCCCGCAGGAACGGGAAGCCGCGGATCAATCGCATGCTCGGGATGCCGGGCGCGGTCAAAAAAGCGCTTCACGATCCGGTCTTCGAGCGAATGGAAGCTGATGACGGCGAGCCGCCCTTCAGGGCGCAGAAGACTGGCGGCGGCGTCGAGCGCCTCCCGGAGCTCATCGAGCTCGTGATTGATTTGAATGCGTATTGCCTGAAAGGTTCGCGTGGCCGGATGCTGCGCGCTGTCACGGCGGTTTTTGGGCACCGCACCTTCCACAAGGCGCGCGAGCGCTCCCGTTGTAGCGAGGGGCGCAATTTTTCTCTGCGCGACGATCGCGCCCGCAATGCGGCGCGCGAAGCGCTCTTCGCCGTAGTCGGCAATCACCCGTGCAATCTCATCCATCCCGGCGCGCATGAGCCACTCCGCAGCGGTTTCTCCCGAAGAGGTGTCCATTCTCATGTCAAGCGGTCCGTCAAAGCGGAAGGAAAAGCCGCGCTCCGGATCGTCAATCTGGGGCGACGAAACGCCGATGTCGAGGAATACCCCGTCGACCGCATCAATGCCGATGGCGGAAAGCGACGCCTTCATGGAAGAAAAGGGGGCATGAATGATCTGAAAGCGCGGGTCGCGGATTTCCGCCGCGGCCTTCACCGCCTGCGGATCACGGTCGAAAGCGATTAGGCGCCCTTTTTCAGAGAGCCGCTTCAATATCAGCCGGCTGTGTCCGCCCCGTCCGAAGGTGCCGTCCACATAAAGTCCGTCGGGGGAGCGCACGAGCGCTTCCGGGGCTTCCTGACTGAGAACGGGGAGATGGAGAAAGGCGGACATGGAGTCGATTCCGGACGGAAGGAAATAAGTAATGCGGAAGCAAAAGCTTCCTGAGAGTCAAGGGGTGCCCCCGAAGCGCTTTAGAAATTGAATCCGGCCGCATCAATGCCGTCGGCAAGCGACGCTTCCTCATTCGCCCTGAGCGCAGCCCGATCCCAGAGCTCGAGATGTTCGCCGAGGCCCACGAGCGCGCATTCGCGCTCCAGACCGACGAGCTCCCTCAGATCTATCGGAATGAGAATGCGGCCGGCGGCATCGGGCTTAAGCTCAAGCGCGCTCCCGAGCACAAGGCGCACGAACCCTCTCGCGCTCCAGGGGAGCGAAAGAAGCTTCTCGCGCCGCGGCGCCCAGGCTTCAGCCGGATAAAGCAGAAGGCATCCGTCGGGATGACGGGCAACGACGATTTCGCCGCCCTTCGCTTCAAGCTCAGCCCGAACGCGCTTAGGAAGCGCGAGTCTTCCCTTGCTGTCGAGCGTAACGAGCGAAGTTCCCTGAAACACCTGTGATTTCCGATAAAAGCCTGTTGACGGGAAGGCCTTCCGCTAAGAGACACCTCCACTTAATCCCACATTTTCCCACACCCTGCGGAGAACGGAGCGAGATTTCGCCGTTGATATGTATAGAAGTTTGATCGGAGAAAAGCGCCGGGCAAAAAAGGCGCGGGGAACAAAAAAGCCGCCCCGGGAGAAGCGTCATCCCTCGAGCGGCCTTTGACAGTCATCGGAAAAGAATATGAGCAGCAGCTCCCGGGAAGCTCCCGTGTAAGCCGGATTCTGTCGGCAAAGGCCCGAAAGCCCTGCCGGCGGCCATTCGTCTAGGACGACGCTCGCGCGCCGCCTCAAGCCATCTACCCGCAGCCGGACCGGGCCGGTCCATCGGCTGCCTATTTGATGTTGCTCCCCGTAGAGATTGCCCGTTTCACCCGGCCCGAAGCCGGCTCGTCTCTGTTGCTCTGATCCGCGCCTTGCGGCGGAGAGGTGTTACCTCCTACGGCGCCCTCTGGAGTCCGGACTTTCCTCCCGCGGCATGAATGCCGCCGACGACCGCCCGGGGAACTCCCGTTTTTTGGGGAGCTGCTGCAGGAGCGCTACTTTAACGATCTCGTGCCGCCAAGGCAAGTGCGCAGGCAAATGCCTTGTGCCAAAATGAGGACCTTTTTGCTTTTCCTGTTTTCACTCTTTTTTTTCGGCCATGCTGAGACGCTCTTCACTGCGCATCGCGCTCGCTTCGCTCGCTTTTGCCGCTGCACTCCCCGCGCATGCGGGCTTCTGGTCCTCTCTTATCGACACGACTCCCGCGGGCCTTGCAAGGAGCTCCGACGACCGCCCGGGCGACTGGGCATCCTTCTGGAGCGACACCCGGGCGGGCGCAGAAAAAATCATGAGCGACGGGAATTCCGTCTGGATTCTCCCCACCTACACGAACCACCCGAGATGGGACTGGCCTCAGCGTTCCGAAGAAAACGGCTGGCCGATGGGCATGGGGCTCGCGCGCGGCATCATCGACGAAAAGGGCAACGAACGCATGCTCTACCTCATCACCTTCGTCGATTCCAATTACCGTCCGGAACCCATGGCGGGCTATACGTGGGTTGCCCGCTGGCCGCTCGGCAATTCCGGATTCCACGTGGGCGCGGGGTACCTCGCCGGCCTCACGATGAGGGGAGACTACATGTGGGCGCCCGTGCCGCTCCCGCTTCCGCTTGCCAAGGTGGGAACCGACACGGTCTCGTTCTACGGCACCTGGATCCCCGTCACGAACGTCTTCTTTTTCTTCTCCACCATCACGCTCGACGACGCGAAGGGCCGCAAAATGCCGCTTTCGCCCGAAAGCCCGTGGGTGAAGACGCCGAATCTCCTCTACGGCAGCTGGGGGTGGCAGTACACCGACAACGGCGAGAAGTATTCGCCGAGCCGCGTGGCGAGCGACACGGTCTGGAATGCCGGCCTGAGACGCTATTCGGGCCGCAGCTGGCAGACGGACCTCAAGTATTCGCGCTCCTCGCATGAAGTCACCCGTGCCGACGGCCCGGGGAAAAACGACCTCCGGATTGAGTCCTACACCCTGACCCTTGCCTACAACATGGATTGGACGAAGACCTTCCGGCTCTTCGCGGGCGCGGGCTTCGGCTATTCGAAGGGCGAAACCCGCTACGCTTCGGACTGGAGCCTCCACCCGGCGCTCACGCTCGGCTTCACCTGGGCCGCGGCGGAAAACTTCTTCATCACGGGTTCGATGGATACGAATTTCGCGCGCTTCAAAGGCGTGCTGGAGGACCGGGGCGACGGCTACACCGTACGCTCGATGCCGACGAGCTTCACCATCGGCGCGGGTCTCGCGTTCTGAAACGCTTCCCCCCGCTCTCCGTTAATAACAAAGAAAGAGTCCGCTCGTAGAATGCGGACCAAAAGAACACCTGCTTTGCCGGCGGCGCTTGTCTTTCGCCGCCGGAATCCTTTTTTCCGGAGTTAATTTCCATGGACCGCAATCAGGCGCTCCTCGAGCGCGCACAGAAAGTCATCCCCGGCGGCGTCAACTCGCCCGTCCGCGCCTTCCGTTCAGTGGGCGGCGCCCCGCGCTTCATCGAGCGCGCCAAGGGCCCCTACATGTGGGACGTTGAAGAAAAGCGCTTTACCGACTATGTGTGCTCCTGGGGCCCGATGATTCTCGGCCACAACGATCCGGATGTCGTTGAAGCCGTCCATGCCGCGGTCGACCGCGGTCTTTCCTTCGGCGCCGCCACGCGCGCCGAGGTTGAAATCGCCGAAGAGATCACGCGCCTCATTCCCTCAATGGAAGAAGTGCGCCTCGTGAGCTCCGGCACGGAAGCGGGCATGTCCGCCATTCGTCTTGCACGCGGCTTCACGGGCCGCAACCGCATCATCAAGTTCGAGGGCTGCTACCACGGCCACTCCGATGCGCTTCTCGTGAAGGCGGGCTCCGGGCTCCTCACCTTCGGCAATCCCTCGTCCGCGGGCGTTCCGGCCTCCGTCACCGAACACACGCTTGTGCTCGAATACAACAATCCCGAGCAGCTCGAGGACGCCTTCCGCAAGTACGGCGACGAAATCGCCTGCGTGATCGTGGAAGCCTTTGCCGGCAACATGAATCTCGTGCGCGGCAGCCAGGAATTCATCGACACGATGCGCCGCCTCTGCACCGAACACGGGGCGCTCCTCATCGTCGACGAAGTGATGACGGGCTTCCGCGTTGCCCTGAAGGGCGCGCAGTCGCTCTTCAACGTCACCCCCGACATCACCATGCTCGGCAAGGTGATCGGCGGCGGCATGCCGGTCGCCGCCTTCGGCGGACGCGCCGACATCATGCAGAAGATCGCCCCCTGCGGCCCGGTCTATCAGGCGGGCACGCTCTCGGGCAACCCCGTCGCCGTTGCCTGCGGCATGGCGACCCTGAAGAAGATTCAGGCTCCGGGCTTCTACGATCGCCTCGGCGCCCAGACCTCGCGCCTCGTGAAGGGCCTCGCCGCCGCGGCGAAGGATGCGGGCGTTCCGTTCTCGGCGGACTCCGTGGGCGGCATGTTCGGCATCTACTTCCTCCCCGAGCGTCCGCATGGATTTGCCGACGTGATGAAGGCCGATCAGCACGCCTTCAACACGTTCTTCCACGGCATGCTCGATCGCGGCTGCTACTTTGCGCCGTCGACCTTCGAAGCGGGCTTTGTGTCGATCGCGCACACCGACGAAGTGATCGATTCGACCATCGCCGCTGCCCGGGAGGTCTTCGCCTCCATGGCGAAGTAATCTTTAAGGGTTCCCGCGGCCGGGCTTTAACCCGGCCTCCAAACCCTTTCATCCGGCGCGTTCCTCCGCCCGCATTCGGGAGCTTTGAGAGAACGCGCCGTTCCCGTATTTAATTCCCCGACGAAACGCCATGCTTCATCCTGCCACCATCCTCAAGCGGGCCATCAAGACAATCGCCGCAGGTCTCGTCTGCGCCGCGGGTTTGAGCGCCCACGCCGCCGCTTCCGACGGCTGGATCAATGCCATTGATGCCGCCAAAGGGAGCGGGAAGCAGACGCCTCACGTCATGGTGGACCTTGTCTCCGCCAAAACGGCGCTGACGCCCCAGGCCGTCAATCAGCTGGCGGTCCGCTTCACGCATGAGGAAGGCTGGCACACCTACTGGCGGATGCCGGGGGATGCCGGGCTGCCGCCCGAATTCACCTTTACGCTGCCCGGGGATCTCAAGGCAACGGATCCGCTCTTTCCGCTCCCTGCGCGCACCATTACCTCGGGCCTCACGAGCTTCGGCTACGGCGGAACGACCCTCTTTCCCTTCCGCGTTGAGGTGCCCCGCGGCGCTTACGGGAACGCCACCCTAAAGCTTCACGTCGAATATCTCGCCTGCCGCGAAATGTGCGTTCCGGAGTCGGCGGACGTTTCGCTCCGCCTCCCCATTGACGTCTCGGGAAAAGACACGCCTGAAGCGGCAGACATTGCGGGAGCCCTCTCAAAGGTGCCCGAGACCGTCGCCAACGACGGCAGCGTCACGGCCTCCATTGAAGCGAACCGCCTCATGATTTCGGTAGCGGGGAACGCTGCCGTTCAGAAGAGCCTCGACTTCTTCCCGCTCGACAAGAACGTGGTGAAGCTCTCCGACCCGCCCGAATCCGCCCCCGGCGAAAACGGCACGCAGCGCCTCTGGCTCACGGCAACGGATAAATTTGCCGGCAAGCCCGCCGAAGCCATCTCGGGCGTTCTCGTCGCGGACGGCGGCCCTCAGAATGGCGGCTGGGCAGTTGAAACGCGCATTCCCCTCAAGGCGGAAGCCGTGCCGCTCCCGCCCGCAGACGTGCGCACGATTTCTGCCGCGGGCAATGCGGGAGAAGCGAATCAGAACGCCGGTTCATCGCTTTCCTTTACGGCCTGGTCGGCGCTTCTTTCTGCGTTCCTCGGCGGCCTCATCCTCAACCTGATGCCCTGCGTCTTCCCGGTGCTTTCGCTGAAGCTCCTCGACCTCGTGAAGGGAGCAAAGTCGTCCGCGAACCTGATGGGGCACGGCGCAGCCTTCACGGGCGGCGTACTCGCGACGATGCTCGCGCTCTCAGGCCTTCTTCTGGCGCTGAGAGGCGCGGGACACGCCCTCGGCTGGGGCTTTCAGCTTCAGTCCGCCTGGGTGGTGGCCGGACTCATTCTGCTCTTCACCGCGATTACCTTTAATCTCCTCGGCTTCTATGAATTCACTTTCGGAAGCCGGATTGCCGACGCCGAAAGCGTGAGGAAAGCGCCTAAAACGGGTCTTACGGCGTCCTTCCTTACGGGCGTCCTTGCCGTTCTCGTCGCGAGCCCCTGCACCGCGCCCTTCATGGGCGCCGCGCTCGGCTACGCCCTGACGCAGCCCGCCATTGAGGCGCTTCTCATCTTCCTCGCGCTCGGCTTCGGCATGGCCGCGCCCTGGCTCATCCTCTGCCTCTTCCCCGCGTGGGCCAAACGGCTCCCGAAGCCCGGTCCCTGGATGGACACCTTCCGCCGGATCATGGCGATTCCGATGGCGCTCGCCGTCCTCTGGCTCTGCTGGGTGCTTTCGCACCAGACGGACTACCGCGGCGTGCTGCTGATTCTCTGCGGCATGGGCGCGCTCGGCGTCTTCTGCTGGCTTCTCGGCCGTCGTCAGTGGGGCCGCGCTTCCTCAACGCCCATCATGGGCATCATGCTCGTCATTGCGGTGGCCTCTGCCGCCATCGCCGGCAGCTCCCTCTTCGAGCGGACGACGGCAGAATCCCGCGCAGACTCCGGCTGGGCTCCGTGGAGCGAAAAAGCGGTTGAAGCCGCGCTTGCCGAAGGCCGCCCCGTCTTTGTGGACTTCACCGCCGCCTGGTGCATCACCTGCCAGGCCAACAAGCTCGCAGCGCTCGACCGCGAGGAAGTGCTCGATCGCATGAATGCGCTCGGCTACGTGAAGCTCGAGGGCGACTGGACGAACCGCAACGCTGAAATTGCTGCGGTGCTCTCAAAATTCGGCAGAAGCGGCGTTCCGCTTTATCTCATCTACCGCCCGAACGGCGAGGTGAAGGTGCTCCCCGAGCTTCTCACGCCCGGCATCGTGCTCGAGGCCCTTGAGGGGAAATAGTTTCAGAAAACTCATCCCTGAGGAATCATGCGGCGCATGATTCCTCCTTCGGCAACGCCATTGCAGCGGTAAGAGTTTTCTTCCGGCCGCGATGGCGTTTTTCATGACTTCCTTTACTCTGCGGCGTAAACCCAGTCGATCACGGCATCGAGAAACTTGATGCCGCCCGGGACATTCTTCGCGCCCGTCACGCTTGCGTAAACCGCATAGCGTTTGCCGTCAAGCGCATGCACATAGCCCCCGATGCTGCGGACGTCTTCGAGGTACCCCGTCTTGATGCGGCCTTCTTCGAGCGCCACCTTGCGGCGCACCATCGTGCCGTCTCTGCCCGTAATGGGAAGCGAGGCGAGATATTCAGGCATGTAGGGACCGTTCCAGCCGGCAGCGAGGAGCGCTGTCATTGCCCGCGCCGACACGCGGCTCGTTCGCGAGAGGCCGGAGCCATTGTCAATGATGATCTCCGAAGCCGGAATTCCGCGGCCTGCCATCCAGTCGGCAAGCGCTGCGCGCGCATCCGCGAGCGTTGCGCCGCGCGGGAATTCAAGCCGCTTCTCTTCCTGGGACTTCCCCTCGGCTTTTGAGGCACCCGCGGCCTTCGGCGCCGCTTTTTCCTCAGACGCCTTCTCCTCAAGCTCCTCGTTCACGCGCGCAGCACCCAGCGTGAGGAAAATATGACGCGCCATGGGGTTATTGGACCATTTGTTGGTGAGCGCCGTAATTTCGCCGAGCGTGGGCGAAAGGCGCGAGAGAAAGAGCTTTCCGTCCTCCGGGACTTTTCCCGACACAACCTTCCCCCGCCAGGTTCTGCCGTCCTTTTCCCAAAGCGCACGGAAAAGCCGCTCAAAGTATTCGTCCGCTTCAAAAGCAATCACATTGAAGGTCTTCACGCCGCAGGCGGACGGATAGCGGCCGTTGAAGAGAACGCGCTTTTTTCCCTTCCCAAGATCATTCACCTTAAAGGCGATGGCCGACTTCCAGTCGCCGCAGCCGCCTTTCCCGAGCCGAATGGTCTTCGGATAGGAAACGCCGGCGAGCGGCGGAAAGACGACCAGGCGCGCAACGCCCGCCTTTACGTCAGGCGTAATTTCAAAGCTCAGATTGCGGTAGTTGAGAAGCGCCGCATCAGGCTGCAGGTTGTAGGGACGCGAACGCCTGCCGTCGAAGGCTCCCGGGTCCACCTTCGGAATATTGAAGTGCGAGCGGTCGATGACGATGTTGCCGTCGATGCGCCGGACGCCTTTCTGCGCGAGCCGATCGACTTCAAGCGCAAAGTCCTCAAGCACCAGCGCCGGGTCGCCGCCGCCGCGGATGTAAAGGCCGCCTTTGAGCACTCCCTTTTTATCGGGCATCTCCTTCACGTAGAAGTTCGTGCGCCAGCGGTAGCTCGACCCCAGCACCTCGAGCGCGGCAAGTGTCGTCACGAGCTTCGCCGCGGATGCAGGAGGCTCCATCGCGTCAGCACGCCAGCTGAGGAGCGGCTTCCCAGGATTCTCCACCGGCACCACGGAAATCGTTATGCCTGCCGGATTGACCCTGAGGCGCTTTGCGGCTAGAGCGAGCTTTTCCGGGAGCTGCGTAAAGGATCCCCGGGGGGTCGGCAGACCCTCTCTCCCGGACGCGCGATTCCGGGAAGCCGCACCTTCATCGTTCGCTTCCGGAGCTGCCGCATCATTTTCCTTCTCCCCGCCATGCGCAGAAGCTCCGGCGGCCGCCTCCGCCATGGCGGGCGTGAGCGTCCCGCTTCCGGACTCAGAAAAAGCAGGCACGGAAAGCGCCGACAACATGAATGAACAAACAATGATTTTTAGAGAAAAAATGGAGCCTTCCCGCATTTCCTGAAGCCTGAACAAAAATTTTTCTCGGGGACCTCTTGAAATCCTTGAGACCATCCCCATATGGGGAATAAATGGTAGCGAACCCCTAGAGCGGCGTTCGCTTCTCAGCAATGCAATTTTTCATTTCGGCCGTCTGCCAGCGGGTTTCAAGCTGCCCCGCAGACGACCGGCAAGATTCATTAAATGGAGATTTCCAAGATGCAGATTCGTCCTTTGCATGACCGCGTCATCATCAAGCGCCTTGAGGCCGAAACGACGACCGCCTTCGGCATCGTCATTCCGGACACGGCCGGCGAGAAGCCCGATCAGGGTGAAGTGATCGCCGTCGGTCCCGGCAAGCGCGACGAAGCCGGCCGCATCATCACTCCGGATGTGAAGGTGGGCGACCGCGTCCTCTTCGGCAAGTACTCCGGCCAGACCGTGAAGGTCGACGGCGAAGAGCTCCTCGTCATGCGCGAGGAAGACATCATGGGCGTTCTTGAATAAGCGCCCTGCGGACAATCTCAGACAGATTTTCAAGTACAAATTTAAGGATTAAAGAAATGGCTGCTAAGCAGGTTCTTTTCGGTGATGATGCCCGCTCGAAGATGGTTCGCGGCATCAATGTTCTCGCCAACGCCGTCAAGGTGACGCTCGGCCCGAAGGGCCGCAACGTCGTCCTTGAGCGCTCCTTCGGCGGCCCGACGGTCACGAAGGACGGCGTCTCGGTCGCCAAGGAAATCGAACTCAAGGACAAGTTCGAGAACATGGGCGCCGCGATGGTTCGCGAAGTCGCCTCGAAGACGAGCGACAACGCCGGCGACGGCACGACCACGGCCACCGTTCTTGCTCAGGCGATCGTCGACGAAGGCATGAAGTTCGTCGCCGCCGGCATGAACCCGATGGATCTGAAGCGCGGCATCGACAAGGCTGTCGCCGCTGCGATCGCCGAGCTCAAGAAGATATCGAAGCCCACCACGACCAACAAGGAAATCGCCCAGGTCGGCGCCATCTCGGCCAACTCCGACCATGAAATCGGCGAAATCATTTCCGAAGCCATGGACAAGGTCGGCAAGGAAGGCGTGATCACCGTCGAAGACGGCAAGAGCCTCAAGAACGAACTCGAAGTCGTCGAAGGCATGCAGTTCGACCGCGGCTACCTCTCGCCCTACTTCATCAACCAGCCCGAAAAGCAGTCGGCTGTTCTTGACAACCCCTTCATCCTGCTCCACGACAAGAAGATCAGCAACATCCGCGAACTTCTCCCGGTGCTCGAACAGGTTGCCAAGGCCGCTCGTCCGCTCCTCATCATCGCTGAGGACATCGACGGCGAAGCGCTCGCCACCCTCGTTGTGAACTCGATCCGCGGCATCCTCAAGGTTGTCGCCGTCAAGGCTCCTGGCTTCGGCGACCGCCGCACCGCCATGCTCGAAGACATCGCTGTCCTGACGGGCGGCACGGTCATCTCGAGCACGGTCGGCCTCACGCTCGACAAGGCCACGCTCGCTCAGCTCGGCTCCGCGAAGAAGGTTGAAGTCTCGAAGGAAAACACCACGATCATCGACGGCGCCGGCGACGCTTCCGCGATTGAAAACCGCGTGAAGAACATCCGCACCCAGATCGAGGTTGCCACGAGCGACTACGACCGCGAGAAGCTTCAGGAACGCGTTGCCAAGCTCGCCGGCGGCGTTGCCCTGATCAAGGTCGGTGCCGCGACGGAAGTCGAAATGAAGGAAAAGAAGGCCCGTGTTGAAGACGCCCTCCACGCCACCCGCGCTGCGGTTGAGGAAGGCATCGTCCCGGGCGGCGGCGTTGCGCTCATCCGCGCCAAGCTCGCCATCAAGGACCTGAAGGGCGACAACGACGAACAGAACGCCGGCATCCGCATCGTTCTGCGCGCCATGGAAGAGCCGCTTCGCCAGATCGTCGCCAACGCCGGCGATGAACCGAGCGTCGTGGTGAACACCGTCGCTCAGGGCGAAGGCAACTTCGGCTACAACGCTCAGTCCGCTCAGTACGGCGACCTCGTCGAAATGGGCGTCCTCGATCCGACGAAGGTTACCCGCACGGCTCTGCAGAACGCTGCTTCCGTTGCTTCCCTCATCCTCACGACCGACTGCATGGTTGCCGACCTCCCCGTTGAGGAGAAGGGCGTTCCGGCCGGCATGGATGCAATGGGCGGCATGCCCGGCATGATGTAATTCAGGGCCTCGTTTCCTGAATCCTCATGAGGGCTCAGAGCGGCGGACCGCGAAGCGGACGCCGCTCAAAAAGCCAAAAAGAAACCCGCGACAGCAGTGCCGCGGGTTTTCTTTTTGGCTGGGGATGATTCCCTTCAGACTTCAGACTGCCTCAAGCCTTCAGTCCGGACAAGCGGGCAAAGTCCGCCGCCGTCACCTGCGGAATCGGCACATAGCGGCCGTCCGTCGTCCTCAGCACGCCGAAGGGAACGGAATTGCCGCCCGCACGGCGGAAGATCTTGGAGTTGTCCCAGACCTTCTCGCGCTTTTCGAAGGGAAGCGTCATCTTCCTTACGTCAAGCCCCTTAAAGGCCTTGTCGCGGAAATGCGCTTCGTGTTCCATGAAGACTGCTTTCGGATCCTTGGCGGCAAGAATTGCAGCGCCCTGAAGTTCGCTCCAGGGGTTGAGCACGGCAACGGGATGCCACACAAAGGTGACGCGATCCATGAAGGGACGGAACTGCTCAAACTCCCACACGCACCACTGGCACTGCGGGTCAAAGACCATATTGACGACGGGCGCCCCCTTGGGGCCTTCGAAGCGAACGCCTTCACCGTTTTCAGCAAGTTCAACGAAAAGACGTTCGGCATTGAGATCCGTAGGAACTTCCGGCAGCGCCGGCCATTCACGCTTCTCTGCGGCGCGGGCAGTCGGAAGTGCCGCGCAGGCGAGCATGCCGGCTGCGAGCATCAGGGATCGACGGGTAAGAGCCTTCATAATGTCTCCTTTTCTCTCTTAAAAGGATTGAGGAAAAAGGAACGGGTCCGAGGCTGAGTTCCTTTTTCTCATCCTTCAGTCATCCTAGCGCGGGCGAGGCTTCTCCGAAGGCCGCGGATACTTTTGCGGACAATTGAGGCTTGAGGAACATCAGTCTTACCGGCCAAGCGCGCTTTTCGTCCGGGCGGACTAAAGGATTTCGAGCCTTGACCAAAGGAGCGTCTGCCTCGAAAATACCCGCCTGAACATAAGGGCTCCGCTTCCCCGCCGGAGCGACCTGAGAGAGCAAAAAAAGGCAAATTGCATGAAATTCACTGAAATGCTTGAGGCGCGCTGGCGCAATCAGAATACGCTTCTCTGTGTGGGTCTCGACCCCAACAGGAGCCGCTTTCCCGAAGAGCTCGCGGACTCTCCGAACGCCATTTACGACTTCTGCTGCGGCATTGTCGATGCAACTGCCGATCTCGTCTGCGCCTTCAAGCCTCAGATTGCCTACTTTGCCTCCGAAGGCGCTGAGGATGCGTTGAAGCGCATCATTGAATACATCCACGCCAACCATCCCGGCATTCCGGTGATTCTTGACGCGAAGCGCGGCGACATCGGCTCGACCTGCGAACACTATGCCCGCGAAGCCTTCGAGCGCTTCAAGGCCGACTGCGTGACGCTTTCGCCCTACATGGGCGAGGACACGATTACGCCCTACCTCAAATACGAAGAGAAGGGCATCTTCCTCCTCTGCCGCACGTCGAATAAGAGCGGCGACGAACTGCAGATGCTTGATGTCGGCGGCGAACGCCTTTTTGAGCGCGTTGCGCGCCTCACGGCTGAAAAGTGGAACCGCACGGGCGAGCTCGGCCTCGTGGTCGGCGCCACCTACCCCGACGAGCTCGCGGCCGTACGCCGCGTCGCCCCGGATATTCCGCTCCTCGTTCCGGGCGTCGGCGCCCAGGGAGGCGACATTCATGCTGCCGTCACGGCCGGCATGGATACCCGCGGAGCCGGTATGGTCATCAATTCCGGCCGCGCCATTCTTTACGCGAGCAAGGGCGCCGACTGGCGGGAAGCGGCGAGACAAGCTGCCGAAGCCACCCGCGACGCCATCAATGCAGCCCGCGGCGCCTGATCGGCGCCGATGAGGCGGGTTCCGAAACGGAGCCTGAAAATAGAAGTCCCGGAGCTTTCCAAAAAGTTCCGGGACTTTTTTTATGGGTCCGAAGCCTGGGGGCCGCTCCCTCTTATTCCTTGACGCGCAGCTCCACGCGGTTCTTTCCGCTCTTTTCAAGCGCCGTGAGCGCCTCCTCGCTCATATGGCCGAGGATCACCAGATCCTCGCTCGGAGCATTGCCGCCGATGAGAAATACGCAGAGGTTTCCCCACGGGATGTAGTAGGCGAGGTCGCCGCGTTTGGGCGACGCCGTCAGGGCGTCCTTTCCCGTATCGAGCGCGGGCTTGAGATAGGTGATGCGCTCGAGCTTCCCGAAATCCTCAAAGGGCTGCGAGATCGGCAGGCGCTTCACAAAGTTTGCGGCCGCTTCCGTGCCGTTCATCTCCACATCAAAGGTTTTTGCGCCGATTGTCATTGAAATGGTTTCGGCGCCTGCGGCGCCCGAAATCGCTGCAATCCCTGCGGCCGCTGCTGCGGCGAGCATTTTCTTCATCTTCATGGCTGGCTGCTCCCTGTTGGCGGATTCATCAGCTTCCGCCGACTTTCCGCACGCTGTTTCCCGGGACTTATTCTCGCGCACGTTGAGGCGCAAACCATTCCCGCGCCTTCAGATCGATTCATTTGGGCAAGAAATTGGAAGAACCTCGATAACGGGGAAAGACGCTCAGCGACGAAACTTCAATCAAAAGCCGGCACCTCCGGAAATGCATTTCCGGCAAGAGGCTTGCGTATTTTTCGTTTTCATTTCTGAGGAAAACACCATGCATTCGATCCTTTCCCGCCGCAAGGTTCTTTCAAGCGCCGCCGCTGCAGCGGGCGCATTTGCTGCCGGAGCACCGGCGAGAGCAGAGACCCATCCGTCTCCCGACCCCGATGCCGACGCCGTTCTCGCGCGCATGACGAACCTCTCGGAAAGAGGCTTGTCGCTGCCGCTCAAATCACGCCATCTGGTGATGCTCGCCACGCTTTCTGCCATCGGACTCCCCGAACACGTCGAGTCGGCCGTCAAGGCGGCGCTCGAAGGGGGCCTTGCGCCCGCTGAAGTAAAGGAAGCCATTTACCAGACGACGCCCTACGTGGGCTTCGCGCGCGTTTCCTCGGTTCTCAAGTCCGCAAACAAAGCGCTACTCGAAAAGGGCGTCAGGCTGCCGCTCCCGAGCGAGGGCACCGTCACCAACGACACGCGCTTTTCGGAAGGCTTCAGGGTTCAGAGCGGCATCTTCGGCGACGCCATCCGCCGCATGCACGAGACCGCGCCCGAAAGCCAGAAGGCGCTCCTGGTGAGAGACCTCACCGGCTGGTGCTTCGGCGACTACTACACGCGTAAAGCCTTAAACCTTCGCGAGCGCGAGCTCATTACCTTCGCGTCAATCGTCGCGCTCGGCGGCTGCGAAGCGCAGGTGCGCGCCCATGTGAACGGGAACGTCGCAGTAGGCGCCGTGAAGCAGAACCTGATCGATGCGCTCGAAGTGGGTCTTCCCTTCCTCGGCTTCCCGAGGACCTTGAATGCGCTTGCCGTCGTCAACGACGTTCTGAAGGATTAATTCGCAAAAAAATGCACGGGATCCTGCCCGAAGGGATCCCGTGCTCTTTTGGGTTTCGGCGGTGCCGAAAGGACTCGGCAGCCTCATCCTTGCCCTTAGGCCGCATCCGCAGTCTGGGCGCGGCAGGCTTCGACGTGCGCCTTGGGAGGAAGACCGAAGGCGCGCTTATATTCGCGCGAAAAATAGGCGGCGCTTTCGTAGCCCACTTCAAAGGCGGCCGCCGCCGCATCCATGCCTTCATCCATCATGAGGCGCTTGGCTTCGTAAAGCCGGAGCGTCTTCACGTACTGCCGCGGGCTCGCGCCGAGGATTTCGCGGAAGTACCGGTAGAACGTTGCCGCGCTCATGCCGAAGCGCGAAGCGGTGTCGGCAACGTCAAAGTCCCTGCGGTAGTTGGCCCGCATCCAGGCGGCGGCATCGCGAATCCTGCTCTCGGGCGTGCCCGAACTGAAGAGCGCACGGAACGCCCCTGCTGCCGGGCTCATGAGCAGACGAAAATAAAGCTCTTCCTTGACGAGGGGCGCCATGAAGGCCGCCCCCGATCCTTCGTCGGCAAGCCGCAGAAGCCTCAGGAGCGCATCGAGCATCTGCTCCGACGCCGGGAAAACAGCTGCCGCTCGCGAACCCTGAATGCCGCCGCTGCCGAACATGCATTCAGGCACGGGGCGGTCCCTCAGGCGCGCGAGCACCGTCGTCATCACATCCTCCTCGAGATCGAGCACGATCCCGAAAAAGGGCGTTTCTCTCGATGCGCCGATGGCTTCAAAGGAATCCGGGAGCTCCACGCTCGTCACGATGGCCGAACCCGCACCGTAGGCAAGGCTGGCGCCGAGCATGCGCGCAGCCTTGCGGCCCTGGACGATGAAGCCCACAGAGGTGGAGGAAACGCAGTCGATCAGGCGGTTCGATTCCTCGCGGCGGATGATTTTGATGCCGCTCACCTGCATTTTGAGTGCGCCCGGATGAGGCAGCCTTGCCGCTGCCTCTCGTGCGAGCTCTTCGAGAATAGATTGCGTCCGGTGCGCCGTCATGATGCGTTTCTCCATAGAGTCCAGTGGATTCCTTCATCTCGAAGCATATCAGCGCCTCAGAAAAGAATTGCCCGAATCTCTCACACGGAGAGAAACGGGCAATCATTTGCGGGCATTGAGTAAATGTCACCTCAGGAGCTGATAGATCCCGGGACCGGCGAGCGGCTGGTCGTTGGCGAAAATACCGCCCGCGGTGATTTCAATCTTCGTCGTGTATTCGCCGTTCACGAGCTTCAGCTCTCCGCTCGCCAGGCCGTCGGCAATGGTGGCGGGCTGAACGAGCGCCTCCGGAATCCGAAGTTCGAAAAGACCGTACTGCGGAATCCCCGTCTGAGGCGACGCCTCATAACGAAGCGATCCCGTAAGATGCGCGGTCTTGCCCCTGGCCTCATAAAAGGCGTCATCAAGCATCACCGCAATTTCGCCCTTCATGAAGGCATCGCGCCAGAGCCCGAGCACGCGCCAACCGGCGAGCGGGTCGAGCGCTGCGGCCTCTGAAGCTTGAGTGACCGTGTCAATAAAAGCGCCCGTGAGGCCCGAGAGCCGCACGGTGTACCCCACACGATCGGCGGCCTCGCCCTCGACGCGGGGCTTCTTCACCTCAACGTCCATGCGCTCTTCCCATCGGGCTTCATCGGCGGGGGAGGCTTTCTCTGCACCCTCCATCCGGCGCGACGTGAGCTTCACGGAAAAACCGTCGCCCTGAAGTTCCTCGGCATCAAACTTCCCGCCTGAGAACGAAAAATCTGCAATGGGGCGGTCCTCATGCACCGCGAAATTGAGCACCAGATCCTTGATGGACGCCGCAGTGCCGTCGCCGAAGCGGCAGGCAAAGCCTCCGAGCGAGCCTGTGACGGCCGTCTTTCCGTCGGTCTCATGCGCCGTGAGAAGAAGAGGCTCCGTCGTGCAGACGTCGCCCGAAGCCGGATCCTTGAATTCAAGTGCGTCAAGGCGCCAGAGAACGGGCTTCATTGCGCCCGCTACGGACGTTTCCACCACCATCGAATCGCGGTAGCCTGAGACGCCCGACTCCCGGATGGATTTGCCGAAGCCTTCCTCGAGATTGAGGGAGAGCACCGTGCGCGTGCCCCACCCCATTTCGGCGCTCCCTTCCCAGGCAGCCGCAAGCCCCTGAGCTTCAACGCGCACCCGGAAGGCGCGCGTTCTCCAGGTGCGCCCCGTTTCCTCATAGGTCACCTTGAGGCCCTGCGGGGGATTGGCGGCAATTTTCTCTACCCGCGCATCCCACATGCGGCCTTCCCAATGCACGAGCCCGAAGACGCTGCCGGCAAGCAGCACCAGGACGCCGGCGGCAACACCTATACGCTTTGTCGTCGTCATTCTTCTTTTCTCTTTTTCATTTAATGAAGGGACGCCCGACGCGTCCCTCTTCTTTCTTCCTATCGGCAGAGGATACCAACTTATCCACAGGAAGGTTTAGGCCGCACGCTTTTCTTCCACAGGGTTATCCACAGCCCTGCAAAGAACGACATTCCCTCTGCCGCAGGGATTTCAGCCTTTTTCCACTTCCTTTTGAGAAGCCTCGGGAGGCGTACTGGGGACAACTTCAGATGTCCCGGCAGGAACGCCCGGACGGGCCGCGCCCGGACGCGAGCGTCCGCCCGCCGGGAAGGCGATCACCTTATCGACGCGTCGACCATCCATATCGACAATTTCGAGCCTCCAGCCGCCCCATTCGGCGACGTCGCCCTCGCGCGGAAGTCTTCCGAGGAGAAGCATCATCATGCCCGCGAGCGTGCTGTAGCGGCCGTGCTCTTCTTCCGGGACGCGCTTGAGATTAAGAACGTCCTTCAATTCCGGCACCGGAATGATGCCGTCGAGGAGCCAGGAGCCATCCTCGCGGCGGCTTGCCCAGCCGTCGCCCGGAAGTTCAGGCTTGAATTCGCCGGCAATGGCTTCGAGCACGTCGCGAGGCGTGACCAGCCCCATCACTTCACCGTATTCGTCAACGACGAGGGCAAGCGGAACGTCCGTTTTTCTGAAGTGTTCAAGAAGCTCCATGCCGGTGAGCGATTCAGGCACGTAGTTGACGGGCGAAAGATTGCTCTTGAAGTCGGGCTTCCCGTTTTCAAGGATCTGCTGAAGAAGCGTCCGGGTCGAGCAGACGCCCTTCACGTTTTCGAGGCCGCCCTCGCAGACGGGCAGCCGCGAACGGCGCGAGGAGCGGATCTTTTCCACGTTCTCCTCGACCGGATCATCAATATCGATCCAGCTGATGTCGGCTCTAGGCGTCATGAGCGAGGCAACCTGGCGGTCGTCGAGCCTGAAGACGTTTCTCACCATGTCGCGCTCGACGGTTTCAATGACGCCGGATTCCTTCCCTTCCTCAATCATGGCGTGGATTTCCTCTTCGGTCACCTGCGAGGTGCCCGTGTCCTTGACGCCGAAGCGTGCGAGAAGCCACTTGGTCGAGAAGGACAGGAGCTTCACGAAGGGAGCGGCGATCACCGAGAGAAGATGAATGGGAGGCGCAATGCGGCAGGCAATCCGCTCGGGCGACATCTGCCCGATGCGCTTCGGGACGAGTTCGCCGAGCACAATGGAAAAATACGTGATGAGCACCACCACGATCACCACCCCGATGGCTTTCGCGCTCTCCGGGCTCATGCCGAAGGAAATCAGCACCGCGGCCATCGGCTGCGCGAGCGCGGATTCGCCCACGATGCCCGAAAGGATGCCGATCGAGGTGATGCCCACCTGAATGGTGGACAAGGCGCGCGTGGGATCGGCATTCAGTTCCTGCGCACGGGCGGCGCCCGTTGCTTTTTCTTCGGCCATGCGCGCGAGCCGCGCGCGGCGGCTCGTAACGAGCGAAATTTCGCTCATTGCGAAGACGCCGTTGAGAAGAATCAGAATGAGTAGGATCAGGATGTCCAGCGAACTCGACATATGGGGTTCCGTGGGGAAATAGAAAAGAGTGAGATAAGAAAAATTCTGGCAGAATCAGAGAACTTTAATCGTATTGCGAGGGCATCCGCATGGGATCGGTCCCGTCGATGAGGGCGATCAGTCCCTGAAGCGCCGTAATGGCGGCGGCGAGCCGCACGGCGCGCCGGTCGCCCGGCGCATGAATCGTGCGCACGGAAGTCACGATGGCCCCCGAATCGGTGCGCTCGGCCCAGCCGAGGCATACGGTGCCGACCGGCGTTTCCGGCGTGCCGCCCGAAGGGCCTGCCACACCGGTGAGCGCCACCGCAAGATCAGCCTTCGACGAGGCGAGCGCACCGCGCGCCATGGCTTCGGCAACGGGTTCGGAAACCACGCCCTCAGTGCGGATCATTTCCGCGGGAACGTCGATCATTTCGACCTTGGCTTCCGCCTGATAGGTCACGAACCCGCGGTCGAACCAGGCGGAAGAGCCGGCTACGCCCGTGATGAGCTCTGAGACGAGCCCGCCCGTCAGGCTTTCCGCCGTCGCGACAACGCGCCCCTTTTCCTTCGCCCGGGCGGCGAGGATCTCTGCGGCGAGTTCCGCCTGACTGCGAAGCTTTCCCTGATTATCCATAAATCCTCCAGTAGAGCGCGAGGGCGAGCTCAATCGCCGCCCACGCATAAAGCGCCGCAAAGAGGTCGTCAAGCATGACGCCGAATCCGGTCTTCAATCGATGATCGATCCACGACGCGGGCCAGATCTTCACGATGTCGAAAAGCCGGAAGACGGCAAAGGCCGCGAACCACCAGCCCCAGCCCGAGGGAAGCGCGAGAGCGATCGCCCAGACGGCGACCACCTCGTCGATCACGAAGCCGCCGTGATCCATCACGCCGACCGTGCGCCCCGCTCTCTCGCAGGCCCAGGCGCCGAGCACGAAAAGAAGCGCCGTGAGGACGAACCAGGCCTCCCGCCCGACATAGGGCGAGAGGAGTCCGAAAACGAGCATGGCCGCAAGCGACCCCCAGGTTCCCGGCGCGGGCCGAAGAAGGCCGACGCCGAAGAAGGTGGAAATCAGCCCGGGAAAGGTTCCGAAGGCCCATTTGGGATCAAGCCTCAGGCGATTGGCCGGGTTGGCAGGATCGTACTTGCCTCTCGCGCTCACGCGTTACTCCTCATTCCTAAAGTGGTCGAACCCCTCCGTCACGAGGAGTACGGGAAGCCCGTCGGGCGTTCTCACCGTCACGGCGCGCGAGGTGCGCTCGATCACGCGGCCGATGCGCGTGACGGGCGTGCCGGAAAGAAGGCCCGCTTCGTAAATCCGCTCGGCGCTCGAAGGGGGCGCCGTGAAGATGAGTTCGTAATCGTCGCCCCCCGCGAGCGCCGCCTCATGCTGCCTCGCGGGCGTCATCGACTGAAGCGCGACCGAGGTCGGGATCTTCTCCCACTCGATTTCTGCCGAAACGCCGCTTCGCTCAAGAATATGCCCGAGGTCCGCAAGGAGTCCGTCGGAAATGTCCGCAGCGGCTGATGCGGCGCCAAGAAGCGCCTGACCGAGCGCAATTCTCGGCGTGGGTCTGTCCATGCGGGCAAAAAGCGCGGGCTCGAGATCGGGCATCACCGACCAGGCGCCCCAGCGGCATTTGAGCGCCGCATAGGCGTCGCCCACGGTCCCCGAAACCCAGATGTCGTCGCCGGGCTTCGCGCCCTTTCGTGTGAGTCCCATACCGGCGGGAAGATCCCCCATCGCGGTAATGCTGATGGTCACGGGGGCATGATGCCCCTCAACCTCCGGCGTTCTCGTCGTGTCGCCCCCGAGAAGCGCGCATCCCGACTCGCGCGCGAGCTTCATCAAGCCCCTCGAAAAGTCGGCAAGCCACCCGTCGTCGCGGCGAGGGAGACCGATCGAGAGGAAGAAGGCCCGGGGGACGGCGCCTGCCGCCGCGAGGTCGGAAAGATTCACGGCAAGGGCCTTGTAGCCCACATCTTCAGGATCCGCATCCGGCAGAAAATGGGTGCCGAGCGCCATCATGTCGCAGGTGACCGCAATGCGGCCCGCTCCCGTATCGATGATCGCGCAGTCATCGCCCACGCCCTGACTCTTCCAGGCGCCGAACGTCTGATAGGTAAAGAATTTTTCAATGATTTGAAATTCACCGGCTTCAGCCATTTTGGAACTGCCTCCTTGAAAGGAAAGCCAATGCAAAAAATTCAACTTTCATGAGCGTAGCCGACTTTCCGTCCGAAATGACGGAAAAAGGCCGCCCGCAAAGACGAGCGACCTCTCTGAGAATCGGCAGCCGGCGCGCGACGCGCGCGCCCCAATCGAAGGTTCCGATTACTTTGCGTCTTTCTGAGCCTTCTCCGCGTGATCGGCCTTGAATTCCGTTTCGCGAACCTTCTCAGCAACACGTTCGAGCACGGCATTCGTGAAGCGGTAGCCGCTCCCAAAGCGCTTGGCGAGTTCAATCGCCTCGTTGAGAACGACGCGGTAGGGCGTTTCCGGCGCGCGCATAAGCTCAAAGGTGCCCAAGAAAAGAATCGAACGCTCGACGAGCGACACGCGCTTCAGGTCGCGGTCGACGAAGGGCGCGAAGGCGGCCTCGATCGCCGCATGTTCGCAGACGACGCCGGAAAGCAGCGTTGCGAGAAGTTCGCGGTCGGCACGCGACCAGTCTTCAACCGTAAGGCCTGCATCTTCCACAGGACCGCCGTCCTCTTCTTCAATGAGCGCGCGAAGACCCTGCTCAATTTTCTCAGCAGAAAGCTCGGGGTTCGCAATCCATTCATAGACGCCGAGGAGCGCGAAAACGCGCGCGAGACGGCGCGGGGAATGGGCTTGGCGGCTGGGCTTGTGCGCTTCTGTCATGTTTTCCTTGCTTCTCTAAGAGAGGAATAGAACTTAGGGGCGGACGCGCCTCGAATAGCGATCGTCCGGGCGGAAAAGCCGCGCATTGTAGCGCGGCTTCAAAGCGTCCGTAGGCAGATCGGGCTTTGTCGCGCCCGGAAGTTATTCAACGCGGTTTTCTTCGTCGTCGAAATCCTCGGCGGAAACGAATTCCTTCGCGAGGTTCGCCATTTCAACGGCGCAGCGGGCGCAGTCGCGGCCCTTCATTTCGAGGCGCTCCTGGCACTGCTCGTCGTTTTCCGTCGTGAGCACGCCGTTGGCGATCGGAATTTCATAGTCGAGGCCGATGCGGGTGATGCCCGAACCGGATTCGTTCGAGACGAGCTCGAAGTGATAGGTCTCGCCGCGAATGACGGCGCCGAGCGCGATCAGCGCATCGTACTCTTCCGTCTGCGCGAGCTTCATGAGCGCAAACGGGATCTCAAGCGCGCCGGGAACGGAAACCTTCGTCACGTCCTCGTCCATCACGCCGAGCTTGCGCAGCTCATCCATGCAGGCCTCGAACTCACCGCGGCCGGCATACTCATTGAAGCGCGAAACCACAATGCCGATGCGCAGATCGGTGCCGTCGGTAGAAGTCGGGATGATGTCAACTGCCATTTGCGTCTCCTTTAGGGAAGGCAGAAAGCGAAGCCGCACCATCCGTGAATCAGGACGGCCGGGAGTTCGCTCGGTCAAAAAGAGCTTCGAGCGGCTTCCCGAAATAAGCACCCGGGAATCCGCCCGTGAAAAGAAGTGCGTCCTGAAAGACGCTCTTCATGGAGGAATTAGTAATTTTACCGCAGCGCCCGCAGGATAGCGGGCGCTTTCCCGGCACGGAAGCGTCAGTACGTGAGTCCGCGCAGATACTGCGGCGGCACGACGAGCTCGGGAACCTCCTTCACATGAAGCGCGCTCGCGGCGTGCCAGCCCCAGTGCGGGTCGTCGAGCATCGCGCGTCCGATATCGATCACGTCGGCCGCGCCTTCGCGCAGGAGCGTTTCGGCCTGCCAGGCGTCGCGGATGAGGCCGACCGCGAAGGTCGGCATGCCGGTCTCGGCCTTCACGCGGCTCGCAAAGGGCACCTGGTAGCCCGGCCCCACCGGAATGGGGGCATTTTCAATATTCCCGCCCGTGGAAACGTCGACAAAGTGAAGACCCTGCGTTTTCGCGAGCTTCACCAGCGCAACCGTGTCGTCGATCGTCCAGCCGTCGGGCACCCAGTCGGTCGCCGACACGCGAAGCCCCACGGCAACCTTGTCGCTCACATTGCTCTTTACGGAATTCATCACTTCGCGGGCAAAGCGCATGCGGTTCTCAAGCGCGCCGCCGTATTCGTCAATGCGGGTATTGGTGAGGGGCGAAAGGAACTGGTGAATGAGGTAGCCGTGGGCCATGTGGATTTCAATCCCGTCCACGCCGGCGCGCTCCGCGCGCTTGGCGGCGTCCCCGAAGGCATTCGCGACCCGCGCGCAGTCCTCAAACGAAAGCACGCGGGGCTTCGTATAGCGCTCGTTGAAGGGAATGGCCGAAGGGGCGCGCACGGGCCAGCCGCCGTCCATCGGCTCCACCGTCCTCGCCACGCCGTCCCAGGGCTTCGTTACGCTTGCCTTTCTTCCGGCGTGATTGAGCTGCACCATCACGCGGCAGGCGGGTTCGATTTCATGCATGAGGTCGACCAATTCCTTCAGGCCCGCCTCGCACTCATCCGACCAGAGGCCGAGGTCGGATTCCGTAATGCGCCCTTCGGGCGTCACGGCCATTGCTTCGATGCAGACGAGGCCGGCACCGGACGCCGCCAGATGACCGTAGTGCATCTTGTGAAAAAGCTGCGCCACGCCGCTCTTGGCGCTGTACATGCACATCGGCGGAACCGCAATGCGGTTGGGAATCGTCACCGGACCGAGCTCGATCGGCGTAAAAAGCATGGTATCCATAATTCTCTCCGTCCGTGCCTTCGAAAAAATGGAAGGACGGAATTCCTCCGGACGTTGAAATAAGAAAACGCGCCTCCGGGGCCGGGGATGACATCCACGGCCGCGCCGGACGCGCGCTTCAAAAGAGTCTCGCGAGCTTCTTCCTCTGAAAGAAGCGTCTTCTAGACGTCGTCTTAGAAAAGAGCGTCGTCATCCTTGAGCGACATTATGCGCTCGACATAGCGCGCAATAGTGTCGATCTCAACGTTTACGTAGCTCTGCGCCTTGAGGTGCTTCAAGGTTGTGACTTCGACGGTGTGCGGAATCAGATTGATCGTGACGAGCGTATCGAGCGCCGTATCCTCGACCTTATTGATGGTGAGGGACACGCCGTTGATCGTGATCGATCCCTTGTAGGCGACATAGGGCGAAAGCATGCGGGGCACGCGCACGACGAGCTTCCAGGATTCCGCCACGGGCTCCATCGATTCGACCTGCCCCACGCCGTCGACGTGGCCGCTCACGATGTGGCCGTCGAGACGATCGGACAAGCGCATCGCCTTTTCGAGATTTACTTCGCCGAAGGTGTCGAGCCCGGTCGTCTTTGAGAGGCTTTCGGCCGAAACGTCGATCTTGAATTCGCGCTCGCTCACCTCGACCACCGTCATGCAGGCGCCGTTCACGGCGATCGAGTCGCCCACGTGCACTTCGTCGAGCCCGAGATCGGGCGCGAGGATCGTAAGGCGAACGCCGTCGCCGAGCTTTTCAGGTTCGCGAACCTTGCCGATAGCCTGAACAATACCGGTAAACATCTTGATTTATCTCCTCAGAAGAATTCGGATGTCGCCCCCGATCGGGGCAAGGGAATGAATGTGCCAGCGCAGCGCTTCACCGGGCGACTGCGGCTCCTTAATGACGGCCGGCGGGAGCCCCGCGCCGAAAAGACAGGGCGCCATGTAGACGAGAAGCTCGTCGGCGAGCCCCGCCTCAATGAAGGCGCCCGTGAGGCGGGGACCCGCCTCCACGTGAACTTCGTTCACCTCGCGGCGGGCGAGCTCAACCATGAGCCGCGCAAGGTCGACGCGTCCCGGGATTTCCGGATGCGGGATCCGGAGCACTTCGGCGCCGGCGGCTTCCAAAGCATCCCTGCGTTCGCGATGCTCCTCAGCCGAGACAAAGAGCACCCTGCCACCCGGAGAATGAAGAATCCTTGCCTGCGGGCTCGTCTCGAGCCGCGGATCCACAACCACGCGCAGAGGCTGCCGGATCTGGTCCTCAAGCCTCACGTTCATCTGCGGGTCGTCGGCGCGCACGGTCCCGGCGCCGGTAACAACAGCGCCCGAACGGCCGCGCCAGAGCTGCACGTCGGCGCGGGCGGCCTCGCCCGTAATCCATTTCGAGCGTCCGTCGGGAAGCGCTGTCCGCCCGTCCAACGTAACGGCCGTCTTCACGCGCACCCAGGGGGTGCCGCGGGTCATGCGCGCGAGAAAGCTCACATTGACTTCCTTCGCTTCCTTTTCGCGCACGCCGAGCTCAACCTCGACGCCGGCCTCCTCGAGCATCCTCAGACCCCGCCCGCAAACCTTCGGGTTCGGGTCGCCGGTCGCCGCCACCACGCGCGCCACCTTCGCCTGGATCAGCGCAAGCGCGCAGGGGGGCGTGCGCCCCCAGTGCGAACAGGGCTCGAGCGTCACGTAGACGGTAGCGCCCTCCACATTTTCTCCGCGCGCCTCAGCGTCCCGGAGCGCCATGATTTCAGCGTGAGGGCCGCCCGTCTGCTGGGTGCTTCCGGCGCCGATCAGACGCCCGTCCTTCACGATCACCGCACCCACGGAAGGGTTGGGAGGCGAGAGCCGCCAGGCTTTCTTCGCCTCGTCGAGCGCAAAGTCCATCCAGGCTTCGTCCGTCTTCAGGCGAAGCGCTTTTTCCGTTTGAGTCATCACGCTTTCTCCGCAGCGTCCTGAGCCTCGCCGTGTCCGCTCTCATGGAGCGCCCGCTCAATCATCTCGGCAAACGCCTTGGGGTCGCTGATGTTGAGGTAGACGGACGCAAAGCGGATCCAGGCAATGATGTCAATGCCGCGAAGCTCCTCAAGCACGAGCTCCCCCACGCGGCTCGAGCGGATTTCGCGCTCGCCCGTGCCGGACATCTTGCGCTCGATCGCGTCCACCGCAGTATCAATGCGTTCGGACGAGACCGGGCGCTTCCTCAGCGCAAGCGCCATGGAGCTTCTCAGCTTCTCGCGGCTGTATTCGGCGCGGCCGCCTCCTTTCTTCACGATCCAGGGCATGGCGAGCGAAATGCGCTCGAAAGTTGTGAAGCGCTTGCCGCAGCTCTGGCACTGACGCCGGCGCCGGATCACGAGCCCGGACTCCGGCGTGCGGGAATCCACAACACTCGTCTGATTGTGCTGACAGAAAGGACAACGCATGAAAACCTCATACTCCGGATAAGGATGGGAGAAGGGAAAAGAAGGTTATCCGGTCATTTTAGCGGACCCGCCGTCCCGAATTTAAGCTTGAAGACACATCTGATAGCAAAAAGGCTTTCGGAAGGACCAGATCCTGTGCCGAAAGCCTTAAAAAAACGATGCGGATTTCTTAAGCACGCCGCAGGCGCTCCAAAGAATCCGCTCGAGGCGATTTTTTGGGATTATTCGCCGTAAACCGGGAACTGCGCGGTGAGCTTCGCCACTTCCACGCGGACGCGGTCAAGGACGGCCTGATCCTCAGGGGCCTCAAGCACGTCGACGATGAGGTTGGCGGTCAGGCGCGCCTCGTCTTCCCTGAAGCCGCGGGTCGTCATTGCGGGCGAGCCGAGTCGGATGCCCGACGTGACGAAGGGCTTTTCCGGATCATTCGGGATGGCGTTCTTGTTGACCGTGATGCCGACGGAATGAAGCACCGTTTCGGCGGCCTTCCCCGTGATGTGAAGGGGCCTCAGGTCGACGAGCATCACATGGCTTTCGGTGCCGCCCGACACGATGCGCAGCCCCCGGTGCATGAGCTGCTCGGCCATGACCGCCGCATTCTTCACGACCTGCTCCTGATAGGCCTTGAATTCCGGCGTGAGCGCTTCGCCCAACGCCACGGCCTTCGCGGCGATGACGTGCATGAGGGGACCGCCCTGCATGCCCGGGAAGACCGCGGAGTTGATCTTCTTTTCAAGGTCGGGACGCACGAAGATCATGCCGCCGCGCGGACCGCGCAGCGTCTTGTGGGTGGTCGTGGTCACAATGTCGGCGTGTCCGAAAGGCGTCGGGTAGACGCCCGCGGCGATGAGGCCCGCATAGTGCGCCATGTCGACCATCAGGAGAGCGCCGACCTCATGCGCAATTTCCGCAAAGCGCTTGAAGTCGATCCGCTTCGAATAGGCCGATGCCCCGGTCACGATGAGCTTGGGCTTATTTTCCTTCGCGAGACGCTCGACCTCGTCCATGTCGATTTCCTCGGCTTCGTTCAGGCCGTAAGGAACGCAATGGAAGTACTTGCCGGAGAAGTTGAGGTGCATGCCGTGCGTGAGGTGGCCGCCGTCTGCGAGCGAAAGCCCCATGAACGTGTCGCCCGGCTGAAGGAGCCCGAAGAAGACGGCGGAATTGGCCTGCGCGCCCGAATGCGGCTGCACGTTCACAGCCATTTCCACGCCGGCGGGCTCGCAGAAGAGCTTCTTCGCGCGCTCGATGGCGAGGCGCTCAACCTCGTCGACGAATTCGCAGCCGCCGTAATAGCGCTTTCCGGGATAGCCTTCCGCGTACTTGTTGGTGAGGCAGCTTCCCTGAGCAGCCATCACCGCCGGAGAGGCATAGTTTTCGCTGGCGATAAGCTCGATATTCTGTTCCTGGCGGCGCGCTTCGGCGTCAATCCACTGCCACAGATCCGGATCCGCCTTGGCGGGGCTGTCGGTTGTCTTGAACATTTCTATTGCTGTTCCTGAATATTGGGGTGATGGGAGAGCGGCTCAGGCGTCTGAATGCCTCAGGCGCCGCGCAGACGGGGATTCAGTGTATATCTTCCGACGAGTTCCGCAGTGGCAAGGACGTGTCCTTTCATGCGGTCCTCGACATCCTTCCAGGTAAAGGTCCTGGGCAGGCCTTCGAGATGCGCGACGTCGAGCGCCGCGACCTGGAAGCGGTAATAGTGGCGGCGGGCATCAAAGAAGGGCGGGCAGGGACCGTCGTAGCCCGTGCCGACGCTTCCGGGCTCAGGCACCGTGCCGCGGCTGTAGTCGTTGATGCCGGGGAGACCGAACTTCTTCGGCGTCTTCACGCCGTGGCGCAGAGCGCCTTCGGGAAATTCCGTCGTCTCGGGAGCAACGTCCGCCTGCACCCAGTGCACGAAGCGGCGCCGGATCTGACCGGCAGGAATTTCTCCGGCATGATCCCTTTCCTCAAGGTTCGTAGGCACGTCGTCATCGAGGCACGCCACCACGAAGGACTTGGTGCCTTCCGGGGCGTCCGTCCAGGCGAGATGGGGATTAAGGTTCTCGCTTGCGACCGTTTTCCCGCCCTCGCCGAGACGCCCGTAAGCGCAGCGCTCGGGAATCATTTCACCTTCGGAAAAGGTATGAGATTGAAGCTCCATAACGGCCTCCTATCGAAAAAAACGAAACTAGAACTTGAGCCAGAAGGTCGCAGGCCCGTCATTGACGAGCGCGACGAGCATATGGGCGCCGAAGGATCCGGTCTCAACGGGAAGACCTTCTCCCCGGAGCGCTTCGACATAGCGAAGATAGGACTTCTCGGCCTCCTCGGGCGCGGCGCCTTTTGAGAAGCTCGGGCGATTGCCGCTCATGCAGTCCGCGGCGAGCGTGAACTGCGAAACGGCAAGAACGCCGCCGCCCACATCCTTTACGGAAAGATTCATGCGGCCCGCCTCATCCTCGAAAACGCGAAGGCGAGCGGTCTTTCGAGCGGCCTTCCCGATCGTCTCCTCGGTGTCGCCCGCTTCGGCGCAGACAAAGGCAAGAAAGCCTCTCCCCACGCTGCCGAGCTTCTCGTCGGGCGCGCCTGCTTCGCCCCTCCGGTCGACGCGGGCTTCTCTCACGCGCTGCAGCAGAAGAATCATTTCTCAGCGACCACGGTGACGCGCGCCCAGCGGCGCTTGCCTACCTGAAGAACCATCGGCTCGCCCGGCGTGAAGCGCAGCGTCCGGTCCTTCACCTGTTCGCCGTTGATGCGCACGCCCCCCTGGTCGACATTGCGCCCGGCCTCCGCATTGGAAGGCGCAAGCCCCGCAGCGCGGATCATCTGCAGGATGCCGATTCCGCCCTCGGGCGCCGCAACCTCAACGTCGGGGATGTCATTGGGAACCGCTCCCTTCTGGAAGCGCGCATTGAATTCCTTTTCGGCTTCGTCGGCCGCCCGGGCGCTGTGGAAGCGCTCGACGATTTCTCGCGCAAGGAGCACCTTCGCGTCGCGCGGATTGCGGCCTTCGGCGCATTCCTTCTTAAGCTGCGCGATCTCGTCGTTGCCCTTCAGAGAAAGAAGGTCGTACCAGTTCCACATGAGATCGTCGGAAATCGACATGACCTTGCCGAACATATCGTTCGGCGCATCCGTGATGCCGATGTAGTTCTTCTTGCTCTTGCTCATCTTCACGACGCCGTCGAGGCCAACGAGAAGCGGCATCGTGAGAATGCACTGCGGCTCCTGGCCGTACTGGCGCTGAAGTTCGCGGCCAACGAGGAGGTTGAAGCGCTGGTCGGAGCCGCCGAGCTCAAGGTCGGCCTTGAGCGCCACCGAGTCGTAGCCCTGCATGAGGGGGTAGAGCAGCTCATGCATCGCAATCGGAAGCTCTTCCTTAAAGCGCTTCGCGAAGTCGTCGCGCTCAAGAAGGCGCGCGAGGGTGTAGCGGCTCGCGAGCTGAATGAGGCCCGCTGCGCCGAGCGCATTGCTCCATTCCGAGTTGTAGCGGACTTCCGTTTTGTCGAGGTCGAGAATGTAGCCCGCCTGATTGAGGTAGGTCTGGGCATTCTCTTCAATCTGCTCGCGCGAAAGCGGCGGACGGGTCGTGTTGCGCCCCGACGGATCGCCGATCGCGGCGGTGAAGTCGCCCACGAGGAAGATCACCGTGTGGCCGAGATCCTGAAGCTGGCGGAGCTTATTGAGCACCACCGTGTGGCCGATATGAATGTCGGGCGCCGTCGGGTCGAGGCCGAGCTTGCAGCGTAAGGGCGTGCCCGTCGCTTTCGAGCGGGCGAGCTTCTGCTCGAACTCAGACTGAATGAGGAAGGTGTCCGTTCCGCGGGCAATGGTCGCCATGGCTTCGCGGATGTCGTCCGTTACGGGAAAGCGTTCGGGCCCCTTCTTTTCGGGCGCAGTTTCTTGTGTCATTTTGTATTCGAGGAAAACAGGGTTTCTGGCAGTGAGAAATCGGGCGAGGCGGCCATCCGGTCCCGGAAGCCCCCGCATGAGGAGGAGAAAGCGCGCTCAGGCGCTTTCGTCCGGGGCGGCCGCCCTGTCATGATCGATAATCGGAAAACTTTAGCAGGTTGCGCCGCGAGGCGTCTAAAATCCAAGATTCACCTGAATTTATTATTTTATTTCTCCTCAGACTTTTCTGATGCCGGCTCCGTCTCTCGTTGCCAACGTGCTCTGCGCGTTCGGCCGTGCCGCACTTCTCTCGTCGCGCACGAGGCTCATCCGCCTCGGTCTGCGCCCGGATGAAGCCAAACCCCGGGCGCTTGCGCTCGGTCTTCTTCTTGTCGGCACCGGCCTCGCCGCGGGACTTCTGTCTGCGCTCGGCCCGGCGCTCGCGCCTTCGCCCGTGCGAGCCGAAACCCTCTCGATCGACGTGAAGGCCCCGGACCTGACTCCCGAGATTGCAGAACTCGCGCGCCTGGGCGCCTACACGCCCCGACACTACGATGTGGAACCCGGAGACACCCTGATTTCGCTCTTCGCGCATCTCGGCATCCATGATCCGCAGGCGCTTTCCTTCTTTGATGCAGCGCCCCACCTTGAGCCCTTTCTTGCGCTTCAGCCCGGGCAGCACATCACGGCGGGCGTAGCGGATTCGGGCGAGCTCGAATTCCTGCGCCTCTATCTTGACGGGCCGCGCCAGGCCGATTCGCGCACCATTGAAGTATCCCGCATCGGCCGGGAATTGATTTCCGACGTTCTTCCCTTCACCTTCTCCACCATGGACGCCCTGGTTTCAGGGGAAGCCAAAAACGGACTCAACGCCACGGCCAAATCGCTCAACATCCCTGAGAGCATCGCCGACCAGCTCCTTGCCGTCTGGGACGGCGCGGACGACCCGGTGGCGGCTTTGAAGCCCGGCGCCACCCTCCGTCTCGTCTTCGAGAAGAAATATGCCGACGGGCGCTTCGTCAGGGACGGCCAGCTCCTTGCCGCCCAGATCATCGACGATGCGGGCGTGCACGAAGCCTTCTGGTTTTCGGACGGCACTCACCCGGGGAGCTTCTATACGCTTGACGGCCGCTCCGCTTCCCAGACCTTCCTTCGCGTGCCGCTCGACATCAAGGACGTGAGTTCGGAATTCGCGCCCCTGAGGCGCCACCCGGTCACGGGAGTGCTCCGACCCCACAACGGCACGGATCTGCGCGCCCCCCAGGGCTCGCGCGTCCTCGCCGCCGCCGACGGGCGCGTGACGAAGGTCGCGTACGAAGCAAAGGGCTACGGCAACTACGTGCAGATCGACCACGGGCTCGGGCGCACGACGCTTTACGCCCACATGCGGCGCGTTCAGAAGGGAATCCGACCGGGCGTCCTCGTGAAGAAGGGCGAACTCATCGGCCTCGTCGGCCGCACGGGACTTGCAACCGGTCCGCACCTGCACTACGAACTCATGATCGACGGCGTGCAGATCAATCCGGCTACGGCCGACCTCCCCGACACGGAAAATCTCTCCGCCTATCAGCTCGCGCAGCTTCGCGCGCGGGTGCTCCCCATCCAGAAGATGTTTGAGGATGCGGCAAGAGAAGAGGGACTGCCCTCGCCCGAAAAGCTTCTCGCGGAAGCGCGCGAAAAGGAAGAGGCTCAGGCGGCGGCCGCCGCCCGGGACAATAAGGAAGACCTCTCGGACGAAGAAGCGCCCGCAGAAAACCAGGGCGAAGCCCCCAGTACGGGCGGGCGCGTGCGGCCGGTGGCGCTTGAAGAAGGGAAAGCCCGGGCAGAAAACCTCGGACGGAGCGGCAGATGATCACGATCGGCGTCATGTCGGGCACGAGCCTTGACGGCGCAGACGCCGTCATCGCGTCCTTTCGGGAGGATGAAAAGGCTCCCATGGCAACTCTCGGACGCGCTTATCTCCCGATGCCCGGGGAACTCCGCGAGGAATTGAAGGCGCTCGCGCTCGGCACGACGAACGAAATCGAGCGCGCGGGCGACGCTTCGGTGGCGCTCGCCGATCTTTATGCCGCCGTCATCGAAAAGGTCCTTCAGGCATCCGGCATCCGGCGCGAGGAAGTCGCCGCCGTAGGGCTCCACGGACAGACCATCCGCCACCGCCCCGAGCGGGGATTCACCCTGCAGCTCAACCACCCGGCCCGGGTCGCCGAACTCACCGGCATCGACGTCGTCGCCGACTTTCGCTCGCGCGATGTGGCCGCGGGCGGCGAAGGCGCCCCTCTTGTTCCCGCCTTTCATGCCGGGATTTTCCGGGGAACTTCCCCTGCAGCCGCACTCAATATCGGCGGCATTGCCAATCTCACGCTCATCCCGCCCGAAGGGAGCGAAGCGCCCGTGCTCGGATTTGATACGGGACCGGGCAATATGCTCCTTGACGCCTGGATGGAAAAATGCACCGGCTTCGCCTACGACGCAGAAGGCGCCTTTTCGGCCGGAGGCTCCGTCATTCCGGAGCTCCTCTCCCGGTTCATGAGCGATCCTTATTTCGCGCGTCCCGCCCCGAAGTCGACCGGCCGCGAACGGTTTTCCCCCGCCTGGCTTCAGGAACGCCTTGCCGCAGCCGGGGAAACAAAGGCCGATCCGCGGGATGTCGCCGCGACCCTCACGGAACTCACGGCAAAAACCATTGCAGAAGCGCTCGCGGGGACGGAACCCGAAGCCCGAGAGCTCTATGTCTGCGGCGGGGGAGCCCTCAACCCCTTCCTGATGAAGCGGCTCGCCGCAGCCGTTTGCGAAGCGATGCCCGGCTGTGCCGTCCTCAGCTCCAAAGCGCGCGGGCTGGACCCCATGGAGGTCGAGGGCGCAGCCTTCGCGTGGCTCGCACGCGCTTTTCTCCTCAGGCTTCCCGGGAACCTTCCGGCCGTCACGCGGGCGAAGGGCCCGAGGATTCTGGGCGCGCTCTACCCGGCCTGACGCAGAGAATGCGTTCTTAAACGCCATTCAAAAAAAGCCGCCGGAAGCTCCATGCCTACGGCGGCTTTTCTGAATGCAGATTCAGCCTCAAGCTCGCGCGACTAAACGCTGAAGGACGAACCGCAGCCGCAGGTCGTCACCGCGTTCGGATTGTCGATCACGAACTGTTCGCCCGAAAGACCTTCCTTGTAGTCGATCTTGGCGCCCACCAGGTACTGGTAGCTCATCGAGTCAATGAGGAGCTTCACGCCGCCCTTTTCCATCACGGCATCGTCCTCGTTCTGAGTTTCATCGAACGTAAAGCCGTACTGGAAGCCCGCGCAGCCGCCGCCCTGGACGAAAACGCGCAGCTTGAGATTGGGATTGCCCTCTTCGTCCATCAGCTCCTTTACCTTTGCCACAGCAGCATCAGTAAAAGTGATCGGATCAGGCATCAGTTCCGGAACGGCCTCTTCCGTCTTGGGGTTCTGGGCCGTCGTCGTAGTCGCTTCGGTCATTCTTCTTAAATCCTATTGCTTCTCCGGGGTCCGGCTTCTTCAATGGGACTATCCGGAGATCTCTGAAGTCCCTCATCCTACACCAGTATCCGGCTCAGAGATAGGGTTAGCACCAAAGAAAAACCGCCCGGATCCCGCAGGATTGTCGGACGGTTCTTCTTTTCAAAGGCTCTCCCGAAAGAAAGTCTTTCGGGAAGAGCGCGCGGGAAGCAATTAGCGCTTGGAGAACTGCTTCGCGCGGCGGGCCTTGCGCAGACCAACCTTCTTGCGTTCCACTTCACGGGCATCGCGGGTAACGAGGCCGGCGTTGGAGAGAACGGACTTCAGGCCTTCATCGTAGTCGATGAGGGCGCGGGTGATGCCGTGACGGACAGCGCCGGCCTGACCGGACTCGCCGCCGCCGGCGACGTTCACCATGATGTCGAACGTTTCGACGTTTTCGGTGAGCTGAAGGGGCTGCATGACGATCATGCGGCCGGTTTCACGCTGGAAGTACTGTTCGAGCGGGCGGCCGTTGATAACGATCTTGCCGGTGCCGCGCTTGATGAACACGCGCGCGACGGAGCTCTTGCGACGGCCGGTGCCGTAGTTGTAGTTGCCGATCATCTTTTCAAGCCTCTATTAGAGATCCAGAACCTTGGGTTGCTGAGCCGTGTGCGGGTGTTCGGCGCCGGCGTAGATCTTGAGCTTCTTGATCATCGCATAGCCGAGCGGTCCCTTCGGAAGCATGCCCTTGACAGCGATTTCGAGGGCGCGGCCGGGGTGCTTTTCCTGCATTTCGCGGAAGGTCGTCTCATAGATGCCGCCGGGATAGCCCGTGTGGCGGTAGTACGTCTTCTTCGTCGCCTTTTCAGCGGAGAGGACGAGCTTGTCAGCGTTGATCACGACGATAAAGTCGCCCGTGTCGACGTGCGGAGTGAATTCGGGCTTGTGCTTGCCGCGCAGGCGCAGCGCGATTTCGCTGGCCAGACGGCCGAGCACCTTATCACTGGCATCGACCACGAACCAGTCGCGCTTAACCTCAAGCGGCTTGGCCGAGAAGGTCTTCATTGCGTTCACCTAATGGTTGCTTATGAGGAAATCCGTCCGCCCGATTCTGCTGCCGGATGGCGCCGACCGCAGAGTCTGCTGCTAGGCAGGGTGGCTTTCGCTCTGAAAATTGGATTCTTTAATGCGTCTCTCCATCTCCGGAACGGCGAAGCCGTGACGGCAGAGAAAACGCATGCATTCTTTGTCTTGCCCGGAAGTCCGTTAAGGGGCGGCGCCAGTGGAAACCGAAGATGGGGTAAGCAATCCGCCCGGACCTCTCGAGTCAAGGGAGCGGATTTTACTCAATTGGAAAGAGCGTGTCCACTCGTACGGGCGGTTTTTCTTCTGCTTCCCCGGGCGCCTCTTCGTCTCAGAGCCCGTGTTTGGGGAGCGACTCGAGGTAGGAGCTGAAGCCGCCGAGGAACATCTGCGTTGCCATCATGGCGAGGAGCAGCCCCGTGAGCCGCTCAAAGGCGAGCGTCAGCTTTTCGCCCATATGGCGCTCGAGCCAGTCGGCGGAGGCGAGAACGGCAAAGCTCGCCGCGCAGGTGATGAAGACGACGAGCCCCCACTCGAAGAGCCGGTCGGGCTGACTGGCCGCCAGCATCATGATGGTTGCAATGGTCGAGGGCCCTGCAATCGCCGGAATCGCGATCGGGACAATGTAGGGTTCGCCGCCCGGCGTTTCGCCGAAGACGCCTTCCTTGGTCGGGAACACCATGCGGATCGCCATCAGCATGACGATCACGGAGCCGCCGATCGAGAGCGCAGCGTCCGAGAGTCCGACCGCAGCGAGAAAGGGGCGGCCGAAAAACATCGCCAGAAGCAGCATTCCCATTGCGATCATGCATTCGCGAAAAAGCACGCGCACCCGCCGGTTGTTGGGCACGCCCTTCATGCAGCTGATCGTGATCGGAATATTGCCGAGCGGGTCTGCCATCAGCACCATCAGCATGAGGCCGCCCCAGAAGCTGTATTCCATAGCGCTATTCTTCCTCAAAAACCCGCTGAAAAATTCAAATCCCGGATCCGGCGCGGGAGGCCGGACCCGGGAGTGATCGGGACCGAATGCATTGGGGGAGCCGGAGCGTCATAAAGCTTCAGCCGGCTCCCTCAAAGTCTGATCTTAGGCTTTAGCGGACTTTTCCGCCTTGCCGCCGGACACTTTTTCAGCCGGCGGCTCAGCCTTTTCGAGAGGCTTTTCGTCAGGCTTTTCGTCGAGCTGAGGGAGTTCGGCGGCCGCCTTTTCAACGGCAGCCTCGACGGCTTCGGCCATGCGTGCGGGATCCGGCTCTTCGGCGGCTTGGGCGAGCGGCGCGGCCGGAGCCTTTTCGCCCGCTTCCTTCGGCGCTTCGGCGGCCGCTGCCGGCGCTTCAGGTGCTTCAGACGCCGGAGCAGTCTGAGGCGCGGGAGCGGCGGCCGGCGCCGCTGCAGGCGCAGCAGGAAGAGGCGCCGGCTGAGGTTGCGGTTCCGGTTCCGGTTCTGCTTCGGGTTCCGGTTCCGGCACCGCTTCGAGCTCATAGGGTTCGCCCGCCATGGCGGCGGCGACGATCGGCATCAGCTTTTCCGTTCTTTCGGCATTCATCTGCCCGAGACGCAGACGACGGTAAAGCACGTCCTCGGCCGTGAGCGCCGCTTCGTTGTCGCGGGCGTAGAGCGCATAAGCCACAACTTCGGCATCGGCCATGGGTCCCGCGGCGGCCGCCTCTTCTATCGCCTCGGCGTCGAAGGTCTCGTCGTTCACGATCGGCAGGGTCTTCGTGACGCAGAGGCGCGCCGGAACGAGGTGCCTCAGGGTGGCTTCAAGAAGCGCATCCTGAGCCATCAGGCGGTAGGAGGTCCACTTGCCGCCCGCCACGGTGATCATGTTGCCGAATTCGCTGATGACCGCATGTTCGCGGGAGGCCTTGGCCGTCGACCCGCCCTCAGGCGCTCTCAGGAGGGGGCGGAGCCCCGCAAAGGAGGCCTTCACATCTGCGCGGCTCACGGGCTTCGCGAGATACCCTGCGGCCGTCTCGAGAAGGAAGCTGATTTCGTCTTCCGTCGCCTGAGGATTCCAGTCGGGTTCGCGCTGTTCGACGTCCGTCGTGCCGACGATCGTCATCCCGTGCCAGGGAATGCAGAAGAGCACGCGCCCGTCGCGGGTCTTCGGGATGAGCATGCCGGAGTCGCCCGGCAGGAACGAACGGTCAAGGAGAATATGCGAGCCCCTCGAGCAGCGCACGATCGAAGGGGCATCAGGATCCACCATGCGGCGGATCGAATCCGTCCATACGCCCGTGCAGTTGAAGATCATGCGCGTGCGGATCCGGCAGGCTTCGCCCGTTTCCTTGTCGGTCGCGGTGAGCGACTGAATCCAGCCGCCCGTACGTTCAATGGCCGTCACGGGCATGTAGTTGATGCAGGCCGCGCCATGCTGGTTCGCGGTGCGGATGAGCGCGATATTGAGGCGCGCATCGTCAAACTGCCCGTCGAAGAATTCAACGCCCCCCATGAGGCCCTCGGTGCGCACGCCCGGAAGGCGCAGGGCGGCGGCATCCGCCTTCAGGGACTTCGTGCGTCCGAGTGAGGCTTTGCCCGCCATCATGTCGTAGAGCGCCAGTCCGACGGTATAGATTTCGCGCTCCCACTTCTTGAAGCATGGAAGCACGAAGGTTTCCGGGTGAACAAGGTGCGGCGCATTGTTGATGAGCACCTTGCGCTCGTGAAGGGCCTCGGTGACGAGTCCCCAGTCGCGGGGATTCTTCATGTAGCGCACGCCGCCGTGAATGAGCTTCGTCGAGCGCGAGGACGTCCCGGCCGAAAAATCCTGGGCGTCGAGAAGCAGCGTCGAGAGACCTCTCGACGCTGCGTCCACCGCAATGCCGGCGCCCGTCGCGCCGCCGCCCACGACGACGACGTCCCAGAGGGGATCCGCCTTCACGCGGGCAAGCGCCTCCGCGCGCGAAAGGGGCTTCAGGGCCTTTTCGCCCTCAGGCGCAGTCTTGGTCTTCAGAGCATCAGTCATAAGTCTCAGTTCCACTTGCGGGCGCGGCCGACGGCGCGCGTCCATTGGTTCAACAAAAATCCTCTCTGGTCGGCGCTCATCGCGGGTTCAAACACCCGATCAGCGCGCCAGAGCGCCTCAATTTCCTCGACGTTCTGCCAGAAGCCGACAGCGAGTCCGGCCAGATACGCAGCGCCGAGCGCCGTTGTTTCCGTCTGTGCAGGCCGGATCACCGGGACCCCGGTGATGTCGGCCTGAAACTGCATGAGGAGGTCGTTTGCCGCGGCGCCGCCGTCCGCGCGGAGCTCCCTCACCGGATGGAGCGCATCGCGCGCCATGGCCTCGAGCACCTCCGCGCTCTGGAAGGCAATCGCCTCGAGCGCCGCGCGCGCAATATGCGCCCGGGTGGTTCCGCGCGTGAGGCCGATCAGGCACCCTCGGGCGTCCGGATCCCAGTGCGGAGCGCCGAGCCCCGTAAAGGCCGGAACGAAATAAACGCCTCCGGCATCCTTTACGGACCGCGCGAGGGGCTCAATATCCTTCGCTCGCTTCACGAACCCCATCTCGTCTCGCAGCCACTGCACGACGGCGCCCGCCACGAAAACGGAACCCTCGAGCGCATAGCTCGCGGGGGCGTCTTCAATCCGATAGGCGGCAGTCGTAATGAGCCTCGAAACGCTCGCGCGGGGCTCCTTTCCGATATTCATCAGGAGGAACCCGCCCGTGCCGTAGGTGTTCTTGACCGTTCCCGGATGAAAGCACGCCTCGCCGAAGGCCGCCGCCTGCTGGTCGCCCGCGACCCCCGCAATCGGAATCGCCGCCCCGAACCACTCCGGGTCTGCATAGCCGGCAACCCGCGAGCTCGGGATGATTTCCGGAAGAATCCCGGCCGGAATGCGGAAGATGTCGAGGAGCTCGTCGTCCCACTGTCCGGAGCGCAGGTCGCAGAGAAGCGTTCTCGAGGCGTTGGTGATGTCCGTCGCGTGCAGGCTTCCCTTCGTAAGCTTCCAGATGAGCCATGCATCGATCGTGCCGAAAAGGATCTCTCCCTTCTGAGCGCGCTCCCGTGCGCCCGGCACATGGTCGAGCATCCACTCGATTTTGGTCGCGGAAAAATAGGGGTCGAGCCTCAGGCCCGTTTTTCCGGCGACGAGCGCCTCAAAGCCCTCGGCCTCGAGCGCCTCCACGCGCTTTGTCGTGCGCCGGTCCTGCCAGACGATGGCGGGCGCAATCGGCTCGCCGGTGACGCGGTCCCAGAGAACCGTCGTTTCACGCTGATTGGTGATGGCGAGCGCAGCGATGTCCTTTCCCGCGAGATGCGCTTTTTCAAGGCATTCGCGCGCCACCGCAAGCTCCGTGTCCCAGATTTCCGCGGCATCGTGCTCCACCCAGCCCGGATTCGGGTAATGCTGGGCGAACTCGCGCTGAGCGAGCGCCACCGTCTCGCCGCGCCGGTCGAAAATCAACGCGCGGGAGCTCGAAGTACCCTGGTCGAGCGCAAGGATGTAGTCGTTCATCTTTCAGGAGCCGCAGTGTGAGCGCGCAGAAGAAAAAAGCCCCGGGGCTTCCGGGGCTCTTTCTGGGCTGGAAATCCATCTGACTTCCATTGTATGGGGACTTCGGTTTCTACGAGCTTAACGACCCTCTGAACACCGCATAATCCCGCAGTCCCATCATTACTTGGCAGCTTCGGCTTCCGTCTTCTCGCCGGCAGCATCCGCTTCCTGCGACTCGGACGTTTCCGTGCTTTCGCCGTAATCCGAATCCTCGACATCGTCTTCGTCGATGTCAGCCGCATAGAGCTGAGCAGCGGTTTCGGGTTCGATCTGCGCTTCAGCAGGCTTCACGGCATCGAGCTTCACGACGCGGGCGGCGTCAATGAGAAGACGAAGCGCCTGATTCACCGCTTCGGGGCTCCCGAAGAAGTCGGCGATGTCGCTGTCGATCTTCACCATCGCATTGCGGGCAAAGTCGGAGCGCTCGGCAAAGCGGCGCGTATCGTAGGCGCGCGCGCGCGGACCCGAGCGAACGCCGAAGTCCTCGCGGCGGCCTTCGCCGAAGCGGTGTCCGCCGGGCTTTCTCTCAAAGCGCGGACGGTCGCCGAAGGAGCGGCCTTCGCCGAAAGGCTTTCTGTCGCCGAACGAACGGCGCTCGCCGAAGTCGCGGCGGTCCGAACGCTCGAAGCGGTCATTGCGGTCCGAGCGGTCAAAGCGCGGACGATCCCCAAAGGGCTTTCTGTCGCCGAAGGAGCGGCGCTCGCCGAAATCGCGGCGATCCGAACGATCGGAGCGGTCGAAGCGATCAAAACGGTCAAAGCGGTCGGAACGTCCGCGGCGGTCGCCGTCCTCGCCATCAAAGGAGCGGCGCGGACCCTTGTCCTGCCAGGGCTTGTTATCCATAGCCATTTTCTATGTATCTCTCTGAAAATAAAAATCGGACTTCCGCCTTGCCTATCAGGCGCGGGGCATGCATCGGGGCGGAATCCGTTGGTCAAAATAAATGTATGTAGAAGAAGTCAGTCTGAAAAGGTTTCGCGCTTCGTCGCTCTATCGAATGTCGAAAGGCATGGTCGAATGGATGCCGTCGCCCCGGAGAAAAATCACCTTCGCGGCCGGAAGGCCGGAAGTGTTTTCTAATCATTGAACAATCGCTTCGCCATTGAAATCCTGCGGGATTCCTCAAAGGGATCCGGATCAAGCGGGCCGCTTCACAATCTGAAAGGTATCGGCGCCTGAGGTTGAGGAAAGCTCTTTTAAACGAACTCCTGTCGTACATGCCCTTAAGAAGGCATGCCTCAACACGCCGTGCGTATTTTAAAGGATTCTGTGCGCGGCAACGCGCCTTTTTAGCTCCCTTGAGACTTGGGACAAGTCGTTACGAAAGTGACGCCGACGAGGGCGTAGAAAGCAGATACACTTTGATTAGGGATAACCGAAAAGATTTCCTTTTTCCGGTCTTTCTTCCCTACCAGCTCAGAACAACAAAAAGCGAGGTTCCTATGGCTGCCCAGATCATCTTTCATGGCATTAACCGCTCCCCCGCCGTCGAAACGGCTGTGAATGAGAAGGTTGCCGCGCTGCAGAAGTTTGACAATCAGCTCGGGCCCTGCAAGGTAACAGTCACTCAGGAAGGTCATCAGACGATGGGCGCCTTCACCATCCGCATTGACCAGTCCGCGTCGGGAAAGAACCTCATCGTCACCCGCACGAACCAGGATGTGATGGCGGCGCTCAATGAAGCATTCGACACATTGCGCCGCAGCGTCGTCGAAGAAGCCGACAAGCGTCGTCAGCGCTGAGCATTGACCGTTAAGCGTGCTGTCTGATCTTCTTTCCTGAAGACCATTCGCACGAAAGCCGGACGCTCCGGGATGCGAGCTTCCGGCTTTTTTTATGCGTCTGCACGCTGTCCGGATAAGACAAAGGCCCGTACGAAATCAACTCGTGCGGGCCTCACAACTGGTGGAGGATAGCGGGATCGAACCGCTGACCTCTTGCATGCCATGCAAGCGCTCTCCCAGCTGAGCTAATCCCCCGGATAGGTCAAATTGCGGTTTTCAGAAATTCATTCGTCGAGACTGTGGCGTCCCCACGGGGATTCGAACCCCGGTACCAACCGTGAAAGGGTTGTGTCCTAGGCCTCTAGACGATAGGGACCTCGACGATGTGTGGTGGAGGATAGCGGGATCGAACCGCTGACCTCTTGCATGCCATGCAAGCGCTCTCCCAGCTGAGCTAATCCCCCGACACGTTCTGATTGTGCTTCCCCGCCTCTTTCGAAGCGAGCGGCGTAAATCCGCCGGACTTTAGTGCCGTCCGACGCATTTAAAACCTTGGCGTCCCCACGGGGATTCGAACCCCGGTACCAACCGTGAAAGGGTTGTGTCCTAGGCCTCTAGACGATAGGGACCTTAATTCTTGGTGGAGGATAGCGGGATCGAACCGCTGACCTCTTGCATGCCATGCAAGCGCTCTCCCAGCTGAGCTAATCCCCCCTGAATCGAGAAGGGAGATTATGCCGAAGTGTTTTCGATAAAGCAAGAGTCAGTTGCTTTAAATTTACAATTTATTACATCCGTGCTTTCGGGACCTCGCGGGGAAAGATGCCGGAATGCCCGCCCCGGATGCTGCGCCATGGGCTAGATTTAGAGTCTCAAAATGAAAAACTGCCACCGAGTTTTCACGCAGATGACCCAGCAGAATGCTCCCCGCGACGCCCGGGATGAATCGGCGCCGGCGATCCGCATCCGCGGCGCCGAGCAGAATAATCTCAAGCACCTTGACCTCGACATTCCTGTCGGGAGCTTCACCGTCGTCACGGGCCTTTCCGGATCCGGGAAAAGCTCTCTCGTCTTCGATACGCTTTATGCGGAGGGCCAGCGCCGGTACGTGGAGACCTTCAGCCCCTACGCGCGCCAGTTCCTCGACCGCATGGACCGCCCGAAGGTGGCGTCGATCGAAGGCGTGCCCCCGGCAATTGCCATTGATCAGAACGCCGTCATCCGCACCTCGCGCTCGACCGTAGGCACGATGACCGAAGTGAATGACCGCCTGAAGCTTCTCTTTGCGAGAAAGGCGAGAGCCTTCTGTCCTAATGACGGCTCTCCGGTCCTCGACTTCTCCCCGGACTCCATGTGGGAGGACATTCTCGCGCGGCTCGAGGCGCGCGGAATGTCCGACGCGCGCACGGCCATTGCCTTTGAGCGCTTCGTGCCGAAGGCGCTTCCGCTTGAAACGGCGGAAGCGGGGCTTTCGGCTCAGGGCTTCACGCGGATTCTCGCCCGGGAGACGCGGGGAGACGGAACGCTCATCGTCGTTGCGGCCGATCGTTTCCGGGCGTCCGCCGTTGAAAGAAGCCGCGCGATCGAGGCGCTGGAAACGGCTTTGAAGCGCGGCGACGGGCGCGTGAGCGTCTGGGTTGAGCGTCCGGGCGAAGACCCTCAGAGATTTGCACGCTACCAGCACGGTCTCTCCTGCCCGGAGTGCGGACTCACCTTCTCGCCCCCGAAACCCGCTTCCTTCAGCTTCAATTCTCCCGTAGGGGCGTGCCCGGTCTGCCGAGGCTTCGGCCGCGTCATCGGGACAGACCTCTCACTTGTCATTCCCGACCGCTCGAAGAGCCTCCGGGAAGACGCCGTGAAGCCTTTTTCCACCAAGTCCTTTGCGGAATGCAAGGACGACATGCTGCGCGCCTGCAGACGACTCGGCATTCCGACGGATGTTCCCTACGAAGATCTTCCCGCAGAAGCCCGCCGGATCATTGAAGAAGGGGAGCCGGGCTGGACGGGAAAGTGGCAGACCGAGTGGTACGGCATCGGACGCTTCTTCGAATGGCTTGAAACGAAGAACTACAAGATGCACGTGCGCGTCATGCTCTCGCGCTACCGCTCCTACCGGACCTGCACGGCCTGCGGCGGCGCGCGCCTGCGCCCGGAGGCGCTTTCCTGGCGCATCGGAACGAAGGACGACCGGGAAGCCCTGCTCGGTGAAGCGCCGGATGCCGGCATTGATGCGAAGCCCGTCGGCTCCGCGCTTTCGCGCGAGGCCTACGGAGCGCTTCCCGGATTCAACTTCCATGAGCTCATGCTCATGCCGGCGGTGGTGCTGAAGCACTTCCTCGAACGCCTCAAGACCGAAAAGCACGACGAGGCCGAAGCGCTCATTCTCGGCGAATGCCTCTCGCGGATTACTTTTCTCTGCGACGTGGGACTCGGCTACCTCACGCTGAACCGCCAGGGGCGGACCCTCTCCGGAGGCGAAGTGCAGCGCGTCAATCTGACAACCGCGCTCGGGGCAAATCTCGTCAACACGCTCTTTGTGCTCGATGAACCCTCCATCGGCCTCCACCCGCGCGACATGGACCGCGTTAACGGCATTCTGCGGCGCCTCACCGCACAGGGAAATACGCTCGTCGTCGTTGAGCACGACCCGCAGGTCATGCTCGCCGGCGAACGTCTGATCGACCTGGGGCCCGGTGCGGGTGCTGCCGGCGGACGGATCATCTACGAAGGCTCGACGCGGGGCGTTCTCTCGGCCAAAACAGAAACCGGCGCGTATCTCTCGGGAGAAAAGCGCATCACGCGAAAAGCGCTTCCCGTGACGGATGAAACGCCGAAATTACGGCTCTCTCACGCGACCCTCAACAACCTGAAGGACGTCTCGGTGAGTTTCCCGCTCGGGCGCCTCATTGCGGTTGCCGGCGTTTCCGGTTCCGGCAAATCCTCTCTCATTGCAGATACGCTCGTTCCTCTGCTCGAACGGAAACTGGGAGGCGCAGTCGTTTTTTCGACCGAAACGGAGAGCGACGCTCCGGAAAATGGCGCCGCCGCTCAGCTTTCGGGCGACATCCCGGCGGGCATCGAATTCGTCGACCAGAGCTCGCTCGGACGCACCACGCGCGGCAATCCCGCGAGCTATGTCGGCGCCTTTACGGCGATCCGCGAATTTTTCGGCTCCTCCCCGGAAGCCATTGTTGCGGGACTCAAACCCGGAGATTTTTCATTCAATTCCGGAGCCGGCCGCTGCCCCCGCTGTGCGGGCACCGGCTGGGAGCATGTCGAGATGCAGTTTCTCTCCGACGTCTACCTTCCCTGCCCCGACTGCGGCGGGAAGCGCTACCAGGAAAAGATTCTGCGCATCCGGCCGACGCTCGACAATGGGAAAACACTGAGCATTGCCGACGTGCTCGACCTCACGGTCGATGAGGCGGTTGACGCTTTTTCCCGCCACGCGGCCGTCGTCAAGCCCCTGAAGGTTCTTCAGCTGACAGGGCTCGGGTACCTGAAGCTCGGGCAGCCCCTGACGACGCTCTCCGGAGGCGAAAGACAGCGCCTCAAGCTTTCCGCACGCATTGCCGAAGGCGTTCCCGCCGTGCGCGGGCAGAAGGGGAAGGCGTTCATATTCGATGAACCCACAACCGGGCTCCACTTTGCCGACACGGCAAAGCTCGTCGACGTCTTTGACAGACTCACCGCCATGGGGCACACGGTCATCGTGATTGAACACAACCTCGACGTGATCGGTGCGGCGGACTGGGTCATCGAAATGGGACCCGACGGCGGCTTTGCGGGGGGCGAAGTGATCTTTACAGGGACGCCGGAAGCGCTCGAGACCCAGGGAACGCTCACGGGCGAAGCGCTCCTCGCATGGCGCCGCGCGCAGGCGCGGGACGCCTCGCGCGAGAGCTTCTTCAACCTTCCGTCCCTGAAGAAGCCCCGAATCAATCCGCAGGAAGCCCTTCGCGAATCGCACGCCATCGTGATTGAGGGTGCCCGCGAACATAATCTCAGAAACCTCTCAGTCGACATCCCGAGAGAAGCCTTTACGGTCGTCACGGGGCCGTCAGGCTCCGGCAAATCGACGCTTGCCTTCGACATCGTCTTTGCCGAAGGACAGCGGCGCTATCTCGAAAGTCTCAATGCCTACGCGCGTTCAATGGTTCAGCCGCCGCCGGAACCCGACGTCGACAGCGTCCGCGGCATTCCCCCGACGGTTGCGATCGAGCAGCGCACGACCCGGGGCGGCATGCGCTCCACCGTGGCGACGATGACGGAGCTCTATCATTTTCTGCGCCTCATCTACGTGAAGCTCGGCACCGAATACTGTCCCGACTGTCAAGTCCCCGTCGAAGCGCAGACGGCGGCCATGATTGCTGAAAGCATCGGAGAAGCTTTTCCGCAGGAGGAATGTGCGCTTTTCGTTCCTGTCGTCACGGGAAGAAAAGGCATTTTCGAAAAGGAATTTCTGAGGCTTCGTCAGAAGGGCGTGAAGCTCGTTCTCGTCGACGGCGAATACGCTTCCATTGAAAGCACGATTCCGAAGCTCGCAAGAAACGTGCTTCACACCATCGAGGCGCTCGCCGGTCGTACGGACACGACAGCGCCGCCGCGCATGATTGAAGTGGACGTGCGCGCAGCGCTTGCGCTCGAAAAATCTTCGCAGCTGCGGGCGGTTCCCGTCTCGCAGGTGTCGCCCGGCGCGCCCGTGACGCACCCCGGCATCTTCTATTCGCTCGAACGCGCCTGCCCGAAGTGCGGGCGCTCCCTCCCGGAGCTCGATCCGAGACTCTTTTCGTACAACTCCGAAGCCGGAGCCTGTCCGACCTGTTCGGGGTACGGCGTGCTCACGGCCGCCATCCGCAAGGCCGTAAAGAAGGGTGAGGCAATGGCGACGGAATTTGCCCGGACGGAAGACGAACCAGAAGTCGTCTGCCCCGACTGCGGCGGCGCACGCCTCAATGAGGTCGCCCGCAATGTCCGCTGGGAAGGGAAAGCCATTCAGGAGGTCTGCCGCATGACGGCGCGCGAAGCCGCCGGGTGGTTCAGGGGATTGAAGCTGAATTCACGCAGCGCGGCAATCGCACACGATGCGCTCGAGGAGATCCGCTCGAGACTTTCCTTCCTCGCCGAAGTGGGGCTCGACTATCTGACGCTCGAACGAAGCGCGCCGACGCTTTCGGGCGGCGAAACGCAGCGCATTCATCTTGCGAGTCAGCTCGGCACCAACCTGAGAGGCGTCTGCTACGTGCTCGACGAACCGACGATCGGGCTTCACCCGAGAGACAACGGCATGCTCCTCTCTGCCATCGAATCGCTCACGAAGAAGGGTAATACGCTTCTCGTCGTCGAGCACGACGAGGAAACCATCCGCCGGGCCGACCACGTCATCGACATCGGCCCGGGAGCCGGCGTGCGCGGCGGCCGCCTCATGGGCGAAGGAACGGTCGAGGACCTGGAAGAGAATCCCGACTCCCCGACGGGGCGGCTGCTTGCCAACCCCATTCCTCATACCGGCATTCCGAAGCGCCTTCCTGACCCGGACAACAAATTGGTCACGCTCGAAGGGATTCGCTTCAGGAACCTCAATATCGGGAAGCTTGACATCCCCCTGAAGCGTCTTACCGTCGTCACCGGAGTGTCCGGTTCCGGAAAGTCGACGCTCTGCCGGGAAATTCTCTATGAGAACCTGAAGCGCCGGATCGAGAACCCGAAAGCCGCGCTCGCGGGCCTCTCCGGCATGAAGGGGACGGACGTCGTCGGCCGGGTACTTGAGGTCGACCAGACCCCGATCGGGAAGAACCCGCGTTCCTGCCCGGCAACCTATGCGGGCGTCATGACGCCGATCCGCGACCTCTTTGCCTCAACCAATGAGGCCAAGGCCCGGGGCTACGGCGCGAGCCGCTTCACCTTCAATAAAACGGAAGGGGCATGCCCCGAATGCGCGGGCCAGGGTCTGAGAACGGTGGAAATGAATTTTCTGCCTGACGTCAAGGTGCTCTGCGAAGCCTGCGGCGGCAAGCGCTTCAATCCCGAAACGCTCTCCGTCGAATGGAAGGGGAAATCAATCGGCGACGTGCTTGCGATGGAAATTGACGAGGCGGTCGAATTCTTCGCATCCATGCCCGCCATCTCGCATCCCCTGAAGCTCATGCAGGAGGTGGGACTCGGCTACCTCACGCTCGGGCAGCCCTCGCCCACGCTCTCGGGCGGCGAGGCGCAGCGCCTGAAGCTCGTTACCGAGCTCGCCCGCGTACGTCCCGAAGGCACCTTCTCCGCCCGGTCTCCGCACACGCTCTACGTGCTCGATGAGCCGACCGTGGGCCTCCATATGGCCGATGTGGCAAAACTCATGCACGTGCTCTCGCGCCTCGTTGACGCCGGAAGCACCGTCGTCATCATCGAGCACAACCTTGACGTCGTGGCCGACGCCGACTGGGTGATCGACCTCGGCCCCGAGGGAGGCTCAGAAGGCGGCCGCATCGTGGGCGAGGGAACGCCGAAGGAAATCTCGGCAAAGAAAACGCCGACAGGAAAAGCCCTGCGGGAATTCCTCCGGGCCCATAAGGCGAGGAGGAAGGCGAAGACGCAATAAGCGACGTCGACCCTCTCCCGGGCCTCTGAAAGGAAGAAGCGCGGCATTCCCTGGAAGAAAGCCGCGCTTCTTTTATTCTGCAAACGCCGGATCACTGATCAGCGTTTTTCAACCCACCAGAGCATGGCCCCCGAGAGGATAAACATCATGACGGAAGGGGCTGCCGCCATTACCGCTGGCGGCACCGCAGCAAAGATGGAAAGGTAGGAAAAGAGATTGTTGAGCGCATAGAACGCAATGCCGATGAGGACGCCGAGGAAAATCTTGATGGCAACGCCTCCGGAGCGCGCGTTCATGTACGCAAAGGGCATGGAGATGGCAAGCATCACCAGAACCGCAAGGGGATAAAAAGCCTTCGACCAGAAGACGGCGACGAAATGGTCCGCGTCCTGGTTGACCGACGTGAGGTGCTCGATGTAGCTCAAGAGATCCATCATCCCCATGCGATCGGGCTTTGTCGTCATGACGCCGAGAATCTCGGGCGTAATGGTGGAGGGGAAGAGGAATTCGGAGAGCCTTTCGCTCGTTACCGGCGTCTGGTTCGGATCGGTACGGCTGTCGTTCATCACGGGATAGGTCACCAGCGTAACATCCGAAAGTGTCCATCCTTCCCCGGGCTTAAAGAGTCCGGAATCGGCACGGATCATGCGCTCGAGCCGGCCGGAATCGTCGAACTCAAAGACGCGCCAGGCGCCGGTTGCATAGCGGTTCGACGCGCTGATCGAGCGGATGTTGATGTAGCGGTCAATCGAGGCTCCGCCTTCAGTCCTTGCGACGTCGCGGATCCAGGCGCCCGAGACATAGCCTCGTGCAGAGAGCGACTGGTCGCCGGTTGAGCGCACTTCCGTCTGATAGCGCTGCGCCCAGGGCGCCACGACTTCACCCATGCCATAGGTGCCGGCCACGAGGAGCACCCCCGGCAGAATGAGCGTTGCGGCAAGGCGCCAGGGCGAGAGGCCCGCGGCGCGAAGCACCGTGAATTCCGACGTCGACGCCCAGCGCGACATCGTATAGACGGCGGCAAGCAGCACGGCAAGCGGCGCCACCTCATAGGCGCGCGACGGGAGCGTGAGCCCCGTGAGGAGAAACGCCGTCGCAAGGTCGTACTTGTTGCTCCCCACCTCGTCCATCTGTCCGATGAGGTCGAAGAACGCAAAAAGCGCAATCAGGATGACAAGGACGAATACGGTGGAAAGAAGGATATCCTTCGTGAACTGTCGGGCGATGACGGACATTTAGCGCCCCCCTTCGGAACGACGCTGCTTCCAGTACCAAACGGACATCCATCTCGGAAGCCACCGGGTCATCCAGATGCGTCTTATAAAGAGAAGAACCGCGATGAGGAAAACGGAACCGTTGAGAAGGAGAAGCGCGGAAATGAGCGTCAGCCGCTCGCGCGTTACCCAGCTTTCCGCCACAGAAAGGCCGTTCAGGTAAAGAATGAAGATGAGAGCCGCCATGAGGAGATTGAGGCTTCTTCCGGCACGCGGAGACGTGCATGAGAGCGGTATTGCGAGCAGCACCAGATTCAGCGCAGCGAGCGGCCAGGAGAAGCGCCAGAGAAGCTCGGCCTGATTTTCTGGCGTCGGAAGCGCCAGAAGGACGGAGAGCGGCTGCGAATTGGCCCGGGTCGACCGGAAGGCATCGTCGACGCGGATGTCGAGCCTCACGCCGTAATCCTGAAAGTCGATGACCCGGGTGGCCGCAGAGGCGTTCTCCGTCTCAAAGCGGCTGCCGTTCTTAAGCACAATGTAGCGGTCGCCTTCGGCGTTGATTTCAATCGCGCCTTTTTCAGCCGTAACAACAGACTCTTTCCCGACTCCAGCTTCCGCCATGAAGACCCGGCCGACTTCATTGGGCGTTTCGCCCGCGGATTCAATGAAGAAGACGCGCTTGCCTCCCTGCGCCTCAATGAAGCGTCCGGGCGCAATGGCATTCACGTCCTCGCGCTGCGTGAACTGGTTGCGAAGCTTATACGTCTCCGAACGCGCCCAGGGCGAAATCACAATCGAAAGCAGTGCGATCATGACGACGACGGGAAGCGCAAAGCGCATCATGGGTTCGATCCATGAGAGGAGCGAGCGGCCTCCGGAAGAGAACCAGACCACCATCTCGTTGTCCTGCCAGGAGCGCATGAGCGTCATCAGCGCAGCAATAAAAAGCGAAGCGGCAAGAAGAGGCGGAAGGTTCACGAGCGCGTTGTAGATAACGAGCTGCAGCACCGCAGAATGATCCACGCTGCCGCCGGCCGCCAGATTAATGAAGCGCACCATGGCGACCGCAAGAACGATCGTGAAAAGCACGGTGAAGACTCCGCCCGCAATGTTGGCGAGTTCAGAGATCAATGAACGCTTGAAGATCATGCTGGGTGTAGGAGTAGTGCTGAATGTAGCCGCTCGACCGGACCTGAAGAAGACGATTTTAACGGCTGGGAATCAGAATATGCGAAAGCCCCTGCTGACATCAAATCAACAGGGGCTTCGTTTATAGGGAGCCTGGCGATGACCTACTTTCACTGGAAATACAACCAACTATCATCGGCGCGGAGACGTTTCACTGTCCTGTTCGGAATGGGAAGGAGTGGGGCCGTCACGCTATGGTCACCAGGCTAAAAAGGGGTGGAAAAGCAAAGACTGCAGTTGCGACTGCTTTCTCGATTCTCTTGAAGTTCTTCTCACCGTCATGATGAAAAGCTTCACGGTTATAGGATCAAGCTTCACGAGCAATTAGTATCGGTCAGCTCAACGCCTCACAGCGCTTGCACACCCGACCTATCAACGTCCTGGTCTCGAACGACTCTTCAGGGAGGTCAAAGCCTCCAGGAAGACTTATCTTCAGGCAGGTTTCCCGCTTAGATGCTTTCAGCGGTTATCCTTTCCCCACATAGCTACCCGGCGGTGCCACTGGCGTGACAACCGGTACACCAGAGGTGAGTCCATTCCGGTCCTCTCGTACTAGGAACAGCCCCCGTCAATCTTCCAACGCCCACGGCAGATAGGGACAAAACTGTCTCACGACGTTTTAAACCCAGCTCACGTACCTCTTTAAATGGCGAACAGCCATACCCTTGGGACCGGCTACAGCCCCAGGATGAGATGAGCCGACATCGAGGTGCCAAACACCGCCGTCGATATGAACTCTTGGGCGGTATCAGCCTGTTATCCCCAGAGTACCTTTTATCCGTTGAGCGATGGCCCTTCCATGCAGAGCCACCGGATCACTATGACCTACTTTCGTATCTGCTCGTCTTGTCGGACTCGCAGTCAAGCACGCTTTTGCCATTGCACTATCAGCACGATTTCCGACCGTGCCTAGCGTACCTTCGCACTCCTCCGTTACCCTTTAGGAGGAGACCGCCCCAGTCAAACTGCCTACCATGCACGGTCCCCGAAGCGGATCACGCTCCCAGGTTAGAACCTCAAACAAATCAGGGTGGTATTTCAAGGATGGCTCCGTTAAGACTGGCGTCCTAACTTCACTGCCTCCCACCTATCCTACACAGATCGGTTCAAAGTCCAATGCAAAGCTGCAGTAAAGGTTCATGGGGTCTTTCCGTCTAGCCGCGGGGAGATTGCATCATCACAAACACTTCAACTTCACTGAGTCTCAGGAGGAGACAGTGTGGCCATCATTATGCCATTCGTGCAGGTCGGAACTTGCCCGACAAGGAATTTCGCTACCTTAGGACCGTTATAGTTACGGCCGCCGTTTACTGGGACTTCGATCAGGACCTTGCAGCCCATCAATTAATCTTCCAGCACCGGGCAGGCATCACACCCTATACGTCGACTTTCGTCTTTGCAGAGTGCTGTGTTTTTAGTAAACAGTTGCAGCCACCAATTCTCTGAGACCTCTTCATGCTCCGGATGTTTCTTCCTTCACACTACAAAGGCACACCTTATCCCGAAGTTACGGTGTCAATTTGCCGAGTTCCTTCTCCTGAGTTCTCTCAAGCGCCTGAGCATATTCAGCTCGCCCACCAGTGTCGGTTTGCGGTACGGTCAATTGCAGGCTGATGCTTAGAAGCTTTTCCTGGAAGTCCATTCAGTCACTTCAGCTGAAACCAGCCTCGATGCTTCGCCTCGGAAATTCGCCGGCGGATTTGCCTGCCGGCTTCCTACGCTCGCAAACCGGGATATCCAACACCCGGATGACCTTCAGCACTCCGTCCCTCCTTCGCACCTGCAATCGGTCCAGGATTATTAACCTGGTTCCCATCAGCTATGCTTCTCAGCCTCGCCTTAGGGGTCGACTCACCCTGCTCCGATGAACGTAGAGCAGGAAACCTTGGGCTTGCGGCGAGCGGGCTTTTCACCCGCTTTAACGTTACTCATGTCAGCATTCGCACTTCCGATACCTCCAGCAGCCCTCGCGGGTCCGCCTTCTCAGGCTTACGGAACGCTCCCCTACCACTCAACCTTGCGGTTGAATCCGCGGCTTCGGTTATTGACTTAGCCCCGTTACATCTTCCGCGCAGGAAGACTCGATCAGTGAGCTATTACGCTTTCTTTGAAGGATGGCTGCTTCTAAGCCAACTTCCTGACTGTCTTAGCCTTCCCACTTCGTTTTCCACTTAGTCAATATTAGGGACCTTAGCCGGCGGTCTGGGTTGTTTCCCTTTTGAGTCCGGACGTTAGCACCCGGTGCTCTGTCTCCCGTGCCCTGACTTCCAAGTATTCGGAGTTTGCCATGGTTTGGTAAGACGCCATGTCCCCCTAGCCATAACAGTGCTCTACCCCCTGGAGCCCTACACGAGGCACTACCTCAATAGTTTTCGGGGAGAACCAGCTATCTCCAGATTTGTTTAGCCTTTCACCCCTATCCACAGTTCATCCGCTAATTTTGCAACACTAGTCGGTTCGGCCCTCCAGTGTGTGTTACCACACCTTCAGCCTGACCATGGATAGATCATCTGGTTTCGGGTCTACGCCCAACGACTGAATTTCGCCCTGTTCGGACTCGCTTTCGCTGCGCCTCCCCTATCCGGTTAAGCTCGCCATTGAACGTAAGTCGCTGACCCATTATGCAAAAGGTACGCAGTCACCCTTGCGGGCTCCTACTGTTTGTATGTATGCGGTTTCAGGATCTATTTCACTCCCCTCCCGGGGTTCTTTTTACCTTTCCTTCACAGTACTGGTTCACTATCGGTCGATCACGAGTATTTAGCCTTGGAGGATGGTCCCCCCATCTTCAGACAGGATTTCTCGTGTCCCGCCCTACTTGTCGCAAGCTTAGTCCCACAGACCCAATTTCCCGTACGGGGCTGTCACCCTCTGTAGCCGGCCTTTCCAGACCGTTCCGGTATCGAATCTGCTAACGCTTGCAGGCTCTTCCAATTTCGCTCGCCGCTACTTTCAGAATCTCGGTTGATTTCTGTTCCTGCAGTTACTTAGATGTTTCAGTTCACTGCGTTCGCCTCAATGAGCTATGTATTCACTCATTGATACTTCCTTAAAGGAAGTGAGTTTCCTCATTCGGACATCCGTGGATCAAAGCTTGCTTGCCAGCTCCCCACGGCTTTTCCCAGGCTGCCGGGTCCTTCATCGCCTGTGATCGCCAAGGCATCCACCACATACACTTAGTCGCTTGATCCTATAACTCTGAAGCCTTTTGCCTTCAAAGCAACAAGACGACCTGTAACGCGCTGCTTCTCTGAATCATGTCGGTTCTCGATGAACTTCAATGAATCGATGTTTTGAATGCAATCACAACCCCTGAAGCTGCCTTTATCTGAAGAGAAGCATCTCAACTTCTCTTCAAGACAACTTCAGAATGTCTTTACTTTTCCAAATTTTTAAAGATCGATCAAATCTCAACGACCTGATAAGTGTGAACACCGTGAAAGTCTCTGAAGGCGTTCTCTAAAGAACTCCGACTCTCTTTAAAGGAGGTGATCCAGCCGCACCTTCCGGTACGGCTACCTTGTTACGACTTCACCCCAGTCATGAAGCCCACCGTGGACGCCGCCTTCCTTTCGGTTGGGCAAACGTCTTCTGGTGAACCCCACTCCCATGGTGTGACGGGCGGTGTGTACAAGACCCGGGAACGTATTCACCGCGGCATGCTGATCCGCGATTACTAGCGATTCCGACTTCATGCAGTCGAGTTGCAGACTGCAATCCGGACTACGATCGGTTTTCTGGGATTGGCTTCACCTCGCGGCTTCGCTTCCCTCTGTTCCGACCATTGTATGACGTGTGAGGCCCTAGCCATAAGGGCCATGAGGACTTGACGTCATCCCCACCTTCCTCCGGTTTGTCACCGGCAGTCTCATTAGAGTGCCCTTTCGTAGCAACTAATGACAAGGGTTGCGCTCGTTGCGGGACTTAACCCAACATCTCACGACACGAGCTGACGACAGCCATGCAGCACCTGTGTCCAGATTCCCTTGCGGGCACCCCCGAATCTCTTCAGGGTTCCTGGCATGTCAAGGCTAGGTAAGGTTTTTCGCGTTGCGTCGAATTAATCCACATCATCCACCGCTTGTGCGGGTCCCCGTCAATTCCTTTGAGTTTTAATCTTGCGACCGTACTCCCCAGGCGGTCTACTTCACGCGTTAGCTGCGTTACCAAGAGATTGCTCTCCCAACAACTAGTAGACATCGTTTAGGGCGTGGACTACCAGGGTATCTAATCCTGTTTGCTCCCCACGCTTTCGTGCATGAGCGTCAGTCATGTCCCAGAGGGCTGCCTTCGCCATCGGTGTTCTTCCAAATATCTACGCATTTCACTGCTACACTTGGAATTCCACCCTCCTCTGACAAACTCAAGTCTTGCAGTCATATATGCAATTCCCAGGTTGAGCCCGGGGATTTCACATCTATCTTACAAAACCGCCTGCGCACGCTTTACGCCCAGTAATTCCGATTAACGCTTGCACCCTACGTATTACCGCGGCTGCTGGCACGTAGTTAGCCGGTGCTTATTCTTCAGGTACCGTCAGCAGAACACGGTGTTATCGCATCCCTTTTCGTCCCTGACAAAAGCAGTTTACAATCCGAAGACCTTCATCCTGCACGCGGCATGGCTGGATCAGGGTTGCCCCCATTGTCCAAAATTCCCCACTGCTGCCTCCCGTAGGAGTCTGGGCCGTGTCTCAGTCCCAGTGTGGCTGGTCGTCCTCTCAGACCAGCTACCGATCGTCGCCTTGGTGGGCCTTTACCCCGCCAACAAGCTAATCGGACATCGGCCGCTCTTCCTGCGCAAGGTCTTGCGATCCCCTGCTTTCACCCTCAGGTCTCATGCGGTATTAGCTGTCCTTTCGGACAGTTATCCCCCACAAGAAGACACGTTCCGATGCATTACTCACCCGTGCGCCACTCGCCGCCAGGAGCAAGCTCCCGCGCTGCCGTTCGACTTGCATGTGTAAGGCATGCCGCCAGCGTTCAATCTGAGCCAGGATCAAACTCTTTAGTTCAATCTTTGTTTTGCCGCTCTTATTTCGCCGGAATTGAAAGAGAAGAATTAAATTCTTTTCTTTCGGCTTCAATAAGCGCGAACTTCGTAAAATTTTTGAGTCTTCGGAATCGTGAAATTCCGACGCTCTTCAGCGAGCGCCTCAAGCTTTCCGATGTTCACACTTATCGGTTCGTTGAATCTGATTTTTAAAGAACTTTTCGCTGTTTGATCAGCGAAGGATCGAAATCATACAGAAGTCGTTCCATTTTGTCAAGAGCGTTTTTAAACTTTTTTCTTCACTGCCTTCTCGGCAGCGCGTTGAAAAGTCAACCCTCTCATAAATAGCGAAAACCCCTGCCGGCCTCAAGCCAACAGGGGTTTCGTTTGTAGGGAGCCTGGCGATGACCTACTTTCACTGGAAATACAACCAACTATCATCGGCGCGGAGACGTTTCACTGTCCTGTTCGGAATGGGAAGGAGTGGGGCCGTCACGCTATGGTCACCAGGCTAAAAAGGGGTGGAAAAGCAAAGACTGCAGTTGCGACTGCTTTCTCGATTCTCTTGAAGTTCTTCTCACCGTCATGATGAAAAGCTTCACGGTTATAGGATCAAGCTTCACGAGCAATTAGTATCGGTCAGCTCAACGCCTCACAGCGCTTGCACACCCGACCTATCAACGTCCTGGTCTCGAACGACTCTTCAGGGAGGTCAAAGCCTCCAGGAAGACTTATCTTCAGGCAGGTTTCCCGCTTAGATGCTTTCAGCGGTTATCCTTTCCCCACATAGCTACCCGGCGGTGCCACTGGCGTGACAACCGGTACACCAGAGGTGAGTCCATTCCGGTCCTCTCGTACTAGGAACAGCCCCCGTCAATCTTCCAGCGCCCACGGCAGATAGGGACAAAACTGTCTCACGACGTTTTAAACCCAGCTCACGTACCTCTTTAAATGGCGAACAGCCATACCCTTGGGACCGGCTACAGCCCCAGGATGAGATGAGCCGACATCGAGGTGCCAAACACCGCCGTCGATATGAACTCTTGGGCGGTATCAGCCTGTTATCCCCAGAGTACCTTTTATCCGTTGAGCGATGGCCCTTCCATGCAGAGCCACCGGATCACTATGACCTACTTTCGTATCTGCTCGTCTTGTCGGACTCGCAGTCAAGCACGCTTTTGCCATTGCACTATCAGCACGATTTCCGACCGTGCCTAGCGTACCTTCGCACTCCTCCGTTACCCTTTAGGAGGAGACCGCCCCAGTCAAACTGCCTACCATGCACGGTCCCCGAAGCGGATCACGCTCCCAGGTTAGAACCTCAAACAAATCAGGGTGGTATTTCAAGGATGGCTCCGTTAAGACTGGCGTCCTAACTTCACTGCCTCCCACCTATCCTACACAGATCGGTTCAAAGTCCAATGCAAAGCTGCAGTAAAGGTTCATGGGGTCTTTCCGTCTAGCCGCGGGGAGATTGCATCATCACAAACACTTCAACTTCACTGAGTCTCAGGAGGAGACAGTGTGGCCATCATTATGCCATTCGTGCAGGTCGGAACTTGCCCGACAAGGAATTTCGCTACCTTAGGACCGTTATAGTTACGGCCGCCGTTTACTGGGACTTCGATCAGGACCTTGCAGCCCATCAATTAATCTTCCAGCACCGGGCAGGCATCACACCCTATACGTCGACTTTCGTCTTTGCAGAGTGCTGTGTTTTTAGTAAACAGTTGCAGCCACCAATTCTCTGAGACCTCTTCATGCTCCGGGTGTTTCTCCCTTCACACTACAAAGGCACACCTTATCCCGAAGTTACGGTGTCAATTTGCCGAGTTCCTTCTCCTGAGTTCTCTCAAGCGCCTGAGCATATTCAGCTCGCCCACCAGTGTCGGTTTGCGGTACGGTCAATTGCAGGCTGATGCTTAGAAGCTTTTCCTGGAAGTCCATTCAGTCACTTCAGCTGAAACCAGCCTCGATGCTTCGCCTCGGAAATTCGCCGGCGGATTTGCCTGCCGGCTTCCTACGCTCGCAAACCGGGATATCCAACACCCGGATGACCTTCAGCACTCCGTCCCTCCTTCGCACCTGCAATCGGTCCAGGACTATTAACCTGGTTCCCATCAGCTATGCTTCTCAGCCTCGCCTTAGGGGCCGACTCACCCTGCTCCGATGAACGTAGAGCAGGAAACCTTGGGCTTGCGGCGAGCGGGCTTTTCACCCGCTTTAACGTTACTCATGTCAGCATTCGCACTTCCGATACCTCCAGCAGCCCTCGCGGGTCCGCCTTCTCAGGCTTACGGAACGCTCCCCTACCACTCAACCTTGCGGTCGAATCCGCGGCTTCGGTTATTGACTTAGCCCCGTTACATCTTCCGCGCAGGAAGACTCGATCAGTGAGCTATTACGCTTTCTTTGAAGGATGGCTGCTTCTAAGCCAACTTCCTGACTGTCTTAGCCTTCCCACTTCGTTTTCCACTTAGTCAATATTAGGGACCTTAGCCGGCGGTCTGGGTTGTTTCCCTTTTGAGTCCGGACGTTAGCACCCGGTGCTCTGTCTCCCGTGCTCTGACTTCCAAGTATTCGGAGTTTGCCATGGTTTGGTAAGACGCCATGTCCCCCTAGCCATAACAGTGCTCTACCCCCTGGAGCCCTACACGAGGCACTACCTCAATAGTTTTCGGGGAGAACCAGCTATCTCCAGATTTGTTTAGCCTTTCACCCCTATCCACAGTTCATCCGCTAATTTTGCAACACTAGTCGGTTCGGCCCTCCAGTGTGTGTTACCACACCTTCAGCCTGACCATGGATAGATCATCTGGTTTCGGGTCTACGCCCAACGACTGAATTTCGCCCTGTTCGGACTCGCTTTCGCTGCGCCTCCCCTATTCGGTTAAGCTTGCCATTGAACGTAAGTCGCTGACCCATTATGCAAAAGGTACGCAGTCACCCTTGCGGGCTCCTACTGTTTGTATGTATGCGGTTTCAGGATCTATTTCACTCCCCTCCCGGGGTTCTTTTTACCTTTCCTTCACAGTACTGGTTCACTATCGGTCGATCACGAGTATTTAGCCTTGGAGGATGGTCCCCCCATCTTCAGACAGGATTTCTCGTGTCCCGCCCTACTTGTCGCAAGCTTAGTCCCACAGATCCAATTTCCCGTACGGGGCTGTCACCCTCTGTAGCCGGCCTTTCCAGACCGTTCCGGTATCGAATCCGCTAACGCTTGCAGGCTCTTCCAATTTCGCTCGCCGCTACTTTCAGAATCTCGGTTGATTTCTGTTCCTGCAGTTACTTAGATGTTTCAGTTCACTGCGTTCGCCTCAATGAGCTATGTATTCACTCATTGATACTTCCTTAAAGGAAGTGAGTTTCCTCATTCGGACATCCGTGGATCAAAGCTTGCTTGCCAGCTCCCCACGGCTTTTCCCAGGCTACCGGGTCCTTCATCGCCTGTGATCGCCAAGGCATCCACCACATACACTTAGTCGCTTGATCCTATAACTCTGAAGCCTTTTGCCTTCAAAGCAACAAGACGACCTGTAACGCGCTGCTTCTCTGAATCATTTCGGTTCTCGATGAACTTCAATGAATCGATGTTTTGAATGCAATCACAACCCCTGAAGCTGCCTTTATCTGAAGAGAAGCATCTCAACTTCTCTTCAAGACAACTTCAGAATGTCTTTACTTTTCCAAATTTTTAAAGAACTTCGCGCTGAGTTAACAGCGCCATAGGCAAGAAATCGAACGATTTCACTCTCTTGCCTACGGCGTCGCAAACGTTGGATTGGTGGGTCTGGATGGATTCGAACCATCGACCCCCGCCTTATCAAGACGATGCTCTAACCAGCTGAGCTACAGACCCAATCCTGCGCTTCAGAACTCAACGATCCGATAAGTGTGAACACCGTGAAAGTCTTTGAAGGCGTTCTCTAAAGAACTCCGACTCTCTTTAAAGGAGGTGATCCAGCCGCACCTTCCGGTACGGCTACCTTGTTACGACTTCACCCCAGTCATGAAGCCCACCGTGGACGCCGCCTTCCTTTCGGTTGGGCAAACGTCTTCTGGTGAACCCCACTCCCATGGTGTGACGGGCGGTGTGTACAAGACCCGGGAACGTATTCACCGCGGCATGCTGATCCGCGATTACTAGCGATTCCGACTTCATGCAGTCGAGTTGCAGACTGCAATCCGGACTACGATCGGTTTTCTGGGATTGGCTTCACCTCGCGGCTTCGCTTCCCTCTGTTCCGACCATTGTATGACGTGTGAGGCCCTAGCCATAAGGGCCATGAGGACTTGACGTCATCCCCACCTTCCTCCGGTTTGTCACCGGCAGTCTCACTAGAGTGCCCTTTCGTAGCAACTAGTGACAAGGGTTGCGCTCGTTGCGGGACTTAACCCAACATCTCACGACACGAGCTGACGACAGCCATGCAGCACCTGTGTCCAGATTCCCTTGCGGGCACCCCCGAATCTCTTCAGGGTTCCTGGCATGTCAAGGCTAGGTAAGGTTTTTCGCGTTGCGTCGAATTAATCCACATCATCCACCGCTTGTGCGGGTCCCCGTCAATTCCTTTGAGTTTTAATCTTGCGACCGTACTCCCCAGGCGGTCTACTTCACGCGTTAGCTGCGTTACCAAGAGATTGCTCTCCCAACAACTAGTAGACATCGTTTAGGGCGTGGACTACCAGGGTATCTAATCCTGTTTGCTCCCCACGCTTTCGTGCATGAGCGTCAGTCATGTCCCAGAGGGCTGCCTTCGCCATCGGTGTTCTTCCAAATATCTACGCATTTCACTGCTACACTTGGAATTCCACCCTCCTCTGACAAACTCAAGTCTTGCAGTCATATATGCAATTCCCAGGTTGAGCCCGGGGATTTCACATCTATCTTACAAAACCGCCTGCGCACGCTTTACGCCCAGTAATTCCGATTAACGCTTGCACCCTACGTATTACCGCGGCTGCTGGCACGTAGTTAGCCGGTGCTTATTCTTCAGGTACCGTCAGCAGAACACGGTGTTATCGCATCCCTTTTCGTCCCTGACAAAAGCAGTTTACAATCCGAAGACCTTCATCCTGCACGCGGCATGGCTGGATCAGGGTTGCCCCCATTGTCCAAAATTCCCCACTGCTGCCTCCCGTAGGAGTCTGGGCCGTGTCTCAGTCCCAGTGTGGCTGGTCGTCCTCTCAGACCAGCTACCGATCGTCGCCTTGGTGGGCCTTTACCCCGCCAACAAGCTAATCGGACATCGGCCGCTCTTCCTGCGCAAGGTCTTGCGATCCCCTGCTTTCACCCTCAGGTCTCATGCGGTATTAGCTGTCCTTTCGGACAGTTATCCCCCACAAGAAGACACGTTCCGATGCATTACTCACCCGTGCGCCACTCGCCGCCAGGAGCAAGCTCCCGCGCTGCCGTTCGACTTGCATGTGTAAGGCATGCCGCCAGCGTTCAATCTGAGCCAGGATCAAACTCTTTAGTTCAATCTCTGTTTTGCCGCTCTTATTTCGCCGGAATTGAAAGAGAAGAATTAAATTCTTTTCTTTCGGCTTCAATAAGCGCGAACTTCGTAAAATTTTTGAGTCTTCGGAATCGTGAAATTCCGACGCTCTTTAGCGAGCGCCTCAAGCTTTCCGATGTTCACACTTATCGGTTCGTTGAATCTGATTTTTAAAGAACTTCGCTGAATCTTTTCGTTCAGCGCAGACTTTGCATTTTACGGAAGCTTAGTCTGTTTGTCAAGAGCGTTTTTAAACTTTTTTTTCATCGCTGCCTTTTTGGCAGCGCGTTGAAAAGTCAACCCTCTCATAAATAGCGAAAACCCCTGCCGGCCTTAAGCCAACAGGGGTTTCGTTTGTAGGGAGCCTGGCGATGACCTACTTTCACTGGAAATACAACCAACTATCATCGGCGCGGAGACGTTTCACTGTCCTGTTCGGAATGGGAAGGAGTGGGGCCGTCACGCTATGGTCACCAGGCTTAAAAGGGGTGGAAAAGCAAAGACTGCAGTTGCGACTGCTTTCTCGATTCTCTTGAAGTTCTTCTCACCGTCATGATGAAAAGCTTCACGGTTATAGGATCAAGCTTCACGAGCAATTAGTATCGGTCAGCTCAACGCCTCACAGCGCTTGCACACCCGACCTATCAACGTCCTGGTCTCGAACGACTCTTCAGGGAGGTCAAAGCCTCCAGGAAGACTTATCTTCAGGCAGGTTTCCCGCTTAGATGCTTTCAGCGGTTATCCTTTCCCCACATAGCTACCCGGCGGTGCCACTGGCGTGACAACCGGTACACCAGAGGTGAGTCCATTCCGGTCCTCTCGTACTAGGAACAGCCCCCGTCAATCTTCCAGCGCCCACGGCAGATAGGGACAAAACTGTCTCACGACGTTTTAAACCCAGCTCACGTACCTCTTTAAATGGCGAACAGCCATACCCTTGGGACCGGCTACAGCCCCAGGATGAGATGAGCCGACATCGAGGTGCCAAACACCGCCGTCGATATGAACTCTTGGGCGGTATCAGCCTGTTATCCCCAGAGTACCTTTTATCCGTTGAGCGATGGCCCTTCCATGCAGAGCCACCGGATCACTATGACCTACTTTCGTATCTGCTCGTCTTGTCGGACTCGCAGTCAAGCACGCTTTTGCCATTGCACTATCAGCACGATTTCCGACCGTGCCTAGCGTACCTTCGCACTCCTCCGTTACCCTTTAGGAGGAGACCGCCCCAGTCAAACTGCCTACCATGCACGGTCCCCGAAGCGGATCACGCTCCCAGGTTAGAACCTCAAACAAATCAGGGTGGTATTTCAAGGATGGCTCCGTTAAGACTGGCGTCCTAACTTCACTGCCTCCCACCTATCCTACACAGATCGGTTCAAAGTCCAATGCAAAGCTGCAGTAAAGGTTCATGGGGTCTTTCCGTCTAGCCGCGGGGAGATTGCATCATCACAAACACTTCAACTTCACTGAGTCTCAGGAGGAGACAGTGTGGCCATCATTATGCCATTCGTGCAGGTCGGAACTTGCCCGACAAGGAATTTCGCTACCTTAGGACCGTTATAGTTACGGCCGCCGTTTACTGGGACTTCGATCAGGACCTTGCAGCCCATCAATTAATCTTCCAGCACCGGGCAGGCATCACACCCTATACGTCGACTTTCGTCTTTGCAGAGTGCTGTGTTTTTAGTAAACAGTTGCAGCCACCAATTCTCTGAGACCTCTTCATGCTCCGGGTGTTTCTCCCTTCACACTACAAAGGCACACCTTATCCCGAAGTTACGGTGTCAATTTGCCGAGTTCCTTCTCCTGAGTTCTCTCAAGCGCCTGAGCATATTCAGCTCGCCCACCAGTGTCGGTTTGCGGTACGGTCAATTGCAGGCTGATGCTTAGAAGCTTTTCCTGGAAGTCCATTCAGTCACTTCAGCTGAAACCAGCCTCGATGCTTCGCCTCGGAAATTCGCCGGCGGATTTGCCTGCCGGCTTCCTACGCTCGCAAACCGGGATATCCAACACCCGGATGACCTTCAGCACTCCGTCCCTCCTTCGCACCTGCAATCGGTCCAGGACTATTAACCTGGTTCCCATCAGCTATGCTTCTCAGCCTCGCCTTAGGGGCCGACTCACCCTGCTCCGATGAACGTAGAGCAGGAAACCTTGGGCTTGCGGCGAGCGGGCTTTTCACCCGCTTTAACGTTACTCATGTCAGCATTCGCACTTCCGATACCTCCAGCAGCCCTCGCGGGTCCGCCTTCTCAGGCTTACGGAACGCTCCCCTACCACTCAACCTTGCGGTCGAATCCGCGGCTTCGGTTATTGACTTAGCCCCGTTACATCTTCCGCGCAGGAAGACTCGATCAGTGAGCTATTACGCTTTCTTTGAAGGATGGCTGCTTCTAAGCCAACTTCCTGACTGTCTTAGCCTTCCCACTTCGTTTTCCACTTAGTCAATATTAGGGACCTTAGCCGGCGGTCTGGGTTGTTTCCCTTTTGAGTCCGGACGTTAGCACCCGGTGCTCTGTCTCCCGTGCTCTGACTTCCAAGTATTCGGAGTTTGCCATGGTTTGGTAAGACGCCATGTCCCCCTAGCCATAACAGTGCTCTACCCCCTGGAGCCCTACACGAGGCACTACCTCAATAGTTTTCGGGGAGAACCAGCTATCTCCAGATTTGTTTAGCCTTTCACCCCTATCCACAGTTCATCCGCTAATTTTGCAACACTAGTCGGTTCGGCCCTCCAGTGTGTGTTACCACACCTTCAGCCTGACCATGGATAGATCATCTGGTTTCGGGTCTACGCCCAACGACTGAATTTCGCCCTGTTCGGACTCGCTTTCGCTGCGCCTCCCCTATCCGGTTAAGCTCGCCATTGAACGTAAGTCGCTGACCCATTATGCAAAAGGTACGCAGTCACCCTTGCGGGCTCCTACTGTTTGTATGTATGCGGTTTCAGGATCTATTTCACTCCCCTCCCGGGGTTCTTTTTACCTTTCCTTCACAGTACTGGTTCACTATCGGTCGATCACGAGTATTTAGCCTTGGAGGATGGTCCCCCCATCTTCAGACAGGATTTCTCGTGTCCCGCCCTACTTGTCGCAAGCTCAGTCCCACAGATCCAATTTCCCGTACGGGGCTGTCACCCTCTGTAGCCGGCCTTTCCAGACCGTTCCGGTATCGAATCTGCTAACGCTTGCAGGCTCTTCCAATTTCGCTCGCCGCTACTTTCAGAATCTCGGTTGATTTCTTTTCCTGCAGTTACTTAGATGTTTCAGTTCACTGCGTTCGCCTCAATGAGCTATGTATTCACTCATTGATACTTCCTTAAAGGAAGTGAGTTTCCTCATTCGGACATCCGTGGATCAAAGCTTGCTTGCCAGCTCCCCACGGCTTTTCCCAGGCTGCCGGGTCCTTCATCGCCTGTGATCGCCAAGGCATCCACCACATACACTTAGTCGCTTGATCCTATAACTCTGAAGCCTTTTGCCTTCAAAGTAACAAGACGACCTGTAACGCGCTGCTTCTCTGAATCATGTCGGTTCTCGATGAACTTCAATGAATCGATGTTTTGAATGCAATCACAACCCCTGAAGCTGCCTTTATCTGAAGAGAAACATCTCAACTTCTCCTCAAGACAACTTCAGAATGTCTTTACTTTTCCAAATTTTTAAAGATCGATCAAATCTCAACGACCTGATAAGTGTGAACACCGTGAAAGTCTCTGAAGGCGTTCTCTAAAGAACTCCGACTCTCTTTAAAGGAGGTGATCCAGCCGCACCTTCCGGTACGGCTACCTTGTTACGACTTCACCCCAGTCATGAAGCCCACCGTGGACGCCGCCTTCCTTTCGGTTGGGCAAACGTCTTCTGGTGAACCCCACTCCCATGGTGTGACGGGCGGTGTGTACAAGACCCGGGAACGTATTCACCGCGGCATGCTGATCCGCGATTACTAGCGATTCCGACTTCATGCAGTCGAGTTGCAGACTGCAATCCGGACTACGATCGGTTTTCTGGGATTGGCTTCACCTCGCGGCTTCGCTTCCCTCTGTTCCGACCATTGTATGACGTGTGAGGCCCTAGCCATAAGGGCCATGAGGACTTGACGTCATCCCCACCTTCCTCCGGTTTGTCACCGGCAGTCTCATTAGAGTGCCCTTTCGTAGCAACTAATGACAAGGGTTGCGCTCGTTGCGGGACTTAACCCAACATCTCACGACACGAGCTGACGACAGCCATGCAGCACCTGTGTCCAGATTCCCTTGCGGGCACCCCCGAATCTCTTCAGGGTTCCTGGCATGTCAAGGCTAGGTAAGGTTTTTCGCGTTGCGTCGAATTAATCCACATCATCCACCGCTTGTGCGGGTCCCCGTCAATTCCTTTGAGTTTTAATCTTGCGACCGTACTCCCCAGGCGGTCTACTTCACGCGTTAGCTGCGTTACCAAGAGATTGCTCTCCCAACAACTAGTAGACATCGTTTAGGGCGTGGACTACCAGGGTATCTAATCCTGTTTGCTCCCCACGCTTTCGTGCATGAGCGTCAGTCATGTCCCAGAGGGCTGCCTTCGCCATCGGTGTTCTTCCAAATATCTACGCATTTCACTGCTACACTTGGAATTCCACCCTCCTCTGACAAACTCAAGTCTTGCAGTCATATATGCAATTCCCAGGTTGAGCCCGGGGATTTCACATCTATCTTACAAAACCGCCTGCGCACGCTTTACGCCCAGTAATTCCGATTAACGCTTGCACCCTACGTATTACCGCGGCTGCTGGCACGTAGTTAGCCGGTGCTTATTCTTCAGGTACCGTCAGCAGAACACGGTGTTATCGCATCCCTTTTCGTCCCTGACAAAAGCAGTTTACAATCCGAAGACCTTCATCCTGCACGCGGCATGGCTGGATCAGGGTTGCCCCCATTGTCCAAAATTCCCCACTGCTGCCTCCCGTAGGAGTCTGGGCCGTGTCTCAGTCCCAGTGTGGCTGGTCGTCCTCTCAGACCAGCTACCGATCGTCGCCTTGGTGGGCCTTTACCCCGCCAACAAGCTAATCGGACATCGGCCGCTCTTCCTGCGCAAGGTCTTGCGATCCCCTGCTTTCACCCTCAGGTCTCATGCGGTATTAGCTGTCCTTTCGGACAGTTATCCCCCACAAGAAGACACGTTCCGATGCATTACTCACCCGTGCGCCACTCGCCGCCAGGAGCAAGCTCCCGCGCTGCCGTTCGACTTGCATGTGTAAGGCATGCCGCCAGCGTTCAATCTGAGCCAGGATCAAACTCTTTAGTTCAATCTCTGTTTTGCCGCTCTTATTTCGCCGGAATTGAAAGAGAAGAATTAAATTCTTTTCTTTCGGCTTCAATAAGCGCGAACTTCGTAAAATTTTTGAGTCTTCGGAATCGTGAAATTCCGACGCTCTTTAGCGAGCGCCTCAAGCTTTCCGATGTTCACACTTATCGGTTCGTTGAATCTGATTTTTAAAGAACTTTTCGCTGTTTGATCAGCGAAGGATCGAAATCATATAGAAGTCGTTTCCTTTTGTCAAGTACTCTGGAAGAAATCTTTTAGTTTGCTTCTGAAGCGCTTCTTTTTTGCTGCCTCGTTTCCGAAGCAGGACGCGAATTATGAAGAGCATTTCACGCTTTGTCAAGAGTCCCGAAAAAATATTTTCAGGAACACCTCGCTCGCTGCCCTAGACTGAATGCCTGGCCTTAATCCATATTTTGTTTTTTTCTTGAATACACCCCTTATGCAGCTCTCCTACCGCATTACGCCGGATCCGCTCCATCACCGCTATCACGTGACGCTCCCGCTCGATCTTTCTCACCTCAAGGAAGAAAGCTTCAAACTGGAGATGCCGGTCTGGACGCCGGGCAGCTATGTGCTTCGCGAATATTCCGGACGGGTATCAGACATTCATGCAGAATGCGCCGGCGTTCGCATTGAGCTCGAGCAGATCGAGAAGTCCGAATGGCGCCTTCTCGCGGATGAGGTGCCGGATCTTTCCCGCATTGAGGTTCATTGGTCGGTTTTTGCCTATTCAAAAGGCATTCACGACGCCTGGCTCGATTCTGACCGCGGATTCATCAACCCGCCCGCACTCTTTCTTCACCCGGCCTCTATGCCGGCGGATGCTGCCTTGAGCGTCTCCTTTGATGCAAAGGACTGGGACGTGCATTCAGCACTCGATGCCCTTCAGACCCCTGACGGGATCTCATGGCAGGCCAAAACGCTCGACGAGCTCCTCGACTCTCCGTTCGTGCTGACGCCCAAAAGAGGCGCAAAGGCGACGATCTTTACCATAGAAGCCGGATGCGTCCCGCATGAAATCATCATCACGGGAGCGTCAAGCCTTAACACCAGGCGGATTGCCGCAGACCTCAGGAAAATCTTCGACACCGCTATCCGCTTCTGGAACGACCCCAGGGAGACGGCAGAGCCCCGGGCGCCCTTCGCCCGCTACATGCTCTACCTCCATCTTGAGCCCGGCCTCTACGGAGGTCTCGAGCACAGCGCCGGCACGGTGCTCCTCGAAGACGTGAATGCGCTCCCCGGAGCAGGTGAAGCCGAACCACCCAAACGCTACGTCGAATTTCTGATTCTCGTCGCGCATGAATACTTTCACGCCTGGCTCGTGAAGCGCCTGAAGCCCTCCGGCTTTCTCCCCTACGATCTTTCGCGGGAGGAGTACACCCACGACCTTTGGATCTTTGAAGGCTTCACCTCCTACTATGAGAGCCTTCTCGCAAGAAGAGCCCGCGTCATTTCCGAAGAGGTCTATCTCAGGCACCTGGCCGAACGCATGAATTTCGCGCTCACGCGCGAAGGCTTTGACGCCATGACGCTCGCCGAAGCGAGCTTCAATGCCTGGGTAAAGCTCTACCGGCAGACGGAAGACTCCCCCTATTCGCAGATCTCCTACTACACAAAGGGCGCGCTGGCCGCGCTTCTTCTGGATTCGGAAATCAGGCGCCTCACGGAAAACAAGGAATCGCTCGAGTCGTTCCTGCGGGCCTGGTACCGGTCTGCGGCTGACGAGATCCGTCAGGGGACCTGGCGGGGACTTCCCGACGGCGGGATTGGAGCACTCATTCAATCGCTCATCCATGTCGACCTGAGCGAGCTCCTCGGAAAGCTCGTTTATGAAAAAGGCAATCGATCGTTCTGGATCGACGCCATTGAAGCAGCACTCAATCGAGAGGGTCTTCAGACGGAGGTCGACCCGACCGTCCCGGCCGCACTGAGGCTCGCCGGCATCCACCCCGGGAAGAAAGGAGGACGCGTGACGGCGGGATATGTCGTTTCCTCATCTCCGGCATTCGCGGCCGGGCTTTTCGCGGGCGACGAAATTATTGCCGTCGACGAGGAGAAAACGGACGCAGGCGTTTTTGAGCGTCAGATCGAGCGCGCCCGCGGCCGCAAGGTGAAGATTCATTTCTTCCGGGGGCCGAGACTGCTTTCCGGCGTCCTCGACCTGAAGTCCCGCTGCGCCCCGGAATTCCTTGAACTTCTTCCGAAGCGCATTCTTCCCATTCAGAAGAGCGAAGGCTGAGTCTCCTTTTCTTCGCTTCCATTCCAGTCAATGAGTGGTTCGCCTCGACTCGCGAACCACTCATTGGCTTTTGCGAAGATGCGCGACTTCATGAAGGCATCGTCGCCCCGCGTTGCAGACAAGGGCGACGGGTGCGACGCCGTCAATACCTTGTGGCGCCCTTCGTCAATCAGAGGGAGAAAAAGCTTCTGAGCGGGCTTTCCCCAGAGGAAGAAGACAAGTCCCTCGCGTTCATCGGAAAGCGTGCGGATGATTTCCGTCGTGAGCCGCTCCCAACCCCAGCCGGCATGCGAGAGGGGCCGCCCCTCTGCAACCGTCAGAATAGGATTGATGAGAAGGACGCCCGCTTTTGCCCAGTCCGTGAGGTCGCCCTTCGTACGCACGGAACCGCCCTCGGCCGCCACCTTGAAGATGTTTCTGAGCGAAGGCGGAAGCTTCTCTCCCGCCGGCACCGAAAACGCAAGTCCGCAGGCCTTCCCCGGCGTATGGTAGGGGTCCTGCCCGACAATCACGGCGCGCACCGACTCAAAGGGCGTGAGTTCAAGCGCCCGGAAGGCATGAGGCGGATAGACGTTTCGCTTTTCCGCCTGGAGACGCATGGCGAGTGCGCTCCCTTCCGGCGACGCGAGAAAATCTTCGACAAGCGTTTTCCAGCGGCCGGTAAGACCCTCGGGAGAAAGATCGGATCTGGCAAATTCCATCAGTAGCTCGACTGACTCAAATGACGATTGGTGAGAATGCTTGTTCTCAGGCGGTAGTAGCCGATCCTGCAGGCAAGCTCAGCATTCGCTTCAACGCGCTTGTTGCCTTTCGTCGTTATGCCGACAAAATCGCATTCGCGCTTCACGAATGTCTCAAAGCTCTGTCCGGAAAGAATGAACTTATTCCAGCGCGTGCGGGTACCGGAAGGCTTGTCGAGCGCCTTCGCATAGGAAGCCACCCGGTCGGTGACGTCCTTATATGTCGCCTGCACCATCTCGAGCTCCATCGCGAGGCATTTGCCCCGCGCTTCCTGGTTGTCGCCCTGAATGGCGCTGTAGCACTGCGCCACCGCATCCGCCGTCGGCGGCTCTTTCTGCGGGGCCGCAGAAACGGCAAACGGAATAAGAAGCGCAAATCCCAAAAGCGCCTTCAGCATGCTTCGAGCTCCTTCAGAAGCCGGGCGCATGCCCGGCCGGTATCCGGGAAAATTTCCGTAAATCCTTCCGCTTTTGCCCAGGCGGCAAGCGGAATGCCTTCGTTGTAGCCTGACTCCACAAGAAGCGCGCGCACGCCTGCAGCGCGCGCGGCGAGTGCGTCATTCCGGCTGTCGCCGACCATGGCGCATTCTGCGGGCGCGACGCCTGCTTCCTTCATGGCGCGCTCGATCATGTCGGGCCAGGGCTTGGGCCGCGCAGCGCCGCCCCCGCCGATCACGCCGTCAAAGGCATCTCCAAGTCCGCGCTCCGCAAGGAAGGCCCTCGCGAGCGGCTCCTCCTTATTGGTGACGAGCCAGACGGCAATGCCTTTTTGCTTAAGCTTCGCCACGCCCTCAAACGCCCCCGGAATCAGCGCAATGCGGCTTCCGTCCATGCCGGACCAAATTTCCACGAGCTCCTTCAAAAGCTGATCTTCGGACACTTTTGAGACATCTGCTCCGCCCGCACTCCACCAGCGCATGAGGCGCTCAACCAGGACGCGAACGCCGCCGCCGATCATGACGGCGACGACCTCATCGGGCACCGGCGCAAAGCCTTCCTTCAGGGCGAGGCGTCTCACGCCTTCGGCGATCTCCGGGAGGGAGCTCACCAGCGTCCCGTCGAGATCAAAGCAGACTGCGCGGATCATGAACGGTCTCCAAGAGCGGCAACGGCTTCCTTCATGCTGCGGATCACCTTCGCGTAGCCTTCCGGCGAGCCGGCGCCGAATACGGCGGAACCGGCCACAAAGGTATCGGCGCCTGCAGAAGCGATGCGGGCAATGTTGCCGGGCTTCACGCCGCCGTCGATCTCAAGCGCAATCTCGCGTCCGGTCTCCGCCTTATAGGCGTCAAGCTTCTCGCGCAGCGCCATCGTCTTTTCAATCGTCGATTCGATGAAGCTCTGCCCGCCGAAGCCCGGATTGACGCTCATGAGGAGCACCACGTCGATGCGGTCGAGCTCGTAGTCAAGGTAGGAGAGCGGCGTCGCGGGATTGAAGACGAGCCCCGCCTTCTTCCCGGCATTGCGGATAAGCTGCAGCGACCGGTCGATGTGCCTTGTCGCCTCGCAGTGGAACGTAATGATGTCCGCGCCTGCATCAATGAAGCTCGGAATCAATGCATCCACGGGCTCAATCATCAGATGAACGTCGATCGGAAGGGATACGTACGGACGAATCGCCTTCAGCACAAGCGGGCCCACCGTGAGGTTCGGCACATAGTGGTTGTCCATCACGTCAAAGTGAATCCAGTCGGCGCCGGCAGCGGCAACATCGCGAACTTCTTCGCCAAGACGCGCAAAATCCGCAGAAAGAATGGACGGAGCAATGCGGCAGGTGCGCATGAAGAAGCCTCCGGAGAAAAAGAATTTTGAGGTGAAAGGAGAGCCCCGGCCCCGCAAAAGGCGCGGGGCGCCGGGCGGTCTCTTGACCCGGCTCTCCCAAAGCCGGCTTCAGTATATCTGCGCTCGGGCTGGAAAAGCCTGATGAGGCTTCATGGAAAGCATGCCTTTCCGTCAGCACGGTTAGACTTCTCTCTTTCAATCTTTCCTTCCGGTCTTTTCGAGTGCCTCATGGCTTTTCATCTCAACTCCCGCGCACTTCTCCCCGGAGTGAGACGCTTCGCCTCACTTTCCCTTCTTGCTGCCCTCGGGCTTCTCTCGGCCTGTACGACCGTAGAGACCCCTGTCGAAAAGAAACCGCTCGGAACGACCTTCAGGGCAGAGGCATTTGAGAAGCTCCCCAAAGCGCCATCGGGCGCCTGGGGCGAGGCGCTTTCCGCCTTCAATCTTTCCTGCACGCGGCTCTCGAGCGCCCCGTGGAGCGAAATCTGCGCCAAGGCGAAATGGGAGTCCCCCGAACGCGCGGAGGCCTTCTTTGCCGAAAACTTCACGCCCTGGGCGGTTGAGGTTCCCGGCAAAGGCGAAGCGCGGACGGACGCGGGTCTCATGACGGGCTACTACGAGCCGCTCCTTCACGGGAGCAGAGTGCGCGACAGAAAGAATGCGTATCCGATCTACGGCGTTCCGGACGATCTTCTCATCATTGATCTCGCCGAGCTCTACCCTGAACTCAAGGGAAAGCGCCTTCGCGGAAAGCTCGACGGCCGCCGGGTCGTGCCCTACGACCAGCGGGGGATCATTCAGGAAAGAGGAGACCTGGAAAAATGGGCGATTGCCTGGGTAGACGACCCGGTCGACGCCTTCTTCCTTCAGGTCCAGGGATCCGGGAGAATCGAACTGCCTGACGGCAGCTTCATGCGCGTGGGTTTTGCCGACCAGAACGGCTGGCGCTACCGCTCAATCGGCAGCTGGCTCATCCGCGAGGAAGGACTCAAATCTCATGAGCTCTCCATGCAGCGAATCCGCGCCTGGGCGAAGGCCAACCCCGGCAAGGTCAAAAAAGCGCTCGCACAGAATCCGAGCTTCATCTTCTTTGAGGAGCGCTCGGGAGACCCGGCGCTCGGGCCCGTCGGCGCTCAGGGCGTTCCGCTCACGCCGCAGTCGTCGGTGGCTGTCGACCCGAACCGCTGGCGTCTGGGCACGCCCTTCGTGATTGATGCGGAGCAGGACCGGCCGCAGCTTCACCTCGCGCGCCCCGTCATCGCTCAGGATACGGGAGGCGCCATCCGGGGCGTTCTGCGCTTTGATTATTTCTGGGGCTTCGGCGACAAGGCGGGCGAAGCCGCCGGACGGCAGAAGAGCCGCGTGCGCGCCTGGGTGCTGGTTCCGAAGGGACTCGCCCCCGAAGACATTCTCCCGGGCGACGCTCATGCGCCGCGGTGAGATGAATCAGGCATCCAGCAAAAAGGCATCCGGACAACCCGAATGCCTTTTTGCTTTTCCGCCTCTTCTCAAGAGGCCTCCGGCAGGAATTTATTTCTTCTGCTCGGCCAGGATTCTTTCAAACTGCGAAGCGGGAACGGCGCCCGTCATGCGGTCCCCGGTCGGGAAGAAGAAGGTGGGCGCTCCCGTCACGTTGTAGCGGCCGGCAAGCGACAGGTTGCGGCGCATCACGGAAGCATCGCAGTCGGGACTCGCGCTCTCGGGCGCAATGCCCTTGCGCATCCAGTCGGCCCAGGCCTTCGAGGGATTCTTGCTGCAGACAATCTCGCGGTTATTCTGCTCGCCCCGGATCATCGGCGTGATGAAGGTGTAGACGGTCAGGTTCCCGACCTCTTCAAAGACCCGTTCCATCGAGCGGCAGTACGTGCAGTTGGCGTCCGAGAAGACGATCACCTCGCGCGAGCCGTCGCCGAAGACCTGCTTCACGGCATCCTCGCGCGGCCACTTGCTCCAGCTTTCGCGCGCCCATTCGCGCAGACGCTCCTGCGTCTGATTGGTCTGCGTCTTGGTGTCGATGATGGAGCCCGAGAAAACGTAGTCCACCTTGTCGTCGACATAAAAGAGCCGGTCCTGAATGAAGACTTCCCAGAGGCCCGGAATCGGCGCCGGACGAATGCTGTCGGCCTTGAGCCCCGTATTCTTCATGAGCTGGTCGCGCACCGACTGCTCGTCGGCCTGAGCGGCACCGGAAAGAAGCGCAAGGGCGGCAAGGGCCGCAGCGGCAAAATGCTTGATTGACGCGGTCATGACGAAGAGGGTCGCTCCACTCGGAAATAAGGACAAAGATTTTCGAAGGATTATCGCCAATCTCGCCTTCGCTGAATCTGAAAGCGCGCAGGAATCCGGCGCATGAGTCCTCACGCATTTACGGTATTTTTCTGCCGCTCTCTCCCCTGCCGCACATCCCGTCTTGCAAATCCTCGCCTCCATTCATATAATTGCACCCTTGACATTTTTTGCGGCTAGGTAGCTCAGTTGGTAGAGCAGCGGATTGAAAATCCGCGTGTCGGCGGTTCGATTCCGTCCCTAGCCACCATTCACTTTTCCTTTGAGAAAAGACGGATGGGGTTCAGGTGAAAGACCGGAAAGGCAGAAAATGCAGCGCGTGGCTAGGTAGCTCAGTTGGTAGAGCAGCGGATTGAAAATCCGCGTGTCGGCGGTTCGATTCCGTCCCTAGCCACCAGAAATGCTTGAAGCCCGCAGTGCCGAATGGTTCTGCGGGCTTTTTCTATGCGTCAGAAGCGCTTGCTGCCGGACCACTCTTCCCAGCCCTTGGCGCGCAGACGGCAGGCGGGACATTCGCCGCATCCCCAGCCCCATGCGTGATGGTGCTCATGGTCGCCCATGTAGCAGGTATGGGTTTCATCGCGCACGAGCTTCACGAATTCGTCTCCGCCCGTCCTTTGGGCAAGCTCCCAGGTTTCCGCTTTGGTGAGGCGCATGAGCGGCGTCTCAAGAATGATGGGCGCATCGAGCCCCAGGGCGAGCGTGACCTGAAGAGACTTCAGCGTGTTGTCGCGGCAGTCCGGATACCCCGAATAGTCTGTTTCGCACATGCCGCCCACGAGCACCCGCGCTCCCCGGCGATAGGCAATGGCTGCGGCAAGCGTAAAGAAAAGAAGGTTTCTTCCCGGCACGAAGGTATTGGGAAGCCCCGACGATTCAAAGGCGATCCGGCGTTCGTCCGTAAGCGCGCAGTCGGCCACTTCGCCCAGCACGGGAAGACTCAGCATATGGTCTTCCCCAAGCCTTTCGGCCCAGAGGGGCTTCATCGCCCGCATTTTTTCAAGCACTTTTCCGCGGCAGACGAGTTCGGCCTGGTGGCGCTGTCCGTAGTCGACGCCCACGGTTTCGACGCGCCCGAAGCGCTCGAGCGCCCAGCCGAGACACGTCGTGGAATCCTGGCCGCCCGAAAAGAGAACAAGTGCGGCCATGTCTCGGCCGGCGGAAGCAAAGTCGGAAAATTCTGTCATGAGGAATTCCATCGAAAAAGAAATCAGGCACCCGGCGCGCGGCCGGAAGTTTTGGGCGCGGCAAGAAGCGCCCGGACGCGGTCTCTCACGCGCATGCACTCGTCAATGTGGGCGTCGCCGAGCTTGACGACCGTCCAGTAGGAAAGCGCTGCGGCTGCACCCTGGCCCGCAATGGGCACCCATTTTGCAACCTTTCCGGTGATCCAGCGCGATCCGAACTGCTTCACGACCGTGAGCACCGCCGCACTCGTCACGTAGCGGCCGGCAAAGAGGGCGCTCACCTGCGAGAGGGCCGCGAGCACCGCAAGCCGCTCATCGGTATGGAGCTTCTCAATCTGCTCGGGCGACAACTGGAATGCCCGGTTGATTCTCATCAGCATGTCGGCAAAGGTTGCCGCATCCACTGCGATATCAACGCCCGGCACGGGAAGCACGGCGGCAGCGGCAGAGAGCGCGCCGCGCCTTCTGACCAAGGCGCGCATTTCACGGGCAATCGCATGAAGCGCTTCGGACGAATCCGGCATCGCTTCCCTCCTCATTTCGGTAGCCATTCCGTCTGGATCTGTTTTCACCATCAAAAAGCCTTAGAGATCAATCGGCTCTGCACCTTAAGGCTTGCGAAACATTTAGCAACCTATAATGCGCAGACTTCTTCAAAGAATAACCTTTTCGCCGTTTCAGGCTCCGGCCGACCTCATCGCCCGGAGTGCTCATTGCGGCAGCACCTCGAAATGCAGCTTCTCGCTTTAGGCCTCAACCATACGACCGCTCCGCTTTCCGTCCGCGAACGCGTCGCCTTCGGACCGGATGAAATTGCCGAGACGATCGCGCATATGCTCGAGCGCTTCAGCGGCACGCCCCAGGGCGGCATTCATGAAGCCGCTGTGCTTTCCACCTGCAACCGCACGGAGCTCTACGTCGCCTGCGAGGATACAGGCGCCGCGAAAGAGAGCATTCTTTCCTTCATCGCCAACAAGAAGGGCGTTCAGCGCTCCGAGCTCGAACCCCACATCTACACCTTCGAGCAGGAGGAGGCTGCGCACCATACGTTCCGCGTGGCTTCGGGCCTCGACTCGATGGTTTTGGGCGAAACGCAGATCGTCGGCCAGATGAAGAAGGCCGAAAAGATTGCGCGCGAATGCCACGGCCTCGGCGTGATGTTGAATCACCTCTTCCAGACCACCTTTACGGTGGCGAAGGAAGTCCGCACGGCGACCGCCATCGGCGCCAATTCGGTGAGTCTTGCGGCGGCGGCCGTCCGCCTTGCGCTTCGTCTTTTCGGGAACCTCTCGAAGGAGCGGATCCTCTTCGTGGGCGCGGGCGAAATGATTGAACTCTGCGCGGCGCACTTTGCCGCCCAGAACCCTCAGTCGATCACGATTGCAAACCGCACGGTCGAACGCGGCCAGACGCTTGCGCGCACGGTGCATGCCGATGCGATTCCGCTCTCCGAGCTCCCCGAAACGATCGGCAACTACGACATCGTCATTTCCTGCACGGCTTCGGCGCTCCCCATCATCGGCCTCGGCATGATCGAGCGCGCGATTTCCGAGCGCCGCCATCGTCCGATGTTCATCGTCGACCTCGCGGTTCCGCGCGATGTGGAACCTGAAGTTGAGCGCCTCGACGACGTCTATGTCTATACGGTCGACGACCTCGGGAAGGTCGTGAGCGAAGGGAAGCAGTCCCGTCAGGCCGCCATCTCTCAGGCGGAAACGATCATTGGTCTGCGCGTGGCGGACTTTGTGGAGTGGCTGAAGCTCCGCTCCGCCGTTCCCACCATTCAGTCGCTTCGCGACCGCGCGAACTACCTGAGGGACGAAGAGCTCTCCCGGGCGCTCCGCCACCTCCATCACGGCGACAAGCCCGAAGAGGTGCTTGAAATGCTCGCCCATGGCCTCACCAACAAGCTCCTTCACGATCCGACGATTCTTTTGAGAAACGGCGAAGGCCTCACCTCCGACGACCGCGATCTGATGGAGCGCATGCTCGACCGCTTCTACCGCCGGCACGACCGATAAGGAAGAAAGCGCGAAGCATTCAACAGAACGGGACCTCTTGCGGGTCCCGTTTTGCTTTTTCCCGATGCGCATGAAAGACGCGCCCGTTTTTCCTGAAACCGCTATCCTTCACATCGGTTTGACACACCCCTAGCTTTTGAATCCTTTCTCACCCCAAGAAATGCTCAACGACACCGTCCGCTCGAAACTCTCCGCACTCTCCCGACGGCTCGAGGAAATCGACCGCATGCTTGCGGCTCCGGAAACCGCTGCCGACATGAATAAGTTCCGCGACCTTTCGCGCGAACGCACCGAAATCGAACCGGTCGCGATGAAGCTCGCCCAGTACGAAAGCGCGGAAGCGGACCTCAAAACGGCCGAGGAGCTCGCTGAAGACCCCGAGATGCGGGAATTCGCTGAGGAAGAGATTGCAAAAGCGAAGGCTGCGCTCGAGCACCTTGAGGAGGCGCTTCGGCTCGAACTCATCCCGAAGGACCCCAACGACGAAAGGAACATCTTCCTCGAAGTCCGTGCGGGCACCGGGGGCGACGAAGCCGCGCTCTTTGCGGGCGATATTCTGCGCATGTATCTCCGCTACGCGGAGAACCAGGGCTGGAAGACCGAAATCGTCTCCCGCAACGAAAGCGAACTCGGGGGCTACAAGGAAGCAATCGTCCGGATCATCGGCCGCGGCGCCTATTCGAAGCTCAAGTTCGAGTCGGGCGGCCACCGCGTGCAGCGCGTTCCCGTCACCGAAACCCAGGGCCGCATTCACACCTCGGCCTGCACGGTAGCCGTTCTCCCTGAACTCGATGAAATTGAGGAAGTGAAGCTCGATCCGTCGGAACTCCGCATCGACGTCTTCCGTGCGTCGGGCGCGGGCGGTCAGCACATTCAGAAGACGGACTCGGCCGTCCGAATCACGCACCTTCCCACCGGACTCGTGGTCGAATGCCAGGACGAACGCAGCCAGATTCAGAATAAGGCGCGCGCCATGCAGATTCTCGCTTCCCGCATCTATGCGGCTCAGGTCGAAGCGCAGCATGCGAAGGAGGCGTCTGAACGCAAATCGCTCATCGGCTCGGGAGACCGGTCGGAACGCATCCGCACCTACAACTACCCGCAGGGGCGCGTGACCGACCACCGCATCAACCTCACGCTCTACAAGCTCGATGCCATCATGAACGGCGACCTTGAGGAAATCATCACGGCGCTCACCACAGAGCACCAGGCGGAAGCCCTGGCTCAGCTCGCTTAAAGCCCCGAAGGAGACGAGAAAATGGCAGAGGAAACGCAGATCGGACCTTCCATCCGGGCGCAGCTCGCCAAGGCGAGCCCGGTGATCGGACGCTTTGAAGCGATGATTCTGCTCGGCTTCGTGACAGGGCGCTCGCGCGAGAATCTGATCGCGCATGACGAAGACGAAATTTCCGAAGAGGAAATCATGCGCTTCGACCTCCTCGTTGCCATGCGCTCCGCCGGTACCCCGATTCCCTACTTGACCGGAAGCCAGGAGTTCTACGGGCGCCACTTTCATGTGACGGACGCTGTGCTCATCCCGCGCCCCGACACTGAAGTCCTGATCGAGCAGGCGCTCCTCGTTGCGGCGCCCAAAGCCCGGATCATCGATCTCGGCACCGGGAGCGGCTGCATTGCCGCCACCCTGGCGCTTGAACTCCCGGGGTCAACGGTAACGGCGACCGACGCCTCCTCGGACGCCCTTGAAATAGCGAAGGGGAATGCGGAAGCGCTTCACGCCCCCATTACTTTTGCCGAAGGCTTCTGGTGGGATGCCGTGGCGGCCGACGCCGTCTACGACCTGATCGTCAGCAACCCGCCCTACATCCGGCCCGATGACGAGCACCTGAGAAACCTCGAGTGCGAGCCGATCGGCGCCCTGACGGACGGCATTGATGGCCTCGAATGCCTGCGCACCATTGCGGCGGGCGCCATGGCGCATCTCGCGCCCGGCGGCTGGATTCTCCTTGAGCACGGCTACGACCAGGGCGACGATGTGCGGCAGATGCTCGAGGATGCCGGCTTCGCCGCCGTGCGGACGCGCAAGGACTATGGCGGAAACGACCGCGTAACGATGGGGCGCCGGGCGGACTGATGAGGGAAAGGAACGGTCGATCCGCCTGATCGATCGGCTTCGGGTTCTTAGAGATCGGGGCGTGCTTATCCGGCACGCCCCGAGTCGTCATGAAAGGGTTGAGAGGCTGATCAGGGGATCAGCCCCAACGCCTCGCAGAACTTCACCTTGAGCGCTTCAATCCTTTCTTGTTTCCGGACGGAATCATCCTCATCCTGAAGCCAGGCAATGATCTCATAAGCCTTGAATTCACCGCTCAGTCCTTTCTCTGTTGGGCTTCCGAGAAAGGCTTCGATGTTTTCGTGGATTAATACCGGCGGAGCGCAGCGAAGCTCCAGATAATCGTGGCCCTGGCTCAGGTTTTCTATGAAGAGGTTGAGCCCGTTTTGATCAGGCGCATCGCCCTTTCTCTTTTCCCCGTTTTTCTGATCGTCGTCGATCATGATGCCGAACGGGATCCCAAATTCGCGCATGAGAGTCATGTAGCGAGACACATTGTATTTTCCGCCGCACTCTAAAACAGCAAAATTACCAAGCTGATCAAGCAAATTAGACCACGGACCGCGCAACAGATAGTCAAAGAGAACTCTCTCAGTCGCCCCTTCCACGAGAAGCACTTTATTGGCGAAGAAGATCGCTGCCCGCTCCGTATCAAGCCATGCGGAGAAGAAATGTTCGTCGCGATGCTGCCGCTGCAGATCCGTCCCGTATGGCTTGGTTATCTTCAGGCTCTCTGAGATTTTCCCGGCGAGGCAACAAAGTTCATTTTGAAGCCGATCTGCCTCAGGCTGCCGTACCCGGCACACGCCGGCGCATTTTTCAAATCGAGCCATATGGTGAAGCGTGCTGACGTTGCGGCTCGCGAACTCGCTCGAATGCGAGGATGCGATTACCTGGCAGTTCGGCTGCGCACCAAGCGTGCGAAGCTTGACGGCGAGCGCCATCTGCTTGGCCGGATGGAGAAAGGCTTCTGGCTCTTCATAGAGAATCAGCGTGTAGTCCGCCGAGAAGACGGCATCATCCTTTTTAGCCCTGGCCCTGGATTTCGTCGCGGTCGCCGCCTTCGCTTTCCGGGCGGCGGCTTGCGCCTTTTCCTTCTTCTTTTCCTCTTCCTTTATCTTTTGATACTCCGGAAGCATCTCAATGAGTTCATTGATTGCCGCCCGCTGCATGCCCTGGCCGTAGTACTCAAGATCAAGCGCCCTGTTTTCAAGCGACGGATCCCTAAAGAACGGATCCAGCATCGTCTTGATGATGTCTTCTGCAGAAGGTTTCCTGAGCTTTAGATCAATGCTGACTCCCCACTGAGGGCTGAACCGTGAGTTGAATTCCTGGGTGAACGTTTGGAAGGGACCGCCCGACGCCGAGGCCTGCGCTTCCAGCTTATCAATAGCGCCTGTTACCTCTTCAAAGGCCTTGTGCTCAATCAGACGTTTCCCCACCACGACATCCATAATGTCCCGGAACGGACTCGGTCCCGTCACCTTCATGAGGTCGCCCGTCTTGGCAACTGCCGGGATGTAGATCAGTTCCCCGAGCTTCCCTGCGGCGATATTCTGCGTGCCGTAAAAGGCAGTGGACTGCACCTTGCCGTCCTTGACGGCATAAATCAACCCAACCGCTTTCTTCGACTTTTTAGATTTCGCCTCCTCAGCTCCTTCAGACTGCTCAACATCCTCCTCGGCACCCTCGTCAACCTGCAGATACTTTCGCAGCGTAAGGCGCCGTGCCGGATTCTGATACTGCGTGGAAAGCGTTTCATTTTCCGCTTCATTAATGCGGCAGACGATCTCAACCCAGGCGTTCTTATCCTCTGCACCCTTGGCAGGGAAATCAGTTTTGGAATCCCATTTCAGCTGTCCGTAGAAAAGCCGTATGGCATTGAAGAAGGTCGACTTCCCGGCATTGTTGGCACCGACAAGAAGGAGGTAATCATCGACCCGGACTTCCGCATCGATGATCGATCGGTAGTTGTGCACGCGCACGCGTTCAATCTTCATTCTTAATCTCTCTCTTCGTATTTCCCGTCCAGACGATCGGCAGGCCGGGCGTCATCCGCTCCACGGAATCCGCCGTGACGGCCTCTTTCTGCGCCTCTGCCTCTGCGGCCTCCCGCACCCACTTGCGGCAGGTGCTGGTTGAAACGCCGGTTGCTTCCTCAAGCTCCTTCCAGGTGAGGCCTTTTGCGCGAAGCTTCACAATGCGGCGCTTCACCGCCTTCGTGTAGTAAAAACACTTCTCCGGAACGTCAACCTCAAAGGTGCCCTTCCGATATTTGCGCGACCAGTCGCGGACCGTATTCATTGAAATGCCGAGCTTCACGGAAGCGTTGACGTAGCCGACGCCGGCTTCGAAAAGCCGGAGCGCTGCAAGCCTCGTCTCCCGGGAGTGAAAATCCGGGCGCTCGCGCTTCGTGAAGAGGAACGCATCCGACGGCACCGTTTTCCCTTTAATCGCCATAGTCTGGAAAAACTTCAGGGTAAAAAAGAGCCCGCTTCCCGAAACGCATTCGAGGAAACGGGCTCTTCAAAAAGGCTTTTGGGTGAGGAGCGGCCGAGGCGTCTTGCGACGTCCCAAGCTCTCCTCACTCACTCGCGTCTACTGCCTCTGAAAGGACTTCAGAGGCAGAGCCATGAAGGCTTAGAACGCGTAGCGGACCTGAGCGTTGAACGAATTGTTCATGCGCTCGTCGGAACCGACGCCCAACTTGTAGCTGAGACCGAAGCCCCAGTCGCCGTTCGTAGCGTTGATGCCGAGGGTCGCCTGCACCGGGTTCGAATCGATCACGCGGACCGAAAGGTCATCGGTGGCGGAAACGCCGTTGATGCCGAGCTTGAGGTCAGCATCCTTGTCGCCGAAGGTCGGAACGACCGAGAGGTCGAACTTCGGAGCAAGGGTCCAGCCGTTGGTTTCGAAGTCAGCCGAGAGGGCAACGCCGACCGGCATCTGGAAGATGTTCTGATCGTCGATGTCGGTCACATAGCCGGCTTCAAAGCCGTCGGTCGAGAGCTGCGTGTAGCGCAGACCCACGTGCGGAACGATGTTCACGGCGCCAGCCTTCGTGAGGATTTCACCGCGCACGCCCACCGTAAAGGCATCGGTATCCTGCGAGAACTTCCAGGCGTGGTCGTAGCCATTGGTCGTCACGTCGTTCGAGGCGCTCATGTAGCCGATGTCGGCCGCAACGTTCCAGATGTCGGCGAAGGTCTTCGAAGCGTAGACCGAGAAGCCGACCAAGTCGGTATCGGTCGAAGCAGCAACGCCCGAGTTCTTGCTGTCCGTATCAGCGGTGCCGATCGTGAGAGCGGCGCCGAGGACGGCATTGCAGGAGAACTGGTAGTCGAGACCGAGGACGCCCGAGTAGATGTCGGACGAGTAGCCCGCACCGTCAAAGAGCTTCTTGGCTTCGAACTTGCCGCCGTTCACGTCGACCCAGACGTTGACGCCCTGAGCACGCTGCGTGAGGATGCTGTTGCGGGTGGCAACCGTGTCGGCCATCTGGTTGACGGCATCCATCGTGAGCGTCTGAACGCCGGTGGTGGCGCCCAGAGAAGCGACGTCCGTCGTGATCTTCTTCAGGTCAGCGAGGTTCACGTCGTAGGAACCGTCGGAGAACTTCTGCCAGACCGGGGAGGTCGTGGTCGAGTAGAGCCACTTGTTGAACTGGGCGGAAGACGAATTGTTGTTGAGGTTCTTGCCTTCTTCGAACATGCCGTAGGCAGCGTCGAAGCCGGCGAGACCAGCCATTTCGAACTTGGAGAGATCGTCCTTATTCAGCATCTGAATGCCGAACTTGCCCTCATTGCCGGCGCCTTCCACGGAAACGACTTCCATCAGGAGATCGCCTTCGAAGACGGCCTCAGCACCATCCATGGAGAGCTCGCCGGCACTCAACTTGACCTGATTGCCGTTCGCAACGTTGTCAAGGAAGAGGATGGAATCATGCTCAAGCGTAACGTCCTTATCGAAAACAGCAGTCTCACCGGTCGTATCAACCGTATTGAGGTCAATAGCGAGCATGCTGTTCTTAGCTACATAGATTCCGGCAACATGGGGATCATGCTGCTCGATCGTATCGTTGCCAGCAATTGCATTGCCCAGATACGTCGCGTAGCTGACTGCACCACCTTCAGCAACCGTCTTGCCGCCGTTGACGTAAAGGACGGAGTTGACCGTATGGGTATCAATGGCAGACACCGCCTTCACGCCGTTGGCTTCGTCGTCCTCGCGAGGAGTATCAGCCAGAACATAGCCGGACTTCGAGAGCAGCGATTCAGCTTCAGAGACATCAGTCGTGCCGAGCGAAACGATGGAGTTGCGGCCGGCTTCAACCGTCGTATCCTCACCAGCCGTCTTCACAGCGAGCTTGCTGTGAGTGACGCCTTCTACATCCCAAGCCGGGTCAGCAAAAACAGAGCCGGAAGCAAGATTGCCAACGATCATCGTGCCGGCGGCTTCGTTGTTGCCAACGTAAACCTTCTTACCTGCGCCGACTGTCAGATCACCCATAACCGTAGCAGAGCCCGTCACGAGGAAATCGCCATTCACGGTAAGGTCTTTCACTGCTGCCGTACCAGCAACCTGTGAAACCTCATTGAATTTTGTGCCATCGTAATACGTGTCGGCGTCATTGCTGACGACAACTTTCGAAGCCGCAGCTTCGAAATTGCCGGCAACCTGAAGATCATTGACTTCGACCGCAGGAGCTTCGGCACCTTCATTCTTCGACTGAACAACGGTCAGCTTGGAATCCTTATTGACATCGAGCTCAGCGACCTTTACATCGCCTTCGACAGTCAGATCACGACCATCGACAACAGCAAGGAAAGTAGTCGTATTGTCGGCAGATGTCACGCTTCCGACGGAGGCCTTTTCGGTATTGGACGTACCCGCAACAACAAGGCCGGCGCCGCTCGTCAAACTGACATCACCAAGCTTTGTCAGCGTCTCGGTACCGCTCTGGAGCTTATAAGTCACAAGCTGTCCAGCGCCATTCAGCGTGAGGGTGGAACCACTAACGGTGGCGGAAGTGAGGCCATCACCCAGAGCGATCGAGCCCCAGGAAGCTGAATGCGTGACTTTGTTCACGCCCGTAACCTTTGCAGCCTTGAGGCCGTTGGTCGTGACGCCCTGAATAGAGGCAAGGTCAGAGAACTTTACTTCGTTCTTATCCGAAACAAGCCCCGTAATCGTCACATTACCAATATCAATGACGCCGTTGCCGGAAACTTTAGCCGTCAGAGAAGCTAGTGAAGCAGCGTCTTTAATAGTTGTACTTGTTTCAGCATAGTCCGTCAGAACCAGCGTGGCATTCTGCCCAAGCGTGATGCCATTAGCGGCCACACTACCAGCACCAGAAGAAGAGTCCCCAGCAAAAGCCTGCCCAGAAACCTGAAGGCCGAGGGCGTGCGCAGAGGTGGATAGCTTCCCGTAGACGTTGACCGTTTTGCCGTTCGCAACAGTCAGCTTGCCAACGTTGATGCTACTTTCTTCCGAGACCGTCGCAGAGCCGTCCTGAACATTCAGATTATCAACAGCAACGGTCGAGTTAGTCACCGCAAATGAGCCGCCGCTGACCATGATGGAGGCAAACTTCTGATCCTGCTGTTCCTGAACATCAATAGAGCCGCCAGTCGCGAGAACAAAGCTGTCGATATCCTTGCTTTCAGTACCGCGGGTAACGAACTTGCCGCCCTTGAGGACAAATGCCTTTTCAAGTTTAAGGGCCGTTGCGGCTGTATCGCCAGGATCCTTACCGTCAGTGAGCACATTCAGGCTCGTCTGGAAGACGCCGCCATCGAGAGTCGTAGTCGTTACAGCGTAGTCGGTACCCATGTTGGAATCAACAACACCGCCTTCCGCAAGGGTAAGAGTCGTACCAGCAATGGTGCCATTGGTCGCAGTAGCGCCCGCCTTATAGTTTGTAAGCGTACCGGCAACTACGATCGAGCCAGAGCCAGCAACTGAAGCACCTGAAACAGAATTGTCAAACGTCGCATCCTTGGCAATGGTCAGTGCACCAGCGGTTCCGAGGGTAACAGTGCCTGCATTAGTCGAGGCCCCGGTGAGGGTCAGCTTGGCAACGTCGGCATTTTCACCAACCGTCACCGTGCCCGAAGCGGCAACGCTCAGCGCGCCGACTTCCATATTGCCCTTAAGCGTAAAGGCACCGGCATTTGCATTTTCTTTATCCGCCGCAGCAATGGTCAGTGAAGCGGCTTTAACCGCATTCGTACCATCCGCATCACCAGTATTGGTGATCTTCAGGCTATTGCTCGACGTCTTCCCGGCCGCAATGGTAATGGCGCCAAGATCCACATTGGCATAGACGGTTTCTTTATTCTCATCCGATCCCGTGGTGACATTAATCTGAGCACCAGAAGCTGAAACCGCAGTCGTTGCACTCGTAAAGACACCGCCGCTGATGGAAACTTCTTTATCAGCCGCAAACGTCAGCGTCTTCGTCTCGGTCTTGGAATCAACGCCGAACGCAGCACCATTCACCAGAATGACGGTGTTCTTTTCGTCCGACAGCTTCGCCTCTGCAGCCCCAACCTTGATTGAATCGGTCGTGATGTTGCCGTTGATCTTGGTCGTCGTTGTGCCATCAACGATCAGCTTGCCGGCATTCCCTTCAGCGGTGGTGTAATCGGCATCAAACGTAACGGTCTCACCAGAAAGAGTAATGACGCCGGTATTGGCAAAGGTAACTTCCTTGGCAACCGTAGTTGAAGTTGCGCCATTGAGCGTAAGGTCAGCAGCATTCTTGACGGCGCCCTTGTTATACGTGACGGTCTCGCCAGTAATTTCTGTTTTTGCTTGAATATCAAGATCAAAAGCGCTGCCCGGCACTTCAACCGATTCGTTCTCACCCTTATAAGAAGTGGCAACGCCAAGCGTCACAGCACCGGAAGCAGAAACCGTAGCAGTCCCAGCGCCATCATCATTGGCACCCTCAGCTTTCGTTGCATTAACCGTGAGCTTGCCAGACTTCAGGGCAATGGAGGCGCCTGAAACAGTGGCGTCCGCTCCCGAATCCTTGCCGTTATGAACCGTCAGGCTGATATCCGCCTGATCAAGCTCCAGTGCCTTCGTTACAGTTAAGGTACTGGCACCAGTTGCATCCTTGGAAGCAGTAACAGCAATAACGCCGGACTTACCATCAATGGCGTCCCAAGTGTCGGACGCATCCGTCAGGACCAACTTGCCATCGGTCAGCGTCAGCGACGTGCCATCGACAAAGGTCTGATCCTTATACGCATCCGTGCCGTCAACAATAGCGGAGCCGCCGGAAATACCAGTCTTATCCGCCGTAATAGTGATGACGGCACCTTCCTTGAGCTCAAGGCTTGTTGCGTCCGTCGCTGCCATCGCCGTCCCGGCAACACCCGCCATCACCGCAGCAACAGCCGCCGCAACAACAGTCTTCGTGCCCTTGGCCTGAACGCTCGACGTGATCTCATTGGCCACCATCAGAGCGCCGCGCGCCTTGTTGAAGACCACTTTGAAATTTGTGTTCATGAACTTAAAACTCCAAGTTAAATCGGATGCCCCGGCACACTCGAGTGGGATGCGCGAGCCGGAGCGGTGCTCTTGAGAAAGCACTGCGTGGAGCTTACGAAGTTCAGTGAAAAAGGATGTGTAGAGTTTACCCTAGTATGCTTTTATATTTCATATAGTTAATAGCAAATATTATATTGCTAAGGGGTGTATGGTATACCCTAATATTAAGTTCAGTTGGATTGCTGCAACAGCAGGGGGATGGTTTCGAGTCAGTAGGTCGATTTTTCGCGATCGAGTCTCTCAACCCCGCGAAAAAGCTAAAAAATAGAGGGTTCGTCAGAACGTCCAAGATCTCTTCCGGAGTTTCAGGCAGTAGTGTGCCTGAAGCCGTTCGCGAGTCTCCAATAATGAGTACCCGGCTCCGGATTTCTTTCACGCAGGGAATCCATCGCCTTGCCGATCTGGTCGAAGAGCAGCCAGTGGTATTGGCTGGCGGTTATCACTGGAGATGTTTTTGCCCCGAAGAAAGGTTCGCTCTGCACCGCGCCTAAAATTTCGCCTTGCTGGATGATGACATGCGCATAGGCTAACAGTCATGCCATGATAAATGACATGATAAAAACGCTGCCGGAGGGGCTAAGACGAACGATAGCGGGCAGCGATTTACCGCAATTAATTGAAATAAAAGAAAACCCGAACTGCTGTGAACAGTCCGGGCCTATGTCTTGGTGCCTCTTAACTGACTCGAACAGTTGACCTACCGCTTACAAGGCGGTTGCTCTACCAACTGAGCTAAAGAGGCGGAAAGCGGATTATACAGAAAAATGCGTTATTTGATGCGCATCGGGCGCCGCGGCGCAACGCTGCTGCCCGTAAGTTTTTCGAGAAGCTCGGGGCTCGTCGGGCTCGCCATGAAGGACGCTCCCTCAACGGCCTGCTCGGCCGCTGCGACATGAACGATGCGGTTGAGCGGCACGACGATTTCCATCGAATCCGTCTCGTCGCCGAAGCGCGCTTCGAAGGAGAGGTATTCGTCATTCATCTGAAAGCCCCGCACCGCTTCGTCGTCGATGTCGAGAATGATCATCCCGTCCTTCACGTATTCCGTCGGCACCCGGCAGGCGCTGTCGACTTCCACCCAGATGTAGGGGCGGAAATAATGTTCGGCGCAGTATTCCCGAACGGCGTCAATCACGATCGCCCGAAGATTCTGGTAGCTGCTCATGGCGGCATCCTCGACACTCTGAAAGGAAACCCGCATGAGTTGCGGGTTTAGAAAAATGGGGTTTCAGCATGTGCATCCCCCTTGCGGGGAATGCACAGTTGAAGCCTTACTTGCGCATCGTGCGTTCCTGGGCCGTCATCGAATCGATGAAGGACTGGCGCGCGAAGAGGCGCTGGGCATAGATCTCAAGCTTCGTCGCCGTGGCGGAAAGCTGAATGCCGTAGTAGGGAACGCGCCAGAGGATCGGAGCGAGCACCACGTCGATCATGCCGAAGTCGTCCGAGAGGAGGAACTTCGTATCGCCCACGCGCATCGAGAGGATGTCGAGGTTTTCGCGCAGGCGTCGGCGGGCGAGCTCGCGGCGGTCTTCGTTCGAGCGGGCGTTCTCGAGCACCTTCACGTGGGGGAAGAGTTCGCGTTCGAGCACATGGAGGAAGAGGCGCGTGCGGGCGCGGCCCACCGGATCCGCGGGCATCAGCTGCGGATGCGGGAAGCGCTCGTCAATGTATTCATTCACAACGTAAACGTTGTAGAGAAGAAGGTCGCGTTCCGTAAGGACCGGAAGCTCACCGTACGGGCTCATGCGGACGACCGCAAGATCTTCCTCGTTCTGCACAACGCCGTCGAGGTCAACCGACTTGACTTCGAATTCGCATCCCTTTTCGTTGAGAAGAATGCGGCTCATCTGAGAGAACGGGCAGGTCGGGCCCGAGTAGAGATACATCATTGTGTTTTTAGCCTTGAGCGGATGCTGAGTGCCCCGGGGACCACCTTTGGATCTCTGGAACGCCTTCCCCTGATGAAAGCGCCTCGGGCACGAAAGATATAAATTGTACCCAAAGTTAGTTACGTAACAATTTCAAGAACATGAAATTTAAATGAACTATCCCTGTCCAAGAAGTGAATGCATTTTTGTAAATAAATGTATTGCGACTCAATTTGACGCGTCAATTCCTGCCGTTTGAACGGCATTTAGGGAAAGACGCCGTGCGCATCCGCCGCTGACAGCATCAGACGCCTCAGACCGGATTCTCCTGCGGGATGTATTCGATGACGAGTTCCGGGAACGTCGCTTTGATCAGGCGCCCGAGCGCCTGAATGCCGAATTGTTCCGTCGCCGTATGGCCGGCCGCAAGATAGGGAACGCCGAGCTCCACCGCCTCAAAGGTCGTGTGCTCGCGAATTTCCCCGGAGAGATAAAGATCGCACCCGAGGGCTGCGGCCTCGCCGAGCTCATCCTGAGCGGCGCCCGAGCACCAGCCGATGCGGTGAACGCGCTTATCGGCCGGCCCCACGAGAAGAGGCTTCCGGTGAAGCGCCTTTTCGACGCGCAGCGCGAATTCCGCTGCCGTCATGGGGCCCGAGAGAATTTCCCCTGCATGGAGGAGCCCGTATTCGCCCGCACGGGTATCGATCGAGAGGCCGAGGACGCGCGCGAGTTCGGCGTTGTTCCCGACCTCGGGGTGTGCATCCAGGGGCAGATGGTAGCCGATGAGGTTCATGCCGTTTTCAATGAGGCACCGGATGCGGCGCCCTTTGACGCCGACAATCCTCGCATCCTCGCCGCGCCAGAACCAGCCGTGATGCACGAGAACGGCGTCGGCGCCCTTCGCTGCGGCAGCCTCAATGAGCCCGAGCGATGCGCTTACCCCCAGCACAATCGAAGAGATGTTTTCACGACCCTCAACCTGAAGTCCGTTCGGAGCATAATCTCTGAATTCTCCGGGCTTCAGGACGCCGTCCAGAAACTCGATGAGGGCTCTTGTCTTCATCTCTTTTCTCCTTTTCTCAAAAGCCAAATCTTTTCTAGACCACCATGGTAGCGCCAAAGGCTAAAAAGGCACGTCTCAAGCAGCTCTGGCTTCTTTTTGCTCAGGCGGTTACCGTGGGCTGCGCAGCCGCACTCGTCTGGAAGACCTTTTTCCCGGCGCCGGAACCGAGCCCCGCGCCGAATCCCCCGAAGGCCGAGGATCCGCTCGAAAAGGATCTCGCGCTTCTCGCGATGAGCGGCGACTACAGCAATGCCGTCAGCATCGCCGCTCCTTCGGTCGTCAACATCTTCACGAGAAAGACCGTCCGCATGAGCCGCGCCGACGAGCTCGGAGTCGACTGGAATCAGGATCCGGAGCTTCATCTGAAGGCGCTAGGAAGCGGCGTCATTGTTTCCTCGTCCGGCGACATTCTCACCAACTACCACGTGGTCGACGGAATCCGGAGCATCTTCGTTGCGCTTTCCGACGGGCGCACCTATGAGGCGACGCTTCGCGGGAACGACGTCGAAACGGATCTCGCGCTCCTTCAGGTCAAAGCAAAGGACCTTCCCGCCATCCGGATCGGCGATTCGTCTGAACTTCGCGTGGGTCAGACCGTGCTCGCGATCGGGAACCCCTTCGACGTGGGCCAGACCGTCACCTCCGGCATCATCTCCGCCCTCGGCCGCCACGGGTTCGGGCTCAACAATTACGAAGACTTCATCCAGACCGATGCCGCCATCAATCAGGGGAATTCCGGCGGCGCGCTCGTCAATCTCAGAGGCGAACTCATCGGCATCAACAGCGCTATTTTTTCGCCCGATCATGTTGAGGGCTTTGTCGGCATCGGCTTCGCGATCCCGAGCTCCATCGTGAGCACAGTGCTCCCCGCGATGATGGCGGGCCAGACCGTTGAGCGCGGCTACATCGGGTTGGTGCCGCGGCAGCTCTCCCAGGAGCTCGCTCAGGACCTGAGCCTGCGCGTGCGCTCGGGCGTCATGGTGAAGCAGGTCATTCCGAATTCTCCGGCCGCCAAGGCCGACATCCGGAGCTTTGACGTCATTCTCGAAGTGAACGGCCAGCCCATTGCCCGCGCGAACCGTCTGCTTCAGATCATTGCCCGGCTGAAGCCCGGCACTGATGTAGAGGTGAAGATTCTCCGCGGAAACCGCACGCTCTCGAAGCACGTTGTCGCCTCGCAGCGCCCGCACGGGTCGCTTGAAAAGGAAGCCATCATTCCGTCGCCCGCCGAAGAGGAAGGCGACTTTGAGGAAAGAAGCCGCTGACGCGTGAAGCGCGCTTTCCTCGGAGAAGACAATAGAAAAGGCGCCTGCCACCCTGTTCCCGGGGTGATTTAAGGCGCCTTTTCCCTTGAAGCAACGAAAGGTTTTCCGCTTCAGGGCCTATCAGCCCTCAGCGTCTTCCTCCGCCTTCTTTTCCTTCATTTCCTCGACTTCATCGTCCGTCTTGCCGAAAGCCTGCACGCACCAGATGCCGACCTGATAAAGAACGACAAGCGGGAGCGCAAGGAGAATCTGGGAAAGAGCATCGGGCGGCGTAAAGATCGCCGCAATCACGAAGGCGCCGACGATCACATAGGGACGGGCCTTCTTCAGCTTCGTGCAGGAGGCGAACCCCACGCGATTCAGAACCACCACGAAAATCGGCACTTCAAAGGTAAGGCCGAAGGCGAGGAACATCGTGAGAACGAAGCTGAAGTACGAATCGATATCGGGCGCGAAGTTCACCGAATCCGGCGAGAAGCCGGCAATGAACTGGAAGACCATCCGGAAGACGATGAAGTAGCAGTAGGCCATGCCGACCGCAAACATCACGATGGAGCTGATGAGCACCGGAAGCGCCAGGCGCTTTTCGCTTCTGTAGAGCGCAGGCGCCACATAGGCCCAGATCTGATAGAGCACGATCGGGAGCGCAATCAGGAAGGCGAGAAAGAGCGTTACCTTCAGGGGCACGAAGAAGGGCGCCACCACGCCCGTTGCGAGGAGCTTCGCCCCCTGCGGAAGCGCCACCATCAGAGGCTGCGACAGGTAGTCGAAGATCTGCTTCATGAAGGGCGAGAGGCAGGCGAACACCACCACGATCGCGATCACGGACTTCATGAGGCGGTTGCGCAATTCAATGAGATGCGCAACCAGCGGCTGCTCGTTCGCGGGATCGTCAGGCGCCTCAAGCACCGGCTTCTGATCGGTCATTTCTCACACTCTCTCTTATCGATAGATACGGGTACGGAGGCTCTTCGCGCGGGGAGCCATCCCGGTGCGCCGTCCGCCCGCGCCGCCAAGCGTCGTTTCGCGCATGCCGAGTTCGCGGCGCAGCCGCTCAATCTCCTGCGCGAGCTCGTCGACGGAGGGGCCCGAGTGATAGCGCTTCGCAAAAGTCTTGGGCTCGTTCCAGGCGTAGGCGGGCGTCATGATTTCGCTGTCGGTATTCGCGTCGCCCCAGCCGTAGACTTCATTGATGTCCTTGGCGGATGCCACGCCCGAATTTGCCTCCGCAGGCGTTCCGGCAGCATTGCTCTTCACTTCATTGAAGGCGGTTTCGGCCGCTTTCCCGGCTTCATTGGCCTCATCGGCCACGGACTTCACCGAAGACTCAATGCTCGAAGCCTGAGCCTCAACGCTAGACTTCACGTCGTTCGCGAGATTCTTCGCTTCATCCTGAATGCGCTTGAGTTCGGAGAGCTCGGTCTCCCGATCAATGTCGGACTTCACCTGCGCGACGAAGCGCTGCGCTTTGCCGATCCACTCGCCGGTCTTGCGCGCAACGAGCGGGAGCCTCTCAGGCCCGAGCACGATGAGCGCAACAACGCCGACGATCATCATTTCGCTGAAACCGAAATCAAACATGACGTCTCTTCACTGCAAAAGGCCGCGGACAACTCATGAGGAGCTGCCGCGGTCCATTGGCGACACATAAGAAGACGCGGAAAGTACTTCACGCGTCTCGAAAAAGCCGCAGGGCTTCTGAAAAGCGCCTGCGGCATCGAGCCCGCTGCCGGAAGTCTCCTGACTCCGCATCAGCATGGGCTCGCGAGGAATCAGGCCTTCGGCTTTTCCTTGGCTTCGACGTCGATCGTGTCAGCCTGCTTGGCGGCGGCCTGCTGCGGGATTTCCTTCGGATCAGCAGCCTTGTCGGCGGGCTTATCCTCCGCGTCGCGCATGCCTTCCTTGAAGCCCTTGATGGCGCCGCCCAGGTCCTTGCCCATGTTCTTCAGCTTGCCCGTACCAAAGACGAGAACGACGATGGCGAGGACGATGAGCCAGTGCCAGACGGAAAGAGAACCCATTTTGTACTCCTAGATCAGAATTCAGTCGTGCGCTTCCAGGGACGGGGGCCGCCCAGAACGTGCACATGCAGATGCGGAACTTCCTGACCGCCGTCGCGGCCGGTATTGATGATCACGCGGAAGCCGTTTGCGCAGCCTTCCTGAAGCGCAAGAGTGCGCGTCAGGCCAAGCATTTTACCCAAAAGCGGCTCATCGGCCGCTTCTGCCGTGGCAAGCGACGTGATGTGCTTCTTCGGAATAATCAGAAAATGCACCGGCGCCTGAGGATGAATGTCCCTGAAGGCGACGACGTCGTCGTCCTCGTAAATCTTGCTGGAGGGAATTTCACCCGCAGCGATCTTGCAGAAGATGCAGTCCGACATGACTCGTTCCTGTTGGGAGCGCTTTAGCAAAAGACCGCTCCCGCTTTTTTTGAGAAAAACGTTTGTCTGAGGGCGCTTTGAAAAGACGCCCCTCAGCATGAATATTGGATGATAGCGGCTGATCGGTCAACCTGTACCAAGGTCTAGCTTTTTTCAGCTGCGGATGCGCTCGACATCCGCACCGAGCCCCCGAAGCTTCTCTTCCATGTGCTCGTAGCCCCGGTCAAGATGATAGAGACGATCGACCGTGCTTTCGCCCTGGGCAGCAAGCGCTGCGATGACCAGGGACGCAGAGGCGCGCAGGTCGGTTGCCATCACGGCAGCCCCTTCGAGCGCTTCAACGCCCGTAACCACAGCCGTATGGCCGTTGACGCAGATCTTCGCTCCCATGCGGGCGAGTTCGGGAACATGCATGAAGCGGTTTTCGAAAATCGTTTCGGTGATTTCCGACGCGCCTTCCGCAATCGCGGCGATGGCCATGAACTGCGCCTGCATGTCTGTCGGGAAACCCGGATGCGGAGTCGTGCGGATTCTGACGGCCTTGGGTCGTCCCGTCATCCGAAGGCGCAGCCAGTCGGCACCCGATTCGATCGAAGCGCCCATTTCGCGAAGCTTCGCCGTCACGGCCTCCAGATCTCCGGGGACGCAGTGCGTGACGAGAACGTCGCCCCGCGTGGCGGCTGCCGCGCAAAGGTAGCTTCCCGCCTCAATGCGGTCGGCGACAACCCGATGTTCTGCACCGTGGAGGGTCTTCACCCCCTCGATAACGATGGTGGGCGTCCCCGCCCCGGTAATCTTTGCCCCCATGGCGATAAGGCAGTTGGCAAGATCCACCACCTCCGGCTCCCGGGCAGCATTTTCAATGACGGTTTCGCCCTCCGCGAGCACCGCTGCCATCATGAGGTTTTCCGTTCCCGTCACCGTCACCATATCGGTGATGATGCGTGCCCCCTTCAGGCGCGGCGACTGAGCGTCGACGTAGCCGTGATCGATTCTCACCTCGGCGCCCAGCGCTCTCAGGCCCTTGATGTGCTGATCCACCGGGCGGGCGCCGATGGCGCAGCCGCCGGGAAGACTCACACGGGCGGCGCCGAAGCGCGCGACGAGCGGGCAAAGCGTCAGGATCGACGCGCGCATCGTCTTGACGAGTTCATAGGGCGCAACGGTGCTCGTCAGCGCCCCCGCATTGAGCGTCACTTCATGGCCCTCACGCCTGACTTTCACGCCCATTCCTTCCAGAAGAAGGAGCATCGTGCGCACGTCGGCAAGATCCGGCACGTTCGTGAGCTTCAGGTCTCCGGCCGTCAGAAGCGAGGCGCAGAGAATCGGGAGCGCGGCGTTCTTTGCTCCGCTGGTGCGGACTTCGCCGACAAGGCGGCGTCCGCCGCGGATCTTGAGCTTTTCCATGAATACTGCTTTTTAGAAAATCTGTTGTTCTGGTGGGGAAGAAGAATCGGAAGAGAACCCCGGCCTTCAGCGCTCGGTCGTCTTTTCAACCGGAAGCCCGAGAATCTCCTCGACGCCATAAAGACGAGCGAGCGTTTTGAGATCGGCGGGAAGCCCTTCGATCGCGAGGCGCCCCCCGAGCGCTTCTGCTTTTCTTCGAGCAGAAAGCAGCACGGAAAGCGCGGCGCTGTCGGCGCGCTTCACATCCGAAAGATCAACCGTGAAGTCGCCCGATGCCTGCGCCCTGAGAAGCTCCCTTTTTACGGCCGGGGCATTCTCGAAATCGATGACTTCCTCTGCGACTCTCACTTCGAAGCCTCTTTCTTCTTCATGGTTTCGGCGAGCTCCGCTCCCTTTTCGTTGAAGAGCCGGATCAGCCCGTCAACGCCGTCCTGCGAAAGAACGGATGCAAACTGCGAACGGTAGTTTTCCACCATCCAGATCCCTTCGATATTGACGTCGACGATCTTCCAGCTCTTGTCCTTCGCCTGATAGATGCGGTAGTCGAGCGCAATGGGATTCTCCGAGCCGCTCGTGAGAAGCGTGCGGATCACCATTTCCGGGCGCACGGTCTTCACGCGCGTGGGCCTCAGTTCGCACTTCTGATCCTTCACTGCTGAGAGCCCGCCCGCATAAACGCGCATGAGAAGCGTCTCAAAACCCTCTTCGAGCGCCTTCCTCTGCTCCTTCGTCGCCGTTCTCCACTTCGGCCCCACCGTCATGCGGGTCATCATCGTGAAGTCGGTTGCCGGCATGATGATGCCGTCGACAAGCTCGCGAAGCGCATCAATATTGCCCGACTTCAGCGAGTCGCTCCCGCGGATTCGCTCGAGCACGGCATTGGAAAGATCCACCACGAAGGCGAAGGGATCCCCCTTGTCGTCGTAGGGGAGACTCCCGGCCGCCCAGACGGGAAGGATAGGCGCTGCGGCAAGGGCGGCCGCAATGAGCGAACTCGAAAGAAATGTTCTGCGCTGCATGGTATTGATTCTCCCTGTGATCTTTTCTTTTTGCGGAAACTTATTCCTCATCATCGAAATCGAGCGGCGTGAGCGTCTCGAGCTCTTCTTCGGCATCCATGGCCTCGCCGTCCGCTACCGCGCGGCGGCGCGCCGCCAGGTATGCATCGCGAACGGCGGCATATTCGTCAACGGTCGACTCCCGGAATTTCTCAAGCTCGAGAAGCCGCGCCCGGGTGTCGAGCCCGTCAACGAGCCAGAGCCCGGCACTCCAGTACCAGTCCTCATCCCAAAGCGCCCAGGTGGTCGGGCTTGTGGCCCACCCTGCCGGATAACGCGCCCAGTCGCGGGTTGAGGAGGGCCCGAGCACCGGGAGCACGAGGTAGGAACCCTCGCCCACGCCCCAGACGCCCAGCGTCTGACCGAAATCCTCGGGAGCCTTCTCGAGTCCGATCTCGGACGCCACGTCAAAGAGGCCGGCGATGCCGAAGGTGGAGTTGACCAGAAAACGGAAGAAGGTTCCGATTCCTTTGTCGGCCTTTCCCTGCAGGAGGTTGTTCACCGTATTCGTAGGTTCGCCGAGGTTGTCCATCGCATTTGAAACCCCCGTCTGCATGAATTCGGGCGTCCATGCAGCGTAGGCTTCAGCCACGGGCTTTGCCACCGCGCGGTCGAGCGCATCGTTGAAGGCATACACGTTGCGGTTGAAGGACTCATACGGATCCGCCGGGTTCTCCCCCGCATTGGGCGGCACCTGAGCGCACCCGGCGAGAAAAAGCGCTGAACAAACTGCGGCCGCGCCGAGAGGCCTCAATAACTGCTTCTTCATTTTTACTTCCCGCCGTCCTCAGCCTTCGAATAGAGGAACTGACTGATCAGGTTCTCCAGCACCACGGCGCTCTGCGTGCGGCGGATGACCGAACCTTCCTCAAGGTTCTTGTCGTCCGCGCCCGCTTCAATGCCGACGTACTGTTCGCCGAGAAGCCCCGATGTGAGAATCTTGGCTGAACTGTCGTCCGGGAACGGATACTTGGCATCCATATCCATCGTCACGCGCGCCTGGAAAGTTTCCGGGTCAAAAACGACGGAGCGCACGCGTCCGACGACGACGCCCGCGCTTTTCACTGCCGCACGAGCTTTCAGGCCCCCGATGTTGTCGAAGTCCGCCGTTACCGCATAGGTCTTGTGCCCGAAGGAAAAGCTTCCCAGGTTGGCCGCCTGAAGCGCCATAAAGAGCGCCGCTGCAAAGCCGAGCACGATGAAGAAGCCGACCATTATTTCGAGAGAGCGAGTTTTCTGCATTGTTCTTTCTCTGCTGGAAGAAAATCAAACCACGGTGAACATCGAGGCCGTCATGATGAAGTCGAGCCCGAGAACGAGAAGCGAGGAGACGACGACCGTAATCGTCGTCGCATGCGCAACGCCGTCAGGCGTCGGTCTCGAGGCATAGCCCTGATAAAGCGCAACGAGCGTCACGGCAATGCCGAAGACGACGCTTTTAATGAAGCCGTTGCCGACATCATGGAAAATGTCGACCGCTGCCTGCATCTGCGACCAGAAGGAGCCGCTGTCGGTACCGATGAGGCCCACGCCGACGATCCAAGCGCCGATGATGCCGACGGCGGAAAAGATGAGCGCAAGCACGGGCATGGCGACGAATCCGCCGATAAAGCGGGGCGCAAGCACCCGCCGGAAGGGGTCGACCCCCATCATTTCCATGGCGGCGAGCTGCTCGCCGGAGCGCATGAGGCCGATTTCCGCCGTCAGCGCCGTACCGGCACGCCCGGCAAAAAGAAGCGCGGTGACAACGGGTCCGAGCTCGCGCACGAGCGAGAGCGCCACCAGAACGCCGAGCGCTTCCTCGCTCCCGTAGCTCACAAGCACGTAGTAGCCCTGGAGCCCGAGCACGAATCCAACGAAAAGACCCGACACCCCGATGATGAGGAGCGAATAGTTCCCGATAAAGTGGATCTGCTGGATGATGTTGCCGAATCCCGAGCCCCAGAGGCGCGAAAGCACCTGCCACGAAAAGATGCCGAAGCGCCCGGTCGATTCGAAGAGTCCGAGCACCCAGACGCCGAGCTTTGCGAGAAGGTCCGTCATTTATTGATTCCTCCCGCGCTTGAATCCGAGGTCCGAAGCATAGTCGGGCGCATGGTACTGGAAGGGAACCGGACCGTCGGGAAGTCCCCCGACAAACTGCTTCACAAAGGGATCGGACGATACCTTGAGCGATTCCGGGTCGCCTTCGGCCGCCACGCGCGCGTCCGAAATCATGTAGACGTAGTCGGCAATCTCAAAGGTCTCCGCCACGTCGTGCGTGACGATGAGCGAAGTCGCCCCGAGCGCGTCATTCAATGCCCGGATAAGGCGCGCCGTCACGCCCATCGAAATGGGGTCAAGCCCCGCAAAGGGTTCGTCGTAAAGAATAAGAGCCGGATCAAGCGCAATGGCGCGCGCGAGCGCAACGCGGCGCGCCATGCCGCCCGAAATTTCCGCGGGCATGAGATTGGCCGCGCCTCTCAGTCCCACGGCATTGAGCTTCATGAGAACAAGATCCCGCACGGTTTCTTCGTCGAGATTCGTCTGCTCGCGGATCGGAAATGCAACGTTGTCGTAGACGGAAAGATCGGTGAAGAGCGCTCCGAACTGAAAAAGCATCCCCATGCGGCGGCGAAGCCGGTAAAGACCCTTGCGGTCCGAGGGATCGAGCTTTTCTCCGCCCACGCGGATTTCGCCCGCATCGGGCGTGAGGAGCCCGCCGATCAGCTTGAGCAGCGTCGTCTTTCCCATGCCGGAGCCGCCCATGATGGCAACCACCTTGCCGCGGCCGAAGTCCATCGAGACATTCTCGAGGATCCTGCGGCTCCCGTAGCCGAAGGAGAGATTCTTGATCGAGAGATAGGTATCGAGCGCCACCGGTTACGCCTCCTTGAGTCCGAGCAGATTCGCGCCGGGCGAAAACCGGATCGGCCGCGCGATCCCGAGCACCTTGAGCTCCGGGTCATCGGCCGCAATCAGCGCCACGTGCGCGAGGTCCGCCGCGGGGAGCAGCACCGGGCGGCCGCGTTCGGCGTCGATATATACCCACTCAGTCGCACCCACGACAAGAAGCGTTTCGCCCCGGCGGATTGCGTAGCGCCTGAGGCTCGCCGCGCCGTGCGCGCTCTGAATCCAGGTGTAGACGTCCAGTTTTTCTCCCTCAAAGCTCGGGCGCAGATACTCAATCCAGTGCTCGCGCGCAACCCATGCGCGCTTCGCGGCCTTGAGCGCCTCAATGCCCCAGCCGATCTCTGCGGCGTGCGCTGTCGCGGCATGCTCCATCCACCGGAGATACTCGCGGTTGTTGACGTGCCCCTGAATATCAATGGATTCGGGCCCCACGACAAGGCTTTCGTGATAAATGCGCGCTGCGGACATGTATAGGGAAGAAAAGTGAACGATTGTTCATTGCAGACTGCCAAAAAATGCCCGGCACAAATTCCGGGCGGGCAGTCCATGGAGCGGACAATTTTACGACAGAGACCGGGTTCAATACCCCTCCGGAGGGTCGGCAGTAAGCATTATCCCAACGGGAAAACTGCAAAAGCTTGTTGCCGCAGTCCAATGAAAGAGGGGCACAGCCGGGACGCAGTTTTTATAATCACGGACATTTTCCTTTCCGTCACTACTCTCTGTTCTGAGGACCCCGCCCGTGCCGATTGCCCGTTCCAAAAAGAAGGTTCAGAAATCCTCCAGACCCTCCGCCTTCTGGCGCGTTCTCAAATGGGTGATCGGAATAGGCGCAGCCGGAGCACTTTCCGGGATTCTGCTTCTCGTTTTCGTCTTTGCATATATTTATCGCGAACTTCCTCCCATTGATGCGCTCACGGACTACCGCCCCAAGGTGCCGCTTCGCGTCTGGAGCGCAGACGGGAAGCTGATCGGCGAATTCGGCGAGGAACGGCGCGACTTTGTGAAGCTCGCCGATGTTCCGGATCACGTGAAGTACGCGATCCTTTCGGCAGAGGACGACGGCTTTTACGAGCACCCCGGGATCGAGATCACGGGCATCGTGCGTGCGGCGCTCATCAACATCCTGACGGGCCGGCGCGGTCAGGGCGGCTCCACCATCACGCAGCAGGTGGCGAGGAACTTCTTTCTGACGACCGAGCGCACCTATACGCGAAAGCTCTACGAGATCGCCATGTCCTTCAAGATCGAGCACGAGCTCACGAAGGACCAGATTCTCGAGATCTACATGAATCAGATCTACCTCGGTCAGCGCGCCTACGGGTTCGCCGCCGCGGCGAGAACCTATTTCGGCCGGCCGCTCAACGACATTTCCGTCGGCGAAGCCGCGACCATCGCAGGTCTTCCGGTAGCGCCCTCTGCCTACAACCCGATTGCGAATCCGACGCGCGCAACGATGCGCAGAAACTACGTGCTGCGGCGAATGTACGACCTCGGACACATCGACGACCTCACCTACCAGACGGAAAAATCGCTCCCGATGCAGGTGCGCCGCGTGGTGGAGGAAGATGCCCCGGCAAACGCCAATGCGAGCGCGGACAAGGTGACGGCGCATTACGCCGCCGAACTCGCCCGCATGATGATGTTCGACATCTTCGGCGACGAAACCTATTCGCGCGGCATCAATGTCTACACCACGATCCGCATGGACGAGCAGCGTTCTGCAGTCGACGCCGTCCGCCGCCAGCTCATCACGTACGACCGCCGCTACGGCTATCGCGGCCCCGAGGACTTTGTGGAGCTCGGAAGCTCCGGCGACCGTGCAAAAGCCATCCGCGCCGCGCTCTCGAAAACCGCTTCCTCGCCCTTCATGCTCCCCGCCGTCGTGACGGAAGCGTCGCCCGAAAAAATCGTGGCGGCGATCTCCCCATCGGAAACCATCACGCTCGACAAGGAAAGCCTCAGGTTCGGCCGCCGGCATCTCGCGAAGAAGCCCGCACGCGGCATTACGCCTATCCGACCGGGGTCGGTTATCCGCGTGATGCACCCGCTTACCGGGAAAAACGCTGCCGAAACCTGGACCCTTGCCCAGGTGCCCCGTGTTGAAACGGCCTTTGTCGCCGCAGACTTCAACTCGGGCGCCGTCAAGGCGCTCGTGGGCGGCTTCGACTTCAACCTCAACATGTTCAACCACGTCACGCAGGCGTGGCGTCAGCCGGGCTCGAGCTTCAAGCCCTTTATTTATTCTGCGGCGCTCGAAAAAGGCTTCACGGCTTCAACCATCATCAACGACGCGCCGATCTCGATCGACCCCAAGCTGACGGGCAACAAGCTCTGGGAACCCAAAAACTATGAGGGACGCTTTGATGGTCCGATGCCGCTCTACCGGGCCCTCGAGCTTTCCAAGAACCTCGTGACGATCCGCATCATGCAGTCGATCACGCCCGCCTATGCGCAGCAGTACATTGAGCGATTCGGCTTCTCGGGGAAAAACCACCCGGCCAACCTCCCGATGGCGCTCGGTGCCGGCAGCGTTACGCCCTGGCAAATGCTTGGGGGATACATGGTTTTCGCAAACGGCGGCTACCGCGTGCAGCCCTACCTCATTGACCGGGTGACGGACGCTCAGGGCGCAACCCTGATGCAGGCGACCAATCGCCAGGCGGGTGATCCCTCGATCCGCGCGATCGATGAAAGAAACGCCTTCGTCATGAATTCGCTTCTGCACCGGGTTGCCATCAACGGCACCGCACGCCGGGCGACAAGAGAATTGAAGCGCGACGACATCGCGGGCAAAACCGGCACCTCGAACGACAGTCAGGACGCCTGGTTCTGCGGCTATGCCGGCAATACGGTTGCTGTCGGCTGGATGGGCTACGACCAGCCGAAACCGCTGGGGTCGCGTGAAACCGGCGGCGGCCTGGTGCTCCCGATCTGGGTCGACTTCATGCGCACTGCGCTCAAAAACGTGCCGGAAACGGTCCGCATTCAGCCCGAGTCCGTGGTTGAGCGCGACGGCCTCTACTACTATCGCGACCCGGTGAAGGGGGGCGACGCCTTCTCGGGCGACCTCGATGCCCGCGACCTGGTGCGCGATCAGATCTTCTGACGCGCCGCAGAGTTTCTGAGGAAAAGACCCGCCTTTCCGACGGATCTTTTCCTTATGGCGGGGAGCGCCTCACGAAGCGCCCTAGATAAAATTGGAAGCACTCGCCTACGGGGGACGTCCCTGCCTTCCTAGCGAGCGGGAAGCGCCCTAGCGGCTCATAAGCGCATCAATTGCGCCCTCGACGGTTTCCTCGAGCGTGCGTCCGTCGCGCGGATTGATCCAGCCCTTGTTCGTTTCCCTGAAGTGCATGCCTCCCAGGTGCGAAGCGAACCAGATTTCCTGCATCGGGGTCTGAATGTTGACGACCGCCTGAGCGCCGTCCTCAAGCTCTATCGTGAGGACGTTCCCGCTCCTTGTGCAGTCGACATCCTCGTACTTCGATTCAATATGATCCTGAAGGCGGTTCATTTCCGCCTCGGCCTCTTCCAGAAATTCCGTTTCCGTCATTTCCTTCTTCCCATGAAAAAATCCTTTGCCGCCGGCGCTGCCGGCATCGCTCTGGCCTTGTGCCTCATCCTTTCCGGATGCGGCCTCAAGGGGCCGCTCTACATGCCGGGCGAACCCGCCCAGTCTGGAACCTTTCAGTCCGGGAGGTAATGAGAGATGACAATGGCTGAACGCAATCTTACCCGTCCGGACGACCTCTCCCCGGGGCTTTCCTTCTACCGTTCGCCCGAGGGGGAGCTCTTCTGCGAGGACATTCCGCTTAAGGACCTCGCCCGCAGATTCGGCACGCCCCTTTACGTCTATTCCCGCGCCGGCATTGTGGAGCGGCTCGAGGCTTACGAAAAAGCGTTCGGGACCGAACCCCACCAGGTCTGCTACGCCGTGAAGGCCGCTTCCACACGCGGCATCCTCGAACTTGTCGCCCGTCAGGGCACGGGCTTTGACTGCGTGAGCGGCGGAGAAATTCTGCGCGCGCTGGAAGCGGGCGGAGATCCGAAGAAAGTCGTCTTTTCGGGCGTCGGGAAGTCGGTCGCCGACATCGCATTCGCGCTTCGCGCCGGGATCAAGTGCTTCAACATCGAGTCGCCCGCCGAGCTTGACCGCATTCATGCCGTCGCCGAACACCTCGGCATTGCGGCGCACGTTTCCGTGCGCGTCAATCCCAACATCGATGCCCATGTCGACGCGCATGTCGCCACCGGTCTCGGCGACAGCAAGTTCGGCGTGAAGCTTACCGACGTTATTCCGCTTTACGAAAAAGCCGCCAGGCTCCCGATGATCAGAATCGAGGGCATTTCCTGCCACATCGGCAGTCAGGTGGAGTCGGCGGAACCCTATCTGCGGATGGTGACCGTCCTTGCCGGATTTGTGAACGAACTCGCACGCCGCGGCATCGTTCTTCACCATATCGATCTGGGAGGCGGCGCAGGCGTCGCCTATCACCCGGATGAGAAGCCTCTGGAGCCTTCCGAGCTGATCCCCGCCCTCATAAAAGCTGTCCGCGAGGTAGTCTCGGTTCCCGGAATTGAAATTTTCGTAGAGCCCGGCCGCTCCGTCATTGCTCAGGCTGCCGCGCTTCTCACGACCGTTCAATACCTGAAATCCGGGCTCTTCGAGCGCCAGTTTGCTATCGTGGATGCCTCCATGACCGAACTCGTCCGCCCGGCCATCTACGGGAGCTACCATCTGATCGAGCCCGTGGTGCCGAATCCGAAGGCCCCGCGGCAAATCCTCAACATCGTGGGCCCGGTATGCGAATCCACGGACTTCCTCGGCAATGACCGCAATCTCGCGATTGAAGCCGGAGACCTCCTCGCCATCCGAACGGCAGGCGCCTACGGCATGGCAATGGCCTCAACCTACAATTCGCGCCCGCTGCCGATGGAAGTGCTCGTTGACGGGGACCGCGTCATTCCGCTTCGCCGTCCGCAGACGGCGCTCGACCTCACGCGGGACGAGGAAACGCTCGGACTTGTGGAAAAACCCGGCATGTCCGCGGAAGCTGTTCGCAGCCTCTTTGCTGAATCCCTTGGCATGAGCATCCGGTAAATACTCAAAAGTCTGTAGAATCAATTAACGCCGGATTCCGGGAAATCGCCCCGGAATGCGGCGTTTTTGCGTTTACGGAGCCTCCTTCCGGGCTCCGCTCATCCCGAAGGAGAGCCCCGCGATGCATATTGAGAACACCATTCGTCTTGACTTCAAGGACGTGCTCATCCGCCCGAAGCGTTCCACGCTCACGAGCAGAAGCGAAGTCGACATCACGCGCGAATTCAAATTCCGCCATTCGCCCCTGAAATACCATGCCATTCCCATCATCGCCGCCAACATGGATACGACGGGCACATTCGAAATGGCCCGCGCGCTCGGCCGCCACGGCATGTCGACGGCGCTCTGCAAGCACTATTCAGTGGAGGAATACGTCGACTTCTTCTCATCGCTCGAAGAGAAGCACACCGCCTTCTATTCGCTCGGCATTTCCGACGCCGACTGGGAAAAATTCCTGGCAGTAGAAAAAAAGGCCCCGAAAGGCGCGATTCAGTATCTCTGCATCGACGTCGCAAACGGCTACACCGAAGCCTTTGTCTCTTTTGTGAAGAAAGCGCGCGAAGCCTGCCCCGACTACGTCATCATGGCGGGCAACGTCGTCACGGGCGACATGGCTGAAGAACTCGTTCTCGCCGGCGCAGACATCATCAAGGTCGGAATCGGTCCGGGGTCGGTCTGCACCACGCGCAAAATGACGGGCGTCGGCTACCCGCAGCTCTCGGCAATCATCGAATGCGCTGATGCCGCCCACGGCCTCTCCGGGCGCATTTGCGCCGACGGCGGCTGCACGGTTCCCGGCGACATCGCCAAGGCTTTCGGCGGCGGCGCAGACTTCGTCATGCTTGGCGGCATGCTCGCCGGCCACGATGAAGCGGCAGGCGAAATCGTTGAGATCGACGGCAAAACCTTCAAGCGCTTTTACGGCATGAGCAGCAAGGACGCCATGGACAAGTACGCCGGAGGCGTCGCGAAATACCGCGCAGCGGAAGGAAAGTCCGTCCTCATTCCGGCAAGAGGGCCTGTTGAAGGCACCGTTCAGGGCATTCTCGGCGGCGTGCGCTCTGCCTGCACCTACGTTGGCGCAAAGCGCCTGAAGGAGCTCACGATGCGCACCACCTTCATCCGCACCTCCATGCAGACCAACGACATCTTCGGACATACGCTCTGAAGCAAAACGCTCATATTTCCATGAACCTGAGCGAGCACCCGCATTAACGCGCCTGTAAGCTCTCATTCCTAGAATAATGATGCTTTCAGCCGGCGGCATTGCCGCCGGCCCACTTTTGGGAACCCCAACACGTGAGCCTTTTCGATTCCGCCCGCTTTCAGATTTCAGCCGCCAAGCTTTCGGGGCTGCCGACCACGATAGAGCCTGAAATCGCATTTGCCGGACGCTCCAATGCCGGGAAGTCCACCACGATCAATGTGATCACGAGGAAGACCCGTCTCGCCTTCGCGTCGAAAACCCCCGGCCGCACGCAGCTCATCAATTTCTTTGAGCTCTCACGCAAAACGCCCGACGGGAAGTCCCGCGAAACGGTCGGCCGCCTTGTGGACCTTCCGGGCTACGGCTTCGCCAAGGCGAATGAATCCGTCCGCGGATCCTGGTCCGATCTGGTGGGGGGCTACATTGCCGGCCGACGTCAGCTTGCCGGACTCGTCATCGTGATGGATTCGCGCCGCCCCTTCATGCCGACCGATGAATGGCTCATCGACTTCATGCGGGAACGCCCCGAAGTGCGTCAGCTCTGGCTCCTCAACAAGTGCGACCAGATCAAGAACATGGAGCGCCGTCAGACGCTCCGCAAGGCCGAGGAGCGCGCCGCCGCCTTCGGTCCTCAGGTTTCCGTGCAGTTTTTCTCGGGCCTGAAGCGCGAAGGCGTTGATCAGCTGATCGAAACGCTTGAATCCTGGCTTCCGGCTCCAGCCTCCGCAGCAGCCGCTGCCGAAGGCGAAAACACTTCATCCGTCCGGAGCGACATCTCCGGAACAAACGAGAGGTAATAGAAATGCAAACTCTTGGTGCCTATCCGATGGTGCGCATGCGCCGCATGCGTCACGACGACTTTTCCCGCCGCCTGATGCGCGAGAATGTCGTCACGCCGAACGATCTGATTCTTCCGGTCTTCGTAATGGAAGGAACCGCCCGCCGCGAACCCGTCCCGAGCATGCCCGGGGTGGATCGTCTGACGATTGACGAGCTTCTCAAGGTCGCCGGCGAATGCGTTGAGCTCGGAATTCCGATGATTGCGCTTTTCCCCCATATCGAGGATGCGCTCAAGACGCCGGACGGCCGTGAAGCGGCCAATCCGGACGGCCTCATTCCGCGTGCCGTCAAGGCTCTGAAGGCGGCCTATCCTCAGCTCGGCGTCATGTGCGACGTTGCGCTCGACCCATACACGACGCACGGCCAGGACGGTCTCATTGATGAAACGGGCTACATTCTCAACGACGAAACGATTGAGATGCTCGTCAAGCAGGTGATGGCTCAGGCCAAGGCGGGTGCCGACGTGGTTGCCCCCTCCGACATGATGGACGGCCGCATCGGCATCATCCGCAAGGCGCTCGAGGATGAAGGCCTCATCCATACGCGCATCATGGCCTACTCCGCCAAATACGCTTCCTCCTACTACGGTCCCTTCCGCGATGCCGTGGGCTCTGCCTCGAATCTCGGCAAGTCCAATAAGGCCGTCTACCAGCAGGATCCGGCCAACGGCAATGAAGCGCTCTGGGAAGTGGGCCTCGACCTCGCCGAAGGCGCTGACATGGTCATGGTGAAGCCGGGCGTTCCTTATCTCGACGTTCTCTGGCGCGTAAAGCAGGAATTCGGTGCTCCGACCTTTGCTTATCACGTCTCCGGCGAATACGCGATGATTAAATTCGCCGCCGCTGCCGGTGCGATCGACGAAAAGAAGATCACCTTCGAGACCATGGTTTGCTTCAAGCGTGCAGGCGCTGACGGCATCCTCACCTACTGCGCGCTCGACGTGGCTCGCTGGATCAAGGAAGGCTACAACTACTGATGAAGCATTTCTGCCGTTCCTCAAAGGGACGGCGGAAAAAATTCATCCCGCCGCGAGGCCCGCATTCTCTTGAAGAAGAATGGCGGGCCTTTTGTTTGAACAGGCTTCTCAGCGGAATCCTTCTTCCTTGAAGCGGCGGAGTTCCCGACCCTCTCGTTTAGTGGGACGCCCCTGGCGAATCGTGGTCGAAGGCTCAAAAGCGAGCTTCATCATGGCGCGTTTGGCTTCCCGCGCCTTCACGCTTTCTTCTGTTTCCCTGTAGAGAAGCTGAGCCTGCGGGGCAGGACCGCGCACAGCAGAAAGCCCTTCGACGTAAACGGTAAAGACCTCTTCGCCCCGGTGAATCTCAAGCCTGTCGCCCACGCGGACGTCGCGTGAAGGCTTCGCTCGCTGACCGCCGATCAGCACGCGGCCAAGCCCCACTTCGTCCTGAGCAATGGAACGGGTCTTGAAGAAGCGCGCAGCCCAGAGCCATTTGTCGATGCGCATGGAATCCATGATGGGCGATTTCCTTAGAGTCTGTGAATGAAGAAATATAGAAAAGCCCGCACTTCCACCAGAGGGAAATACGGGCTTCTCGAACCTCATCCCGCAGTCAGGCGGGATGCGCCGCAAGGCAATTATTCAGCCTTGACGTCTTCGGCGGGAGCAGCGGCGGCAGGAGCCGGAGCAGCAACTTCCTCAACCGGCATGGCGCGTTCGGTGAGTTCCATGTAGGCCATCGGAGCATTGTCGCCGTTGCGGAAGCCCATCTTCAGGATGCGGGTGTAGCCGCCCTGACGGTTGGCGAAGCGCGGAGCAACTTCGTTGAAGAGCTTGACGACGACGTCGCGGTCGCGGAGGCGATTGAAGGCGAGGCGCTTGTTGGCAACCGTCGGTTCCTTGGCGAGCGTGATCAGGGGTTCAACGACGCGGCGGAGTTCCTTGGCCTTCGGGAGGGTCGTGCGGATGGCTTCGTGCGTGAGGAGGGAGCAAGCCATGTTGCGCAGCATCGAGAGACGATGAGCAGAGGTGCGGTTAAGCTTGCGATAGCCGTTGCGATGACGCATTTTCTAATTTCCTTGAATCTAAAATCGGCCGGCAAGGAATGCCGGCTTTACTGAAGCGCTCTTCCCCGTCATCTTCTATCTTCACGTGAAGTGAAGCGGTCGGGTGGAGGCGCTCGTAAGACGTACTGATGTACGAAAGGCGCGATTTTATATGATCGCGCCTTCCGTAATCAAGCCTTAGGGCTCAGAAATTTTCAGCGGTCCGTAAGACCCGGCGTGCCGGCACCGGCAGGCGGCCAGTTCTCGAGCTTGGAGCCGAGCGTAAGGCCGTGAGCGGCGAGGACTTCCTTAATTTCGTTGAGCGACTTGCGGCCGAGGTTCGGCGTCTTGAGAAGTTCATTCTCAGTGCGCTGAATAAGGTCGCCGATGAAGTAGATGCTCTCCGCCTTAAGGCAGTTGGCCGAACGAACGGTAAGTTCGAGATCGTCAACCGGACGAAGGAGGATCGGATCGAGCGGCGGCGGATTATTGGCCGAGTCGTCCGTCTTCTGACCTTCAACATCCTGTTCCGGATGGATGGAGCCGAAGACAGCGAGCTGGTCCTGAAGAATGCGCACGGATTCACGCAGCGCTTCTTCCGGGCCGATGGCACCGTTGGTTTCAATCGTGATCTCGAGCTTGTCGAGGTCGGTGCGCTGGGCAACGCGGGCGGCCATCACCTGATAGGCAACGCGGCGGATGGGCGAGAAGGACGCATCCATGATGATGCGGCCGATCGAGCTCTTGGAGTAGTCGTCGCGGAAGCCGCGAACGTCGCCGGGCTGATAGCCGCGGCCCTTTTCGATCTTAACCTGCATCTCAAGGCGGCCACCGGAAAGGTGAGCGATGACGTGATCGGGATTAAGAACCGTCACATCGTGCGGGAGATCAAAGTCGGCAGCCGTGACGACGCCTTCACCGTCCTTACGGAGCATCACAGTGACTTCATCGCGCTTTTCGAGCTTAAAGACAACGCCCTTCAGATTGAGAAGGATGTCGACCACGTCTTCGAGAACGCCGTCGATCTGGGAATACTCATGAACGATGCCGGTGATCTGCGCTTCCGTGGGGGCAAAACCCACCATGGAGGAAAGAAGAATGCGGCGCAGCGCATTGCCGAGCGTGTGGCCGTAGCCGCGTTCGAACGGCTCGAGCGTGATGACGGCGCGGTTGGGATTCTGCGGATCAACGTCAACGTCGACGCTGGTGGGCTTCAGGAGAGCTGTATTAGCCATCTCTAAATAAGTTCCTTTTGGTTCAATACCCTCGGCTCGTTACACCGATAAGGCTGAAAAGGCGGACAGAATGCTGGAGGCGCAAGCTGTCCCTAAACAGATGCATTTTAAATGCATCCGCAAAATTCCTTTGCATAACCCAGGGGAATTTTGCGGATGAATTTAAGAACAAAACGCGGCTCGAAAAAGGAGCCGCGTTTCGCCGTGTGTGCATCGATCTTTCGACCCGGAGAGCACCGAACGAACTGTTCGGTGCCCAGAGGATCCTCCCAGATCAGCGGGAGTAGCGTTCGATGATGAGCGCTTCGTTGATTTCCGGAGCGACTTCGTCGCGGGCCGGAAGGGTCTTGAAGGTGCCGGTGAACTTCTTGGCATCCACTTCAACCCAGGCCGGGAAGCCGTTCTGCTGCGCGAGGTCAAGAGCCTCGGCGATGCGAACCTGCTTCTGAGCCTTTTCACGAACAGCGATCACATCGCCGGCGCGAACGGAGTAGGAGGGAATGTTCACCTTGCGGCCGTTCACTTCGATGGCGCCATGGCTGACGAGCTGGCGGGCTTCCGCGCGCGTCGAGCCGAAGCCCATGCGATAAACGACGTTGTCAAGGCGGCTCTCAAGGAGCTGAAGGAGCTTTTCGCCCGTGTTACCGCGAAGGCGGGAAGCCTCAGCGAAATAACGACGGAACTGACGTTCGAGAACGCCGTACATGCGCTTGGCCTTCTGCGTTTCACGCATCTGGTTGCCATAGTCGGACATGCGGGCTCCGGAGATCTTGCCGTGCTGGCCCGGCTTGGAGCCGACGTCCTTGACTTTGGACTCAAACGAACGACGGGCGCTCTTCAGATTCAGGTCAATGCCTTCGCGACGCGAAAGCTTGAGCTTGGGACCGAGATATCGTGCCATTTAAAAATGCCTCTCTTATCCTGTAGGACTCCCTACATTCAGTCCGTGCCGCCTCAGCATGCGGAACAACGGACGCGGGATTCAACAACAGAATGAATAATTCTGGAGTATTAGACGCGGCGACGCTTGGAGGGGCGAACGCCGTTGTGCGGGACCGGGGTCACGTCCTGGATGGAGGTGACGCGGATGCCGAGCGCGTTAAGCGCACGCACGGAAGACTCGCGGCCGGGACCAGGGCCCCAGATGCGGACTTCGATGTTCTTCAGGCCATGTTCGAGGGCGATCTTGCCAGCGTGGTCCGCAGCAACCTGAGCAGCGAACGGGGTGGACTTACGCGAGCCCTTGAAGCCCTGCGCACCCGACGACGAGGCAGCAATGGAGTTGCCCTGACGGTCGGTGATCGTCACGATCGTATTGTTGAACGAGGCGTGAATATGAGCGATGCCTTCCGTAACGACCTTACGGACCTTCTTGCGGCCGCGGGCGGTAGCGGAGGACTTGGAGTTGTTGCCAGCCATAACTAACCTTTAATTACTTCTTGAGCGTGACGCCAACCTTGCGCGGGCCCTTGCGGGTGCGAGCGTTGGTGCGGGTACGCTGACCACGGACCGGGAGGCCGCGGCGATGACGCATGCCACGATAGGTGCCGAGGTCGATCAGACGCTTGATCGAAAGCTGGATCTCACGACGGAGATCGCCTTCAACGGTGAACTTGGAAACGGCATCACGGATGCGTTCGAGTTCAGCGTCGTCGAGGTCCTGGACCTTCTTCGTGCAGGGAATGCCGCAAGCATTGAGAATCTGGCGGGCACGCGGACGGCCAATGCCATAAATGGCAGTGAGACCGATCTCAGCATGCTGCTGCGGCGGAATATTGATACCGGCGATACGAGCCATTGTGTTACCTCTTTAGCCTTGACGCTGCTTGTGACGCGGGTCAGTGCAGATCACTCGAACAACGCCTTTGCGCTTGATGATCTTGCAGTTGCGGCACATTTTCTTAATTGAAGCTCTAACCTTCATTTAAATAATCTCCACAAGCTGATGAGCTTGGAATTTCGATGCCCACACGGCAGAAACGTCGAATAATAATCGACATTACGGAAACGCGCAACCGAATAGAGGCCCGGGCTTCAAAAATTTGCCTCTTTAACGGTTGTGCGGAGGAAAGCTTTATAGCGAGCAACTTCCCGCTGACCCGAATAGCCAGTGGGAAGTTGAGCTTTCCATTCAGCCTGAAAGGGCAGCATAAGCCGCCCTTTCAAAGCTTTTTTGGTCTCTTCCGCCTCAGGAAGCGATCGTACCCAGAAGTTCAGAGACTGAACTTCGGAAAGCGGATCACTTCCGGGTGAGACCGCGGAAATTGGTTTTCCGCAGCAGATTTTCGTACTGGTGCGTCATCATGTACGCCTGAACCTGACTCATGAAGTCCATCGTCACAACCACAACGATCAGCAGCGAAGTACCGCCGAAATAGAAGGGAACGTTGAACTTGAGGTTAAGGAACTCAGGAACGAGACACACAAAGACGAGATAAGCCGCACCGCCGAGCGTAAGACGCAGGAGCACGCGGTCAATGTAACGCGCCGTCTGCTCACCCGGACGAATGCCCGGAATGAAGGCACCGCTCTTTTTCAGATTCTCAGCCGTTTCCTTCGGGTTGAAAACCAACGCCGTGTAGAAGAAGGCAAAGAAAATGATGAGCGCTGCGTAGAGAAGCGTGTAAAGCGGCTGTCCGGGCGAAAGCGCGGCCGCGAGGTCGCGGATCCAGCGAGTGGAGTCGCCCGAGGTAAACCAACCTGCCAGCGTAGCCGGGAAGAGGATCAGCGACGAAGCAAAGATCGGGGGAATAACACCCGACATGTTCATCTTGAGGGGCAGATACGAGCTCTGCCCGCCATAGATCTTGTTGCCGATCTGACGCTTGGCGTAATTGACCGTGATGCGGCGCTGGCCGCGCTCAACGAAGACCACGAAAGCAGTAACGGCGAGAACAATGGCGATCACGAAAATCGCGGCAAGGGGACTGATGGCACCGGTCGACACAAGCTGGAAGAGTCCGCTCGTGCCGTTCGGAAGGCCGGCCACAATACCTGCGAAGATGATGATCGAAATGCCGTTGCCGAGACCGCGTTCGGTAATCTGCTCACCGAGCCACATGAGGAACATGGTGCCCGTGAGAAGCGAAACGGTCGTTGTAATGCGGAAGAGGAACCCGGGATCAAGAACGAGCCCGGGCTGCGTTTCGAGCGCTACAGCGATGCCAAAGCCCTGGAAAAGACCAAGCAGCAGCGTCCCGTAACGGGTGTACTGCGTGATCTTTCTGCGGCCCTGTTCACCCTCTTTGCGGATCGCCTCCAGGCTCGGCAGCACGTACGACAGCATCTGAAAAATAATAGATGCTGAAATGTACGGCATGATGCCGAGCGCGAAGACGGAAAAGCGCGAGAGAGCACCGCCGGAGAACATGTTGAACAGCCCGAGAATGCCGCCCTGCTGCTGATTGAACAGCTGCTGGAGCATATCGGGATCAATACCGGGAACCGGCACATGAGCGCCGATACGGTATACAACGAGTGCAAGCGCCAGGAAGATCAGGCGACCCTTAAGGTCGCCGTACTTGCTGAGGCCTGACTGCTGCTTTGAGCTGGGGCTATTCGCCACGTCCTATCCTCTTGCAGTTTGTCTCTTACTCTGCGACGGAGCCGCCGGCCGCCTCGATGGCAGCGCGGGCACCCTTCGTCACGCCGAGGCCGCGCACCGTCACCTTGCGGGTGATGGCGCCCGACAGGATCACGCGAGCGTCCTTGGCAAGCGTCGAAACAACGCCGGCTTCCTTAAGGACGAGCAGATCGATTTCATCGACACCGAGACGTTCGAGATCGGAGAGGCGAACCACTTCGACGAACTTGCGGGAGAGGGACGTGAAGCCGCGCTTCGGGAGGCGGCGATACATCGGCATCTGGCCGCCTTCGAAACCGACCTTGTGGAAGCCGCCGGCACGCGACTTCTGGCCCTTGTGACCGCGACCCGCGGTCTTGCCCCAACCGGAGCCGACACCACGGCCAACGCGATGGTGAGCGTGCTTCGAGCCCTCAGCGGGCTTGATGGTATTCAAACGCATTTTGGGTCATCCTTCGGATCATTCAGCGCGCACGAGGTACGCAACCTTGGTGATCATGCCGCGAACGGCGGGCGTATCTTCGAGCTCGCGCGTCTGGCCGATCTTCTTGAGGCCGAGACCGAGAACGGTGGCGCGGTGATCCGCGTTCGTCCCGATCGGGCTCTTCACCAGAGTGACCTTGATGGTCTTCTTTTCGGACATGTCTTGGACTCCGGATTAGCCGAGCAGCTCTTCGACCGTCTTACCGCGCTTGGCCGCGATTTCAGCGGGCGAGCGGAGGTTTTCGAGGGCGTTGAGCGTCGCACGGACGAGGTTGTACGGATTGGTCGAGCCGTAGGCCTTCGCAACAACGTTGCGGATGCCGACAGCGTCGCAGACGGCGCGCATCGGGCCGCCGGCGATGACGCCGGAACCTTCCGGAGCCGGCATCATGATGACGCGGGAGGCGCCATGACGGCCTTCAACGGCGTGATGCAGCGTGCCGTTCTTGAGCGGGACGCGCTTCATCGTGTGACGAGCGCGTTCCATGGCCTTCGTAACGGACTGCGGCACTTCGCGGGACTTGCCCGTGCCCATGCCGATGGAGCCGTCGCCGTCGCCCACAACCGTGAGCGCCGCGAAAGCGAGAATACGGCCGCCCTTGACGGTCTTGCTGACGCGGTTGACCGCGATCATCTTTTCACGCAGGCCGTCGTCCTGTTCTTCGACCGCGTTTTTACCTTGAACCTTAGCCATTGCCAGCACCTCGGTTAGAACTTGAGGCCGGCTTCGCGCGCAGCTTCAGCAAGCGCGGCGACACGGCCGTGGTAACGGTAGCCAGAGCGATCGAAGGCGCAGGTTTCAATACCGGCAGCCTTCGCCTTTTCGGCGATGCGAGCACCAACGAGCTTGGCAGCGGCGACGTTGCCGCCACGGCCAGTCTGGTTGGCGAGCTGAGCGCGCACTTCCGGCTCGACCGTGGAGGCGGAGCAGAGCGTGCGGCCATTGTCGGCCGAAATGATGCTGGCGTAGATGTGCAGATTGGTACGATGGACCGTCAGGCGATCGACCTTCTGCAGCAGAATGCGGGCGCGCGTGGCGCGGGCGCGACGCAGGCGGCTTTGTTTCTTGTTGATCATCTTCTAACGTCCGAATTACTTCTTCTTGGTTTCCTTGATCACGACATGCTCATTCGCATAACGGACACCCTTTCCCTTATAGGGTTCGGGGGAACGATAAGCGCGAACTTCAGCAGCCGTCTGACCAACCTTCTGCTTGTCAGCACCCTTGATGATGATTTCAGTCGGGGTGGGCGTCTCAACCTTGATGCCGGCGGGCATGTGGTGCACAACCGGATGCGAGAAGCCAAGCGACAGATTGAGCTTGTCACCCTGAGCCTGGGCACGATAGCCCACGCCGACGAGGGCGAGGCGCTTTTCGAAGCCGACCGAGCAGCCCTTCACCATGTCATTGACGAGGGCACGCATCGTGCCGACGTTGGCGTTGGACTCACGGGACTCATCGAGCTGTTCGAAGTGGAGGTGGCCCTCAGCTTCGGTAACCTTGACGAGCGGCAGGACGTGCATCTTCACTTCGCCCACGGGACCCTTGACGGTCACATATTCGGGGGTGAGCGTAACGGTCACGCCCTTGGCGATGGTGACGGGGATCTTAGCGATACGACTCATTTCACACTCCTCGGGTTAGGCGACGTAGCAGATAACTTCGCCGCCGACGCCGGCCGCGCGGGCAGCGCGATCGGTCATCACGCCCTTCGGGGTCGAAACGATCGCGATGCCGAGACCGTTCATCACCTGGGGGATGCTGTCGTGGTTCTTGTAAATGCGCAGGCCCGGACGGGACACGCGCTCGAGGCGTTCGATAACCGGACGGCCGGCATAGTACTTGAGCGTAACGTTGAGCTCGTTCTTGCCGTTGTTAGCCGCCACTTCGTAGTTTTCGATGTAGCCTTCTTCCTTGAGGACCTTGGCGATGGCAACCTTCAGCTTGGAGGAAGGCATAACCACCGCGGCCTTGTCGACCATCTGACCGTTGCGGATGCGGGTCAGCATGTCGGCGATCGGATCACTCATACTCATTTCGCAATCTCCTCGCTTACCAGCTGGCCTTCTGGAGGCCGGGGATGTCACCGCGCATGGCGGCGTCACGAATCATTTCACGGCAAAGACCGAACTTACGGAAATTGCCACGGGGACGACCGGTAATCGCGCAACGGTTGCGCAGACGGACCGGGGAAGCGTTGCGCGGCAGCGCTTCGAGCTGTGCGCGGGCTTCGAGACGTTCATCCATCGAGCGGGTAGCGTCGTTGATGATCGCCTTGAGGGCGGCGCGCTTGGCCGCGAACTTAGCGACCGTCGCGCGGCGCTTGGCTTCGCGGTTAATGAGAGCAAGTTTTGCCATTTTGCGTCAACCTCAGTTGCGGAACGGGAAGCTGAAACCAGCGAGGAGAGCCTTGGCTTCTTCGTCGGTCTTAGCCGTCGTGGTGATGGAGATGTTCATGCCGCGGATCGAATCGATCTTGTCGTATTCGATTTCCGGGAAGATGATCTGTTCCTTGAGGCCGATGTTGTAGTTGCCGCGGCCGTCAAAAGCACGACCAGACACGCCGCGGAAGTCGCGGACGCGCGGGAAGGCGATCGTAACGAGACGATCAAGGAAGTCGTACATGCGTTCGCCACGGAGGGTGACCATGCAGCCGATCGGCATGTTTTCGCGGATCTTGAAGTTCGCGATAGCCTTGCGGGTGCGGGTGACCATCGGCTTCTGGCCGGCGATCTTGGTCATGTCGCCGACGGCGAATTCGATGTTCTTCTTGTCGTTAACGGCTTCACCAACGCCCATGTTGAGCGTGATCTTGGTGATGCGCGGAACCTGCATGACAGTCTTGTAGCCGAACTTCTTCATGAGTTCGGGGACAATGGTGTCGTGATAAAGGGAGCTGAAACGCGACATGGGTACCCTCATTCGGCCTTGGCACCGACGACGGCGCCATTGGACTTGAACACGCGAACCTTCTTGCCATCAACTTCCTTGAAGCCGATGCGTTCGCCCTTGCCCGTTTCCGGATTGACCAGCATAACGTTGGACTGATCGATCGGGAGGGTCTTGTCGACGATGCCGCCCTCGATGCCGAGGGTCGGATTCGGGCGGACGGCCTTCTTCACGACATTGACGCCTTCCACGAGAACGTGGCGGTCGTCAACGCGGGCGAGAACCGTGCCCTTGGTGCCGCGGTCGCGGCCGGCGATGACCACAACCTGGTCGCCTTTACGAATGCGCTGCATTTTCTCTCCTCAATTAGATGACTTCAGGAGCGAGCGACACGATCTTCATGAACTGCTCGGTACGCAGTTCACGGGTCACCGGCCCGAAGATACGGGTGCCGATCGGCTCGAGCTTGCTGTTGAGGAGAACGGCGGCATTGCCGTCAAAGGCGATCTTGGAACCGTCCGGACGACGAACGCCGTGAGCGGTACGGACCACAACAGCGTTGTAGACCTCGCCCTTCTTCACGCGGCCGCGCGGAGCAGCTTCCTTGACCGTCACCTTGATGACGTCACCGATGTTGGCGTAGCGGCGCTTGGAACCGCCCAACACCTTGATACACATGACCGAACGCGCACCGGTGTTATCGGCGACGTCCAGTCGGCTTTGCATCTGAATCATTACTGAAAAATTCCCAACTTATTCCGCATACGCGGACAGTATTGGCCCCGTATGGCGGGGATGAGGTCCGATCATCCGCGCGAGTCATGCAGCAAATGGCATGTGCGGACGACGGACTAAGAAATGCATCGCCCGGAATCCCACCAGAAGTGGCATCCGGGCGACGGGGTGCAAATATAACTGAACGTTCAGTTACTTTGCAAGCGATGTGGGGTGATTTTTTTCACCCCGCTCGACTTTCTTAGAGGACTTCGGCCTTCGTGAGGATCTTCGTCACGTTCCAAGACACAGTCTTGGAGACGGGGCGGACTTCCTCAATCTCGACACGATCGCCCTCGCCGCAGGCGAGCTCATCGTGCGCGTGGTACTTCTTGCTCTTAACGACATACTTGCCGTAGAGCGGGTGCTTGACCTTGCGCTCGACAAGAACGGTGACCGTCTTGTCCATCTTGTTGCTCGTGACCACACCGATGAGAGTGCGGGTGAGCGATTCCTTCGTCTGTTCGGTCATTTCGTGGTCGCCTTCTGGGTGAGGATAGTGCGAACGCGCGCGATGTCGCGACGCGTCTGACGCAGCGAAGCCGTGTTCTGCAGCTGCTGGGTGGCCTTCTGCATACGCAGCTTGAAGTGCGTCTTCAGAAGTTCCTGCAGTTCCTGCTTGAGCTCGGTCTCACTCTTGGCACGCAGTTCCTTAGCGTTCATGTCCGTGTCTCCTTGTAATTACATGCCGACCTGGCGGACAACGAACGTGGTCTTCACGGGCAGCTTGGCAGCTGCGAGCGCGAAGGCTTCGCGGGCGAGCGACTCTTCCACGCCGTCCATTTCGTAGAGCACGCGGCCCGGCTGGACCAGCGCAACCCAGTATTCAGGATTGCCCTTACCGTTACCCATACGGACTTCGGCAGGCTTCGAGGAAATGGGCTTGTCCGGGAAGATGCGGATCCAGACGCGGCCGCCGCGCTTGATGTGGCGCGTAATGGCACGGCGCGCGGCTTCGATCTGGCGGGCCGTGATACGACCACGCTCAAGCGTCTTCAGACCAAACTCACCGAAGGAAACGTTCGCACCGCGGGTGGCGAGGCCGTAGTTACGACCCTTCTGATCCTTGCGGTACTTGCGACGATTAGGCTGCAGCATCGTTATTCTCCGTCCTTAGCAGCCGGCTTGCGGGGAGCGCGGTCCTGCTTCATATCGTTGCGACGGCCGTTGTTGCGGCGCGCACCGGGCTTGCCGTTGCGATCCGAGCGGCGGCCGCGGCGGTCTTCGCGCGGAGCCTGAGCTTCAGCGGGTTCTTCCGCGCCGAAGTTGTCTCCCTTGTAGACCCAAACCTTGACGCCGACAACACCGTACGTCGTGTGAGCTTCACTCGTGGCGTAGTCGATGTTGGCGCGAAGCGTCTGCAGAGGCACGCGGCCTTCACGGTACCACTCGTCACGGGCAATGTCTGCACCGTTGAGACGGCCGGAAGACTGCACCTTGATGCCGAGAGCGCCGAGGCGCATGGCATTCTGCATGGCGCGCTTCATCGCGCGGCGGAACATCACGCGCTTTTCGAGCTGCTGCGTGATGCCGTCAGCGATGAGCTGAGCGTCAAGTTCCGGACGGCGAACTTCTTCGATGTTGACGTGAACAGGCACGCCCATCATCTTCTGAACTTCAGCCTTAAGAGCTTCAATATCAGCGCCCTGCTTGCCAATCACGATGCCCGGACGAGCCGTGAAGATCGTGATGCGCGCATTGTTGGCCGGACGTTCGATGAGAACGCGGGCGACGGACGCATTGCGGAGCTTCTTCAGGAGGAAGGCGCGAACCTTCAGATCTTCCTGGAGAGTGCTCGGGTAATCGCGGCCGCTCGCGTACCAACGCGACGTCCAGTTGCGCGTAACCGGGAGGCGGAAGCCGGTGGGATTAATTTTCTGACCCATGGTAATTCACCTGTTTCTTAGCTTTCGCCGTCGCCGACGGTGATGTAGATGTGGCTCGTCTGCTTGTTGATGCGCGTACCGCGGCCCTTGGCGCGGGCGCCGAAGCGGCGCAGCGTAGCAGCCTTTTCCACATGGATCGTCTTCACATAGAGCGTATCGATGTCAGCACCATCATTGTGCTCGGCGTTGGCAATCGCACTCTCGAGCGCCTTGCGGATGATGCCGGCTGCACGCTTCTGGGTGAACTCCAGAATCGCGAGAGCCTTGCCCACCTGCTGGCCGCGAATGAGGTCAGCAACGAGGCGACCTTTCTGGGCGGAAAGGCGAACGCCACGAACTTTAGCTGTCGTTTCCATTTACTTACCCACCTTCTTGTCGCCGGAGCTGTGGCCCTTGAACGTGCGGGTGAGCGCAAATTCGCCGAGCTTGTGGCCGACCATGTTTTCATTGATGTACACCGGAACATGCTGACGGCCGTTGTGGACGGCGATGGTCAGACCAATGAATTCCGGAACAATCGTCGAGCGACGCGACCAGGTCTTGAGCGGACGCTTGTCGCGGCTCGCCTGGGCGGCTTCAACCTTCTTCATGAGGTGCCCGTCAACGAACGGGCCTTTTTTCAAAGAGCGAGACATTCTAGGGCTCCCTTACTTGCGGTTACGGCGCTGGATGATCATGGAATCCGTGCGCTTGCTGTTGCGGGTACGATAGCCCTTCGTGAGCTGACCCCACGGCGTGACAGGAGCGCGGCCAGTGCCGGTCTTGCCTTCGCCGCCGCCGTGCGGATGGTCCACCGGGTTCATGGCAACGCCACGAACGGTCGGACGGATACCGCGCCAACGCTTAGCACCGGCCTTGCCGAGCTCGCGCAGGCTGTTCTCTTCGTTGCCGACCGTACCAATGGTGGCACGGCACTCGATGAGAACGCGACGGACTTCGCCAGAACGCAGACGGACCTGAGCGTACTCGCCTTCACGGGCGATCAGCTGGCCGAAAGCACCGGCGGCGCGCACAAGCTGAGCACCCTTGCCCGGGAGCAGCTCGATGCAGTGAATCGTCGAACCGACCGGGATGTTACGCAGCGGAAGCGTATTGCCGGCCTTGATCGGGGATTCGGGACCATTGAAGATCTGCTGACCAACCGTCAGGCCCTTCGGAGCAATGATGTAGCGGCGTTCGCCATCGGCGTAGAGCACGAGAGCGATGTTGGCCGAGCGGTTCGGATCGTATTCGATGCGTTCAACGCGGGCGGGAATTCCATCCTTATCGCGCTTGAAGTCGATGATGCGATACGCACGCTTGGCACCGCCACCCTTATGACGGCAGGTGATATGACCGTTGTTGTTGCGGCCATTCGTACGATTCTTCTTCTCAACAAGAGCGGCCCAGGGCTTACCCTTGTGGAGCTCCTTGTTGACAACCTTGACCGCATGACGGCGGCCGGGGGACGTCGGCTTGAGTTTGACGAGAGCCATTACATCACCTCTTGCTCGAACTTGATTTCCTGACCCTCAGCGAGCGTGACGTACGCCTTGCGAACGTCATTGCGCTTGCCCATGAAGCGGCCAAAGCGCTTCTGCTTGCCCTTCAGGTTCAGAATCTGCACCGCCTTGACCTGCACCTTAAAGAGCAGTTCAACAGCGGACTTAACCTCGGACTTCGTCGCATCCGGGACGACGACGAAAGACCACTGATTGTGCTTTTCGCCGATCATCGTGCTCTTCTCGGAGACGATGGGACCGACGAGCACCTTCATCAGACGTTCCTGATTCATGCCAACATCTCCTCGATCTGAGCAACAGCCGCCTTGGTGGCCACGACCTTGTCAAAGTAGAGAAGGCACAGCGGATCCGCATAGCGGGGCGTAACGACGAGCACATCCTTCAGATTGCGCGAGGCAAGAATGATGTTGTCGTCAAGTTCTTCCTCACCAATGATGATGAGAGTGCGCTCGTTGAGGCCGAGCGTCTTGAGCTGACCAGCGAAGTCCTTGGTCTTCGGCGTTTCAGCCTTGAGAGCTTCAACGACAGCGAAGCGAGCGTCCGTCACGAGCTTCGAATAGATCGAAGCCATGGCAGCGCGGAACATCTTCTTGTTGACCTTCTGGCTGAAGTTTTCGTCCGGGGTGTTGGGGAACGTACGTCCACCACCACGCCACAGCGGCGAGCTCGTCATACCCGAGCGGGCACGACCGGTGCCCTTCTGGCGCCAGGGCTTCTTCGTCGAGTGATGAACATCACGACGGTTGAGCTGGGCGCGGGTGCCGAGACGAGCGTTGGCCTGGAAGGCAACAACGATCTGATGCACGAGGGCTTCGTTGTATTCGCGGGCGAACACGGCGTCAGCAGCTTCGACCTTGCCCTGTTCGTTAAGGATATTGAGTTCCATTGTTTCGCTCCTTACGCCTTAACAGCAGGACGAACGATGACTTCACCGCCCTTGGCGCCCGGAACGGCACCGCGAACGAGCAGAAGCTGGCGTTCCTTGTCAACGCGGGCGACCACAAGATTCTGGGTCGTGCGGCGGACGTCACCGAGGTGACCGGCCATGCGCTTGCCGGGGAACACGCGGCCCGGATCCTGGCGATTACCGATGGAGCCGGGGGCATTCGTCGTCACGGAGTTACCGTGGGAAGCACGGTTGGACGAGAAGTGGTGGCGCTTGATGGCGCCGGCAAAACCCTTACCGATGGTCGTACCCGTCACGTCGACCTTCTGGCCTTCCGTGAAGATTTCGACAGAGAGGGTCTGGCCGGGCTTGAATTCGGCGACCTTCTCCGCATCGATGCGGAACTCTTTAAGGGTGCAGGCAGCTTCGACGCCAGCTTTGGCAAACTGGCCGGCGAGCGGCTTGTTGACGCGCGAGGGCTTCTTCGTGCCGTACGCGACCTGAACGGCGTTGTAACCGTCGGTATCCTGCGTCTTGACCATGGTGACGCGGTTGTTCGACACGTCGAGCACGGTCACGGGAACGGTCGTTCCGTCGTCCGTGAAGATACGCGTCATGCCGATCTTGCGACCGACGAGGCCGAGCTTTTCACTCATTGTTTTCTCCACCCCGGCTGCGATTGGCCGGGACCGGTTTCATAAAAATGTCCCTGACTTTGCTTTCAATAGTCAAAACAAAATCTGTTTGGGGACAAGAAAGGCGCGATTCTAGCGGCCTCCGGAACTTCGTGCAATCGAAATCGCCGGAGTTTTTCGCTTGAATCTGAAAAGGTTACTGAACCTTGATCTTGACATCCACGCCGGCGGGGAGGTCGAGCTTCATCAGAGCATCAACCGTCTTGTCGGTCGGATCAACGATATCCATCAGGCGCTGGTGCGTGCGGATTTCGAGCTGGTCACGGCTCGTCTTGTTGACGTGCGGCGAACGCAGGATGTCAAAGCGCTGAATGCGCGTGGGAAGAGGAACGGGGCCGCGAACGACAGCGCCGGTGCGCTTGGCAGTGTCGACGATCTCGAGAGCAGACTGGTCGATGAGCTTGTAGTCGTAGGCCTTGAGGCGGATGCGAATGCGCTGAGACTGCATTTCGTTTTCCTAGAAAAAAGAACAGTTAAAAGAACAGAGGGAGCGGAGTATAACCCCGCTCCCTCTGTCGATCAAGTCGAATCAGGGACTTTTTCGCTCCTCTTGAAAGAAGCGAAAAAATCTATGCTTCTCAGCAATTATTCGATGATCTGGGCAACGACGCCGGCGCCGACCGTGTGGCCGCCTTCACGAATAGCGAAGCGCAGACCCTGTTCCATAGCGATCGGGCAGATCAGCTTCACGGTCATCGTGATGTTGTCGCCAGGCATGACCATTTCGACGCCTTCCGGCAGCTCGATCGTGCCCGTCACGTCCGTCGTGCGGAAGTAGAACTGCGGACGATAGCCCTTGAAGAACGGCGTATGACGGCCGCCTTCTTCCTTCGTCAGCACGTACACCTCACCCTTGAAGTGGGTGTGCGGCGTGATCGAACCCGGCTTCGCGAGAACCTGACCGCGTTCAACGTCTTCACGCTTCGTGCCGCGAAGCAGAATGCCAACGTTGTCGCCAGCCTGGCCCTGGTCGAGCAGCTTGCGGAACATTTCAACGCCCGTGCAGGTCGTCTTCGTCGTCGGCTTGATGCCGACGATTTCGATTTCATCGCCCACGGCGATCACGCCGCGTTCAACACGACCCGTCACAACCGTGCCGCGGCCGGAGATCGAGAACACGTCTTCGATCGGCATGAGGAACGGCTGGTCAACAGCACGCTGCGGCGTCGGAATGTACGTGTCGAGCGTTTCGGCGAGCTTGAGGATCGACGGTTCGCCGATCGGGCTCTGGTCGCCTTCGAGGGCGAGCTTCGCGGAACCCTTGATGATGGGAATGTCGTCGCCCGGGAAGTCGTACTTCGAGAGCAGTTCGCGAACTTCCATCTCGACGAGCTCGAGGAGCTCTTCGTCGTCAACCATGTCGCACTTGTTCAGGTAGACGATGATGTAGGGCACGCCGACCTGACGGGCAAGCAGAATGTGCTCGCGGGTCTGGGGCATCGGACCGTCAGCGGCCGAAACCACGAGGATCGCGCCGTCCATCTGCGCAGCGCCCGTGATCATGTTCTTCACATAGTCAGCGTGGCCCGGGCAGTCAACGTGAGCATAGTGACGATGTTCCGTCTCGTACTCAACGTGCGCGGTGTTGATGGTAATGCCGCGGGCCTTTTCTTCAGGCGCCGCGTCGATCTGATCGTAAGCCTTGGCTTCACCGCCGAAGTGCTTCGAGAGAATCGTCGTAATGGCAGCAGTCAGCGTGGTCTTACCATGGTCAACGTGACCAATCGTGCCCACGTTCACATGCGGCTTCTTACGCTCAAATTTTTCCTTGGCCATATTCAATCCTTGAATGGTTGGGATTTAGGTTATCTGATTGATTTTACTTCGTCTTGTCGGCGATGACAGCTTCAGCCACAGCACGGGGAGCTTCAGCGTAGTGCTTGAACTCCATCGTGTAGGTCGCACGACCCTGCGTGAGCGAACGAAGCTGGGTAGCGTAGCCGAACATTTCGGCAAGCGGAACCTCGGCCTTGATGCTCTTGGCACCGCCAGGCAGATCGTCCATGCCCTGGATGACGCCGCGACGGGACGAAAGGTCGCCCATCACATCGCCCATCTTTTCTTCCGGCGTTTCGACTTCAACGGCCATGATCGGCTCGAGGAGGACCGGGTCTGCCTGACGCATACCGTCCTTGAAAGCCATCGAGGCAGCGATCTTGAACGCGTTTTCGTTCGAGTCGACTTCATGGTACGAACCGAAGTGGAGCGTGACCTTGACGTCAACAACCGGGAAGCCGGCCAGCACGCCAGCCTTCAGGGTATCTTCAACGCCCTTTTCAACGGCCGGGATGTATTCACGGGGAACCACACCGCCCTTAATGGCGTCGACGAATTCGAAGCCCTTGCCGGGTTCAAGCGGCTCAAGCTTCAGAACAACGTGACCGTACTGGCCACGGCCGCCCGACTGCTTGGCGAACTTGCATTCGGCGTTTTCAACAGTCTTGCGGATCGTTTCGCGGTAGGCAACCTGAGGCTTGCCGACGGTCGCTTCAACGTTGAACTCGCGGCGCATACGGTCGACGAGAATTTCAAGGTGAAGCTCGCCCATGCCGGAGATGATGGTCTGGCCGGACTCTTCGTCGGTACGCACGCGGAAGGACGGGTCTTCCTGAGCAAGACGATTGAGGGCGAGCGCCATCTTTTCCTGGTCGGCCTTGGTCTTGGGCTCAACGGCCTGCGAGATCACGGGTTCCGGGAACTCCATGCGTTCAAGGATGATCGGAGCGTCAAGCGCGCAGAGCGTGTCGCCCGTCGTAACGGACTTCAGGCCGACCGCAGCAGCGATGTCGCCAGATTCGACCATCTTGATTTCCTTACGCTCATTGGCGTGCATCTGGAGCAGACGGCCGATGCGTTCCTTATTGTCCTTAACGGAGTTGAGAACGGTGTCGCCGGAGTTGAGGATGCCGGAATAAACGCGAAGGAACGTGAGCTGACCAACATACGGGTCAGTCATGATCTTGAAGGCAAGCGCGGAGAACGGAGCATCGTCGCTCGCTTCGCGGGTGACTTCCTTATCGTTCAGGTCGAAGCCCGGAACCGGCGGAATGTCGGTCGGAGCCGGCAGGAACTGCACGACAGCGTCGAGCATGCGCTGCACGCCCTTGTTCTTGAAGGCGGTGCCGCAAAGCATCGGCTGAATTTCGCAGGCGATGGTGCGCTGACGAATGCCCTTGATGATTTCCTCTTCGGTAAGGGTGCCTTCCTCGAGGTACTTATTCATGAGCTCTTCGTTCGCTTCAGCGGCGGCTTCGATCATCTTCTCACGCCATTCGTTGGCGGAATCGACGAGTTCAGCGGGGATTTCTTCGTAGGTGAACTTCATGCCCTTCGAAGCTTCGTCCCAAATGATCGCCTTCATCTTGAGAAGGTCAACCACGCCGGCAAACGTGTCTTCCGCACCGATCGGAATGACGATGGGCACGGGGTTCGCCTGGAGGCGCTTCTTCATCTGGTCATAGACCTTGAAGAAGTTGGCGCCGGTACGGTCCATCTTGTTGACGAACGCGAGGCGGGGGACGTGGTACTTGTTCGCCTGACGCCACACCGTTTCGGACTGCGGCTGAACGCCGCCCACGGCGCAGTACACCATGCAGGCGCCGTCAAGGACGCGCATCGAACGTTCCACTTCAACCGTGAAGTCGACGTGGCCCGGGGTGTCGATGATGTTCAGGCGATACGGTTCCCACTGCATCTCCATGCCGCGCCAGAAGCAGGTCGTGGCAGCGGACGTAATGGTGATGCCGCGTTCCTGTTCCTGCTCCATCCAGTCCATCGTCGCAGCGCCGTCATGCACTTCGCCGATCTTGTGGTTGACGCCCGTATAGAACAGGATGCGTTCAGTCGTGGTGGTCTTGCCCGCGTCAATGTGGGCAGAAATACCGATATTGCGATAGCGCGAAATCGGAGTCTGACGAGCCATTTAAGGTTCCTCTCAAAGTTCGCCGCACGAACTCCTTTAGCCGGAGCACCGTGCGGTGGATAAGCGATTCGATTAGAAGCGGAAATGCGAGAAGGCCTTGTTGGCTTCAGCCATACGATGGACCTCATCGCGCTTCTTCACGGCACCGCCGCGATTTTCGCTGGCGTCGAGCAGTTCGCCGGCGAGGCGCTGCGGCATCGACTTTTCGGAGCGGCTCTTGGCCGACTCGCGCAGCCAGCGCATCGCGAGGGCGAGGCGGCGGACCGGACGGACTTCAACCGGGACCTGGTAGTTCGCGCCACCGACGCGGCGGGACTTAACCTCAACCAGCGGACGGACGTTGTTGATGGCGTTGTTGAACACTTCCAGAGCGCTCTTGCCGGTCTTTTCTTCGATCTGCGCGAAGGCGCCGTAGACGATGCGTTCCGCAACCGCCTTCTTGCCATCGAGCATGATCACATTGATGAACTTGGTAACTTCAACGCTGCCGAACTTCGGATCCGGCAGAATTTCGCGCTTAGGTACTTCGCGACGACGGGGCATTTGAATTCCTCTTTCGATACTTCAGTCTTGTACGTTCTTCGTTCCCCAACCGGGGCGAGCCGTACATTTGGATTGATTTTGCGGACTGAGCGTCCGCGACTTACTCGGTCCGGGAAAACGTTTTCCCATGACCGTTCGCCTGCGGCAGATGCCGCGAAGCCTATTAGGCCGCCTTCGGGCGCTTCGCGCCGTACTTGGAGCGGGCCTGCTTGCGATCCTTGACGCCCTGGGTATCCAGAGAGCCGCGCACGATGTGATAGCGCACGCCAGGAAGGTCCTTCACACGGCCGCCGCGGATGAGCACAACAGAGTGCTCCTGCAGGTTGTGGCCTTCGCCGCCGATGTAGGAAATGACTTCAAAGCCGTTGGTGAGGCGCACCTTGGCGACCTTACGCAGAGCGGAGTTCGGCTTCTTCGGGGTCGTGGTATACACACGAGTGCAAACGCCGCGCTTCTGCGGGCAGTTCTTAAGAGCCGGGCTCTTGCTCTTATCGTGCGTGAGCTCACGAGGCTTGCGAACAAGCTGGTTAATAGTAGGCATATCGTCCGTCTAAATTGTTAAGAGCGCCCCTATCAAACATAAAGAGACGCTGTTGTTTAACCGTCTTCAGCGCCCTATTCTCCCCGAACAGCCTACTCCCAGAGGGAATTTGCTATATATAACGGGAATTTCAGGACCCTGAAGGCAGGTGATTGTCGTTCAGTTTGCTCCAGAGTGTCAAGCCAAAGCTCCGGAAAAACAAAAAAGAACGGTCCGAACTCCTCTCTGTTCAGAAGATATGGAGTTCGAACCGTTCTTTTTTCCGCGATCAAGCCGGCAGCAGTAGAGCTGCCGACATGATCGCGAGTTCTTCGCTGAAATTACGAAGCAGGCTGTTCTTCAGCCTCAGCGGGCTTCTTCGGAGTCTTCTCTTCTTCCGCCACCGCTTCCTTGTGGTCAAAGGCGGCGAAAGGATTGACAGCGGGCTTTTCGGCTGCTTCAGACATTTCCTCTTCCACTTCCTGCTGGGCCGCAGCGGCTTCGCCTTCAGGGAGAGGTTCGTCGAATGCCTGCGTTTCACGTTCGAGACGCTCTGCAAGCTCCTGAGCCTTATGCGCCTGATGATAGGCAAGACCCGTACCGGCAGGAATCAGGCGGCCGACGATCACGTTTTCCTTCAGGCCACGCAGATCGTCGCGCTTGCCCATGATGGCAGCTTCGGTAAGAACGCGAGTCGTTTCCTGGAAGGACGCTGCAGAAATGAAGCTGTCCGTCGAAAGAGACGCCTTCGTAATGCCGAGGAGCACGTTTTCATAGGTAGCAGGACGCTTGCCGAGCGCAGTGACGCGATCGTTCTCGTCGAGCATTTCGGAACGCTCAACCTGTTCGCCCTGAATGAAGTGCGTATCGCCCGGATCAGCAATCTGGACGCGGCGCAGCATCTGACGAACGATCACTTCAATGTGCTTGTCATTGATCTTCACGCCCTGCAGACGATAAACGTCCTGCACTTCGTCGACGATGTAGCGAGCGAGCTCTTCAATGCCGAGGAGACGGAGGATGTCATGCGGATCAACCGGACCGTCGACGATTTCTTCACCCTTCTGAACGACCTGACCGTCGTGGACGAGAACCGTCTTGTCCTTGCTGATCAGCGTTTCATGCGCATTACCTTCCTGGTCGGTAATGATGAGACGCTGCTTGCCCTTCGTTTCCTTGCCGAACGTAACCGTACCGGTAACTTCAGCAAGCATGCCGGCATCCTTCGGACTGCGAGCTTCGAAGAGTTCCGCAACACGAGGCAGACCACCCGTAATATCGCGGGTCTTCTGCGACTCGGTCGGAATACGTGCGAGCACTTCGCCCATGCCGATGTCCTGACCGTCGCGGACAACCACGAAGGCGCCCACCGGCAGCTGAATCGTCACGGCGTGGTCCGTACCCGGAATCTTCACCTCGGACCCATCCTCATTGAGGAGGTGAACCAAGGGGCGAAGAATGCCTGCAGCACTTGCCTTGCCGCCCTTGCCGGCCGTCTTCTTCGGGTCGATGACGACGAGGCTCGAAAGCCCCGTCACTTCGTCGACCTGATTCATCACGGTGACGTTTTCGATCACGTTTTCGAACTTCACGCGACCGGCGTACTCCGTAATAATCGGGCGGGTCATCGGATCCCACGTAGCCAGCTGCTGGCCCGCCTTGATCGTCTGATCAGCCTTCACGAGGAGCGTTGAACCGTACGGCACCTTATGGCGTTCGCGTTCACGGCCGTGGTCGACAACCACGATTTCGCCCGAACGGGAAATAACCACCAGCTCGCCCTTCGAGGACTTGACGAAGCGCATGGCGGGGCTGAAAGTCACCGTACCGGCAGACTTTGCTTCCACGCTCGAGGCCACGGCAGCTCGTGAAGCTGCACCGCCGATGTGGAACGTACGCATCGTAAGCTGCGTGCCCGGTTCGCCAATCGACTGAGCAGCGATGACGCCGACCGATTCACCAGCATTGACGAGCGTGCCGCGTCCGAGATCACGGCCGTAGCACTTGGCGCAGAGACCGTAGCGCGTGTCGCAGGTGAGCGGCGTGCGGACCTTCACCATGTCAATGCCGAGCTCGTCGAGCTTGTCGCAGGCGCGTTCATCGAGCAGCGTTCCGGCAGTAAGAACCACTTCGTGCGTGTCAGGATTGATGACGTCGGTCGCCGTCACGCGTCCGAGGACGCGGTCGCGCAGAGCCTGAATAACCTCACCGCCCTCAACAAGCGCGCGCATTTCAACGCCGCGGGTCGTGTGGCAGTCATCTTCCACCACCACGAGATCCTGCGTAACGTCAACAAGACGACGCGTGAGGTAGCCGGAGTTCGCGGTCTTCAGAGCCGTATCCGCGAGGCCCTTACGGGCACCGTGGGTCGAGATGAAGTACTGCAGAACGTTAAGGCCTTCACGGAAGTTCGCCGTAATCGGCGTTTCAATAATGGAGCCGTCAGGCTTGGCCATCAGGCCGCGCATGCCGGCCAGCTGGCGAATCTGCGCTGCGGAACCGCGGGCGCCCGAGTCGGCCATCATGTAGACGCTGTTGAAGGATTCCTGAGAAACCTTGTGGCCGTGACGATCGATCGTGGGCTCGGACGAGAGCTCCTGCATCATCACCTTACCCACCTGGTCCGAAGTACGGCCCCAGATGTCGACCACCTTGTTGTAGCGCTCGCCCTGGGTCACGAGACCCGAGGTGTACTGCGCTTCAATTTCCTTCACTTCCTGCTCGGCGGCGCGAACGAGGCCTTCCTTCTGAGCGGGGACCTTCATGTCGCCCACGCAGATCGAAATGCCGGCACGCGTCGAGAGACGATAGCCGTTGTCCTTGAGCTTATCGGCGAAGATCACCGTCGCGCGCAGACCGCAGAGGCGGAAGCAGCGGTTGATGAGCTTGGCGATTTCCTTCTTCTTGAGGGTGATGTTGAGCTCCTTGAAGCTCATGCCTTCCGGAAGGATTTCCGAGAGAAGCGCGCGGCCGACAGAAGTCTCGTAACGGACGATCTTCGGCGTCTTCTCACCGGTTTCGCGGTTAAGTTCGTATTCCTTGATTCGCACGGTGCAGCGGGTCTGCAGCTCGACGACGCCGTTGTCCCAGGCGCGCTGAACTTCAGCGACGTCCGAGAAGAACATGCCTTCGCCCTTGCCGTTGATCTTTTCGCGGGTTGCGTAGTAAAGACCAAGCACCATGTCCTGCGACGGCACGATCGAAGGATCGCCGTTAGCCGGGAAGAGGACATTGTTGGAGCTCATCATCAGTCCGCGAGCCTCGAGCTGAGCTTCGAGGGAAAGCGGAACGTGAATAGCCATCTGGTCGCCGTCGAAGTCGGCGTTGAAGGCCGCGCAGACGAGCGGATGGAGCTGCATTGCCTTGCCTTCGATCAGCTTCGGCTCAAAAGCCTGAATGCCGAGTCGGTGAAGCGTAGGCGCGCGGTTGAGCATGACCGGGTGCTCGAAAATCACTTCTTCGAGGATGTCCCAGACCACGGCTTCCTGGTTCTCAACCATCTTCTTCGCAGCCTTCGGCGTCGGTGCAAGACCACGCAGAACGAGCTTATTGAAGATGAAGGGCTTGAAGAGCTCGAGCGCCATCAGCTTCGGCACGCCGCACTGGTGCAGACGCAGTTCCGGGCCCACCGTAATCACGGAACGGCCGGAGTAGTCGACGCGCTTACCGAGAAGGTTCTGACGGAAGCGGCCGGACTTGCCCTTGATCATGTCGGCGAGCGACTTGAGCGGACGCTTGTTCGCACCGGTCATCGCCTTGCCGCGGCGGCCGTTGTCGAGAAGCGAGTCCACAGCTTCCTGGAGCATGCGCTTTTCGTTGCGCACGATGATGTCCGGAGCCTTGATTTCAAGGAGGCGCTTCAGGCGGTTGTTGCGGTTGATGACGCGGCGATAGAGATCATTGAGGTCCGAAGTCGCAAAGCGGCCGCCGTCAAGCGCGACGAGCGGACGGAGATCCGGCGGGAGCACCGGCAGGACCGTCATGATCATCCATTCGGGCTTGATGCCCGAACGCTGGAAGCCTTCAAGGACCTTGAGTCGCTTGGCGAACTTCTTGATCTTTGCTTCCGAAGCCGTATTGGCGAGCTCATCGCGAAGACGAGCAACTTCTGCATCGATATCAATCGTGCGCAGGAGTTCGCCAATCGCTTCAGCGCCCATCATGGCCTTGAAGTCGTCGCCGAACTCAGCCGTCTTCTGGATGAATTCCTCTTCGTTGAGAAGCTGGCCGCGCTCAAGCGTCGAAAGGCCCGGATCAACAACGATGTAGGCTTCGAAGTAAAGCACGCGCTCGATGTCGCGAAGCGGAATATCGAGCACCATGCCCATACGCGAAGGCAGGCTCTTGAGGAACCAGATGTGCGCCACCGGGCTCGCGAGGTCAATGTGACCCATGCGTTCACGGCGCACCTTGGCGAGCGTCACTTCAACGCCGCACTTTTCGCAGATGACGCCGCGATTCTTGAGGCGCTTGTACTTGCCGCAAAGGCATTCGTAGTCCTTCACCGGCCCGAAGATCTTCGCGCAGAAAAGACCGTCGCGCTCAGGCTTCTGAGTGCGGTAGTTGATCGTCTCCGGCTTTTTGACTTCGCCGTAGGACCAGGAGTGGATCTTTTCAGGGCTGGCAAGACCGATGCGGATGGCATCGAAATGCTCGTCCTTGTGGACCTGGTTGAAAATGTCATTAAGCGCAGAATTCATTTCGCTTAAATCCTCTCTTAGTTCTTGACGAGGTCGATGTCGATGCCGAGCGACCGGATTTCCTTCACGAGCACGTTGAAGGATTCGGGCATGCCCGCTTCGATCTTGTGCTCGCCCTTGACGATGTTTTCGTAAACCTTCGTACGGCCGTTGACATCGTCGGACTTGACGGTAAGCATTTCCTGCAGCACGTAAGCCGCGCCGTAAGCTTCAAGCGCCCAGACTTCCATTTCGCCGAAGCGCTGGCCGCCGAACTGCGCCTTGCCGCCCAGAGGCTGCTGCGTGACGAGCGAGTACGGGCCCGTGGAACGCGCATGCATCTTGTCGTCGACGAGGTGGTGAAGCTTCAGGTAGTGCATGTAGCCCACGGTCACCGGACGTTCGAAAGCATCACCCGTACGACCGTCATAAAGGGTCGCCTGGGTCTTCGAAGGCGTGAGCTGCAGACGAGCGGCTTCCTCATCCGGGAAGGCGAGGTCAAGCATCATGCGAATCTGCTCTTCCGTAGCGCCGTCAAAGACCGGCGTGGCAAACGGCACGCCGTTCTGCAGATTGCGAGCCATGCGCATGAGCTCTTCATCCGTAAGGCTGTCGAGATCTTCGTGCTTGCCGGTACGGTTGTAAACCTCATTGAGGAACGCACGGATCTGACGAACCTGCTCGGTCTTGAGCATCTGTTCAATGCGCCAGCCGATGCCCTTCGCGGCCCAGCCGAGGTGAACTTCAAGCACCTGACCGATGTTCATACGAGACGGCACGCCGAGCGGATTCAGAACGATGTCGGCGGGACGACCGTCGGCCATGTACGGCATATCCTCAACCGGGCAGATCTTGGAGACCACGCCCTTGTTACCGTGACGGCCGGCCATCTTGTCGCCGGGCTGCAGACGACGGCGTTCAGCGATGTACACCTTCACCATCTTGAGCACGCCCGGGGGCAGCTCGTCGCCGCGCGTGAGCTTGTCGTTCTTGATATCGAACTTGCGGGCATTGTCTTCGCGCGTGTGCTCGATTGCCTGCTTCGTGAGATCAATGTAGTGCTGAGCAGCTTCCTCTTCCATGCGCAGATCAAAGAGATCGTAGCCCTGCATGGTGGCCAGGAATTCAGGCGTCAGCACGCAGTCGGCAGGAAGACCCTCGAGCTTCATCGTGCTCACGACCTTGTGGCCGGCAAGCTGGCGACGCAGACGGTCGAAGGAGTCGCGCTCAACAATGCGCAGCTGGTCATCGAGGTCGCGGCGATAACGCTTGAGCGCTTCGGCAATGATGCTTTCCGCACGCTTGTCGCGCTTCACGCCGTCGCGGGTGAAGACCTGCACGTCGATAACCGTACCGGTCATGCCGGACGGAACGCGCAGCGACGTATCCTTCACATCCGAAGCCTTCTCGCCGAAAATCACGCGCAGGAGCTTTTCTTCCGGCGTGAGCTGCGTTTCGCCCTTCGGCGTTACCTTGCCGACGAGCACATCGCCAGCCTTGACTTCAGCGCCGATGAAAACGATGCCGGAATCATCAAGACGGGAGAGCTGGTTTTCCGAGAGGTTCGAAATGTCGCGGGTGATTTCCTCAGGCCCGAGCTTCGTATCGCGGGAAACGACAGAGAGCTCCTCGATGTGGATTGAGGTATAGCGGTCGTCGGCAACCACGCGCTCGCTGATGAGCACCGAGTCTTCGTAGTTGTAGCCGTTCCACGGCATGAACGCGATCAGCATGTTCTGGCCGAGAGCGAGTTCACCCGTATCGGTCGAAGCGCCGTCGGCGAGCACATCGCCAACCGCCACGCGATCGCCCTTCACAACGATCGGACGCTGATTGATATTGGTCGACTGGTTGGAACGGGTGAACTTCTGCAGGTTGTAGATGTCCACACCGGTTTCACCGGCCACCGATTCCTCGTCGTTCACGCGAATCACCACGCGGTTGGCGTCGACATAGTCAACCACACCGCCGCGGCGTGCCTGAACAGCCGTCTTCGAGTCAACCGCAACCGTACGTTCGATGCCCGTACCGACGACAGGCTTCTCAGGACGCAGGCAGGGCACGCCCTGACGCTGCATGTTCGCGCCCATCAGAGCACGGTTCGCGTCATCGTGTTCAAGGAACGGAATAAGCGCAGCAGCGCAGGAAACGATCTGCGCCGGCGCGACGTCCATGTACTGAATGCGCTCAGGCGAAGCCAGAATCGTTTCGCCGTTGTCGCGGGCAGAAACGAGTTCCTGAGTGAGGCGGCCGTGATCATCCATCTCGGCGTTGGCCTGAGCGATGATGTACTTGCCTTCCTCAATGGCGGAAAGGTAGTGAATTTCCTTCGTCGCAACGCCGTCCACAACCTTGCGGTACGGCGTCTCAAGGAAGCCGTACTCGTTGAGGCGCGCATAAAGAGCGAGCGAGTTGATCAGACCGATGTTCGGACCTTCAGGCGTTTCAATCGGGCAGACGCGGCCGTAGTGGGTCGAATGCACGTCGCGCACTTCGAAGCCTGCGCGTTCACGCGTGAGGCCGCCCGGACCAAGCGCGGAAATACGGCGCTTATGCGTAATTTCCGAAAGCGGGTTCGTCTGGTCCATGAACTGCGAGAGCTGGCTCGAACCGAAGAACTCACGAATCGCAGCTGAGATGGGCTTCGAATTGATGAGATCCTGCGGCGTGAGCCCGTCGCTTTCAGCCTGGTTGAGACGCTCCTTGACGGCACGCTCAACGCGGACAAGACCAGCGCGGAACTGATTCTCGGCGAGTTCGCCGACGCAGCGGACGCGACGGTTGCCGAGGTGGTCGATGTCGTCGACGCCGTTCACCGGGCAAATACGCTTTTCACCTTTTTCGTCGACGAGCTCGACATCGTCCTGGCCGTTGCGCAGAGCAACCAGAAGAGCCATCGTATCAACGATGTCTTCCTTCGTAAGCGTGCGGGCGCCTTCGGCGGAGGGACGGCCGAAACGAGCATTGACCTTCATGCGGCCGACGCGCGAAAGATCATACGCATCGGCATCAAAGAAGAGGCGGTCGAAGAGCGTTTCAACGGCTTCTTCCGTAGGCGGTTCACCCGGACGCATCATGCGGTAGATCGCAACGCGGGCGGAGAACTGATCCGGCGTATCGTCAAGACGCAGCGTGTTGGAAATATAGGCGCCATGATCGAGCTCATTCGTAAAGAGCGTTTCGATCTTGCGCACGCGGGACGCCCGCAGATGTTCGAGCGTCGATTCCGTGATTTCCTCATTGGCCTGAGCAATGACTTCGCCCGTCTGAGCGTCGACAATGTTCTTGGCGAGGACGCGTCCGAGGAGGTAATCGTCAGGAACCGCGATCGTCGTCACGCCAGCCTTCGAAATATCGCGAAGATGCTTGGCAGTAATGCGCTTGTCATGCGGAACAATGACCTTGCCTTCGCCGTCCGTAATGTCGAACGACATCGTCTGTCCCTTGAGTCGTTCAGGAACGACGGGAAGCTTGGCTCCGCTCTTCAGGAGCTGGAAGCTGTCGAAAGCAAAGAAGCGCGCGAGGATGTCCTCGACCGAATAGCCGATGGCCTTCAGGAGGATCGTGCCGGGCATCTTGCGGCGGCGGTCGACGCGGAAGTAAAGGATGTCCTTCGCGTCGAATTCAAAGTCAAGCCACGAACCGCGGTAGGGAATGACGCGAGCGGAGAAGAGGAGCTTGCCCGACGAATGGGTCTTGCCCTTGTCATGCTCGAAGAAGATGCCGGGAGAACGGTGCAGCTGGGAAACAATGACGCGTTCCGTGCCGTTCACAATGAACGAACCCTTTTCCGTCATCAGGGGGATTTCCCCCATGTAGACGTCGTTCTCACGGATTTCCTTGATCGTTTCCGGCTGAGCGGCTTCACGATCGTAGATTTCAAGACGGATCTTGGCGCGAAGACGCGAGCAGTAGGTAAGACCGCGCAGCTGGCACTCAGCCACGTCGAACTCAGGTTCGGCAAGGTTGTAGCCTGCGAATCTCAGACGGGCGTAACCATTGTTGCTCGTGATCGGGAAGATCGAGGTGAAGGCGGCCTGAAGGCCGAGATTGCTGCTGCGCGCAGCGGGCTTCACGTTGGCCTGCAGGAAGTCTTCGTACGAACGAAGCTGAATATCAAGCAGGGAAGGCACTTCAAGGACGCTCGGGCGAGAGGCGAAGCTCTTGCGGATGCGCTTCTTTTCAGTGAACGAGTACGACATGTAGACTCCGTTCGACATTAGGAATGAACCGGGAGAAGTCGGCTCTTGATGAGATAAAAAAGGGGAGACGCCGAAAAGCCGCTCGGCACTTCAGACTTTCGAAGAGTCTGAGTCCGCGCGGCGCGCAATAACAGATTGTCTGCTGGAAAGACGATTCATCAAGGTAAAGACTTTGATCTGATTTTCTCATGGATCACAGAAGAAAAACAGATCAAAGCCTCCTTGCGGAGGCTTTGATTTGCGGCGGACGCCCGAAGGCATCCGCACGCAAGGCTTATTCAAGCAATATTACTTGAGGGCAACCTTAGCGCCAGCCTCTTCGAGCTTCTTGGCAGCGGCTTCGGCGTCAGCCTTCGGGAGGCCTTCCTTAACAGCCTTCGGAGCGCCTTCGACGAGGTCCTTGGCTTCCTTGAGGCCGAGACCCGTGAGTTCGCGGACAGCCTTAATGCAGGCGATCTTGTTCGAGCCGGCGGCTTCGAGAACGACGTCGAATTCGGTCTTTTCTTCAGCAGCGGCGCCACCAGCGGCAGCACCCGGGGCGGCCACGGCAACAGCGGCGGCAGCGGCGGAAACACCGAACTTCTCTTCCATCATCTTGATGAGTTCAGAGATTTCGAGGACGGTCTTGGACGCGATTGCGTCAAGGATTTCTTCATTGGTAAGGGCCATTTTTAGCTCCGTATTACGTAGTGTTTAAATTTTGAAAGGTGATTGGGATCAGGCAGCGGCCTGTTCCTTGGCATCGCGCACAGCGGCCACGGTGCGCACGAAGCGCGCCGGAACCTCGTTGATGGTACGGACGAACTTCGCGATCGGCTCGTTCATCGTCGCCATCAACTTGGCAAGGAGTTCGTCGCGGCTCGGCATCGAGGCGAGCTGCTTGACGGCTTCCACGTCCATGACGTAGTTGGCCATCGCACCGCCCTTAACGACGAGCTTTTCGTTGTCCTTGGCGAAGTTGACGAGAACCTTGGCCACAGCGACGGGATCGGCGGAGAAGCCATAGACGAGCGGACCAGTAAACTGATCAGCAAGTCCGGCAAACCCCGTGCCTTCCACGGCGCGGCGAACCAGAGTGTTCTTGACAACACGCAGCGTCACGCCATTCTTGCGCGCTTCAGCGCGCAGCTTCGTGACGGCCTGTACGGTCAGCCCACGGTATTCGGCGATGACCATCGCGGACGAATTCGAAACAACTTCCGAAATCTCCGCAATGACTGCCGCCTTGTCTTCACGATTAAGACCCATGGTCTGGCTCCACTCAGAGACGTCAGCCTTGCGGCCGACGCCGGTTGCGATTAACCGGCAACCTTCTGAGAGCTTGACTTCTGTCAGTAGTGATGCATCCCGCCAGGGGACAATCACTTTACAAACACGACGCAATGTCTCTCTTCGGTGCCGTCTGCGCTGGACCTCTTGTCGGCAACCACGTCTTCAAGCGGAAGAAGCTTGAAAAGCGGCTCAAGAGAATTAAAAGCGCGACTTCCCCGGACATCTTTTTCTTCCGTGTCCGGCGGAAACTGGCGCTCTCCAGCGGTCTTTGACAGCAGTTCAGCCTTCCCCTGCCTTTTCGGCGAGGTCCGGGCTGAACCACCCAAAGCCCTTGAGGCTTCACAGCCTCAGCGGAAATCGAATGATTCCCGTGCATCCCCGCGGACGGGGTTCGCTCAAGCGGCATCAGATTCCGATGGAATCTGCGCCGCCCGGCGCACTACAGGAGTGCCGCTCCTGGAAAAGTTGTATTACGCGTTGATGGTGCCGGCATCAATGCGAAGGCCCGGGCCCATCGTCGAAGAGACAGAGATCTTGCAGAGATACTGACCCTTGGAAGAGGCGGGCTTGAGCTTCACGAGCTGGTCGACGAGCGCGGCGAGGTTCGTGCGCAGACGTTCGGCTTCAAAGGAAGCGCGGCCGATCGGCGCATGAATGATGCCGGCCTTGTCGGCGCGGAACTGGACCTGACCAGCCTTGGCGTTCTTGACAGCCTGAGCAACGTTCGGCGTGACCGTGCCGACCTTGGGGTTCGGCATGAGGCCGCGCGGGCCGAGGATCTGACCGAGCTGGCCGACAACGCGCATGGCATCCGGCGAAGCGATCACGACGTCAAAGTCGAGTTCACCAGCCTTAACCTTGGCGGCGAGGTCGTCAAAACCGACGATGTCAGCACCGGCAGCGCGGGCTTCATCGGCCTTGGCGCCCTGCGTGAAGACGGCGACGCGGACAGTCTTGCCCGTGCCTTCCGGCATCACGACAGCACCACGAACGGCCTGGTCGGACTTACGAGGATCAATGCCGAGCTGAATGGCAACGTCCACGGATTCGTCAAACTTAGCGGTCGCGTTGGAGCGAACGATGTTGAAGGCATCGAGAGCCGGATAGGCCTTGCCGGCTTCAATCTTGCCCTGGAACGCCTGCTGACGCTTCGTAAGCTTAGCCATTTAGAGACCCTCCACAATGATGCCCATCGAACGAGCGGAACCAGCGATCGTACGAACAGCGGCATCCAGATCAGCAGCCGTAAGATCCGGCTCCTTGGTCTTGGCGATCTCTTCGGCCTGAGCGCGGGTGATCTTGCCCACCTTGTCCGTGTGCGGACGCGAAGAACCCTTCTGAATCTTGGCCGCCTTCTTGATAAGGATGGTGGCCGGGGGGGTCTTCATGATGAACGTGAAGCTCTTATCGGCGTAAGCGGTGATCACGACAGGGATCGGAAGACCAGCTTCCATGCCCTGCGTCTTCGCGTTGAACGCCTTGCAGAACTCCATGATGTTCAGGCCGCGCTGACCGAGAGCCGGGCCGATTGGGGGCGAGGGGTTAGCCTTGCCGGCAGGAACCTGCAGCTTAATGAAGCCGACGATTTTCTTTGCCATTTGGCGTAAATTCCTATTGGGTTCAAACGCCCGACTAAATCCATTCGGATCAGCAGGCTCCCCAGTTGGTTAAACGAGAGAAGCGCGACTATACACCTCAGATTTTTAAGGTGCAACCGCTTTCCCCAAAATATTTTTAGATCTTCTCAACTTCGTTGAAAGCGAGATCAACCGGCGTGTCGCGGCCGAAGATCGAAACGAACACGTTGAGGCGGCTCTTGTCGTAATCGACAACTTCCACGCGGCCGGTAAAGTCCTTAAAGGCGCCCGACTTGACGCGCACCATTTCACCCACCTCGAATTCAATCTTCGGACGGGGCTTCTCGGCACTCGTTTCCGCAGCATTCAGAATGTTGCTCACTTCAGCCGGCGAGAGCATGACGGGATTGTTATTGCCCAGGAACTCAATCACGCGCGGCGTGCTGTTGACGAGGTGCCACGTGGCATCGTTCATCTCCATCTGGATGAAGACGTAGCCCGGATACATCCGGCGCTCGCTCGTCATCTTGCGGCCGTTGCGAACTTCGTGAACCTTCTCAATCGGAAGCAGCACTTCGCCGAAGCTGTCGCGAAGAGGTCCGCTCTGAGCAATACGCTCCTCAAGGGCGTTCTTCACGCTCTTTTCCATAGAGGAGTAAACATGGAGCGTGTACCAGTGCATATTGTCGTTAGCCATGGCTCATTCCTTCCAAGCTGTCGATTAGAGCGAGAGGCGAAGGAGGACGTCGTAAAGTCCCCATTCGATGATCATGTCGCAGAAGAAAAGAAAGAAGGCGATGATGACCACAAAAGCCATCACCAGGCCTGTCGTATTGAGCGTTTCCTTGCGGGTCGGCCAAACGACGCGGCGCAGCTCTTCATAGGACTGCTGACCGTATGCAAGAAAGCGCTTGCCGGAAGGCGAAAGCCAGGCAATGATCAGCGCGAGAACCAGTCCGCCGCAAAGGGCGCCGAGACGCACCGCCAGAGCCTGCTCGGAGAGGAGCGCAAAGGCAACTACCCCGCCGAGAGCGCAGAGCGCAGCCAGCGTCACCAGGACGAGATCGCTCTTGCTCGAGGCGGTTTCAACTTCTTGAGTGCTCATGAATTGAATCCAGATCTCCCGCACCTGCGTTTTGAGCTCCCATGAACCCATGAATAACGCCTTCTGGCGGGACTTGACGAAAAATAGCAGATGATTTTACCGGCATTTCATCTTCGATGCATTGACGAAGACCGATTTTTCTTCCGCGCAAGAGAAAAGCCAAGTTGGATTACCCAACTTGGCTTTTCTTGTTTTGTGGCAGGGGCAGAAGGAATCGAACCCTCAACCTACGGTTTTGGAGACCGTCGCTCTGCCGATTGAGCTATACCCCTGTCGTTTCTGAAAGTCGATCAATTATGACCGACTTTCAGAAAGTGATCATTACTCGATGATCTGGGCAACGACGCCGGCGCCGACCGTGTGGCCGCCTTCACGAATAGCGAAGCGCAGACCCTGTTCCATGGCGATCGGGCAGATCAGCTTCACGGTCATCGTGATGTTGTCGCCAGGCATGACCATTTCGACGCCTTCCGGCAGCTCGATCGTGCCCGTCACGTCCGTCGTGCGGAAGTAGAACTGCGGACGATAGCCCTTGAAGAACGGCGTATGACGGCCGCCTTCTTCCTTCGTCAGCACGTACACCTCACCCTTGAAGTGGGTGTGCGGCGTGATCGAACCCGGCTTCGCGAGAACCTGACCGCGTTCAACGTCTTCACGCTTCGTGCCGCGAAGCAGAATGCCAACGTTGTCGCCAGCCTGGCCCTGGTCGAGCAGCTTGCGGAACATTTCAACGCCCGTGCAGGTCGTCTTCGTCGTCGGCTTGATGCCGACGATTTCGATTTCATCGCCCACGGCGATCACGCCGCGTTCAACACGACCCGTCACAACCGTGCCGCGGCCGGAGATCGAGAACACGTCTTCGATCGGCATGAGGAACGGCTGGTCAACAGCACGCTGCGGCGTCGGAATGTACGTGTCGAGCGTTTCGGCGAGCTTGAGGATCGACGGTTCGCCGATCGGGCTCTGGTCGCCTTCGAGGGCGAGCTTCGCGGAACCCTTGATGATGGGAATGTCGTCGCCCGGGAAGTCGTACTTCGAGAGCAGTTCGCGAACTTCCATCTCGACGAGCTCGAGGAGCTCTTCGTCGTCAACCATGTCGCACTTGTTCAGGTAGACGATGATGTAGGGCACGCCAACCTGACGGGCAAGCAGAATGTGCTCGCGGGTCTGGGGCATCGGACCGTCAGCGGCCGAAACCACGAGGATCGCGCCGTCCATCTGCGCAGCGCCCGTGATCATGTTCTTCACATAGTCAGCGTGGCCCGGGCAGTCAACGTGAGCGTAGTGACGATGTTCCGTCTCGTACTCAACGTGCGCGGTGTTGATGGTGATGCCGCGGGCCTTTTCTTCAGGCGCCGCGTCGATCTGATCGTAAGCCTTGGCTTCACCGCCGAAGTGCTTCGAGAGAATCGTCGTAATGGCAGCAGTCAGCGTGGTCTTACCATGGTCAACGTGACCAATCGTGCCCACGTTCACATGCGGCTTCTTACGCTCAAATTTTTCCTTGGCCATTGTCGGCTCCTGAATGAACAAAGATCCGCCTTAGGATAGGTCGGATCAGATTGGACGTAGAAAGGAATTCTGGTGCCCATGATGCGGATCGAACGCATGACCTCTCCCTTACCAAGGGAGTGCTCTACCACTGAGCCACATGGGCAATTATCTGGAGCGGGTGAAGGGAATCGAACCCTCGTCGGGGGCTTGGAAGGCCTCTGCTCTACCATTGAGCTACACCCGCTCAGGATCGAGAACTAGTCATTCCGCTCCGCATTTAGGAGCTTGCGGCGCTAATGCTTGTTCGTCGCAAGTTTCGCTGGTGGAGGGGGATGGATTCGAACCATCGTAGGCGTAAGCCAACAGATTTACAGTCTGCCCCCTTTAGCCACTCGGGCACCCCTCCGTAGCGAGAGGACCGAATTATTACGGCTTTTTTCGCTTCTGTCAAGAGCTGAAATAAAAAAAGTTCCTTGATTTCGTTTTTCAGAAGCACCTATTCAAGGTCAATTCCATTAATATCACTGACATTCTTGTCGGATTCTTTTTATGGCATTCCCCGAAAGCTTCACGCTATGGAGTGCGCTGGCAGCGCTTCTGCAGCTACTCATTGTTCTCAGCGTCATTGTCCGCGTCATGCTGACGCGTCATCCGCCCGGATCGGCTTTTGCCTGGATTCTGCTGACCACAATCCTGCCGTATTTCGGATTCCTTCTCTACCTTGCCTTCGGCGAGCGGCCTATCGGAAGACTCAGGGCCAAGCGCCTGAAAGACGCAATCGAGCGATGGGGGCAGCTCTCTCAGCATAAGCTCACGCCGCTTGGGCCTCTCCCCCGGCATCTTGCGCGCCATCGGACGCTCCTCAGGCTTGCAGCAAAACTTGCCGGGATGCCGCTTGCTACCGGTTCGTCCGCTCTTCTCAAGGCCTCTTCCGCCGAAACCATTGCTTCACTCCACAAAGACATCGCGTCCGCCAGTCAGTCCATCGACATGGAGTTCTACATCTGGGAAGACGGCGGAGAGGTACGGGAAATAACACGCTCCCTGATTGATGCTGCCAGACGCGGCGTACGCATACGACTTCTCGTCGATGATTTCGGTTCGCGCGTTTTTCTCCGATCCAAAGCAAAAAAACTGCTCGAGCGTGAAGGCGTCATCATTGCTTCCGCGCTTCCGATGAAATTTCTGCGTTTTTTTGGCCTCCAGCGCGCAGATATCCGACTTCATCGCAAAACCGTCGTCATCGACAATAGGATCGCCTATACGGGAAGCTTCAATATGATCGACCCCCGAAGCTATGCAGAAGCTTCCATCGTCGGAGCCTGGGTCGACGCCATGGTCAGAGTTGAAGGACCTGCAGTCGCATCGCTTGCTGCGGTCTGGCAATTCGATTGGGCGCTGCAGCCCGACGGCGATCTGGCAGATTTCGAAGAGACCTTCGCTGCGGAAGCCGCTCTCAATGCCGGAGATGCCGTCATTGCGACGGTTCCGTCCGGACCCTACGCCAACGGCGACCGCAACCTTCTTCTGGTAATTGAGGCCATTAACCGCGCGGAACATACGCTGACCATCACCACACCCTATTTCATTCCGACGGAATCAGTGGTCTGCGCGCTCTTTAACGCAGTGCTGCGCGGCGTTGCCGTAACCCTCATTGTTCCGGAGAAATGCGACAACCCGGCCACGGGCTGGGCCATGCGCCGCTATTTCGACGATCTTCTTGAGGCCGGCGTGCGGATCCTTCTCTATGAAGGGGGACTTCTGCACACCAAATCCATTTCTGTAGACAACGAATTCGCAGTTTTCGGAACCCTCAACATCGACAGCCGCTCCCTGCATCTCAATTTCGAATTGATGATGGCGATTTTCGACGAAGCGTTCGTGCGCGATCTTTCGGCGCTGCATGCTGAATACGAAACGCACTGCAGTGAACTTCAGGCCGATGTCTGGCGCAACCGCCCGCTTTCCAACCGGCTGCGCGAAGGAGCGTCCTACCTGATTTCTCCGCTGCTCTGATGCAATTCGGGCGTACAGCTGCAGTCTGTACGCCCGTGAAAAAATCCTGAGTCTGAATTAATCAGGACTTTGACGAATCCTTCGGTGTTACCGGCGTTTCCTCAATATCCTCAACATCCTTCATGACACGACGGCGTTCGCCTGGCCGCGCCGGTGAGGAAATACGAATCTCTTCGCGCTCATAAACCGTGCCGGAAGCAACGGAACCTCCGTGATACTGAGAACGCGCCATCGCTTCGGCTTTTTCCATCGCCTGACGAAAAGCCTTTTCCTCTTCAGACTCCCAGCCGAACTTTCGCTTGAGCCATCCCCAGCAATAAACAGCCGCAATCAGAAGAATAACGGCAATAACTATGCCGGCAATAAGCGGCAGAAAGAAGATCACGAGACCTATGAGAATTGCAAGGGTAGCGAGCCCGACCAAGAAACTCAGAATGGGGCTGCCGCCGCTGGGGGGAAAAATAAATACTGGCATCGTTGTCTCTCTACTCTATGACGCCCGTTGCGGGAGGCTTTCCTGCTTCCTTCTATCAGCGTCATGTGTCAAAAGTATATCGGGCGTTCATGGCGCACATTTCGCGATCGCAGATGTTCCACGGCCTCAAAATCATTGCAGACGGCAGAAATATGCAAGAAATCGTATCTGTCTACATAGTTGGGCCCACGCTCTTCGGGCGCATCCACTGCGCACCTCTAGTAAGATAGCCACCCAACTCAAGGAAAAACCCCTTAAGGTTTTTTCCGGTATCTGCGCGCGTGCCTCTGGCCGCCGTCTCGTTCACGTCCGACCAGCCGACGCGTGCATGAAGTCATTCAAAGGACTGCGGAAACCATCATGATGATTGGGAACGCCTGTCCGCACCAAATAAAAGCAAAGACTTTCGCCATGGAAGCTGAAAACAAGACAACTCTCCCGGACGTACAGTCCTCCGAAGATGAGCGCAACATCGCCATCAATCGCGTCGGCGTACGCGGCATCCGGCTGCCGGTCATTGTTGCCGGACGCGAAGCGCCGCAGCATACGGTCGCCGACATTACCATGACCGTTTCGCTCCCCGCCGACAAGAAGGGAACGCACATGTCGCGCTTCATTGCGCTCATGGAAGAACTGAGCGAACCCCTTGATGCAGATCTGATGCGCCGTCTCTTTGCAGAGATGCTCGAGCGCCTTCACGCCGAGGACGGAACGATCGAAATCCGCTTTCCCTTCTTCGTGCGCAAAATCGCGCCCGTGAGCAAGCTTGAAAGCATCATGAACTATCAGTGCGCGCTCATCGCCTCCTCGGTTAAGGGCGAAGTAACCGTGCGCCAGGAAGCGCTCGCGCCGGTGACGAGCCTCTGCCCGTGCTCGAAGGAAATCTCCCGCTACGGCGCTCACAATCAGCGCTCGCACCTGACGAGTTCGCTTATTCTCTCTGCGCCCATGAGCTTTGAAGAGCAGGTCGCTATTGCTGAAAACTCCGCCTCCTGCCAGCTCTGGTCGCGTCTGAAGCGTTCGGACGAAAAGTACGTCACCGAATACGCCTACGATCACCCGAAGTTCGTCGAAGACCTCGTGCGCGACATGGCCAAGGCGCTCAACGCCGATGATCGCGTCGTCGCCTACCGTGTCGAAGCGGAAAACTTCGAATCCATTCACAATCATTCGGCCTACGCCTGGATCGAGCGCGACAAGCGCCTTTGATTCCAGCGCCCGCAATATCCTAGAAGCCCGTTCTCTCCCATGCTCGACAATCAGAAAGAAGCCATTCAGAAGCTCATCGCCGGAGCGCTCGCCAAGCTCGGCGCTGAAGATGCCCCGGCGACGCTTGAGCGCCCGAAGGATCCGACGCACGGCGATATCGCCTGCACCTGCGCCCTGCAGCTGGCCCGTCGCCTGAAGAAAAATCCTCGCGCCATCGCCGAAGAGCTCGTCGCCGCCATGAAGGCGGATCCAGCCTTCTCCCAGACGGTGGACACGGTCGAGATCGCCGGCCCCGGCTTCATCAACATTCGCGTCGCGCAGAATGCCCGTGTAGCGATCATCGGCGAAGTCCTTCGCCAGGGCGAGACATACGGCACGAACCGCGAGCATGAAGGAGAGTCGGTGCTTCTCGAGTATGTTTCGGCGAACCCCACCGGCCCCCTGCACCTGGGACATGCCCGCCAGGGCGCTCTAGGCGACGTGCTCGCCAATCTTCTCGGCTCCCAGGGCTGGAAGGTTTCGCGCGAGTTTTACTACAACGATGCAGGCGTGCAGATCGGCAACCTTGCACACTCCGTGCAGCTGCGCTGCCGAGAACTTCAGGGCGAGACCATCGAGCTTCCTGAAAATGCCTATCACGGCGAATACATCATCTCGATCGCCCGCGATTTTCTGGATAAAAAACCGGTTCATCCGCATGCCGGCGGCGTCATCGAATCGTCCGGCGACTACACGGACACGGATCTCGTGCGCCGTTATGCCGTTGCATACCTCCGCAACGAGCAGGACGACGACCTCTCTGCGCTCGGCGTGAGATTCGACAATTTCTTCCTCGAATCCTCTCTTTATTCCACCGGCGCCGTTCAGAAAACCGTTCAGGCGATCATCGATTCAGGCAACACCTACGAAAAGGACGGCGCGCTCTGGCTTCGCACCACTTCGTTCGAAGATCTCGGCAACGGACTCAAGGACGATAAGGATCGCGTGATGAAGAAGGCCGACGGCACCTATACCTATTTTGTGCCGGATGTCGCCTACCACCTCAACAAGTTCAGCCGCGGCTACACCAAAGCCGTAAACATTCAGGGCACGGATCATCACGGCACCATCGCCCGCGTCCGCGCAGGCCTGCAGGCGGCTTCCGGCGTTCTTGGGATCTCGATTCCGAAGACGTTCCCGGAATACATTCTTCATAAGATGCTCTCCGTCATCAAGGACGGCGAACCTGTGAAGATGAGCAAGCGCTCCGGCAACTACGTGACGCTTCGCGATCTGGTCGACTGGGCCGGCCGCGATGCCGCCCGCTACTTCCTTGTTTCCCGCAAGGCCGACGCAGAATTCGTCTTCGACGTAACGCTCGCTCAGCAAAAGAGCGACGAAAACCCGGTCTACTATCTGCAGTACGCGCATGCGCGCATCTGCTCGGTTTTCGCCAACGCTCTCGAACAGGGCTATGCCGTGCCGACAAACGACAAGCTCGCTGAAGCGGACCTTTCTCCGCTCAATTCCAAAGCGAGCGAAGCGCTCATCGGCGCCATTGCAGAATATCCGTCAACGCTGCGCGTCGCGGCGCGCGATCATGCACCGCACGTGCTCTGCTACTACCTCAAGAACCTTGCGGCAACGTTCCATGCCTTCTACAACGCCGAACGCGTCGTCGTTGAAAATGACGCCGAGCGCAATGCACGCCTCGCGCTTCTCGCCGCCGCCCGCCAGGTGCTTGGCAATGGCCTTCGTCTTCTCGGCATTTCTGCCCCTGAGCGCATGAGCCGCCGCGAAGAGGATACGGCTGAAGAAAAGTCTGAATAACCTTCTGGGAGCCTTGAAGTGGCAAAAAGCGGATTCGCTACCGGCTTTGCCGGCTTTCTCATCGGCGTGGTTACCGGTCTCGGCATTGCCGCTGGCGCGATGCTGATCATCTCCAAAAGCCCGGTGCCCTTCGTCGACAAGGTCGATCGCGTGACCGCTGATGTCGATCCCGCCGCGAAGCTCGCCGGCGGGGTTGACCCCAATGCCAGGCTTAGTCAGCAAAACGATGCGCTCGCCGCCCCTCAGGAAACGGGCAGCGTGCGCACCGTAACCGTGGCAAGGGATTCAACTTCTGAAACAGAAAAGGCGCCTGCTTCAGTTCAAAATTTCTGGGTTCAGGTGGGATCATTCTCGAAGCAGGGTGATGCAGAAACAAGTGCTGCAAACCTTGCCATGCAAGGCATCGGCGCACAGATCCGCCAGTCAGGTTCCTACTGGCGGGTTCGCGTCGGACCTTTCGCTTCCCGGACCGCTGCTCAGGAAGTCCTCAACAGCCTTTCTGACCAAGGTCTAAATCCTGTTATTGTTCAGGACAAGCAGTAAACACCCCCTTCGGAACTGCAAAATTCAAAAAGGATTACCCGCAATGCTTTCTCGTCGCCAGGTCGTTCTCGCCGCAGCGCTTGCCCCGGCTTCCGGTTCTCTTCTTGCCGCGCCAACCTATACCGCCGGCAAGGAATACCTCATCGTCAATCCGCCTGCACCCACGCCGCGCGACACCATCGAAGTCGTGGAATTCTTCGCCTATACCTGCCCGCACTGCCTGCAGTTTGCGCCGCATTTTGAGAAATGGGCCAAGACGGCCCCCAAGGATGTGACCATCCGCGTGTGCCCGGTGGCCTGGCAGCCGAAATTCCTGCCTTTCACGCAGACCTATTTTGCCCTTGAAGCACTCGGCCTTCTCGACGAACTTCACATGAAATTCTTCGAGAGCGTGATCTATCAGGAGCATCCCTACAACTACGATAATCCTGCCCCTGATATTCTCGACTTCATGACGAAAGCGGGTGTCGACGGCAAGAAGTGGGAACAGACCATGCGCTCCTTCAGCGTCATGAATAAGTCCCGTCAGGCCACGCAGTACTGGAACAGCTACCAGATCGACAGCACGCCGATGATCGGCGTGGGCGGCATCTATTCCACAGGCCCCCATCTTGTCGGCACGCGTGAAGCGACTCCTGCCTGCATCTCCTACCTTGTCGATCAGGTCCGTGCTCAGCGCCGCTGATTGACCTTTATTTTTCCATTAGAGACGGGGCGTTTCGGAGCCGTCATCCGAAGCGCCTCTTTTTTCTACCCAGAGGTTTTCCTGTGCTCAATGTTTTCATCACCGGCGCTTCTAGCGGCATTGGCGCTGCGCTTGCGCGCGCCTACGCGGCCCGCGGCGCTACGGTGGGCCTTGTGGCCCGAAGCCGAGATCGTCTTGAAGAGCTTGCAGACTCTTTGAACGGCGGCCTGAAGCGCCACTTTGTTCTGCCGGCCGACGTCACCAATCGTGAGGAAATATTTGCGGCCGCCCGTGAATTCGAATGCCGTTCGGGAGGCACGACGCTCGTGATCGCCAATGCAGGCATTTCGCACGGCGTCAAAACGGAGTTCGAAGAAGACCTCGACATGCTCGAAGCGGTCTACCGCATCAATGTCTTCGCCATGGCCTACACGTTCCACCCCTTCATTGAACCCATGAAGGCGCGCGGCTACGGCCAGCTCGTCGGCATGGGATCCGTCGCCGGCATCAGAGGACTGCCCGGATCTGAAGCCTATTGCGCAAGCAAATCCGCTGTTATTACCTACTGCGAAAGTCTGCGCATCGAACTGCAGAAATACGGCATTCTCGTAAGCACCATCTGCCCGGGATTCGTTCGTACGCCGCTTACGGCGGAGAACCCCTACAAGATGCCGTTCCTTATGGAGCCCGATGACTTTGCGCGCGAAGCGGTGAAGGCCATCACCGAGCGCACGACCTACCGCGTGATTCCCTGGCAGATGGGCGTCCTTGCCAAAATCATGCGGCTCATTCCCAATTCTCTCTTTGACCGCATTCTCGCCAACAGGAAGCAAAAACCCCGCGTAACGGCTCCCAAAAGCTGATGCCTGGCGCCTTCAGTACTCCGCCCGCACGATTTTGATGATCTCCTCTGCATAACTTTCGAGCTTTCGTCTTCCGACGCCCGGAATGCCGAGCATTGCGTCAAGCGTCACGGGTTTTCTGCGTGCGATTTCAGCAAGCGTGCGGTCGGGAAAAATCACATACGGAGGCTTATTGAGAGCGCGCGCCGTCTCGAGCCTCCATTTTCTAAGCGCTTCAAAAATCTGTCGTGCACTGCCTCCGAGACCGGCCAGGATTTCGTCTCTTGACGCCTTGGCCTGCGCCCGGTGAGATTTCCCCTCAGGCTGATCGATCACTTCACGGCGCACTTCAACCTGGATTTCCCCGCGCAGCAGGTTGTTGGCGAGCTGCCCGAGCCTCAGTACATTGTGCCGCTCGGCATCGACCCAAACCACATGCCGGGCAATCAGCTGCCTCAGCACTGCCCGCCATTGCTGATCATTGAGATCCTTGCCGATTCCCCAGGTACTGAGCGCATTATGGCCGCAGGAGAGAACCCGCTCGGTTTCCTTGCCGACAAGCACATCAATCACATGCTTTGCGCCGAAGCTTGTCCCTGACTTCTGCTGAATACGCCAGATGCAGCTGATTAATTTTTTGGCCGCAAGCGTCGCATCCCAGATTTTGGGCGGATTGACGCAGTTGTCGCACTTCCCGCAGGGCTCGCTTTTCTCTCCGAAATATGCAAGAAGCCTCACCCGCCGGCAGTCGCAGGCCTCTGCGAGACCAAGCATTGCATCGAGCTTCTGCGTGGAGAGCTGCTTATAGAGTTCGTCAGCGTCGCTTTGTTCAATAAACCGGCGCTGACTCACGACATCCCGAAGCCCGTATGCCATCCAGGCGTCGGAGGGGAGGCCGTCTCGTCCGGCACGCCCGGTTTCCTGGAAATACCCTTCAATCGACTTCGGCATGTCCACGTGCGCGACGAACCGAACATTGGGCTTGTCAATGCCCATGCCGAAAGCGATGGTAGCCACCATGACGACGTCATCCTCGCGCTGAAAAAGCGCAAGACGTGCGGCACGCTCCTCGGCAGTAAGCCCCGCATGATAAAAAACCGCACGCACGCCTCTCTCCTGCAGAAAATCGCAGACATCCTCGCAGGTGCTGCGCGCAAGACAGTAAACGACCCCGCACTCGCCGGGATGCTCCGTGCGGATGAAGTGCGCGACCTGCTCCTTCACGTTGTGCTTATCCACAATTCGATAGAAGATATTGGGCCGGTCAAAGCTCGCAATAAACTTGCGCGGATTGAGAAGGAGCTTCTCCACGATCTCTTCCCGCGTCTTCTGATCTGCCGTTGCGGTGAGTGCAATTCTCGGCACCTGGGGAAAAGTTTCCTTCAGAATCGAAAGCTTGCTGTATTCCGGCCGGAAATCATGTCCCCAGATGCTCACGCAGTGCGCTTCGTCAATCGCAAAGAGAGAAATCCGGAGCTCCTTCAGAAAAGAGAGCATGGAGGACATCAGAAGGCGTTCCGGCGAAACATAAAGCAGGTCAATTTCGCCGCGCCGAACCTGGTTTCTGACTTCCACAGCCTCTTCAGGCAGAAGCGTCGAATTCAGATATGCCGCCCGTACGCCAAGCTCCTCGAGCGCATCCACCTGATCGTGCATGAGCGCAATTAGCGGCGAAACCACAATGGCCACGCCGTCGCGCAGAAGCGCGGGTATCTGGTAGCAGAGGCTTTTCCCGCCGCCCGTCGGCATGAGCACAAGCGCATCCTCTCCACTGACAACAGTCTCAACAACCTCTTTCTGAAATCCGCGGAAAGAGTCGTATCCGAAGACCTGCTGAAGCGCTTCCAAAGCGGAGGAATAGCGGCGCATGAATTTTGACCAATGAAAGTGAACTCAAAGTTCTGCATTCTAAAAGAACGCCCTGCCGCAGCAATCCCGCGGCAGGGCGTTCAGAGATTTATTGCGAAATCAGGAGGAACTTATTCTTCCTTCCCCTGAAGGCGTTCAGCACGCTTGCAGGCCGCAATCGTAAAGAGCGCATCGGCCGAAGAGTTGAGGGCCGTTTCGCAGGAGTCCTGCACCACGCCGATGATGAAGCCGACAGCCACCACCTGCATGGCGGTGTTCTGGTCAATGCCAAAAAGGCCGCAGGCGAGCGGAATCAGCATGAGCGAGCCGCCCGGAACGCCGGAGGCGCCGGCTGCGCAGAGCGCAGCGACAAAGGAGAGGAAGATGGCCGAAAGGACGTCCACCGGCATGCCGAGCGTATGCACGCCAGCAAGCGTAAGCACCGTAATCGTGATGGCGGCACCCTGCATGTTGACGGTAGCGCCTACCGGGATGGAAATTGAATAAGTGGCCTCCGGAAGACCCAGACGACGGCAGATTTCAAGATTCACAGGAATGTTGGCCGCGGACGAACGCGTGAAGAAAGCGGCAACGCCCGATTCGCGCAGCGTCATCAGCGTATAGGGATACGGGTTCCTGCGGATGCAGAGCCAGACCAGGAAGGGATTGACGACAAGCGCGATGAAGAACATCGTTCCCACCAGCACCGCAAGCACCTTCAGGTAGCCGGCGAAGGCTTCCAGCCCCGTCGTTGCAAGCGTGGAGGCAACCAGGCCGAAAATGCCGAAAGGCGCAAAACGAATGACGAGGCGGACGATAAATTCCACAGCGCGGGCGGCGTCGAGCAGCACTTCACGCGTAGAGCTGTGCGCATGGCGGAGCACCACGCCCATGGCGATCGCCCACACGAGAATGCTGATGTAGTTGCCCTTACTGATGGCGTTCACAGGATTATCAACAGCCTGCAGCAGAAGATTACGGAACACTTCCATAATGCCGCTCGGCGCAGAAACCGCCTGATCCGTCACGGAGAGCGCAATGGCCGTCGGCCAGAGGAAGCTCGCGCCTACCGCAATAAGCGCGGCAGCAAAAGTGCCGAGAAGATAAAGCACAACAATCGGCTTGATGTGACGATCGCCCGCAATCTGCTGATTCGCAATCGACGACATCACCAGCACGAAGACGAGGATCGGCGCCACGCCCTTCAGTGCAGCCACGAAGAGACTGCCCAGGAGGCCGACGCTCTTGGCAACTTCAGGGAAGGTAAGGCCGAGCGCTATGCCTAGAACAAGGCCGACAACGATTTGCTTAACAAGCGATGCCTGCAGAAACGGCATCGCAAACTGGAAAACGCGCTTCATAAACTAGTGCTCCGGATTCGGGGAAAAGGAGAGAAAAACCCGATCGTCTGGCGGGATCTTCTGAAAGGGTTGAGGATCGGCTCCGAAGAAGTCGGAGCCCGCAGAACATACCGCTCTGATATTTTTTGAGAAGGATGCGGACCTTTTCCCTCTGGATCCGCATCTTCAAATGTTCAGCAGTCCGCTAGAGGCCTGAGCGCTCTGCCTATGAAGAGGCGCGCACGTCTTTATAGACTGCTTTCCCAACACTAGCAGGGGATTGAGGGATACGCCTGAGTCATCCTCCCGATATTCCTCGCCTTAACCCACCAGAAATGTTGAGAGAAGGGATCAATGCTGATTGATATCAGTTTCAATAGGCAAATCACCTGAATTTATAGAGGGATTGTTGTCCGGCTATTATTCCCTCTTCCATCACCTGCTTTTTGGTCCTCTTTCATGGTCAGAACGCCAGCCGTAGGCTTCGTCCTTGCCTGCGTGTTTCTTGACGCGCTTGGCATCGGGCTCATCATCCCGGTGCTGCCGCGGCTTATCGGCACGCTTGCATCCTCACCCGATGCTCAGACGTCCTGGTACGGCGCCATCATGGTGAGCTACGGCCTCATGCAGTTCTTTTCCGCGCCGGCGATCGGCGCCATTTCCGATCGTCTCGGGCGCCGCCCGGTTCTGCTTACGGGCATTCTCGGCCTCGCAGTCATGATGCTTGTGCCGGCTTTCTGCGACTCGCTCTGGCTTATTCTCCTCTCCCGCATTCTGGGTGGCGCCATGAGTTCCAATATCGTCGTCGCACAAGCCTACATTGCAGACGTTACGGATGCATCAAATCGCACCGCCGCTTTTGGCCGCATCGGAGCGATTTTCGGCGTTGCCTTCATCCTCGGTCCGGCCGTGGGCGGCATGTTGGGCGAAACAGATCCGAGCAGACCCTTTCTGATTGCCGGCATCATCTGCGCGCTCAACTTCCTCTACGGCCTCTTCGTGCTCCCGGAAAGTTTGCGCGCGCCGGCTCGCGACCCCTTTACCCTGAAGCGCTTCAATCCGTTTTCATCTCTTTTGGCGCTTTCACGGGAACGCCTTGTTCTGCCGATACTGCTCGTCATTACGCTCTATACGCTCTCTCAGAGCCTGATGCAGTGCACCTGGGCGCTCTATACGGAATTCCGGTACGGCTGGTCTCCAAAGATGATCGGCATTTCCATTTTTGTCCTTGGAGCCGCGATTACGATTACGCAAGGCTGGATTCTGCCGCGTCTTTCCGCAAAGCTTTCCCCTACGCATCTCGTTTTCGCCGGACTCTTCTGCGGCTTTACTGCATTGATCGGCATCGGCTTCTCCACTGCCGGCACATTTCTTCTTCCTCTTCTCGCGCTCTTTTCGCTCATGGGCGTTGTCGGGCCGACGCTCCAGAGCGTCATCAGTCGTACAGGATCCCCGACAACGCAAGGCGTACGGCTCGGCGCAGCCAGCTCTCTCAACAGCTTCACAGGAGCCATAAGTCCGCTCCTCGGTACGCCCCTGCTGTTCTTCACCTCGCAAAGCGCCCCGACGGATCTTGCTGCCGGCACCCCCTATTTTCTTGCCGCACTCCTTGTACTGGCCGCCATCATTCTGACAATCCTCTCGCCGAGCCAGGCCGACGCGGAAAATACTCATTAGAAAGCATTTCACATCTCCCGTTCGGGATATGTTCGGCCTCTCAGAACCCTCCTCTTTGGGAGCTAGACCGACGGATTAGAGCGATCGAAAATAAATCAGTGGATCAATTCACAAAGTAAACAAAAGAATTATCCGTTGACCCCGACTATGAACTATTCCGCCATTCTCGTCATCGCACGTCCGGGCCGGCTTGAGGCTGCCGTCGAAGCAGCCCGCCGCATTAATGGCGTGGAGCCCCACCAGACCGATCCGGCTACAGACCGCTTCATCTGCACCATTGAGGCTGCCACAACCGATGACGAAGTCCGTCTCTTCCGAACTGTCTCTGAACTCGCTGACGTCTTTGACGTCAGCCTCATCGAACATCGTCCGGACGCCTCTTAAAGAGACGCCGCCGGCAGATGATGCCGTGCTTTCAGAAGACTTTCGGGTCTAGCCAATCTGAGGGAGATTGCACATGAACCAGGAACGCCCAGTCACTTTCCATCGCCGTACGGTGCTCAAGTCGGGCATCGCCGCAAGCGCCGCGCTTTCGCTCGGCATTCCCGTCACCGCAGCCGAGGCTGCTGACGCAAATACACTCGACCAGGGCATCAGCTGGCACAAATCCGTCTGCCGCTTCTGCGGCACCGGCTGCGGCCTGATGGTCGGCGTGCGCGACGGCCGCGTCGTTGCCACCAAGGGAGACCCTGAAGCCCCGGTGAACCGCGGCCTCAACTGCGTAAAGGGTTATTTCAACGCCAAGATCATGTACGGCAAGGACCGTCTTACTCAGCCCCTGATGCGCATGAAGGACGGCAAATTCGACAAGTCCGGCCGCTTTGAGCCCGTATCGTGGGAAACGGCCCTCAGCGAAATGACGAAGCACCTGCGTGCGACCTATGAAAAGAAGGGTCCCGAGGGCATTTCGATCATCGGGTCGGGCCAGTACACGATTCCGGAAGCCTATACCGCTTCGAAGCTCATGAAGGGGGGCTTCCGCTCGAACAACATCGACCCCAATGCGCGCCTCTGCATGGCGTCAGCCGTCGTCGGCTTCTACCAGACCTTCGGTGTTGACGAGCCGGCAAACTGCTACGCCGACATTGAAAAAACCAACACCATCATTCTCTGGGGCAACAACCCGGCTGAAGCGCATCCGGTGCTCTGGTCGCGCATGGCAAACCGCCGTCTTACCGACAAGGGAACGCGCATCATTCAGCTCACGACGCATCGCTCGAGCTCGTCGAATCTCTCCGACCTTGTCATCATCTTCCGCCCGAATACGGACCTCGCGATCCTCAACTTCATTCTTCGCGAAATCATCCGCCGCGGCAAGGTGAATCAGTCCTACGTCGAAAAGCACTGCATCTTCTGCGCGGGCGTGACGGACATTGGCTTTGGCCTTCGCAACACGGACAAGTTCGCCTTCCCGGCCGAAAAGGACGTGATGGCCCGCCAGCTCTCCGTGAAGCTCGACAAGTGGGAAGCGGTCGCCCAGGGCAGAAAAGAAGGCGAAGTCGTGCCGCAGAAAAATTCCGGCGGCACCGCCGGCAAGCACTGGAAGATTTCCTTTGAGGATTTCAAAAAGGGCGTCGAGCCCTACACGCTGGAGTTCGTGGCGGAACTCGCCAAGGGCGACAATGATGAGTCGATCGACACCTTCAAGAAGAAGCTCATGGAGCTCGCCGACTACATCTGCGACGAAAAGCGCGACATCATGAGCTACTGGTGCATGGGCGTCAATCAGCACCAGCGCGGCGTCTGGGTGAATGAGCAGATCTATGCCTATCACCTGCTCCTCGGCAAGCACGCCCTGCCCGGGAACGGCGCTTTCTCGCTCACGGGTCAGCCCTCTGCCTGCGGCTCTGCCCGTGAAGTGGGCGCCTTCTGCCACAGACTTCCCGCCGACATGCTGGTCGCCAATCCGGCTCATCGCGCGAAGACGGAAAAGATCTGGAATCTTCCTGCCGGCACGCTGAATCCTAAGGTCGGCGCTTCCCTCATGAAGATCCTGAGAGGCGTCGAGGACGAGTCGATCGACTTCCTCTGGACGCAGGTCGTCAACATCATTCAGTCGGCGCCGAACAATAACCACTGGATCAAGGCCTGCCGTCGTCCGGACGCTTTTGTGGTTGTTTCGGACATTTATCCGACTTTCTCCGCACGCTGCGCAGACCTGATTCTCCCGGCCGCTGCTCACTTTGAAAAATGGGGCCTCTACGGCAATGCAGAACGCCGCACGCAGGGCTGGCATCAGCTCGTAAAGTCCCCGGGCGAAGCTCGGACCGATGTCTGGATGATGATGGAGCTCGCCAAGCGCTTCACCATCGGAGAAACCTGGAAGAGCGTCCCCGTCAAGGGCGTGAAGGACGACAAGCTCCCCGACGTGCTTGCCGAAGCTGAAGCCATGGGCATGAAGCCCGAAACCACGCTCTTTGATGCGCTCTTTGCTCCGACGGGGAAGCGCGCAGAAGCGGTGTGGCCGGATCCGCTCTATAAGAGCGAACTCAACAACACGGGCGACGCGCTCGGTCTCAAGTGGTTCCCTGAAAAGGCGCTCTTCAACGAGTACCGCCAGTTCACGCTCGGCGACGGTCATGATCTGGCAGATTTCGATACCTATCAGGACCCGAAATGCCGCGGCCTCATCTGGCCTGTCGTGAACGGCAAGGAAACGCTTTACCGCTTCAACACCGAATACGATCCCTATGCGAAGGAGGACAACCTCTTCTACGGCAAGCTCATGAAGCCCGTTGCCTCAGGAGACCTCTACAACGTTACCGATCCGAAGCAAACGGCCTATGCGGGTACGGCAAAGATCTTCTTCCGTCCTTATGCCGCGCCGGTCGAGCAGCCTGACGGGCACTACGACCTTTGGCTCTGCACAGGCCGCATCCTCGAGCACTGGCATACCGGCTCCATGACCCGCCGCGTGCCGGAACTGCACCGTGCAGCTCCGCAGGCGCTCCTCTACATGAACCCGGGCGACGCCGAAAAACGCGGTCTCAAGCGCGGCGACCTTGCTCATGTCGAAAGCCGCCACGGCACCTGTGAGGCGCTTGTGGAAACGCAGGTCCGCAACATCATGCCTGCCGGTACGGTATGGCTTGCCTTCTTCGACGAGAAGGTGAAGTGCAATGCCGTCGTTATCGACGCTACGGACCCGCTTTCCGAGGAACCGGACTTCAAAAAGACCGCGGTCCTCGTGAGAAAGGCCTGATGCCGTGACGAGCCGGGAAAGCCTGAGCCGCCGGGCGCTTCTTGAGGGGATTATTTCCTCGGGATGCGCCATGACGGCAGGTGCATTTCTTCTCGGGATGATCCCCGTACGCGAGAGCGCTGCCCGCTGGCAGCCTCGACCGCCCGGAGCGCTTCCCGCAGAGGCCTTCAGCGCCGCCTGCGCGCGCTGCGGTCAGTGCGTGAGCGCGTGTCCTTACGACACCCTCAAGCTTGCAGGCATGCGGTCTCCCGCTCCCGTTGGAACGCCTTACTTCACGCCGCGGGAGATCCCCTGCTACATGTGCAGGGATCTTCCCTGCGTCAAGGCGTGCCCGACCGGCGCACTCGACCCAGACCTCACGGACATTCGCGACGCCCGCATGGGCGTCGCAGTGGTGGACCCCAACTCATGCCTCTCCTGGCAGGGGCTGCGCTGCGAGGTCTGCTTCCGTGAATGTCCGGAGAACGGCCGCGCGCTCACCATTGAAGTTCGCCCCCGGGGCCTTTCGCGTCACGCGGTTTTTGTGCCCGTCATCCACCCGGATGCCTGCACGGGGTGCGGCCTTTGCGAAAAGGCCTGCCCGACCGATGAGGCGGCAATCCGCGTGGCTGATCCGTCGTCCGTACTCGGCACGATCGGCAGCCACTACCGTCTCGGCTGGCTCTCTGAAGAGGATCCGAAGAACATGCGCCGTGAGGGTCCCCCCGCAACGCCCGATGCAGCATCGTCTGAAGGCAATGCTGCCAAGGCGCCGGCGACTGCTCCGGGCATGGACTACCTCAATAGCGAGGAGCCGTTATGACGCATCAAGCCTTTATGCGCCGGCACCGCTTCACGATCGCAAGACGCATTACCGAGCTCCTGGTACTCATCCTTTTTGCGGGGTCCGCCCGCTGGGGATGGGAAATCGCCGGGAAGCCCCTGCTCCTTGGGGACCTGTCGCAATCGAAGCTTCTCGGAATGATCCCGTTGGGCGACCCGCTTGCCTTCCTGGAGCGGCTTCTTGCCGGAATCATTCCGACAGCGACGACGCTCATCGGGACAGCGCTCATCACGCTTTTCTACAGCCTTCTCGGCTCCCGGACCTTCTGCGGATGGATCTGTCCGATGAACCTGGTGGTTGAGGCGGCCGAATGGCTCCGGACAAAGCTTGGCCTTTCCGCCGACTACATCCGTCTGCCGAGAAGCGCGCGCTATGCCGTGCTTGCAGGCACGCTGGCGGCGAGCTTCGCCACCGGCTCAGCAGCATTTGAAGCCGTGAGCCCGCAGGCCATCATCTGGCGCGACGTCGCTTACGGAACCGGCCTCTCGGCACTTTCTGCTGCGCTTGCAGTCTTTGCGCTGGAGCTCGGACTCATGCGCAACGGCTGGTGCGGACACCTCTGCCCGCTCGGCGCCTTCTGGTCGCTTGCGGGGAGAGCCTCGCCCCGGCCTCTCGTGACCATTGCATTCACAGACTCAAAATGCACGCGCTGCGCCGACTGCCTCAGAGTGTGTCCGGAAAAGCAGATCATCCGCTTCAAGGACATGGCAGAAAGCGGCCGCATTCCCTCGGGGGAATGCCTCAACTGCGGCCGCTGCATTGAGGTCTGTCCGGAAGACGCGCTTCACTTCCGCATCCCCGGCTCCTCTGCCAGCAAAAATACACATCAATTGAATTAGAAATTCTGGAGAACCTTATGACCCGCTATACGATTTTTGCCGCATTCGCCTGCACGTCTCTCCTTGCCGCTCCGGTGCTGGCTGCCGACAACCCCATCATCGGCGCTCCGAGCCCGATTCCCCATCCGGTAGCAAACTATCTTCCCATCACCATCGACAAGAACAACTGCCTGATGTGCCACCGCGAGCAGCCTGCCGATCGTGCGCGCCAAAAGGGCGAAATCCCCCGTTCGCACTATGCGGCTCCGGGGAAGCTTGCCGGTGAACGCTTTGAATGCATGCTCTGCCACGCAGAAAGCTCACAGGCGAAGCCCCTCGCTCCCGTCAACGCGAACGACGCCACCGAGGACTAACGGCTTCTCTCTCCAATAAGCGGCAGACATCACATCTGCCGCTTTGCTTTCTGCTCCTCCCTTTGAGCAGCCCAGACGGCCGCTTCAACACGGCTGTTGAAGCCCAGCTTTTTGAGAAGATGCTTCACATGTCCCTTGACGGTGCCGTCGGAAATCTGAAGCTTTCTCCCGATCATCTTATTCGTCAGCCCCTGCGCGATATAGCTGAGCACTTCTTCTTCTCGCTCCGTCAGAGGATTAGGCGCCTCAGGCTGAGCTTTCTCACGAATCATGTCCGTGAGATACCTCACCATCGCAGTATCCACGATGAGGCGCCCTTCGAGCGCTTCATGCACGTTCTCAAGAAAACGCTCGGGCTCCATATCCTTCAGAAAATAGCCGTCTGCACCCGCTCGGATGCAGGCGAGAAGATCGTCGCCGGAATCGCTCACCGTCAAAATCACAATGCGCATTGACGGATCTTCCGACTTGAGCGTCGTCAGGATTTCCACCCCTGATGAACCGCGCATATTGAGGTCGAGCACAATCAGTTCAGGCTCGAGCTGTCTCGCGAGAAGCACTGCTTCATCACGCGTTCCGGCTTCACCCACAACTGAAATCGTGTCGTCAAGCGAAAGCAGCTCTCTGACGCCCCGGCGAAAAAGCGGGTGGTCGTCAACCACCAGTACGGTGTGCTTGTCTGCCGCAGCGGTTTTTGATTCTGGCGCGTTCATAAAACATATTCCTTAAGCCGGAAAGAGACCTGAGAGGCCTGTACGCCGGCAAGCGTTAAGTGTAAACGGCATATTCACCGGCCCCCGGAGGAGTCTCCATTCAGAGATTCTATGCGCCATTGCGCAACTTCCTCTTTCAGGACAAATCCGATATTGAACTTTTCCGCCTTCCCTCTCGTACTTTATTGTGCCGTCTGAGATTTCATCCCGGGTTTCTTTTCAACCCGCACGACGGTGCCGCCTTCAGGCCTGCGGGCCACTTCTATCGTCGCGCCTAATGCTTCCGCACGCTCCTTCATGATGCCGAGACCAAAGTGCCGGGCCTTTTCCGCATGCTGAGGGATTCCGATCCCGTTGTCCGTCACCGTGAGAATGCACCCGCCGGCACCTGCCGTTTCTATGCGCACGGCCGCCTGCGTCGCCCGGGCATGCTTCTCTATATTGGAGAGGGCTTCACGCAAAATCTGGATGAAGTGAACCTGGTCGTTGGTAGAAATTTCCACACCGAGCAGCGTGTTGGTAAGCGATACCGGCATGCCGGTGCGGTTCCTGAACGCATCTACAGCAGCATTCACTGCGTCGCCGAACCCCGTACCCTGTATCTGCAGCCGGAAAGCCGTCAACACCTCGCGCAGCTGCCGGTATGCAGTGGAAATGCCTTCGTCAAGCTCAATCAGAACCTCGCGGGCAGCGTCTCCCGTCGGGTCAGCCTCAATTGCACGCTTCAGCCTCAGCAGCTGAATCTTGGAGAATGAAAGCGATTGGGCAATCGAGTCATGAAGTTCGCGCGCGATCGTGGACCGCTCCTCGAGCACAGCCAGTCGCCGGTCATCCATCGTACGCAGCGACGCATCCACGGCTCGGCCGATAAGGGCTGCCGTCATGCCGAGAAAATTGCTCTGCCAGGCCGAAGGCTCCTCCGGGAACCAGATCTTCAGCATGCCGAGCGTTTCCTCCCGAACTCCGATCGCCGGAATATTGAGCAGATGGCCTTCCCGCCCCAGGCCATTGCCCGGCGTTTCAGCAAAGCGCCAGGATTTTTCCTCATCCCATGCTTTCTGCGGATCGGCGCTTACGCAGAAAGCGGCTCCATTTGCTCCCGTGAGCTGCGCCGCGCCTTCCAGTACCTTCTTGACCGCGTCAGGCAATGCTGGTCCGTCAACAAGAAGCTGCTCGGATGCCTGGGCCAGGAACTGAAGCCCTTGATTGCGTCTGTTGAGGTCCGCCGTTTTTTTTGCAACCTCTGCTTCGAGAGAGCCGTAGAGCCGCTCAAGTTCGCTCACCATAAAGTTGAAGCCCCGCGCGAAGCGCCCGATCTCTGAATTGTGTTCCGCCGCTTTCGAACGAACCTCAAAATTTCCTTCTCGCACCGATCCCGCTGCGGCTTCTAATTCCTCAAGCGGCGAAAAGATGCGCGACTTCATCACGCGAAGCAAGCCAAAAGTCACTGCCAGTGCCCCAAGAAGCGTAAAAACCAAAATAGCTTTAAGCCACCCCATCAAACCGGAGAGACGCTCCTCGAGCGCAAACACAAAAACATCAACGTCGTCCACAAAGCCGCCGATTTTCCCCATGAAGCGCTGCCGCGCCGCTTCGTCGTCAATGCCCTTCAGTGCAAGCGGACGAATCTCAGATGCAAAGCGCTCGGCCACAATGTTGTACATGCCCCGTATCGGATCAGCAGGATCATCAGGGACGCTCGAGAGGAGCCCCGGCCTTGTGAGGCGCTCCCAGAATTCCTCGACGGCACGCCGCGTATTCGCCTCACGCTCCTCATGCGTTTCGTAGGGGTTGCTGACGGCTACCGTAAGCTTGTAGCTCATCATGCGCAGACTGCCCGACACATTGATGGCGCCGCCCGACCCGGTTGAAAGCTCGGTCAACACCACCGCAGGAATTGCTGCAATGGTCACGCAAAGCGTAATCAGAATAAAAACGACCTTGAATTCCCGGTAAAGCGAACGATTTTGAGGAACAGATTGCGGCTCAGTCATTTAGACGCCCTGATGGAGAGAAAAAATACGCCCCGGCGCCGGACTCAACCCCAAACGCCGGGGCGCACTCTGAGTATAGGAAACCTTTTGCAGCTTCCCGATGCTCAGATGTCTTCGCGCACCATTTCGATGGCACCGCACGGGCATTCATTGGCACAGATCCCGCAGCCCTTGCAGTAGTCGTAATTAAAACGGAACTTCTTGCCCGGCCCAAGCTTTACCACCGCATTATCGGGACAAACGCCGTAGCAGTTGTCGCATTCAAAGCAGTTGCCGCAGGACATGCAGCGACGGGCTTCAAAGAGCGCATTTTCTTCGGTAAGGCCTTCGAGCACCTCTTCAAAGGTCGTCTGACGCCGCACAATATCGAGCTGAGGCCGGATCTTCTGCGGCGCATCCGCGTAGTACCAGGTGTTGAGCTTTTCAAAAGTCGCCGGATCCTCCGGATCTTTTGCGCTCAGCGCTTCACCCCTGATCCAGGCATCCATCGCCTTTGCCGCACGCTTGCCGTGCCCGATCGCCACCGTAACGTTGCGATCGCCCGGCACCACGTCGCCGCCGGCGAAAATTCCCGGAACGCTTGTCATCATGCGCTCATCGACCACAACCGACCCTTTCTCCACCTTGAGTTCAGGGAGGGCTGAAAGGAAGGACAGATTGGTTTCCTGACCGAGCGCCAGAACCAGGCTGTCCGCTTCGATGGTTTCATATTCTCCCGTCGGCTGCGGATAGCCCGATTCGTCGAGCTTCATCTTTTCAATGCGAATGGCTCCGCGTTCCGCTTCAGAAATCGTGGAAAGCCACTTCATCGAGACGCCTTCTTCCAGTGCCTCTTCAATTTCAAAAGCATGTGCGGGGGCTCGCTCGCGCGTACGCCGATAGACAACGATCGGTTCGGATCCAAGTCTTTTTGCGGTGCGCGCCACGTCGATCGCCGTATTGCCGCCGCCATAGACCACAACCCGGCGTCCGAGAAGCGGCTCTTCGCCAGGGGAAGACGCCTCCACCGACCGCAGGAGGCTCACGGCATCCATGATATGCGCTGCGTCGCCGGCAGGAATGTAGGCGCGATGCGCAAGAGATGCACCGGCACCAATGAAGGCGGCGGCGTAGCCTCCCGCCTTCATCTCCGCGGCGAGATCCGAAACCTCGCGGCCGAACTCAAATTCAACGCCCAAAGCCTCAATGCGCGCGATTTCTTCGTCAAGCACCTCCCGCGGAAGACGATACTTCGGGATGCCGTAGCGCATCATGCCGCCCGCCGCTTCTGCGCTCTCCACAACATGGACGGCATAGCCCATGCGGCGAAGATGATAAGCAGCCGAAAGTCCTGCCGGTCCTGCACCGACAACCAGAATGCGCTTTCCCTTCTCCTCAGCAGGCTGAGGAAGCTTCCAGCCGAGCTTGAGCGCATGGTCGCCTAAAAATCTCTCCACGGCATTGATGCCGACCGGCTCATCAAGATCGCCTCGATTGCATGCCGTCTGACAGGTGTGGTAGCAGACGCGTCCCATGACGGCCGGGAAGGGATTGTCTTCGACAATCTCTTTCCAGGCGCCTTCATAATCTCCGCTTTGCGCAAGAAAGAGCCAGTCGCGGCATTTTTCTCCAGCCGGACATTTCGCATTGCAGGGAGGCAGACGGTTCACATAAACGGGTCTCAGCGTACGCCAGGAGCCGGTCCGATTGGCAAGTGAGGACCCGACGTCAAGGGTAATCGCAAACGGTTTTTCTTGGGTCATTTTTATCCTCCGCCTTCAGATCTGCTGGCTGCGTTCTTCAGCCTGTGCAGCGACGGGAATCTGAACCTCGCGGTCGTCGTCTCCGGCCATGAGATTGAATTTTTCGATGTTGCGGTCAGCAAGTTCCTGGATGCGGGCAACGACTGCCGGATCTCCTTTCTTGCCGAAAAGGTGAGCGAAGCGCTTCTGCAGCTTCAGATACGCCTCCACCGGCTGACGACGGCGAATCTTGTAGGAACTCGTCACCTCTCCGTACTCGGCCTCAAAAACGGGGAAAATGCCGGTTTCCTGCGCCAGACGCGCAATCTCGATGGTCTTTCCGGAAGCCGTGCCCCAGCCAAGCGGGCAAGGTACAAAAATATGGATGTAGCGCGCGCCGTGCATGCTCATCGCTTTTTCAACCTTGCGCTCCAGATCGCGAAGATCCGCCACCGTAGCAGTGGCGACATATGGAATCCCATGCGCCATGGCGATGAGCGGCACGTCCTTGCCCTGTCCCCACTGATTGCCCGGCTCGCTCCCGGCAATCTGCGTGGTTGCCGTGCGCGCCGCAGGAGGCGTTGCCGACGAACGCTGCACGCCGGTATTCATATAAGCCTCATTGTCGTAGCAGATATAGAGCACGTCGTCGTTGCGCTCAAACATGCCCGAAAGACAGCCGAAGCCAATATCGGTCGTGCCGCCGTCGCCGCCCATGGCAATAACCCTCGTGGGTTCCTTGCCCTCTTTTTTGGCCCGCGCCCGGAAAGCTGCGGCCATGCCCGTAGCAACCGCTGCCGTATTGCCGAAAAGAGAGTGGAACCACGGCAGCTGCCAGCTCGTTTCCGGATAGGGCGTTGAAAAGACTTCCAAGCACCCGGTGGCATTTGCTGCAGCGAGTCTGCCTCCTGTTGCGCGCATCGCCGCATCGACGGCATAGCGGGCGCCGAGCGCCTCGCCGCAGCCCTGACAGGCGCGGTGCCCTGAAGTGAGCGAATTAAAGCGCTCCATGGAGGACTGCACGGACCTCGATTCCGGTCCGAGCAGCCGGTTGCCGGCCGTGAACGTGCCGGTCTGATAGAAATGAATTTCCGACTGAGACATGTTCAGATCTCCTCGCCCCGGGCAAGCTTGCGTTCATTGACATGACGGTTGAGCGCTTCGGCAACAGGGCCGATATGGCGCGAAGCCTTCTCGCGCTCGAGCTGCCGGCGAACAAGCTCCTCGTCAAGATCAAGAAAGATTTCCTCTTCCTCCAGCGTCCCGGCGAGCGCCCGGGCAAAATAGGGCTTCAAGGCTGCGCGCGTGACGGCACGCCCGCCGAGGCCGGCAATCAGCGTGCTCTGGCGAACAGGAAGCCCTTTCAGCGCCTTCATAACCTCAAGCGAAACTGCGCCTGCACCGCCCGCGCTCACCATGCGCTCCATCACAAGAACGCTCTGCACCGACATCAGCGCCTCCCTCAATGCCCTGAAGGGGAAGGGGCGGAAGCTTTTAAGAACCACCACGCCGATCCTCGCGCCGTCTTCACGCATTTCATCCACCGCATCCTTGACGGTCCCGGCAAGCGCACCCATGACCAGCACAGCCGCCTCAGCGTCTTCCATGCGATAGGTCGAGAAAAGTCCGCCGGAGTTGCGGCCGAACATTTCGTGGAAAAGCCCCTGCGTTTTCTCGATCACAGGAATAGCTTCCTGCATCCGGCGTTCAGCGAGCCAGCGGACCTCCGTAAATGCTTCGGGGCCCACCATTGCGCCGATGGAATAAGGGTGATCGGGATCGAGCTGCTGACGGGGCCGATAGGGAGGCAGAAACGCATCGACAGACGCCTGATCCGGAATGTCCATCTCTTCAAAAGCATGCGTCAGGACGAACCCGTCCATGCAAACCATCACGGGGATGGACATCTCTTCTGCAATGCGGAAGGCCTGAATGTGGAGATCGCACGCTTCCTGATTATTTTCTGCGAAAAGCTGAATCCAGCCGCAATCGCGCTGGCTCATTGAGTCGGAATGATCGTTCCAAATATTGATCGGCGCGCCGATCGCACGGTTGGCAACCGTCATCACCACGGGAAGTCCAAGCCCTCCTGCGTTGTATATCGCCTCAGCCATATACAGAAGCCCCTGGCTCGCCGTTGCCGTGTAGGCGCGGCCGCCCGCCACCGAGGCGCCGATAGCAACCGACATGGCGGCGAACTCGCTTTCCACATTGATGTACTCGCAGTCGGCAAGTACCCCTTTGCGGCAAAGGAGTCCAAGATTTTCAACAATATGGGTCTGAGGAGAAATCGGATAGGCGCATACCACGTCCGGTCTGCAAAGTGCCACAGCCTGCGCTACGCCCTGGCTGCCCTCGAGCTGCTTAAGCATGGTTCTTCTCCTTTTGGGCGACAACGTATTCATATGCCTGACGGGCAACCTCGGCATTCGCTTCCGCAATCCGGCCGGCAAACTTGACCGCATATGCGTCTTCAACGCTTTTAAGCTGCATCATCGCCGTCATCGCCGCGAAGCCGGCGAGCATTCCTGCCCCGGGAAGCGGTCTGCCGAGCGCGGCAAGCGCGAACTTCGTCGCGGGCACGCACATGACGTGTCCCGCCGGCAGCTGGCGCTTCAGATCCCCGAGCCCAAGCGCTTCCGGCGTCTGACTCGAATTCACCAGAACAAAGCCATCGGGCCTCAGTCCGGCAAAAACAGGGACGCTCTCCAGAAGCGTGCGATCCTGGATCAGAACCACATCGGGTTCAAGCACGGGTTCGCGCAGGCGGATTTCGGTTGGCGACAGCCGCGCAAATGCAACCACCGGAGCCCCGGTCCGTTCGGAACCGAAACTCGGAAAAGCCTGGGCCTTATGCCCTTCCATAAAGCCCGCGAGAGCAAGCATTTCTGCTGCCGTCACGACGCCCTGGCCCCCGCGGCCATGTATACGAATCTGAAACACTTCGGATCCCTCTTTACGGAAAAGAGGCCGAACACGCGGACGAAGCTGAGCCGAAATCTCCGACAGAAATTTATCTGCCCGAAGCATCTCTCTATGCCCCGTCCGAGGTTTCGCAGTCCTTTTACTGCCTCTCTTTGAAGGCATGTGCAATAAAACTGTCGCAACCGGGGGTCCGGCCGGGTTGGCTCTGTCTGAAGCACTTGCGCTGTCCGAATATGCCGTCAGCGACACCGGGTCTGGATGCTCCCGGCAGAGCGGGTTCTTTGAAATTGTTTTTAGAGTTCCACTCTAGCAAGATTAGCGAAGATTTCGCGATGCTTTTTCCAAAGAACACATTTCCCTGAGCAGCGCTTTGCCCATGCTGCCGCTAGACTTTCAGAATCGCCGTCGTTCTCTGAAACATCCTTATGCGTGCCCTTTCCGCCCTGCTGGCTCTCTTTTTCCTTGCGAGCTGCACTTCCATTCAATTCGCTCCCGATCCGCTTAAAGACGCTACCGCCGTCTATTCCTGGGAAGCACGCGGTCGGATGGTATTCCAATGCTCTTATGATTCTGATGGTTTTTTCTGGAATTTCGTACAAACGGAAGGAGAACTTCTGAATGACGACGGGCGACGCCAGGCTGTACTGCAGCCGAATTTTGGCATTACTGCCCGCGACGGATCCGCACTCCACGCAAAAATCATCAGTCAGGGCGAACAGACCTCTCCCCGGGATCTAAGAACAGCAGTTTTTTCCGCCCAATCCGAAGGCCACGGGATGCTTGAAGGCATTCGCTACATTGCCCGTCGACAACCTTCCGGAGGCATGCCGCTCGTCACCTGCACCGCGTCGCAAAGAGGACAGTATCTTCGGGTGCCATTTCGCGCACGCTATGTGTTTTACCGTTAAGAAACAAAAACCTGACTGCTTCCGTCGGGAAAGCCCCCGTCCGGTTTGCTAAAATTAGTTCTCTTGCGGCTTGCGAGCTCTCTTTGGGAGCCCGAAGCCTATATTTTTATTAGGGGGAAAAGTAGTCATGGTACCTGCAGCCACCACGGTGGGAGGCTATCTCCAGAGTCTGCCCAACGATCGCCGCGTTGCAATGGCCAGAGTCTGCAGCATGATCCGACGCTCCGCCCGAGGCGTGCGTGAAAGCATGCGCTTCGGTCTTGCCTTCTATGAGCTAGACGGACCCATTTTTGCCGTCAAATCTCATGAGAAGTCTCTCATCCTCTATTACGCAGAAAAAGACGCCGCTGCCGGCAATGAGGAACGCTGGAAGGGACTTGATACTGAGCATCGCTCAATCGAGTTCAAGGATCTGAACTGCCTGCCGCTCGATGTTGTGGAAACCGTCGTCCGCAATTCGCTCAAGCTTCGCCGCGCGAGACCGGCAAGCGAGATGCCGTCTCAGAGCGAGCTTCTGGAGGTCTGGGGCATTCGAGAAGAAGACGCAGCTGTTGCGCCTCCCATCGTGCGCATCGTCGTCAACCACGATGAGGAAGGAGCCGGTGAGGCCCCGGCAGGCGAACCTGCCGCCAAGTAATTGAATTTGGCACTTGAAAAAGCCGCTCGAGGGAAATCTCGGCGGCTTTTTCTTTATTGCTTAGAAATGACGCTGCATCCAGTCTTCCACGACTGCCATCAGATCCTGAAGACATTCCGTTACCGGCCAATGCCGGCACCTGAGCAGCACAAACTCCCCGTCATGAAGTGCCTGAGCTTCCCGACGCATCGCCTCTGGGTCCGTGTAGCTCCCTGAGGAAGCACCGATAATGAGCACCGGTTCCCTAAGCCTGGCAAGCTCCGGGCTTGGGCGGCCGACCTCCAGCAAATCCCGTCCGTAATCCGCCATGTGGATATGTCCGAGATCGCGCCAGGGCGAGGAATACTCCTTCACAAAGGCTTCAAGCGCCTCTCCGCCTTCAGCAATCTTGAGACGCGCAGCCTCATCCCCCTTGCGGAGGTTGTATGGCGGCAATCGCCGCTGCAGATGAAGCTCCCGGGAAACAATGCCGATTTTTTCAAGAAGAGCCGGCATCCAGCGCTTCCTTCGCATTTCAATGGCCTTAGGCGTCAGACAATTCGACAGCAACGGGTCGAGCAGGATAAGCCCTTCAACACGCTCGGGATATCTTTGAGCAAAATTCATTGCCACTGCAGCGCCCAGACTATGACCGAGGATCACAGCCCGTTTGCGTCCGACTCGATCCATGAGGGCAGCAATATCTCCTGCATGCGCTTCAAGGGTTCCGGCAGTACGAGAAGGGCTTGCGCCGTGACCGCGAAGATCAAATCGCAGAATATCCCAGCTGTCCCGGAGCTTCGTTTTTTCTACGAATTCCTCCCAGCGCGAAGCGTTGGAAGCTGCGCCGTGCACAAGAATCAGCAGTCCTTTAGCGGTTTTTCTTGCCCGTGCGAGCGCAGCAGCAATTGCCGCCTCGCCTCTTGAGATGCCAATGCGCTCCTCTCCTTCGGTCAGCCGAAAGAAAAGCCGCTCCTCAGGCCTCATCGACGCGGTCATTTTTCTTCTGTCTCCTTCTTTTGCTGTAGTTCTCTCGCTTCCTGAAGCCTGCGGTAAAGCGTGCGCTCGGACAACCCCATTCGTCGGGCCAGTCCTGCGCGGGTTCCCCGCCAGCGCGACTCTTCTTCCAAAAGCGTATCGCCGCAGACGTCATCAGCGGAAAGCTCGGAGTAGCGCGCAGCCTCAAGATCAGCAGGTCGAATTTTCCCCCCGCCGGCAAGAAGCTGCGCGCGCATGAGCGCACATTCAAGCTCCCGAATATTGCCCGGCCAGCTGCGCTTGAGAAGCACGGCCAGAACTTCAGGGGAAATTTCAGCGGATTCGCCGTCTCCTGTGCGACGAAGAATGAGTTCTGCAAGCTCGCCAATATCTTCCCGCCGCTCCTTCAATGGCGGTACATCAATGCGCGCAACGCAGAGCCTGAGCCACAAATCCTCGCGAAGCACGCCCGACTCCACAAGCCTATCCGGGTCTTTGGCATTGGTCGAACATACAACACGCCAATCGAGCGCAACACTCTGCGCGCTTCCGGCTTCACGCACGAATCCGGACTCCAGAAGCGTCAGCAAACGCCGCTGAAGGCCAGGAGTAAGCGCAGATACTTCATCAAAGTAGAGCGTTCCGCCCGGGCGGGATGCGAGTCCGCCCGTACGCGATCCGCCAAGCTTTGCCGGCCTGCCGAGCAGCTCGTCCTCAAATCTCTCATCCGTGAGTGCGGTGCAGTCGAGCTTAACGAGCGCATTGACGGCACGTCGGGAATTCTCATGCAGAAACCGAGTGAAGCTCTGTTTTCCGCATCCTCCGGGACCGCAGAAAAGCACCGGTACATTAAGGGCTGCCACACGGGCAATAGCGTTGAGTACACGCCTTGTTGCCGGACTGCGGGAAACAATACCCTCACGGAGCGCCGCGTTTTGCGCATCATCACGAATGCGGATGCGCTCCATAAAGTAGACAGGACTGCCGTCCGCGGCAGCCACGGGTACCGATTCCAACTCGAGGAAGCGTTCGCCTCCGGGCACAAGTTCCCTTTCGAGGGCTCGCTCCACCTGGCGGGAAAAGACGGATTTGTCCATTGGACAAATCCGCCCGCAGCTCCCGCAGGGATTGAGATCATGAAAGACCAGCTCATGGCATTTGCGTCCTTCAAAGTCATCAATGCCGAACCTTTGCCGGAAAGCACGATTCGCATAAGCAACGGTGTAATCCGATCTCACAAGAAGCCTCGGATCTTCAAGAGCATCAAGAATGCCCTGAAATTCAGCATTTACTGCCATTTTGAACTGCCAAAATCTGCCAAATTTTAACTTTGGCAGTCTGACAGTTCCATTTAACACCGTCAAGCCGTAAACGAAAGGCGGCTGAGATAGGAGTTCCCCTAACGCGCTCATTAAGATGTAGGCACGAAAAAGCCGCTTTCAGCGAAATTAATCGGAGCAACTGATGGACAACACCACAGACCGCCGCCGGCGCCCCGGACTTCTTGCCGAAATCATTCTGGTCGTCGCGGTCAAGCTCTTCCTCATTTTCTGTCTTTGGTACCTGTTTTTCAGTCCTGAACACCGGACTGATGTCACTCCGCAGAAGATGGGCGATGCGCTTCTCGGCGCTCCGGCGGCAACCTCGGAACCCCGCTAACAACTCTCAAAACCACATCAGGAGTCTCAAGTGATCTCAACTGATCTTGTTGACCTGTCACGCCTGCAGTTTGCGTTGACCGCGATGTACCACTTCATTTTTGTGCCACTTACGCTGGGACTGTCGTTCCTGCTGGTGGTCATGGAAGTGACGTATGTCCTCACGGGCAAAGAGATGTACAAGGACATGACCCGCTTCTGGGGCAAGCTCTTCGGCATCAACTTCGCTCTCGGCGTCGCTACCGGCATTACGATGGAATTCCAGTTCGGCACGAACTGGGCCTACTACTCTCACTATGTAGGCGATATTTTCGGCGCACCGCTCGCCATTGAAGGCCTGATGGCCTTCTTCCTTGAGTCGACCTTCATCGGCCTCTTCTTTTTCGGCTGGGATCGCCTGTCAAAAGGTAAGCACCTTTTTGCCACGATCATGATGGCCCTGGGCTCAAACCTCTCCGCACTCTGGATTCTCGTCGCCAACGGCTGGATGATGCACCCCACCGGCGCGGAATTCAATTTCGAAACCATGCGCATGGAGATGACCAACTTCTGGGCCGTCTTCACGAGCGAATGGGCGCAGGCTAAGTTCGTCCACACGGTTGCCGGCGGCTACATGACGGGCGCCATGTTCGTGATGGCTGTTTCGGCCTACTACCTCCTCAAGCGCCAGGACGTCAAGTTTGCAGCTTCGTCCTTCCGCCTCGCCGCTGCATTCGGCATCGTTTCAAGCATTCTTACGATCCACATGGGCGACGAATCGGGCTTCCTCGTGACGCGCGATCAGCCCACCAAGATTGCCGCCATGGAAGCCACGTGGGATACCCATGAGGCTCCGGCTCCGCTCACGCTGTTTGCGATCCCCAATGAAGCTGAACAGAAAAACGCCATGGAAATCAGCATTCCCTGGGTGTTCGGCCTGATGGGCACGCGTTCGCTTTCCACGGAAATTCCGGGCATCAAGCAGCTTGAAGCCCAGGCTGAAGAGCGCATCAAGAATGGCCAGAAAGCCGTTGCGACTCTGGAAGCGCTCCGCAAGGATCCGAAAAACGAAGCACTGCGCACTGAATTCAAGGCGCTCCAGCCCGACCTCGGCTTTGGCCTTCTTCTGAAGCGCTACACCGAAGACGTCACCCAGGCCACCCCGGAAATGATCAAGCAGGCCGCTCAGGATACGACGCCTCAGGTTGCGCCGATGTTCTGGAGCTTCAGGCTGATGATCAGCTGCGGCCTCGGCATGGCGCTGATCTTCGTGCTCGGCCTTGTCTTCTCCATGAAGAAGACCCTTCAGAATCAGCCGCTCTACCTGCGCCTCACGCTCCTTGCGCTCCCGCTGCCCTGGATCGCCTGCGAGGCCGGCTGGTTCGTTGCTGAATACGGCCGCCAGCCCTGGACGATTTACAACATCCTGCCGACGCACCTGTCTGTTTCCTCGCTCTCGACGGGCGACCTGATCGGTTCGATCCTCGGCTTCGTTGTTCTCTATACGCTCATGCTCATCGCCGAAATGTGGCTGATGATCCGCTTCAGCCGCAAGGGTCCGAGCTCGCTCGGCACCGGCCGCTATCACTTCGAGCAGAAGTAACCCGGGAGCATTGACAAAATGATCGATTATGAAATTCTGAAAGTCATCTGGTGGCTCTTCATCGGCGTGCTCCTCACGGGCTTCGCAGTGATGGACGGCCATGACATGGGCGTCGGCTCACTGCTGCCTTTCCTCGGCAAGAACGACAATGAGCGCCGCGTGATGATCAATTCCGTCGCCCCGCACTGGGACGGCAATCAGGTGTGGCTCATCACGGGCGGCGGCGCCATGTTCGCTGCCTGGCCGATGATGTACGCCGTGGCGTTTTCGGGCTTCTACTGGGCGATGCTCATCATCCTCGCCGCGCTCATGTTCCGCCCGCTCGCCTTCGACTACCGCAGCAAAGTGGCCGCCACCCGCTGGCGCACGTCCTGGGACTGGCTCCTCTTTATCGGATCGGCCGTTCCTCCCGTGATCTGCGGCGTTGCGTTCGGCAATCTCCTTCAGGGCGTGCCCTTTGAGATTGATGCAACGATGCGCCCGGTTTATACGGGGAGCTTCTTCGGCCTCCTCAATCCGTTCGGACTTCTTTGCGGCGTGCTTGCGCTTCTGATGGTTGTCTTCCACGGCGCCAACTACCTGGCGCTGCGTACGGAAGGCGATCTTCATGACCGCGCCGTAAAGGTTTCCGGCATTGCCGGCATCCTTACTGCCGTACTCTTTGTGTTGGGCGGCATCTGGGTCTACATGGGGATTGACGGTTATGTCGCCACCGCCGGTCTTGATCCTGCAGGTCCGGCGAATCCGCTTGCGAAGACGGTTGAAGTTCAGGCTGGCGCCTGGTTTGCCAACTACAGCGCTCTGCCGGTGCTCTGGGTCATTCCTGTGCTCGGCATTGCCGGTGCGCTTCTGGGCTCGGTGCTCGTGAAGAAGGGCCGCATCTGGCCGGCCATCCTCTGCTCGTCCGTTACGATCCTCGGCATTGTTCTCACACCGCTCATTTCGATGTTCCCGTTCGTGATGCCGTCCTCGACGATGTTCAATGCCGGCCTTACCATTTGGGACTGCACGAGCTCTCAGCTCACGCTTGAGATCATGCTTTTTGTCACGCTCATCTTCCTGCCTATCGTGGTTTTCTACACGTCCTGGGCCTATCGCGTGATGAGCGGCAAGCTCAATGCTTCGTACATCGAAAAGAACACGCACTCCCTTTACTAATTGAAAACGCCTCTGACTTCAACTTCCGGACTGTCTTAGACAAAGGCAGTTCGGAATTGAGACGGATTCGCCCATCAGGAGCACAACACGATGTCTTACTTCTACTGGATTGCAGGTCTCTCCTGCGCGGTTCTCCTTGCGGCAACGCTTGAAAGCTACGCATCACGCAATGACGACTGATCTTGAAAAGCCGCTGGAGCGCATTTCCGGAAGCGCCGGCGAGAAGAAAAGCGGTTCTCCTTTTCTGAGAGTTCTTTCACTTCTCGCCGCCCTTGCATGCGCCGCGCTCGTCATTCTTTATCCGCGAGCCATTGCTCATGATGCTGCCGGCGTTCCTCACGGCTTTTTGGTCGGCATGCTCATCGGCATGAGCATTCTCTGGGTCTATGGCTTCGGCTTTGTGCCGCGTCATCCGCTCATTCGCCGTATTTTTTCGCCGCTCGTCGGCTGGGCGCTGCTGCTCGGCTTCGGGGCGGCCGTTTTTCTCCACTGACCATGCCTGAACAGTCCTCTCTTTACGCCGCCATCGGCGGCGAGGACGGCATTGCAAGGCTTGTCGCCTCATATGTACGCATATTGAGGGATGATCCTTCCTTCGGACAGCTGAGAGCGCTTTATACGCTTGAAGGCATCAAACGTTATGACAGCCGCATGCGCGAATTTCTTTCGGGCTGGCTTGGCGGGCCGGCGCTCTATCAAGAGCGTCACGGGCTGCCTATGCTAAGGGAATCGCATCGTACCATTCCCATCGACCAGGCGCTGATGCAGGAATGGATGCGCGTAATGCGTATGGCACTCAATGAAGCGATTGCCGATCCGGCTCTTCGGCTTCGTCTGGAAGGGGCCTTTGCCCAAATGTCGGAAAGTCTCATCAACAAGCGCTGAAAACTCGCTTTTCGCAATGCTTCAAATGCGAAAACCCGTTTCTTCTCCATGAGGAAACGGGTTTTCGTTTTTGCCAGTCCGTCAATCAGGTCCAGCGCTGCGTTTCGCGCTTGAGATATTCCGGATTGATCTGTACATCCGCCGTGTCGCTGTTTATCCAGATCACACTGTCCTGAATGGTGACAGCAAACTTCATGCTTCTTGCCGCCATGGCAGCCAGTGCATCAGCCTCAGGGTCAGGAATAAAAATGACTGTCAGCTTGTCGATTTTCGAAAGCTCTCCCTTCACAGATTCCCACCAGGGTTTTGTACGCGCCTCATCGTATGCGAGGACGAGCACATATTCGCTTTTGCCTGCTGCCTTGCGCACCGTCCGCACATCGGGCGCACCGAGCTCCACCCATTCGATGATGGCTCCAGTATCGTCCGTTTCCCAGAGCGCTGGTTCCCCCTCTGAAGACAGGCCGCGACCAAATTCAAGGTGTTCGCCGGCGCGCACGCACCAGGCGAGGACGCGCAGCATCAGACGCTTTTCTGTCTCAGAGGGATGTCGGGCAATCGTGAGCACAGGCTGCCCATACCATCCTCGATCCAGATTCGAGATGGAAAGCTGCGCCTTGTAGACCATTGCGCCGAGAGCCATGAAAACTTACTCCTAAGGAGAAATTGCGGGGGAATTGTTCAGTATAGCGTTGCGGCACTCCGTCGACCTCAGGATTCCCCGGAATCAGTTCATGGGCATCGGCTCGCGCCGCACAAGCCGCTTCCAGCCGTAAAGAATACGGTACGACACCCAAATGCCGAGCACGAGCAGACCGCCGATCAGCGTGAAGAATCCGATGCCGATGAAGGCAAGCGGCATTGAAATAATGTAGAGGAGAATCATCCAGAGGAGCGCGTACCAAAACGTGCGGATCTGCCAGGAGAAGTGCGAATCCACAAAAGTCCCGCGGGCATCGGAGCGGAAGATGTAGTTGATGATCACGGCGAGTATGGATGGGCCGGAAAAAACAAAAGCTCCGGCAATGGATAGTCCTGCCGAGAGGAGACCCATCAATATGGAAATGCTATGGAGACCATAGACAATGTGCGCAACAGTGATCGTCCCAGATGCCGGCTCAACATAGTCTTCGAACCGATCACGGTGTTCAATATCCACTATCTCGTTCGGATCGCGACGGGCATAGCGTTTCTCTGGCATGCTTCTTCTTCCTTTTTGATCTGCGGAAAGCTCTTTCCCAAAGTCTCAATATTATGTTAGATGCACTCTCAGACTGGTCTTCAGCTGCAGTTTTTGCCGCTGCTCTGCTGTCTCCCGGATGGGGCGCACTTCTCGCGGGCGGTTTTGCCTGGGTGTTTGCATCGAGTCCGGAACTTCTTGGTATTTGCGCCGCGGCAGGCGGCTTTCTGCGAGACGCCGGCATCTATGAAATTCTTCGCCGCAAAAATGCTGAAATGCAAAAAATGCCCGCTGGACACTTTTCGCTGTTTTCATGCATCGCGTTACAATCGATTCACCTCTTTCGGGTGGACCTAGCGCGCCGAGCCGCCGTCGACTGCGTTCCAAGTCTTCATTTTTTCGGAGCACTTGCCGCAGGCTCCTGCTTCGGGGCCCTTGTAGGCGTCTTGCTTGCCTATTTCGGACTTGCCGCATATTTCGGCGGCTGGGGCCGCGAATCCGCCTATCCCATACTTACCGGCCTCATTGTACTTGCGCTTCTCGTTTCCGAAACGTGGCGCATAGTGCTTGAACGCCTGATTCTGAGATACCGTTTACATGAGAATTCTCCTCGTTGAAGATGACGACATGATCGGCGAAAGCGTCGTCGCCGGCCTCGAATGCGAAGGCCATGCCGTTGACTGGGTCCGTGACGGCAACTCCGCCCTTTTAGCACTCAATACGACAACCTTTTCACTCGTCATACTTGACCTCGGTCTTCCCGGCAAGGATGGTCTGCAGGTTCTCAAGGAAATGCGCGCCAAGCGCAACGCGACGCCCGTTCTCGTCACGACTGCCCGAGACACAGTCGACGACCGCATCCTCGGCCTTGATACAGGCGCTGACGACTATCTTGTCAAGCCCTACGACCTCGATGAGCTTTCAGCGCGCATCCGCGCACTGCTGAGGCGTTCCGCAGGCCGTGCTGATCCGATCCTTGAGCGAGGCGAACTCCGGATCTCGCCGCACACTCGCGAGGTGACATACCGTGGGGAACCCGTCATTCTTTCGTCGAAGGAATATGCGCTTCTCTTTGCACTTGCCGAACGGCAGGGCGTTGTCTGGAGTCGTTCACAGCTCGAGGAAAAACTCTACAACTGGGACAATACGGTCGGATCAAACGCTATTGAAGTGCACATCCACCATCTGCGCAAGAAGCTCTCGGACAGCGCCATTAAAACTGTCCGCGGCGTAGGCTATTTGCTTGAAACCTGATCGCCTGACACATAAAAGGCCAAGCATGACCTCTATTCGCAGGAAGCTCCTTTTTACGCTTCTTTTAGCGCTTCTTGCTGCCGGATTCACGACAGCCACCGCTACCTTTTTTTCCGCGCAGGCGGAGTTCAATGAATTCCTGGACACTCACCTGCGCGAAACCGCGGAGTCGCTCGGCGACTCCGTGCGGCACAGCATGCCGACCAAGGAGCCCGAGCACCTTACCATCATTGGCGATGCACCGAGCTATCGCGTAATCGTTCAAGTCTACGATTCGGCTCACAACAGTCTCTGGCAGCGGGAAGGGGCGCCTGCCATGCCTCTGCCGGAAGGCCCCGGGTTCGGACTTGTCAAGGTTGAAGGGAAAACCTGGCGCACTTATTCCGTCGCCGTCGGACCTCTTGTCATCACTGCCGGACAGGATCTTGAGGTACGTACCTCACTCGCGGCCACCGCAGCCTTCCGCATCCTTCAGCCGCTTTGTCTGCTTTTGCCCTTCATCGCCATCGCCGTCTGGATTGTTGTCGGCAGCGGCCTCGCGCCGCTCGAAAAAACCGCACGATCCGTAGCGCGTCGATCGCCGACTTCGCTCGAACCACTTTCTACTAAAGGGCTTCCCGCCGAGCTCGCGAGCCTTGTAAACGCCATCAATGATCTTCTGCGGCGCCTCGCAGACAGTCTCTCTGCCCAGCAGCGATTTGCCTCAGATGCCGCGCATGAATTACGAACGCCTCTCACGGCGCTGAAGCTCCAGGTGCAGCTCGCCCAGAGAGCAAAAACGCCCGAAGCGCAGCAGAAATGCTTCTCGCGTCTCAACGAAGGCATTAATCGAGCAACTCGCCTTGTGCAGCAGCTTCTCACAATTGCCCGGCTTGATCCGGATGCATCCAAAAAACCAATGACGACCATCAATCTTGCTGAGCTTGTCAAAAGCGTGAGAGACGACATGGCGCCAATAGCTGCCCAGAAGCACATTGAAATTACGGAAGATGCCCGGCCGGCAATGCTCGACGGCATGGAAGATGCTATTCGACTGATGGTAACCAACCTCACGGACAACGCCATCCGCTATACGCCCGAGGGCGGACGCATTGAAATCACTTCCTCCACCGAACACGGCCTCTCTGTACTGCGTGTCTGCGACAACGGCCCGGGCATTGCCCCCGAAGAACGCAGCCGCGTTTTCGACCGCTTCTACCGAGCGCTCGGCACCAAAACGTCCGGTACGGGCCTGGGCCTGGCCATCGTGAAGCGCATTGTCGACATTCATCACGGCACCGTAGCGATCGAGGACGGTCTGGATGGACGCGGAACCATCTTCAAACTTTCGTTCCCTCCACTCGGCGCTTCATCTCCCCACACAGCCATGACGCCTACCAGTCACAGCTGAAGAGACTCTCTCATCTCTTCTGTTACAAATTTAACCTGGCCAAAACACGCTTTACTCTAGTGTTTCTGAAGGATTTCACTCCCTCAGGTAGAGTTTCTGCTATTAGAAACACAGAGAACCGGTCGATGCACCCGGCATCAGGCTAAGAGGAGCCTTTTTCATGAAGTCGTTCACTAAGACCACGCTTGCTGCTGCTCTCAGCGCAGCGCTGATCCTTGCCGCCCCGCTTTCTGCCAGCGCGGCAGATTCTGAACAGCCGACTACCCAGTCAGCTGCTCAGCTTCCCAATTTCGTCAAGCTGGTTGAAGACAACGGCCCCGGCGTCGTCAATATTTCCGTTATCAAGAATGCCCGTACAGTTTCTGTGCCCTTCGGCATTCCCGGAATGGATGAACGTCATGCGGACATTTTCCGTCGCTTCGGCTTCCCCATGCCGTTCGGCGGCGGTGAGGAGGAAATTCCTGAGCAGCGCGGCACCGGCTCAGGCTTCATCATTTCCGATGACGGCCTCATCATGACCAATGCGCACGTGGTTGAAGGCGCTGACCGCATTGTCGTTCGGCTCACCGACAAGCGCGAATTCACCGGCAAAGTACTTGGTACCGATAAGCAGACCGACATCGCCATTGTCAAAATTGACGCCAAGAATCTTCCCGTTCTGAAAATCGGCGACTCGCAGAAGCTGAAGGTCGGCGAATGGGTGGCGGCCATCGGCAGCCCCTTTGGCCTCGACAATACAGTGACTGCCGGCATCGTTTCCGCTCTTTCGCGCAATCTGCCTACCGATCAATACGTTCCTTTTATTCAGACCGACGTTGCCGTCAATCCAGGCAATTCGGGCGGCCCGCTCTTCAATATGGCGGGTGAAGTGGTCGGCATCAACTCGCAGATCTTCTCGACTTCGGGCGGCTTCATGGGCCTTTCCTTCGCCATTCCAATCGATCTTGCCATGCAGATCAAGGATCAGCTTGTGAAGGACGGCAGGGTCACCCGCGGCTACGTTGGCGTCTACATCCAGCAGATCACTCAGGAACTGGCCGACTCCTTTGCACTCAAGACGCCTGAAGGCGCTCTGGTGACGAAGGTCGAAAAGGGCAGCCCTGCAGAAAAGGCCGGACTCAAGGCGGGCGACGTCATTACGGAATTCAACGGCAAGAAGATTACGTCCTCCGTGTCGCTTCCGATGCTCGTTTCTTCAGTTCGCCCCGGCACCAAGGCTGAGCTTACGGTGATCCGCGACAAGAAGGAGCAAAAGCTCTCCATCACCATCGGCACCAATCCCAATTCGGATCAGTCTGCCGGCGGCGCAGCCAAGGAAAGCGGACACCGTCTCGGCATTGAAGGCCGCATCCTCACGGATGAGGAAAGCCGCGAAGCCGATACGACGGGACTTCTCATCACCAAAGTGGGCAAGTTCGCCGCTTCCATCGGCCTCACTCCGGGCGACATCATCGTGAGCGCCAACGGCAAGCTGGTAAAGAGCGCTGAAGATCTTCAAAAGGCCTGCCGCGAGGACAAGGTGCTTCTCCTCGTACAGCGCGATGGAGGCCGCATCTTCATCCCGGTTCGCTTCGATAAGGACCAGAAGAAGTAACCTCTTTTCGGACCAGCTTTAAAAAATCCCCCGTTCTTGCTGAAGACCGGGGGATTTTTTCATTCGTCGTCCGTTTAACGACTGGGATCAGCACTCAAACACGTCTTCGAACGTCTTGCCCTGGGCCTTAGCCTGATCCCAGCGCCAGAGGACGCGCAGACGCTCAATGGCACAGTCCCGCATGAGCCTGCGATTCATTGTGGGGTTAAAGAGAAGCGATCCTCTCAGCCCTTCCAGATAGGAACGTACGGAGACAATCCGTACTTCCATCTCCTCATCCGTCACGTCGACATTGCTGTTCGGATCATGGTGAATGACATCAATCACATGCTCGCAAACGCGGCGATTTGCCGCAACGCAGATATCGAGCACCCGGGGATTCACCATTGCTTCACTCGCAATGAAAATCGAGAGGCGCATCGACTCCGGATCCATGTAGGCATCTACAAGTACCGAAATCTGCCTCAATACGCGTTCTTCATGCTTCTCGCCAGGAATCTCCTCCGCCGACCGCGTGACAGTCGAAAGAAAGCGAGAAGTCTGGCGTTCAACAAGCGCCTCTACAATTTCTTCTTTATTTTTGAAATAATTGTAGATATTTCCGAGGCCATTTCCGCTTTCACGAGCAATATCGCGAAGTTTCAGCTGATGGAGCCCTGCAGTAAAGACGCAGCGCTCGGCAGCATCAACGATTTCCTCGCGATGCTGCTGGAGTGCGTCAGACGCTTCTTTTGCCGCGCTCACTCGGACACCTTGCCGTCAGCCGCTGCCGGCTGAGCAATCCGCGTGCCGCCGCCGAGGACCTTGTAAAGCGTCACCATGCTGGAGGCACGGGCGAGCTCAGCGGTTATCAACTGCTGATCGGCCGATACTTTGGCGCGCTGCGCATCAAGCACCTCCGTATATGCAGCCGCACCGTGCTTATAGCGGGAATTAGACAACTCATAGGCGCGTCCGGCAGCTTCTGCGTAGTCGCGGCGGGCGGCAAGCTCACGCTCAACCGTACCTTCCGTGGCGAGTGCATCCGCGACTTCACGGAAAGCCGTTTGAATCGACTTTTCGTAGGTTGCTGCGGCAATCTGCTGCGACGCTTCCGCGGCACGCAGATTAGCGAGGTTGGCGCCGCCCGTGAAGATCGGAAGCGAAATGCTCGGCGCGAAATTCCAGATGCCCGTGCCCTTGGCAAAAAGATCGCTCAGATGCATCGCGCCGCCGGTGGAACCCGCAGCGGCGGTAAGCGAAATGCTCGGGAAGAAAGCCGCACGAGCCACGCCGATATTGGCATTGGCAGAAATCATGCCGCGCTCTGCGCTCATGATGTCGGGACGGTTCAGAAGCACCTCGCTCGGCACACCATCAGGCATTGAGGCAGGCAAAGTACTGTCGAGAACCAATGTCTCCGGCAAGAGCGCCTCATCGACCTTGGCGCCAACGAGAAGCTCGAGGGCATTGCGATCCTGTGCAACCGCTCGGACGTACGAAGCGATCTGCGCACGGGCGGCAGCCACAGTCGTACGAGCCTGCTCGTAGTCGAGCTGGCTCGCTGCGCCGTACTTATAGCTCTCTTCAACGAGACGGAAGCTTTCTTCCTGACTCTTAAGTGTCTCTTCCTGAAGCGTCAGCTGAGCGCGATCGGCCGAAAGCGTAAGCCACGCCATAGCGACTTCAGCGATGAGCGAACCCTGAGCGGTACGCTGCGCATCCTCGCTCTGCAGGTAGCTCTGCAGCGCCTGTTCGGTGAGATTGCGCACGCGCCCGAAGAAATCCAGTTCATAGCTCGACATCGCAAGCTGTGCAGTGTACGAGTGGGTCGTAGACATGCCCCCGCGCACATCAGACGCCGTGTTGGAAGCTCGAGCCGCCACCGTCGGGAAAAGTTCCGCCCGCTGCACGCCGTAAAGCGCACGCGCCTTTTCAACATTGAGCGCACTTATTCTCAGGTCGCGATTATTTGCAAGTGCCAGCTCAATCACCTTGTGCAGGCGCTCGTCGCGAATGAAGTCCTGCCACTCAGGGAGCGACTCGCGCTTCATTTCACTCGTTTTATAAGACTCGCCCATCGGCCATTGATCGGCGACAGGAGCAGCCGGACGTTCGTAGTCGGGAGCCAGATTGACGCATCCCGAAAGAATCATGGCAGCCGCCAGCGGAAGAATCGGCAGAAGTTTTTTCATGTTTTGCTGCTGTCCTCTAGGACAGATTCCTTCATTGAAAATGAGTTCGGTCTTCTGAGGCGTCTTCCTCTAAAAAATCCTGAGGAAAACGCCTCTAGAGAAGGCCTTATCAGACTGCGGCGGTTTCAGTTACTGCCTTTGCAGCAGGCTTCCCGGGCTTGCCGGAAATCCTGTGCGAAATGCGGCTGATGAAGACAAAGAAGGCCGGAACGAATGCCACGCAAAGCACCGTACCCGTAATCATGCCCCCAAGCACGCCCACGCCAATGGCATTCTGAGCGCCTGAACCGGCACCATGCGCAACCGTAAGCGGCAGCACGCCAAGACCAAAAGCGAGCGACGTCATCAGAATCGGACGCAGACGGAGCTCAACCGCATGCAGAGCCGAATGCACAACATCCTCACCTTGCTCGAGCAGATCCTTCGCGAACTCGACGATCAAAATGGCGTTTTTACTCACCAGTCCCATCGTCGTCAGCATGCCCACCTTGAAGTAGACGTCATTGTTCATGTCGAGGATCCACGTGAGGCCCAGAGCGCCCACGATGCCGCACGGAATGACAAGAAGAACCGCAATCGGCACAGACCAGCTTTCATACAACGCTGCAAGGCAGAGGAACACCACAAGCAGCGAGATTGCATAAAGCGCTGCTTCCTGCGAACCGGCCTGACGCTCCTGATAGGAAACGCCATTCCACGAGATCGTGTATCCCTCAGGGAAGGTCTTTTGCGCGATTTCTTCAACAGCCTTCATTGCATCACCCGAGGAAACACCCTTGGCGGGGCTGCCTTGAATATTGACGGAAGAAAGACCATTGAAGCGCTCGAGGTTCGGGCTGCCATAATCCCAGGACATCGTCATGAATGCCGAGAACGGAACCATTTCGCCCTTATCGTTGCGCACGTGCCAACGCTTCAAGTCATCGGGTTGCATGCGAGCCGCCTGATTGCCCTGCACCCAGACCTGCTTCACGCGTCCGCGATCAAGAAAATCGTTGACGTAGGAACCGGCAAGAGCCGTAGAAATGGTGGAATTCACGGTCGAAATATCAAGACCCAGTGCAGAAAGCTTCTCGTAGTCGAGATTCAGCTTCATCTGTGCCGTGTCATCCATGCCGTTGTGACGAACCATCGTCAGCCTGGGATCCTGATGCGCTGCGGCAAGGAATTTATTCCTCACTTCCATCAGCTTCTGATGCCCCTGCCCCTTCTGATCCTGGATGAAGAAGTCAAAACCGTCTGCAACGCCAAGTTCCGGCACGGCCGGGAGCGGGAAGACAAACGTACTTGCGTTCTTGAATTCAGGCGACATCATGAAGGCGCCCATAGCGCGGCCCTGAATAGCTTCCACGCTCTGGGAAGCATTCGGACGTTCTTCCCAATCCTTAAGCTTCAGGAAGCCCAAAGCCATATTTTGGCCGGAACCTGCAAAGGAGAACCCGCGCACGGCAAAGAAGCTGTCGAGCGTTTCCTGCTCGGTCTTCTGCAGGAATCCTTCAACACGGCGAAGTTCCCGATCCGTACGCTCCATCGTAGCCCCCTGCGGAAGCTGCATCGTAAGGAGCGCAACACCCTGGTCTTCAGCCGGCATGAAGCCTGTCGGAAGCTTGATGAAGCCGATCACCATGGCGGCGACCACAATGGCGTAACTGACAACAAGCAGCAACGGATGATGAATGAAGCCAGCGACGGAGTCGCGAACCGCAATCGTCAGCGCTTCGAAACCGCGGTTAAACCAACCGAAGAAGCCTCCCTTGCCCATGTGATGTTCATGGTCCACTGGCTTGAGGATCTTTGCGCAAAGCGCTGGAGTAAGCGTCAGGGCGATGACTACAGAAAGCGCCATGGCCGAAACGATTGTGATTGAGAACTGGCGATAAATCACGCCGGTCGAACCGCCGAAAAATGCCATCGGCACAAACACAGCCGAAAGCACCATGGCAATACCCACCAGAGCGCCGGTAATCTGGCCCATGGACTTCACAGTCGCGTCATAAGGGCTCGAACCGTCCTCGCGCATCACACGTTCGACATTCTCCACCACCACAATGGCATCATCCACCAGCAGGCCAATCGCAAGCACCATGGCAAACATGGTGAGCATGTTGATGGAGAAGCCCGTAATGGAAAGCATGCCGAAAGTGCCCAGAAGCACCACCGGCACCGCAATCGTCGGAATGATCGTGGCGCGCCAATTCTGAAGGAAGAGGAACATCACGAAAACGACGAGGATGATGGCTTCAACGAGCGTCTTCACAACTTCATGAAGCGCGGCACGCACAAAGGGCGTGGTATCGAACGGAACAACAGCCTCGACGCCCGCCGGCAGCAGGTGCTTAAGCTCTTCAACACGCTCCATCACCGCCGCCTGAGTCTCAAGCGCGTTGGAGCCGGACGCAAGCTTCACGGCAATACCCGAACTCGGGTAGCCCTGATACGTGCCGAAGGCTGTATAGGACTGCTGTCCGAGCGCAACTTCAGCAACATCACGCAGATATACGTTGGCGCCTTCATCCGTCACCTTGAGCAGAATATTGCGGAACTGCTCCGGCGTCTGCAATAAGCTTGAAGAAGAAATCGTCGCCGTAAATTCCTGCTTGCCGTCAGTAGGCTGACCCGCCAGACTGCCCGTGGAAACCTGAGCATTCTGAGCGGTGATCGCGGCCGTAACGTCTGAAGGATTGAGCTTATATTTGACAAGTTTGTCCGGATCAAGCCAGACGCGCATGGCATACGACGAGCCGAAAACCTGAACTTCGCCTACACCACTCACGCGAGACAGCGGCTCCTTAATGCTGGCCTCAAGGAAGTCGCCAAGGTCGCCCGCCGTCATGGACGGGTCCTTGCTCATGAAGCCCACAACCATCAGGAAGTTAGCCGACGTCTTTTGAATTTCGACACCGAGCTGCTGAACAACCTGCGGCAGCGATGTCAGGGCAGTTTGAATCTTGTTCTGCACCTGCACCTGAGCCATATCTGGATTGGTGCCCGCCTCAAAGGTCACGGTGATGCTCACGCGGCCTGCCGAGTCGGAAGTCGAATTCATGTAGAGATAGCCGTCAAGACCCGTAAGGTTCTGCTCAATGATCTGAGTGACGGTGTTCTCAATCGTCTCGGCCGAAGCACCCGGATAAGTAGCGGTGATGCTTACCTGCGGAGGCGCAATCTGAGGATACTGACTCACCGGCAGCGTCTCAATGGAGAGCAGGCCCGCGAGCATGATCACGATTGCAATCACCCACGAAAAAACGGGGCGATCAATAAAAAAACGCGAAAACATGAATCAGCGTCTCCGAAGCTTAGAAAAGCGGCTTGCCTTCCGGCGCCGTCTTGGGATCAAACTCCTTCGGAGCAACCGTCGCACCCGGAGCAGTACGCTGGAAGCCCTCGAACATCACGCGCTCGCCTTCCTTGAGACCAGAAGTAACGAGCCAGTATGTACCCATCGTTTGACCAACCGTAATAGAGCGCTGCTCGACTTTGTTGTCTGTACCGACAACATAGACATAAGCATTGCCCTTCAGATCACGCATTACCGACTGCATGTGCACAAGAATGCCTTGCGGACGAATGCCTTCCGAAAGGTTCGCACGCACAAACATGCCCGGAAGCAGCTGACGCTGGGGATTAGGGAATACAGCACGAAGCTTCACGGTCCCCGTACCTTCATCGACGATCGCGTCGGTGAAAGTGAGCTTGCCGGTTTCTGAATAGGTCGATCCATCAGAAAGGATGAGCGACATGGGAGCCGCACCATCAGCATCCGTCTTCAGTTCGCCCGCAGCAATTTCCCGCTGAATGCGAAGCAGATCTTCCGCTGTCTGTGTAACGTCAACATAGATGGGATCAAGCTGCTGCACGGTTGTAAGTGCCTGAGCTTGATAAGCCGTGAGAAGTGCGCCTTCCGTAAATTCGGAACGCGAGACGCGTCCGGAAATCGGGGAACGAACCTTGGTGTAGTCAAGATTGATCTTTGCCGTAAGAACAGCAGCCTCACCCGACTTCACCGCCGCCTGAGCGGACTTCAGCTGAGCCTGCGCGGCATCGTCAGACTGCTTGGACACCGCATTGATCTTCACGAGCTCGCGGGAGCGTTTGGCATCAGCCTGAGCCTGTGCGAGCGTAGCCCGCGCCTGAGCAAGCGTTGCTTCAGCAGTCTTCAGCTGCGCGTCATAGAGGGCAGGATCAATCTGATAGAGCTGGTCGCCCTCTTTAACTTCCTGACCTTCCTTGAAGAGTCGCTTCTGGAGAATGCCGTTTACCTGCGGGCGCACCTCGGAAACGTTATACGCACTGGTGCGGCCCGTCAGGACCGTATCAATGCGCACTGCCTGAGGCTTCACGGTAACCACCACAACTTCGGAAGGCGGCCGTGCCTGTCCCTGGGCAGCCTGAGCCTGGCTGATCAGGCCCTCATGATGAAAACTGGTCAGCAGGAGAGCCGCTCCAAGAGCTGCGCCAACGGCGACATGTATCGCTTTTCGTGTAAACAACATTCTCAATCCAACCTGATTGATGTTTCAATATAGAAATTCGGCATCACTCTGAACCTTTGTTCAGAAGTGAACGAGGGTTCAGTTTATAGCACAAGACTGAGGCAAAAATTGGCCTCTGCAGAACCTTTACTCAGCCTGAGGGAGTGGCTTGCAGGTAGAATTGCTTAATTTGAAGGCCCTGCTTACATTTTTTTTGCCTTCCATTCAGGTGGCGCCGTACTTTCCTTGGATAACGGCCCGGAATCATGTTCGAAGCCATACATTTCCAATATTTTTTGGGCGGTCTGATCTCGCTCATTACGATTACCAACCCGCCCTCCAAGATTCCGCTTTTCATCAGCCTCACCCAGGGGATGAGCGAAGAAAGGAAACACCAGCAGGCCAAATGGGCATTTATCTATGCCGCAGCCATCATGCTCGTCTCTCTGGTCGGCGGCAATGTTCTGCTTGCCTTCTTCGGCATTTCATACGGCGCCATGCGTATTGCGGGCGGTCTTGTCGTCGCTGCCATCGGTTACCAGATGCTTTTCGGCGGCAACACCCCGAACAAAGCTCCGATTGTGCGCCGCGACCGGGAAGACTATGCATTCTTCCCAATTGCCATGCCGGGCATTGCCGGTCCGGGTACTATTGCCGTCGTCATCGGTTTTTCAACGGAAATTGCTGAACTTACCGACTATATCGATATAACAATTGCTTTTGCCTGGACTGCGCTCGCCATCATTTGCGCGACTGGCACGTCATGGTTCGTCATGCGCTATTCAGACGTCATCTCCAACCGGCTCGGCCCTTCGGGCACGCTGGTGCTCGGCAAGCTCATGGGGTTTCTGCTCATCTGCATTGGCGTGCAGTTTGTCGGCTCAGGCATTCGCACATTTATTGCAGGAAGCTGAATTTATCTTCAGCCCGCTCAAAGAAAAAGCCGCGAATCGCGGCTTTTTCTTTGAGTTTAGGCGGAGGCTATTCCACCGTTACGCTCTTAGCAAGATTACGCGGCTTATCCACATCGGTACCGCGAACAAGCGCTGCATGATAAGCAAGAAGCTGCAGCGGAACGACGTGAAGAATGGGAGACAGCATGCCGTAGTTTTCCGGCAGTCTGATGACATGCATCCTCTCATCAGGAACAATATTGGAGTCGCCATCCGCGAAGACATAAAGCTCTCCGCCTCTGGCTCTCACCTCAGCCATATTGGACTTAAGCTTTTCAAGCAGCCTGTCGTTGGGCGCAACCGTCACCACCGGCATATTGGCATCCACAAGAGCAAGCGGCCCATGCTTAAGCTCGCCTGCCGGATAAGCTTCAGCGTGAATGTAGCTGATTTCCTTAAGCTTCAATGCCCCTTCCAGCGCAATCGGATAATGCACGCCTCGCCCGAGGAAGAGCGCGTGATCCTTGCCGGCAAACCGCTCCGCCCAGTCCATAACCTGAGGCTCAAGCGCCAGCACCGAAGAAAGCGCTGAGGGGATATGGCGCAGACGCTTAAGTTCTTCTGCCTCCGCTTCTTCGGTGAGACGTCCATTCATCTTCGCAAGCGTCAGCGCAAGCAGATAAATTGCCGCGAGCTGTGTTGTAAACGCTTTCGTTGAAGCGACGCCAATTTCAACGCCTGCACGCGTGATATAGGCAAGTCGACTCTCCCGAACCATAGCGGAGGTGGACACATTGCAGATCGTGAGCGTGCGCTTCATGCCAAGATCATCGCGGGCATGACGCAGAGCCGCGATCGTGTCCGCAGTCTCACCTGATTGAGAAATTGTGATCACCAGTGCATCGGGATCCGGCACGGAAATTCTGTAGCGGTATTCGCTTGCGATCTCAACATCGCAATGGATGCCTGCGAGCGCCTCAATCCAGTATTTCGCTGTGAGCGCGGCGTAATAAGAAGTCCCGCAGGCAAGAAAGAGAAGCCTCGATACACCGGACAGCACCTGTTCGGCATCCGCACCGAAAAGTTTGGGCGTGATGCCCGCAACGCCTTCGAGCGTGTCGGCAATAGCACGGGGCTGCTCAAAAATCTCCTTCTGCATGTAGTGACGATAGGGGCCGAGATCCACGGCACCCGAATAAGCCTGCACCACACGAATTTCACGTTCAACAGGAAGAAATTCTCCAGATTCCGTGCGCTTCCAGACCTGACACTTATGCGGCGTGATTTCACAGACATCACCTTCCGCCAGATACATGATCCGATCCGTAACTCCGGCGATTGCCATGGCATCCGAAGCACCGAGCATTTCGTTGTCACCGATGCCGACAACGAGCGGAGACCCCTGACGGGCAAGAACAATTTTATGAGGCTCATCGCGACAGATAATCGCGAGCGCATAACTTCCACGCAGCTCCAGAACAGACTTTTTAACTGCAGCAAGCAAATCGCCCTGATAGTTGGAATAAATCAGGTGCGCGATCACCTCCGTATCAGTCTGGCTTGTAAATTCGTAACCCTGATTCTGAAGCCTCGCACGAATGGATTCGTAGTTTTCGATGATGCCGTTATGCACCAGTCCGATGAAATCGTGGGAAAAGAGGGGATGGGCATTCCTTACGGCCGGCGCACCATGCGTAGCCCAGCGCGTATGCGCTATGCCGGTGACGGCATTGAGTCCCGCTTCTTTTGCCTCTTCGGCAAGCTGAGCCACACGTTCTGTCGAGCGGCAGCGCCGAAGACCATCAGGGCCTACCGTTGCAATGCCGCAGGAATCGTACCCTCGGTACTCAAGACGCCGAAGGCCTTCCAAAAGCAGAGGGACAATATTGCGGCTGCTCGCAGCAGCGACGATTCCACACATGGTTCCTTTCCTTTATTTCTTAACCGGACGATGCCAGCCTTCAATTGTGACCTGCCTCGACCGAGCAACAGTGAGCTTGCCCTCCGGCACTTTTTTAGTAATTGTGGAACCGGCGCCAATCGTAGCGCCAGCACCTACTTCAACAGGCGCCACAAGCTCCGTTCCTGATCCAATAAAGGCGTCGTCTCCGATACGCGTGCGGAATTTATTCACGCCGTCGTAATTGCAGGTGATGGTTCCGGCCCCGATATTGACATGTGCGCCGATATCAGCATCACCAATGTAGGTCAGATGGTTGATCTTGGTGCCGATCCCCACTGTAGATTTCTTAACTTCAACGAAATTGCCGATATGGTTGCCGCCAATGAGTTCCGCACCAGGACGAAGTCTTGAATAAGGACCGATTCTGCCGTTCATGCCGATACGGGCACCTTCAATGTGACAGAACGGAAGAATCTCTGTTTCTGCGTCGATTTCAGCATCCCGGATAACGCAATTTGCTCCGATGCGCACGCCATCGGCGAGTCGAACCTGCCCCTCGAACACGCAGTTGACGTCGATTTCCACATCCTTACCGCATTCCAGGCTTCCACGAATATCTATGCGCGAAGGGTCGATCAGCGTCACGCCGGCATCCAGAAGACGGCGAGCCTGCTCCCTCTGCCAGACACGCTCGAGGCTTGCGAGCTGCGCTTTGGAATTCACCCCTTCGACCTCCCAGGCATGCTCGGGATGCACCGTCGTGATCCTTAACCCTTCATCGGCAGCAAGACCGATCACGTCCGTGAGGTAGTACTCGCCCTGAGCATTCGCAGCCTTAAGCGAAGAGAGCCACCCATCAAGTCTTGATGTCGGCAGACACATGATCCCGGTATTCACTTCGCGAACACGTCGCTCCTCAGGCGAAGCATCCTTTTCCTCAACGATCGCACGCACGAATCCCGCTGGGTTTCGGAGTATTCGTCCATAGCCGGTCGGATTATCAAGCTCGACCGTGAGAAGCACCAGATCAGACGTTTCTGCTTCGCGGGCGATCGCCTCCAGAGTCCGCCTGGAAAGCAGCGGAACGTCGCCGAGGCATACCAGCGTTTTCGGCTCGTTGCGATCAAGTTGTCCGAGCGCCTGACGAAGCGCATGTCCGGTACCGAGCTGCGGCGACTGCAGAGCAAAGGTCACGTCAGACCTGTCCGCAAGATGCTCCATCACGTTTTCAGCAGCATGACCCACAACAACAACCCGGGGGGATGCGCTCAGACCTTCTGAGGCATCCAGCACATGATCGATCATGGGGCGCCCGGCAATGGGCTGGAGTACTTTCGGAAGCCGGGAATGCATGCGCTTTCCCATGCCTGCAGCAAGAATGACTATGTTCATCTTATTTTCACTAAACGCCAGAAGCCGGCCGTCAGACCGGAAGATGAACAAAATTGTAGAAGAAGCGGCCCCGCCTCGCGGAGCCGCTTTCATGTCGCTGCAATCAGGCTGTTGCACTCACCGGCGTAATGGCAGGGAGCCGTCCATTACCAATTTCTGCATCCACCGGTCGCTTCATCATGTTCCGGCGGCGTTCTTCGAGAAATCGCTTGTTGTCAGTGGTCGGCATGAGCGACCCGACAACCATGCCTGCCGCAGCGGCAATAAAGCCGCCCAACACGTTCGGGAAGACTTCACCTGCAGACGTCCAGGTGAGGAAAACCCAGACTGCGCTGCCAAGGAGAATCGAAACGTAGCAGCCCTGACGCGTCGCCTTCTTCCAGTAGAGACCGCAGACAAGGGGCCAGAATGCTCCTACCACCGGGAACTGATAGGCCATCGCCACCATGTCGTAGATCGGAGCACCTTCGAGAGCAATCGAATACATCAGCACCAGAATGGCAAAGCAGGCAACCGTAGCACGCATGGCAAAGAGCATGTTCCTGTCATCGACTCGGGCAAAGTGGCGAAGCACGTTTTCAACGAAGATCGTCGAAGGGGCCAGCATTGTTGCCGATGCCGTCGACATTACAGCGGAGAGCACGGCACCGAAGAACAGCACACGCAGCCACATCGGCATGTAGTCGCGAACGAGCGTCGGAAGAAGCTGCTGAGGATCTTCAGCAAGCATCTTCTGAGCGGCCTCCGGCATGACCAGCACTGCAGCCACCACAATGAACATTGGCACGAAGGCAAAGAGGATGTAGAAAGAGCCGCCGATAATCGGGCCAGCGACGGCCGTCTGCACATTCTTTGCCGACATGACGCGCTGGAAAACGTCCTGCTGAGGAATCGAGCCGATCATCATGGTCATGGCTGCCGAAATCCAGAAGAGCCATCCGGAAGGCGTCGGCTCAGGAAGTGCATGGAAGAGGTCCTTGCCGCGAGCATAGTCGATGACATTGCCGAAGCCGCCAGCCAGATCGGAAGCGAACCAAAGAATGGCCACCAGTCCGAGCACGATGATGATCATCTGGACGAAGTCCGTCACGGCAACAGACCACATCCCGCCAACCATCGTATAAGCGAGCACGATTCCGGCACCGATGATCATGCCTGTCGTCATGGACACCGCGCCTTCGGTGATCAGATTGATCACCAGGCCCAGTGCCGTTACCTGAGCACCGACCCAACCGAGATACGAAATCACAATGGCAACAGAGCAAAGAAGCTCAACGCTTCTGCCATAACGATCACGGTAGTAGTCGCCAAGCGTAAGAATCTTCTGCTTATAGAGCTTCTGTGCGAAGAAGGTGCCCACAAGAATCAGAGCCATACCGGATCCAAAGGGCTCTTCAATCACACCTGCAATGCCGCTTTCGATGAAACGCCCCGGAAGACCGAGGATGGTTTCTGATCCAAACCAAGTGGCAAATGTAGCGGTAATCACCATCGGCAGCGGAAGGCTGCGTCCGGCAAGTGCAAAATCGCTGGTGCTCTTTACGCGGGTAGAGGCCCACACGCCAATCGCAACGGTTGCGAAAAGATAGAGCAGAACAAAACCAGTCAGCGTCATCCCTTTTATGTCCTTGTAAAAACGACGTTGAACGGAAAATCCACGAAGGATTTGATTTTTCCGCGCATTGTAGGAATCAATGCGACGATGTGTTCCTTCATAAAGGCGCGTTTTTCCCGATAAGGCGGCAGCAATCGGGCAATGTTTCATCGAGATCAAAAAAAATACGCCGCGCTTTTAGGAAAACGCAGCGTATTCAATTAGATAAGAAGGGGTTACATCACCCCTTTTTACGATCAAGCCGAGGGTTCATTCTGACGAATGGCGCAAAGCAGCCAGCCGCGATCTCCCTCAACCGGCTTCGAAAGAACCCATGTTTCATCGAGATCCTCTGCCTCACCATTGATGAGAAGACGTCCGGTAAAGCGCACGCTCGCAAAGTACTCCTTACCCTCCTGTGCGATGCCTAAAAGCTCGTTATCAAGTCTTTCGACTTCTGTCTTGTAGACCTCGCCCTTGCGCTCGCGAAGCTGATGAGTAACGGCTGTAAAGATATCGTTATCAGTAAAGTCCGAAATCTCCATTACGTTGCCGGTATCCCATGCTTTCTGGAGCTTGATGTAGTTCTCGCGCGCGGCCTTGAGGAAGCCTGCACGATCGAAATCCGCGGGAGTTACATCCACAGGATTGACGCTTGCAGCGGACGATCCATTACCCCCCATCAGCTGATCCATGACGCTTCCCGAACGGGGCGTCTGACCGGATGGCTGCTGCCAGCTCTGAGGTTCAGGCATCGCCTGCGACTCCATTGGGCGCGAGGGTTCTACCGGACGCGATGCAGCAAACGGATCGGATGAGACTCCTCCGACTGAGGAGGTCTGAGTCTGGGGACGCCGGCGAGAAAGAACCATGCGCACCACGAAGAAAGCAACGACCGCAAGAAGCACCACCGTAATGATGCTCGAAAGACCGGCGCCGCCAAGACCAAGCATGGACAGGAGAGCGGTGATGCCAAGCGCAGCAGCAATGCCGCCGAGCACGCGTCCCATCATGGAAGGTTGCTGCACGGGCGGAGTCGCGGCGGGACGCTGAGCTGCACCCGGTTGCTGACGCTGTTGAGCAGAAGGTGCTGCGGCTGGAGCTGCAGGGGCTTTCTGAGAAAAAGTCGGGGCAGGACGGCCGAGGCTGCCACCGCCGCCAAAGCGCTTGGCTGCATCTGCATCAAGGGACGCGGTTGCAAGAGCGATGCAGACTACGAGAGCTGCTACGAGATTTTTCATCTTGGTCTTTCCTTTTTTATCTGATCTGCGCAGTAATGCCTTCATCCAACATCATCGGGCTTCCCGGCAATCGAGCTTCTTTCAGTTTTTCTTCCCGATGTGAAGCGCGCAGATCCCGAATGTCAGATTGTGCCATTTCACGTCAGAAAAACCTGCATCCGTCATGAGTTTTGCAAAGGCCTGCTGATTCGGATGCATGCGGATGGATTCCGCTAAATACCTGTAGGACGCCGCATCCGAGACAATTTTTCCCCCCAGCCAGGGCATGAAATGGAAAGAGTAAAAGTCGTAAAAAGGCTTTAAAAATGCTGAACAGCGTGAAAATTCAAGGACCAGCAGCTTTCCGCCGGGGCGGAGCACGCGAAGCATTTCCCTGAGAGCCCGATCCTTGTGCGTCATATTCCGGATGCCAAAGGAAACCGTCACGACATCAAAGGAGTTTTCATCAAAAGGCAAACGCTCTGCATCGGCAAGCACCACGTTTGAACGCATACCGTGTGCGCGCATACGATCTCGTCCGCATGCGAGCATTTCGTGATTGATATCCGTCGCCGTAACGTTTTCGTCTCCCGCAAGCCTTACAAAGGCCATGGCAAGATCGCACGTCCCGCTTGCAATATCAAGCACCTTCATGCCGGGCTTTACGGCTGCGCTTGCAATGCAGCGCCGCTTCCAGAGCCGATGCATTCCCAGACTAAGGAGATCATTCATCAGGTCGTACTTTTTCGCCACGCTGTCGAACACATGGCGTACTCGCTCTTCCTTTTCAGCTTCGTCGATCTGGCTAAAACCAAAATCAATCTGATGTTTTTCAGAAGCTGATTTGCTCTTCTCCTTTTCTTCCATCTTCTCTGCCTTTTTATCCATGGCTGCAGGTCTTCTTTGGTTTCATTCGGGCAAGGAACGGTGCATTTGCAGGGTCTGCCGGATCTCTTGAGGCGCCAACGCTTGCGAGCTCATTCAGATAAGCACCCCAAAGCGCATCATGCTCAACAAACAGTTTTTCAAAATAATCCCAGCTGTAGATTCCGGTTTCGTGCCCATCGTCGAACAGCAGCTTTAGCGCGTACTGTCCGACTGGTTCGACACCCCGCAACCCAACGTTTGCGCAGCCAACCTGAAGCACGGCTTCCTCCGGAGAGTGCCCCTGAACTTCAGCCGAAGGAGAAAAAACTCGCAGAAATTCAAATGGGAAAATCGCTCGCGTACCGTCTGCATAAGCAAGCTCAAGCGTCTTCGCCTTGCTGTGAACAAGCACTTCTACAGGTACTTTCATCGCTAATCCGCTATACAAAAAATCCCGCGCCGCATCTGGGAGCGGTACGGGACAACAGGATCCAAGGTTCTCTCGGAACTTAAAAACTGGTCCTCGCGTCAGGAGTCGAACCTGAGACACGGCCTTCGGAGGGCCGTATGATATCCATTTCACCACGCGAGGAGGTTTTTGATTATACAGAGCTTCATGCTTCAAGGGGATCAACCTCAAGCGCCCATGTGATCTTTCCTGGCTTAGGAAGCTTCATAAGTACTGAGCTCCACTCAACGAGAAACCGGTGCAGCGCCATCCGATCTGAACTTTCAACGAGAAGCTGTCCTCTTTCCCTATTCATGAGCCTTACAAGAGGCATGGGCACAGGATCGTATACAAGCACGGAATCGCCGCAAATATTTTGAGCAGCATCTGCTGCGGCTTCCAGGAAGCCGAGCGATTGCGAAAGCATGTCGGCTTCCGCCGTCAAAAGCGCCTGATGAATAAAAGGCACGCCGGCATTCTCTTTGCGCTCTCTGAGTGCATCCTCTGCAAATTCCACATAATTCTGGTGCGCCAGAGCGGCAAAAAGCGGATCTTCAGGGAAACGCGTCTGAATCATTACACGGCCCCGTTCACCCGTACGGCCAGCGCGTCCGGCAACTTGCATCAGTGTGGCAAAAAGCTGCTCGCGTGCTCGTGTCGAGGGACTCAATATCTGTGCGTCTGGATTAAGTACCAGCACTAAACCCACATTCTGAAAATCATGTCCCTTTGCCACCATCTGCGTGCCGACAAGAATATCCACCTCCCCCTGGTGGACTTTTCTAAAAGCTTCTTCTGCGGCATGTTTTTTCGATGCACTGTCGCGATCAATGCGCAAGATTCTTTTGCCGGGGAAAAGTAAAGCAAGATCTTCTTCTATGCGCTCCGTTCCGGTTCCTCTTGGCAAAATATCCACATTGCCGCACTGAGGACAGGCCTCCGGCACCGGTCGCCTCCAGCCGCAATGATGACAGATCAACGCATTCTCTCGTTTATGGTAGACCGTAAAGGCAGAGCATCTTGCGCAGGTACTCACCCATTCGCAGGCCGGGCACGAAAGCACCGGCGAATATCCTCTGCGGTTAAGAAATACCAGTATCTGCCGACCTTCTGCCAGACAGGACTCAACGGCTTCTCTCGAGACCTCTGTAATCATGCTTCGCGCCCCCTTAATCGGCGGAGGCGTTAAAACAACAGTCGGCAATTGAGCGTGCTGAGCCGCACGCTTGGTGAGCGTGAGGAGCTTATAGGCTCCTGACTGAGCTTTAGCCCAACTTTCGAGCGATGGCGTCGCAGATCCCAAAACAACAGGACATTGAAGCCGGGAAGCACGCCAGACTGCGAGGTCGCGCGCACTGTAGCGCAGTCCGTCCCCGGCTTTATAAGAATGGTCATGCTCCTCATCAACAAGAATGAGTCTGAGGTGCCGCATGCTGGCAAAGATAGCCATTCGCGTACCGACAAGAATTCTTGCCTGACCTTCATGTGCAGCAAGCCAAGCGGCAGCTCTTTCCCTGTCAGTAAATTCTGAATTAAGCGCAGCTACAGCTTCTTCCGGGAACCGGGCACGAACTCGACCAACCAGCTGCGGCGTCAGATTAATTTCCGGGACAAGCAGAAGTACCTGTGCTTCAGGATTTCCCCTGAGCACTTCTTCCATCAGGTGAAGATACACCTCTGTTTTTCCAGATCCCGTCACGCCAAACAGCAAAAAAGAAGCGAACCCTTTCTGAGAAAGCACGGCATTCACTGCTGTTCGCTGCTCATCATTGAGCTTTGGCGACGTCACTCTGCTCTTTGGGCATGCATCTGTCTTCGGCATGACATTGCGTATTCCTGCCATGCGTTTTTCCTGCTGCGGCGTCGGAGCTCGTCGAAGTGCAAGCGGTATTACCGGAAGCGCAGCTTCGCCCCATGAGCGTATGTAGTAAGAAGCCGCAAATCGCGTAAGTTGGAGCCACTCAGAACCGAGAGGAGCCGTTATCCGGAGATTTTTCAAAATACTCTTCAGTCGGCGGGATTCGATATCTGAAGCTGAATGAAGTTCTGCGATAACGCCTACAACCCGGCGCGCACCAAGAGAAACCAGGACCAAATCACCCGTAGCCGCGAGCATATCTTCAGGCACTCGGTAGTCGAGCGGCGGTAGTCCGGGCGCATCCACTAGCACACGGGCAAACTGATCAACTCTGGTCATGGCTTACTTTTAAAAAAATACTGATGAAACTTTCGATTTTATTTATGAATCCAGGCTCAGATTGACTCTTTCTATTTTGGAAAAGGCGCCGCATCTTGTGGATAACTTTGTGGATTGTTCTTGAGAGAGATGCCTCCCTTAGTGAATTTTTTAGGAAGAAACCACAAACTAAGGAATGACTCGCACTTTCTTTCTTACTGCCACAGGTGAAGATACGAACTAAATAAGCCCGCCGGAATTCGGCGGGCTTATTTATTCATCAACTGCGCCAGCACAAGATCTGTGCATAACTCGTTGATAAGAACTCAACCGGCAGTGTGATAGCGGCGGCTGTACTGGTGTACTTCATCGACAAGGATCTGCACGCTCTCGACAGGCGTGAACTGATTAATGCCATGGCCCAGATTAAAGACATGCCCGCCGGCTCCGACAGGGCCGAAGGCATCAAGCACTTTGCGTGCCTCACGGCGAATCGTATCCTCGTCTGCAAACAACACGAGCGGGTCCATGTTGCCTTGAAGTGCAACACGATCTCCCACAACCTTGCGGGCCCGAGAGAGATTGGTCGTCCAATCAAGACCCAGCGCATCGCAGCCCATCGCCGCACAGTCTGCGAGCCATTCGCCGCCGCCCTTTGTAAAAACAATGACCGGCACTTTCTCTCCGTCAGGCGTTGTGCGCGTGAGTCGATCAACCACTTTCTTTGTTGCAGTCAAAGAGAAGCGTTGGAAATCGCCGTCGGCAAGCATGCCGCCCCAGGTGTCAAAGATCTGCACCGCCTGGGCCCCGGCTGCAATCTGAGCATTGAGATAAGCCGCCACTGCATCAGCATTGATGTCAAGCACGCGCTCAAAGAGATCAGGACGGCGGAACATCATCGTTTTAGCAGTGCGAAAATCGCGGCTTCCTCGTCCCTCAATCATGTAGCAGGCAAGCGTAAAGGGGGAACCGGAAAAACCAATAAGAGGGACTCGATTATTGAGTGCCGAACGGATGCTTCTTACGGCGGCCATGACATAGCCGAGTTTTTCCTCGGGATCGGGCACATAAAGCTTTTCAACGGCTTCTTCACTCTGCACAGGATGAGCGAACACAGGCCCCTCACCCTGAACGAACGAAAGCCCGAGATCCATCGCATCAGGGACCGTCAAAATGTCCGAAAACAGAATAGCGGCATCCAGTCCATAACGATCAATAGGCTGCAGCGTCACTTCTGTAGCGTAGTCCGGATTCTGCGCAAGCCCCATAAAGCTGCCGGCCTGAGCTCTCGTGCGGCAGTACTCCGGCAGATATCGACCTGCCTGACGCATCAACCAGAGCGGAGTGAAGTCCGTATGTTCGCGCTTAAGCGCACGCAGGAAGCAGTCATTCTGAGGGATCATTTCGTTTTTCCGTTTATTTGCCGCGCTTTTCGCGCAGACCTTCGCCAGCAAACAAGAAAAAACCGCGCACTGCGGCGCGGAGTTTTCTAATTAATCTATCTGAGAGAATAACTTCTCATCAGCGGACAATCAGTACCGGACGATCCGCCTGACTGAGCACTTTCTGCGTCTCACTGCCCAAAAGCAGCGCGCCGAAAGTTCCAAGTCCGCGGCTTGCCATCACGATATACGTGGCATTGCATCTTGCGGCACAGGCAAGCACTCCCTGCGCAACCGTTTCAGCATGCTCGGCAATTACCTCGCAGGGAACCTCCGCTTCGGCAGCCTTGCGGGAAATAGCTTCAAGACGCTCCTTGACGACAGGATCTTCGTCCTCGAAGCCGCCAGCCGGAGCCGGTGTAAGCACGGCCGTCATGCCGACTACCGAGCCGCCCACCTGTTCAGCAAGTCCGATGGCGGTATCCACCGCCTTGTCGCTTAAATTAGAACCGTCCGTCGTTACGAGGATCTTAACTGCGCTCATACTTAAACCTCCATTCAGTTGAGCTCTAATCCCAGCACACTTCTTTTCGGTCTGCGAGGGACGAGTGTATTGCTCCAACAAGACCAAATGTATTTTCAATGCTTGAAACAGTGGTCCCGTTCAAACTGCTTATTCAGAATGCTAGCGCTTTGACGGATAGTATGGGTACTAAAAAGCGGAGATGCTCGTAAGCATCTCCGCTTTAAAAGGCGTCGTTGGCTTGATTTGATCAGAGCTTGCTGCGCAGTTTCTTGATAACTGCGAGCTCCGCAACCAGAGCAGCGATTTCCGCTTCGATGCGGGCAATCTCGATGCTGCCCGTAGCAGTCGCCCGGGACGCTTCCGCTGCGGCAAGGGCTTCCTTGGCGCGAGCTTCGTCAAGATCCTTGCTGCGGACTGCGGTATCGGCCAGAACGGTGACTCGATCAGGCTGAACCTCCAGAACACCACCCGCAACAAAGATCTGCTCAACTTCTGATTCACCAGGCTTGTGTACGCGCACAAAACCCGGACGAATCAGAGTGATAAGCGGGAGATGCCCCGGCATGATGCCAAGTTCGCCAGACGTTCCGGGCAGCGACACGAGTTCGGCCTCGCCGGAGAAGATATGTTCTTCGGCGCTGACGACGTCGACTTTAATGGTAGCCATATAGGTTGCTCCGTTTGTCGGGCGCTTGCAGCAACCAGCTCTTCAGCCGGCTGCTGCAAAGCATTACTTGAGGGTCTTCGCCTTCTCGAAGGCTTCGTCAATGGTACCGACCATGTAGAACGCCTGTTCGGGCAGCTCATCACATTCGCCATCAACAATCATCTTGAAGCCGCGGATGGTTTCCTTGAGCGGAACATACTTGCCGGGAGCACCAGTGAAGACCTCAGCAACGTGGAACGGCTGCGAGAGGAAGTTCTGGATCTTACGAGCGCGCTGCACCACCAGCTTATCTTCAGGAGCAAGTTCATCCATGCCGAGAATGGCAATAATGTCGCGAAGCTCCTTATAGCGCTGCAGGGTTTCCTGAACGCGACGAGCCGTCGTGTAATGCTCAACACCGATAATGTTCGGGTCGACCTGGCGGGACGTGGAGTCGAGCGGGTCAACAGCCGGATAAATACCGAGAGCAGCAATATCACGCGAAAGCACGACCGTCGCATCAAGGTGACCGAAGGTCGTCGCCGGAGACGGGTCAGTCAAGTCGTCAGCAGGAACGTAAACGGCCTGAATCGACGTAATGGAACCGGTCTTCGTGGAGGCAATACGCTCCTGAAGCTTACCCATTTCCTCGGCCAGAGTCGGCTGATAACCCACGGCAGACGGCATACGGCCGAGCAGTGCGGACACTTCGGTACCCGCAAGGGTGTAGCGGTAGATGTTGTCGATGAAGAGCAGAATGTCGCGGCCTTCGTCACGGAAAGCTTCTGCCATCGTCAGGCCCGTAAGAGCAACGCGGAGACGGTTTCCCGGGGGTTCGTTCATCTGACCGAACACCATGGCGACCTTATCGAGAACCTTCGACTCGCCCATTTCATGGTAGAAGTCGTTGCCTTCGCGAGTACGCTCGCCAACGCCAGCAAACACAGAGTAGCCGCCGTACTGCTTAGCGATGTTGTTGATGAGCTCCATCATGTTGACGGTCTTGCCCACACCGGCGCCGCCGAACAGACCGACTTTACCGCCCTTGGCGAACGGGCAAATCAGGTCAATAACCTTAATGCCGGTTTCAAGAAGGTCAACGGACGGAGAAAGGTCGTCAAACTTCGGGGCTTCATTGTGAATCGGACGGATTTCCTCGGCCTCGATCGCACCGCAGTCGTCGATCGGGCGGCCAAGAACGTCCATGATGCGGCCGAGGGTCTTCGGACCAACCGGCACCGAGATTTCGCGGCCGGTAGATTCGACAGACATGCCGCGGCGAAGGCCTTCAGACGAGCCCATCGCAATGGTGCGGACAACACCATCACCGAGCTGCTGCTCGACCTCAAACACCAGGCCCTGTTCGGCGAGGGAGTTCGCGTCGTCGTTCTTAAGGACGAGCGCTTCGTAAATCTTCGGCATCGCGTCGCGCGGGAATTCAATATCCACGACCGCGCCGATCACCTGAACGATCTGTCCGATACTCATGGGTTTTCCTCAGTTATCGATTTTTAAATTCGATTAAGAAGACACGGCGGCGGCACCACCGACGATTTCGGTGATTTCCTTCGTAATGCCGGCCTGGCGAGTCTTGTTGTAGACGAGCTGCAGATCGTCAATAAGCTTCTTCGCATTGTCAGAAGCGGCCTTCATAGCGACCATACGGGCGCTTTGTTCAGAGGCCATATTTTCTGCAACCGCCTGGTAAATCAATGCCTCGACGTAGCGGCGGAGCAGCTCGTCGAGAACGGTTTGGGCGTCAGGCTCGTAGATGTAATCCCACGAGAATTTGCGCTGAGGCTCCTCGGCCGAAAGCTGTTCGTCCGAAAGGGGCAGAAGCTGCTCAACGACCGGGATCTGCTTCATCGCGTTCACAAAGCGGCTGTAGCAGAGATAGACCTTATCGACCTTCCCTTCCTTATACGCTTCAATCTGAACAGCGATGGCTCCAATCAGACGGTCAATCGACGGGCGGTCACCGAGCTGAACCGCTTGGCTCAGCACGGGAACTCCCAAGCGCTGAAGGAAGCCAAGGCCCTTGTTGCCAAGGGCGGAAGCTTCAACCTGAATGCCCTCAGCCGACCATTCGCGCATGCGCTGCAAAAGTACACGCTGAATGTTCGTATTGAGAGCACCGGCAAGGCCCTTGTCGGTGGACACGAGAATAATGCCCACCTTCTTGGCGCCTTCATTCTGATTCAGGAACGGATGACGATAGTCCGTCACGTTCGCGCGAGCAAGATGCGAGCAGATTACTCGAATCTTGTCGCCGTACGGGCGGGCAGCGTGCATCCGATCCTGCGCCTTGCGCATTTTCGAGGCCGCAACCATCTCCATCGCTTTGGTGATCTTTCGCGTGTTCTGCACGCTCTTGATCTTGCCGCGAATTTCCTTTGTACTGGGCATGGAATTGGGTCCTCGATTAGACGTTAGACAGCGCCGTTCTTCTTGAACTCGGCGATAGCACCCTTCAAGCGCTCTTCATCTTCTTTGGAGAGGGCCTTATTGGTTTCGATCGAGTCAACAAGATCAGCGTAGTGAGTCTTGAGGTATTCGCGCATTGCACGTTCAACCTTCATGGCGTCACCCACGTTGACATCGTCGTAGTAGCCGTTGTTGACGGCATACAGCACGAGAGCCTCTTCCCAAACCTGAAGCGGCTGATACTGAGGCTGCTTCATGAGTTCGGTAACCATGCGGCCGCGTTCGAGCTGCTTGCGGGTCACTTCGTCCAAATCAGAGGCGAACTGAGCGAAGGCCGCGAGAGCGCGGTACTGAGCCAGGGCGAGACGAACACCGCCGCCAAGCTTCTTGATGACCTTGGTCTGAGCCGCACCACCGACGCGGGACACCGAAATGCCCGGGTTGATAGCAGGACGAATACCGGCATTGAAGAGGTCAGTTTCAAGGAAGATCTGGCCGTCGGTAATCGAAATCACGTTGGTCGGAACGAACGCGGTGACGTCACCTGCCTGCGTTTCAATGATCGGCAAAGCGGTCATCGAACCAGTCTTACCCTTGACGGCACCCTTGGTGAAGCGTTCCACGTACGTGGGATTCACGCGGGCAGCACGTTCGAGCAGACGGCTGTGCAGGTAGAAAACGTCGCCAGGATAGGCTTCACGTCCAGGCGGACGACGCAGCAGCAGGGAGATCTGACGATATGCCCAAGCCTGCTTGGTCAAGTCATCGTAAACGATCAGGGAGTCTTCGCCGCGGTCGCGGAAGTATTCACCCATCGTGGCGCCGGCGTACGGAGCGATGTACTGCATGGCAGCAGACTCGGAAGCCGTAGCGGCAACGACAATGGTGTAGTCCATAGCGCCATTCTCTTCGAGCTTGGCGACGACATTGGCGATGGTAGAGGCCTTCTGACCGATAGCGACGTAAACGCAGATCAGATCCTTACCCTTCTGGTTAATGATCGTGTCAATGGCGACAGCGGTCTTACCCGTCTGACGGTCGCCAATGATCAGCTCACGCTGACCACGACCAATCGGCACCATCGAGTCGATGGACTTGAGGCCCGTCTGCACCGGCTGAGAAACGGACTGACGATCGATGACGCCAGGGGCGACCTTTTCGATAACGTCAAATTCCTTGGCTTCAATCGGCCCCTTGCCGTCAATAGGCTGGCCGAGGGCGTTGACAACGCGGCCGATCAGCTCACGGCCGACCGGAACCGAAAGAATGCGGCCGGTGGTCTTCACCGTGTCGCCTTCGGAAATACCTTCGTAGTCACCGAGAATAACGGCGCCGACGGAATCGCGTTCGAGGTTCAGAGCGAGGCCATAAACCTCACCCGGGAACTCCAGCATTTCGCCCTGCATCACGTCGCTCAGACCGTGAATACGAGCAATGCCGTCGGACAGCGAGACCACGGTGCCCTGTGTGCGAAGATCAGCAGAAACGCCGAGGCCTTCGATACGCTTCTTCAGCAGTTCACTGATTTCACTGGGATTGAGTTGCATCTTACAGCTCCGAATTTTATGCGGTAAGCGCCGTCTTCATCTGACTGAGACGCGCGCGGATCGAGGCGTCGAGGAGCTTGTCGCCAACGTGCACGCGCACGCCACCGATCAATTCCTTCTCGACCGAGACGACCGGGTGAAGCTTCACTCCCGGGAACTTCTTCGCTAGCGCTTCCAGCAGTTCCTTCAGCTCATCATCGGTGAGCGGGAAGGCCGTCTCGATAAAGGCGTCAGCAACACCTTCGGAACGGTTCTTCAGGATGCGGAATTGCCGCGCGATTTCAGGCAGCGCGTCAATGCGCCCGTTCTGAATCACGACGCGAAGCAGATTCTTGACTTCTGCCGGCTGATCTGCGTCAAGCATGCCGTCAAGCACGCCATAAAGCTGATCTTCCGTAAGTCCGGGATCACCCGCGAGCTGATTGACCTGAGGATCACGAGCCACCTGCGCGAGCTGCGCAACAGCGTCAAGTACCCGAGTCATTTCTTCTGCGCTGGCTTTACGCTCCTGGAGGGCCTCCATGAGGCCTTCAGCGTAAGGGCGCGCTATCGTAGAAAGTTCCGCCATAGTTAGAGCTTCGCCTTCAGTTGATCAAGCAGTTGAGCATGAACGTTCTTGTCGACTTCACGAGCAAGAATCTGTTCAGCACCCTGGACAGCAAGCGCAGCCACCTGATCGCGGAGCTGATCGCGAGCGCGCTGAACCTGCGTGGCAGCTTCAGCCTTAGCGGACTCGATGATGCGATCGGCTTCAACCGTAGCCTGAGCCTTGGCATCTTCAACGATCGCAAGCGCACGCTTTTCGCCATCGGCGACGATGGTGGAAGCGCGGGCGCGAGCGGCCGCTTCAATGGCCTTGCCCTGCTCGGTAGCCACAGCAAGGGCTTTCTCGCCCTTGTTGGCTGCAGCCAAGCCGTCAGCAATCTTCTTCTGCCGCTCTTCAATCGCGTGAATCAGCGGTGGCCAGATGTACTTCATGGTGACCCAAGCACCAAGGAAGAACACGACCATCTGTACAAACAGAGAGGCATTAATGTTCATTGTTGAACCCCGTTAAGTCAGCAGCGCCGCGCATGTCTTTGGGCGGCGCCGCGGACAGCGTCATTGAAAAGAAAGACGTTGGTCGTACGGCTGAGTATTAGCCGACGAAGGGGTTGGCGAAGGCGAACATCATGGCGATACCGACGCCGATCAGGAAGGCCGCGTCGATCAGGCCGGCGAGAAGGAACATCTTCGTCTGGAGCGGCTCCATGAGCTCGGGCTGGCGAGCAGAAGCTTCCAGGTACTTAGCACCCATCAGGGCGATGCCAAGGCAAGCACCGAGAGCGCCGAGGCCGATGATGATACCGCAGGCGATAGCGACTAAAGCGACGTTGGTCATTTTTGAAAGACTCCTAGATCTATAAAAAAGGGAGTTGACAAAGTTGAAGAAAGAAATTGTCTGTTAGTGGCTGCTGTGAGCTTGCCCGATATAGACCAGCGTCAGCATCATGAAAATAAACGCCTGCAACAGAACAATCAGCACATGGAAGAGCCACCAGACCAGGCCGGCGATGACTTGTCCAAGTCCAGCAGCAGCAGCGCCCGGGAGAGCAAAATCAAGCATGAAGCCGCCCAGGAGCGCAATCAGGAAGAACACGAGCTCACCAGCATACATATTGCCGAAGAGTCGCATACCGAGCGAAACAAACTTCGCGCAGTACTCAATGAGGTTCATCAGGAAGTTCACCGGCCAGAGAAGCGGGAACTTGCCGAACGGAGCAGTAAAGAGCTCAACGATAAAGCCGGAGAAGCTCTTGACCTTGATGCCGTAATAAAAGAGAAGAAGCAAAACGCCGAAAGAAAGACCGAGCGTACCGTTAAGGTCTGCCGTCGGAAGAGGGCGAAGGTGGTCAAGACCGAGGAAGCCAGCAATCCAAGGAAATAGATCGACCGGGATCAGGTCGATGCAGTTCATCATGGCAACCCAGCAGAACACCGTCAGAGCGAGCGGCGCAATATAAGTGCGGTCACCATGAACGATATTTTTGGCCTGGTTATCCACCATTTCGACGAGCATCTCTACTGCGCACTGCATCTTCCCCGGAACGCCCGAGGTAGCCTTCTTGGCTCCCATACGAAGCAGGAAGAACACAACCAGGAGCGCAGCAAGCGAAAAGAAGATCGTGTCGTAATTGATGACCGAGAAGTCAACGATCACGTTCTGATGCATTGACTGCAGATGCGCCATGTGATGCTGAATGTACTCAGTAGCGCTAGGGCTCTCGACTGCCATGAGGACCTATCCTTAGTTTTTCTTGAACAGCAACACAAAGTAGCTGTTCACCACCGCTATCAAAGAGATGAGAAAAGCGGGCCAGTTCAACGCGTCATATTGCTGAGCTACAGTGAGCAACAACAAAATAACGCTTAAGATTTTTACAAATTCGCCAAGCAGCATCGCCATAACGCCGGCACCAACGCTTATTTTCATTTTTCTGCCCATGATCAAGAAGAGCATAAGCAGAGTCGACATGAAGGCATAGGAAAGCCCACCAAGCAGAGCAGACAATCCAGCGTCAACATTGAAAAATAGCGCCCCAATAAGGGCTGCCAGCACTGCGACAACGTACTGCGCAAGAACGACGCGCATCATATCAGAACAGCCGAACATTCTTACGCATTACAAGCTTGAATTTGAGTCGGTGGAAGTTTACTTCTTGAAGCATCTCGCAACAATCTACGAAAGCACTATAGAAAGTAACACTTCAGAGATAGATGGCACCATAAAAGGACGTACAAAGACAGGAAATTTATTTTTGAATGTGATCCACAATCCCCTGGAGCTGATCCAGATTAGAGAATTCAATCACAATTTTTCCCTTGCCCTTCGTGTTGGCTGTGAGCTTTACAACGGCGCCGAGCGTTTCCGCCAGAGCCTCTTCGAGACGTTCGCTGTCGCGTGTCTTGATGACGACCTTCTTTTGAGGCAAAGGTCCTTCAAGTAAGCGTCGCACTAGGTCTTCTGTCTGACGCACCGAAAGACTGCGTGCAACTACAGTTTTAGCGGCGGTTATTTGATCTGCTCCGGAAAGAGCTAGGAGAGCACGTGCATGCCCCATCTCCAGCACGCCTTGCATCACCATGGATTTCACTTCATCAGTGAGTGAAAGCAGACGGAGGAGATTGCTTGTCGCAGGTCGGGAACGCCCAATTGCCTTGGCAGCATCCTCATGCGTGAAGGAAAACTCGCTGATGAGCCGCTGCAGGCCTTGAGCCTCCTCAATCGGATTTAAGTTTTCGCGTTGGATGTTTTCAATCAGTCCAATGACAAGCGCATGTTCATCATCAACGTTCTGCAGAAGAACCGGAACCTTTTCCAGCCCAGCCAGCTTCGCCGCACGCAAACGACGCTCGCCCGCGAGAACCTCATAATCTCCATCCTCCAGCGAGCGAACAAGGATAGGGCTGAGAAGCCCTTGTTCTCGAATTGAATCGGCCAGCTCGCTGATGGACGCTTCGTCCATGCGAGTACGAGGCTGATAGCGTCCGGGATGAATATGTACCGTCTCCACTTCCAATAGTCGACGCTCGCTTACAGCTTCATCCAGTGCATCAGGACCAACTTCCCCCATAAACAGGGCATCCAGACCGCGACCGAGTCCTTTTTCTTTCTTTTTCACAGCATTCACCCGTTTTTCTTTTTCGCTTCCATGCGGGAAATAATCTCGTCGGCAAATGCTTTGTATGCCATGGCTCCTCGACTGGACCGGTCGTATACCACACCAGGCTTGCCATAACTCGGCGCTTCCGCGAGTCGAACATTGCGGGGAATAATCGTGTTGAAGACCTTATCCCCAAAATGCTTCTTGAGCTGCTCACTTACCTGTTGCTGAAGCGTAATTCTAGGGTCGAACATCACGCGCAAAATGGAAATGATCCTCAACCCAGGATTCTTTTCGTTATGAACCCTGCGAATAGAGGCAACGAGGTCTGTAAGCCCCTCAAGTGCGAAGTATTCGCATTGCATCGGCACGATAACGCCGTTGGCGAAACAAAGCGCATTAAGCGTCAGCATGGAGAGGCTTGGCGGACAATCGATCAGAATATAGTCATAGCGGTCCATGACCGGACCAAGTGTCTTTTTCAATCTCTGATCTCTTTCCCGTATGCTGATCAGTTCGATTTCAGCACCTGAAAGCTCACGATTAGCAGGGAGGACATCAAATCCGCCTGTTTCGCTACGCCGCACGACATCGTCAAACGACTTCAGCCCTAGGAGAAGTTGATAAACAGAACATTCAATTTCCCGCTTATCGATCCCACAACCCATTGTGCCATTGCCCTGTGGATCGAGGTCGACAAGCAGCACCCTACGATCCCGTAGCGCTAGAGCAGCCGCAAGATTGACAGTCGTTGTGGTTTTGCCCACGCCGCCCTTCTGATTGGCAATACAGAAAACTTGAGCCATGAGAAATAAAAATCCCGCGGTCGGTCTAATAGGACCCTGGCCGCGGAAAATCACATAGAGGTTAGAAAAACAGCCCTTATTTTATAGAACAAGACTATGGCGTCCCGTTCTAGCTTATTGCTGACCCAGCTGAAGCCAAAGCTCGGAGAAGCCTTGCCAGAAAATCGACACGCCGAGGCAAATCAAAATAAAGGCAAAGATCCTCGCAAGGGCATCTGCACCAGCGGCGCCAACTGACCGGCTGACGCGATCGCTATATCGGAAGCAAATCCAAATCACGAGGACCGTAGCAAAAATAGCAAGAATCGTTCCCCCTAAATTACTGGCGGTATAAGGGAGAGTGGTGCCCAAAGCCACAGTCACAGCGATTGCGCCTGGGCCTGTTGTAAGCGGCAGTGTAAACGGATAAAACGCCATTGCCTTCAGGCGTGAGCGCGGAAGTGCCAAGGGCGGTTCCTTAGATCCTTCATCATGAGATGGAGCATTCAACGCATTCCAGCCGGCTGCAAACAGCACCAGCCCGCCTGCACAGCGCAGAACACCGACGGATATACCGAAAAATCCAAGTATCAGGTGTCCTGCAAAAAGACATACTACAAGGATAACAAAGGAAAAAATGGCAATACGTCCAGCAACATAAGCCCGATCAGAGTCAGAAAGGTGACTCGAAAGCGTCACAAAAAACATCGCGCCGCTGAACGGATTAATCACCGGCACAAGCGTCGTAAATGTGTAGATGAAGGCGCTCAATAATGTAGCAGGAAGAAAATCCATTATTTTTCATCTCTCTAAGGACTGTGACAGCACTATCAGATGTCGAGTTTCCTCAAGTCCGGGAACATCAATCGGCTCAAGCAGCTCAACATTGATTCCATCTGGAAGCTCAGCAATCTCCTCTTCTGTTTTTGCGCCTTTCATAGCCAGCCAACGACCACCTGGGGAAAGCAGCGGCCGAGTCAGCGTAACGAAGTCGGAGAGCGAAGCAAAAGCTCGGCTCGTAATCATGTCCCATTCACCCTGCAACTTTTCCACTCGAGAGTGCCGGGCACGCAAATTTCTAAGACCCAGTTCGATCGCTGCCTGATTGACAAATGCCGCTTTCTTCCCAACAGCATCAACGCCCGTAACCTCCAGATCAGGACGAAGAATAGCCACCGGCACCGATGGCAACCCGCCTCCGCAGCCGACATCAAGAATGTTTTTAGCATCCGGAGAAACGCGCCTCAGCCATGGAACTAGCGCCGCAGAATCGAGCAAATGGTGCGTGAGCACTTCTTCTGGTCTGCGTATCGCGGTCAGGTTGTACACGCGATTCCATTTCAGAAGAAGCGCCGCATAGCCTAGGAATGAATGGATGGTCTTTTCATCGACAGACAGACCTTCAGCCTCCAGTCCGGCACGCAGCATGGAACTATCAATTGCAATTGAATTCATCAAAGAAGCATTCCGAAGAAACACTTTATTTTCCAGCCGCCGATTGATCAACCGGTACTGAGCCCTTGTCTCGCTGATAGTAATAGCGACGCTTTAGGTGAACAAGCAAAAGTGCAACTGCTGCTGGCGTCACGCCCGAGACGCGTGATGCCTGACCAAGCGTTTCCGGTCTTGCAGACTTGAGCTTCTGCCGAACTTCAAAAGAAAGCCCGGTTACCGCGTCATAATCCATAGCGTCCGGGATGACCAGCGTTTCATTAGCAAGAGCTTTTTCGATTTCGTCCTTCTGCCGCTCAACATACCCGGCATACTTCACTTCAACTTCAACCTGAGTCCGTTCAGCTTCATTGAGGTCAGAGAAATCCGCAGCAAGACTGCCGTCCGTGCGCCGAAGAGTTGCCAACTCGGACATCCGAACATTAGGTCTTGCGAGCAAGCTCCGGAGAGGATATTCGCGTTCAATCGACGTCCCGAGCACGCGCTCTGCTTCTGCCGCGGCAATAATCTTGGGATTCACCCATGTATCCTTGAGCTTTTCCAAGGCTTTCTGCACACGCTCGGTTTTACGATTGAAATATTCCCAACGCGCATCGTCCACCAAACCCAGGCGACGACCTATCGGAGTTAGACGGGTATCGGCATTATCCTCACGAAGCGAAAGCCGGTATTCCGCACGACTGGTAAACATACGATAGGGTTCAGTAACGCCCTTCGTCGTCAGATCATCCACCATGACGCCGAGATAAGCCTCATCGCGACGAGGCGTCCAGCCTTCATCTCCGCGCGCGTACAGTGCAGCATTTAGACCGGCTAGGATTCCCTGTGCTGCCGCCTCTTCATAGCCCGTCGTACCGTTAATCTGTCCGGCAAAAAAAAGTCCCGGCAATGCCTTGGTTTCCAAAGTGCGCTTCAGTCCGCGCGGATCGTAGTAGTCATATTCAATGGCATAGCCCGGGCGAATAAGATGCGCGTTCTCTAAGCCAGGCATCATTCTGACCATACGATACTGCACATCGAACGGCAGACTGGTAGAAATACCGTTGGGGTAAAACTCCTGGACATCAAGTCCTTCCGGTTCAAGAAAAACCTGATGGCTGTCCTTCGAAGCAAAGCGCTTTACCTTGTCCTCGATCGAAGGACAGTAGCGGGGACCCACGCCCTGGATAACGCCTGCGTACATAGGCGAACGATCGAGATTAGCCAGAATGAGCTCATGCATTTCCTTCGTCGTACGCGTAATCCAGCAAGGCATCTGCCTTGGATGAGCATTCGCTGGCCGAATCAAGGAGAAATCCGGAATCGGATCCAAATCACCCCATTGCTCCTCGCAACGACTGAAATCGATTGAGCGCCCATCGATTCGAGCAGGCGTCCCGGTTTTCAGTCGCCCCTGAGGCATACCGAGGTCCTTCAGGCGCTCGGCGAGCCTGACGCTTGCAGGATCCCCCATGCGGCCCGCCTGATAATGCTCCAAGCCAATGTGAACCAGCCCGTTAAGGAAGGTGCCAGAACAAATGACCACCGATCGCGAATGGAATCGTATGCCAGTCTGTGTGACAACGCCGCTGGCAGCACCATTTTCAACGATCAGATCGTCGGCTGCCATCTGGAATACCGTAAGGTTTTGCTGCGACTCTATGCGTCTGCGCATCTCTCGCCGATAGAGCTGACGATCAATCTGTGCGCGCGTTGCATGTACTGCCGCACCTTTCGAGCTATTCAGAATGCGGAATTGAATCCCTGCAGCATCTGTTACCTGAGCCATAGCTCCGCCCAGAGCATCCAGCTCTTTGACGAGGTGCCCCTTGCCTATGCCGCCGATCGACGGATTACAGGAAAGCTGTCCAACAGTGTCGAGATTATGCGTAATAAGAAGAGTCTTTCGCCCCATGCGTGCAGCAGCAAGAGCGGCTTCCGCGCCCGCATGCCCGCAACCGACGACGATGACCTCGTAGCTTTCTGGGTATTCCATAGCTTACAAATCCAGAGTCTTTGACTCACTTGCCGATACAGAATCGGCTGAAGATGATGTCGAGGAGTCCTTCAGCATCCGTCTCTCCAAGGATTTCCCCAAGAGAACGGCCTGCAAGGCGCAGCTCTTCAGCAAGGAACTCCATCATACCGAAGCCACTGTCAGCAATCTCCAGGGCCCTGCGGATGTGAACGCCTGCCTGACGCAAACATTCGAGATGTCGCTCACGCGCAAGAAACACTTCTTCGGTACCACCGGCCATATCGGCAAGATCGAGCACCCTTGACTTCAAGTCCTCAAGTCCCTCGCCATTTTTGGCTGAAATCGCAATAGCGCCCCTTGACTGCAGCTCGTTGAGCACGCCATCTGACGCCAAATCGCACTTATTTGCAATGTGGAGTACTGGAGTGCCGCAACGAACCGTTTCTTCGACACGCTTTAACGCGTCGGCATCGTCCGCTACTTGGCCCGAAGCATCTGACAGCGCCAGAACAATATCTGCTTCCTTAAGAGCCTGCAGAGAACGCTCAATGCCCTTTGATTCCACAACATCCGTGGTATCACGCAGGCCTGCAGTATCCACTATACGAAGCGGCACCCCATTAAATGCGGTCCAGTGCTCTATTCGGTCGCGCGTGGTTCCGGCAATATCCGTCACAATGGCAACTTCTTCTCCGGCCAGCGCATTGAGCAGACTTGATTTACCAACATTAGGCGCACCGACAAGCGCAACAGTTAGTCCCTCTGCAAGCACAGCCCCTTTACGCGCGGTCTTAAGAAGTTCATCGATGCGCCCTGCGGCAGTTTCCATTCTTTGAACAATTTCATCCGCCATCAGGTCATCAAGTTCCTCTTCCGGAAAGTCAAGCTGGGCTTCCGTTAGCGCCCGAGCTTCATCCAAAAGACTGCCAACCGCATGAATGCGTCTGGAAAAGTCACCGGAAAGGGAACGCGCCGCGGCCTGCGCCGATGCCTCGCTCACGGCATCAATCAATCCGCTGACTGCTTCAGCCTGTGCCAGATCGATGCGCCCATTAAGAAACGCGCGTTTGGTAAATTCACCGGGTTCTGCGATGCGAATGCCGATAAAGGCAAGTTTTTCAAGAACGGATCGCAGAATAAGCCTGAGAAGCATTGGCCCGCCGTGAGCCTGAATTTCCAGGACAGTTTCCCCGGTGTAACTTGCCGGAGCCGGGAAGTAAAGAACAATAGCTCGGTCAAGCAATGCGCCTTTCACATCCGTTACATCAAGAAGATGCGCATGCCGTGGCTCGAGCAAAATGCCAGGGAAAAGCGTACTGAGCATTGCATCCGTGTGATGGACCGGCACGGAAAGTCGCACCACGCCGATTGCGCCGCGTCCGGCAGCCGTCGCTATAGCGACGATGGGAGTTTTGTCATTGAGCTGCATATTGCACATCTCTTCTTTTTTAGAATGCAGAGAGCGATCTCAACCTCAAAAAGGCAACTAACCTCATGTCGCTTCAGGATCCTCGTTCCTCCCGGCGCGGACAATTTTTCGGTTCTGCCCTCGCCGGCGTCTGTACTGCAGTCATTCTCTCCGTACCAGCCTCAGCCTATACGGCTCGTTTTTTTGGGGACAGCTATGAAACCCGCTCTTTGATCTACTGCGGCTTCATGCTATGGGTAGTCTGCGGGGCAATCGCCGTTTTTGCCAAAACCTGGAAGACGGAGGAGAACCGACTTTCAGTCAGAAGAATTTTCCTCTGGTTTGCTTCCGTCTGGCTCTGGCCTCTTCTTCTGGCAGCCTCGTCTCTAAATTCGAGGAAAAGCCTTCATAAATAAATGAAGGCCGGGCGGCTCTTCTGATGAAAGAGATTCTCGCCCGGCCGACTTTTAATCAGGCTTCGCGCTCGATGAGCGCGAGGTCTCGGCTACTTATTTCTGTTTTGCTAGCCGCTTCGCGCGTTCCTCGGCGATCGTCTTATTGATCCACCACTGCTGAGCAATAGAAAGAATATTGTTTGTAAGCCAGTAGAGAACCAGGCCTGCAGCAAAGACGAAGAACATCACGGAGAAAACTACCGGCATGATGTACATCACTTTTGCCTGAGTCGGATCGGTGGGCTTCGGATTGAGGAAAATCTGCAGGAACATGGTGATTGCCATCAGGAGAGGCAACACAAACCAAGGATCGGGCACTGCAAGATCGTGCACCCAGAAGATCCACGGAGCTCCACGCAATTCCACCGAGCCCTGAAGAACCCAGTAGAGAGCGAGGAAAACAGGAATCTGCAGCATGATCGGGAGACACCCGCCAATCGGATTGATCTTCTCAGTCCGATAGAGTTCCATCATTGCTTGGTTGAGGCGCTGCTTGTCGTCCTTATATTTTTCCTGCAGCGCCTTCATGCGGGGCGTCACTTCCTTCATGCGGGCCATAGAGCGATAGCCTGCCGCAGAGATAGGATAGAGCACAGCCTTCACAATGCAGGTGAGAAGCACAATCGCCCAGCCCCAGTTGCCGACGATTCCATAGAGGAAGTCAAGCAGCCAGTAAATCGGCTTTGCGAGGAACGTAAGCCACCCGTAGTCAACCACCAGTTCAAGTCCGGGAGCGAGCTGCTCGAGTCGGGCCTGTTCCTGAGGACCGGAATAGAAAGTTGCGCGATCCGTCACGGAAGCCCCCGGCGCCACCTCCTTCATGGAGACCAGGGTGCCGATGGCATAGAGATCCTTTGTGACTTCACGAGCGTAATTCTGACGAGACTCACCCTGCGAAGGAATCCATGCACTCACAAAATGATGCTGCACCATTGCGAGCCAACCATTATCAGTCTTCTCGACAAAGGAAGCATCCTTATCGTGAATGTCAGAAAAATCTATCTTTTGGAAGTTTTCTTCACTTGTATAGAAAGCCGGTCCAGTAAACGTCGAATACATCGAGCTTTCGCCAGCTGGCTTGCTCGAGTCGCGCGTAATCTGATAGTAAATCTGGGGCGAAACGGCCTTTTCTGTCTGATTCGTAACGGTCGTGGAGACATCCATACCGTAATAGCCGCGCTTGAAGGAATAGGTCTTGGTTACCTTTAAACCACCTTTTTCCGCTTCAAAGACAACATCAAGCTTGTCGGAGCCGTCCATGGAAAGCGACTTGCTTACCAGCTTGAATTCATCGGCATGAGTAGGATAGTCGCCGCCAACAAGTCCACTCTGAGCCATGTAGGTGTGCGCGCCCTGAACATTAAGAAGCTTGACGTTGCCAAGATCTTCAGCGGGCTTACGTCCGAGAATCATGCCGGCTAGTCCCACCTCAGTCCAGTCTGCCTGCTGCGGGAAAAGGAGCATTTCCGTGCCAATCACACGGGCCCCCTGAAGATCAAACGTGACCTTCATCCGATCCGTAGTAACGACCACCGGCTCCTTGACTGGCGTTGCGGCTGCCTGAACTTCAACAGCCTTGGCGTCCGGAGCTGGAGCAGGAATATCTGCGGTGCCTGCGCTCTGTGAGGTTTCAACAGTCTCTTGAGGCGCTGCAAAGAAAGACTTTCCGCCCTTATAGACTTGATAATTGTCCCATAGCATGAAAAGCGATCCGAAAAGGATCACCCACAAAAGGGCACGCTGAACTTCTCTTCCCATAAAGCTCTCTTGGATTGAGTTAGGGGTAATTTAAAGATTAAAGAAGGATCGCCCGCTCTCGTTCGCTCCTTCTTCATGAATGTCCTTGCAGTCTCTGCACCAGCATCGCCAGCGAAAGGTATTCGGGACCGGATCATACCCTCTACCGCCTAGTGGATGGCATCGCAGAAGCCTCATTGCTGTCATCCACCCTCCCTTCAGAGCGCCATGACGCTCCAAAGCTTCAATAGCATACTGCGAGCAGGTAGGCAGATAACGGCATTCACGTCCCACCCATGGCGACAAAGTTAGCTGGTAGAGTCGAATGAGTCCGATCATCAGCCGCTTCAGGAAATTCATATTTTCCCTTCTTTTGCGGGCTGGGCTTTGCGGCGTTGATCCGCTCGGCGCACAACCGTCTCTAGAAGGACTGCAGCATCAGCGTGAAGTTTTTCCTTCAAGCTGCTGCGTGAGGATGCTCCGAGAGAACTAAGCTCGGTTTTAAGCCTCAAAGAAATATCCAGCCCGCAATTTCTCGAAGCAAGGATCTCTCTGAGTTCAGGAAGCCGCAGCCTTGCTGCTTCCCTTAAAGCACGTTTCACGATTGCCCTGTCAACAGAAAGCGGCGCATTGCGTTTGCCGACAGTAATGCCTACACGAACACGACACAACTCAGAATTCTCGAGGCATCCCGCTGTGAAATACGCAGAATGGACGCGGAACGACTGTGCATTCCGCGTCCTCAATATCACACCGAAATCAGCGCTTTTAATAAGTCGACTGCTTCGGGGAAATCCATAGTTCTCCGCCGGGCTTCCGGTCACGGCAAGCATCCAGCCGTGTTAGGGCAACCGCAATTAGAGGGCGAGAACGTGACGGCCCTTGGCGCGACGACGAGCCAGAACGCGACGACCGCCCTTCGTACGGCTGCGAACGAGGAAGCCGTGAGTGCGGGCACGCTTGGTCTTGGAGGGCTGATAGGTACGCTTGGTAGCCATGATGTTGTTTCCTTTGTCTCGAGGGAGAAGCTTGTAGAGACTGGATTGCCTCTATTCAGCGGATGAAGAATCCAAAACAGTCTGAATACTGCTCTGACGCATTCCTCTTGGTCTCCGACGCCCCTAATTCAGGGCGGGACTGGAGGAAGCCTAGAAAAGCTCGCTATTACACAACAATCTGCGTGGTCTTGTCAAACCTCGGACTGTGGAAAATTGCATGTACTCCGGAGATTCAATCTAAGCCGTAGGATGGGAAAACGCTTCCAGTAGTAAAACAGCTAACGGAAACACTATATGTAGATATATCCATCTAGAGAAAAACATCCTCTTGTGTATATCAATAAATTGTAAGTACTTGATTACTTAAATTGCCTACTACTTCAAGGATTCTTTATTCACATCGTTTTGTGGATAAATTAAGTTTTCAAGAACTTCCGGCATCTGTGTGGATAACTTTTTTAGTTATATTTCAATATATTGCAAAGTTATCCACAAAGAAATTGCCATTTTCAGAAAAAAACTTGGTAAAATGAACGATCCCTGCCCGTCGGGCAATAGCAAGAGTCGGACTTACTTCCGCCTTGTCCTTCAACGTTTAGCTCTTTATTCGGCCTATGCAAGTCTTTTGGCAAAAGTGTCTGGACAATCTGAGAGAGTTTGTTCAGAGCGCACCAAAAATCTATGACACGTGGTTCAAAGTAATCAATCCCGTTGCCTGGGATCCGGATAATGGAGTGTTGACGCTCGAAGCTCCCGCCTCCAAAGTTCGCTTTCTTCGAGATACATACCTCAAGAATATTCAGCGCATTGCGACCCACGTCAATGACGATCAGCCGGTAACCGTCTCTCTCATCGCAGTTCAGAAAGAGGCCACGGAAGTTCAGAAGCCCTCTGCCGGAACGTCAGAGTCCGAGGTGCGTCGACGTGAGGAAACCGGTCTCTTACCGGGGCTTACGTTTGAAAACTATGTCAACGGCAATGCCAATCAACTTGCTGTAGCTGCGGCAGAACACGTCGCCACAACTACCGGCACCCAGTACAACCCTCTGTACATTTACGGTGGGGTCGGACTAGGCAAAACGCATCTCATGCAGGCCATCGGCCATCGCTACCTGGATCTACATCCCAAGGCGAAAGTCCGCTGCGTCTCTGCTCAGGATTTCATTAACGAATACACGGCAGCCGTCCGTGAGTCTGCTAATAAGACTCACGCAAGCCTTGAAAAGTTCGATGAGCGCTATCGCAACCTCGATCTGCTCCTCATTGATGATGTTCAGTCGCTTTCCGGAGCCAAAGGTTCCCAAGGGCAGTTCTTCCGTGCGTTTGAAGCGCTTGTCCCACACAACAAGCAGCTCGTCATCACTTCAGATACTTATACGCGCGGGCTAAAGGATATTGAACCTCGCTTGATTTCCCGCCTTTCTCAGGGACTGTCCGTAGCTATTGAACCTCCTGAGTTCGAAATGCGAACAGCTATTCTGCTCAATAAAGCGAAAGCTATGGGCGTTAATCTTCCCGATGAAGTGGCAGCTTTTATTGCCAAGCGACTTAAGTCCAATGTCCGTGAACTCGAAGGCGCCCTTCAGCAGGTCGTCGCTTATCAGCAGTTTCAGCCGTCTGCGTCGCGCGAAATTACCATTGATATCGCTAAACGCGTACTGAGGGATCAGTTCCAGGTCGTCAACAGTCTGATTACCATTGAGAATATTCAGAAAACAGTGGCTGACTACTACAAGATCAAAGTGGCAGACATGCACTCAAAGCGCCGACCTGCCTACATTGCCTTACCAAGACAAATCGCCATGTATCTCACGAAGGAACTGACGCAGCATAGTCTTCCAGAAATTGGGGAAAATTTTGGGGGCCGAGATCACACAACCGTCATGCATGCGGTTCGTAAAATCACCCAGGAACGGCAGAGCAATGCTGAACTCAATCATGAGATTCATGTGCTTGAACAAATGATCCGCGGCTAGAACTCGATCTGCCATCCTCACCACATCGATTAATTACGCTTTTCCAGTCAGATCATGAAGCTTATTGCCAGTCCTGTTGAGAATCTCTTCAAACCCGTCAAGACGGTATCGGGCATTGTGGAACGCAACCAGTCCCTGCCTGTTATCAGCAACATTTTGATAGAACAAAGTGACGAGTCCGTCACCTTCTCAACAACGGACCTCGATATTCAGATCCGTACCTCTGCGCCGGTCGGCGTCTCCGGAACTGAGGGCACCTTTACGGTTTCGGCACAGAAAGCCTCTGAAATTCTTGCAGCTCTTCGTCCCCTTGATGTTGTCGAAATTGATGTCGGAGAAGACGGACTCGCTGCCTTTTCCGTGCCTGGGGGACGTTTTACAGTTCAAACGCTGCCGCCGGAGGACTTCCCGATCATTAAAACCCAGACGCCGGTAAGTTCTTTTACGTTGCCCGCTAAAACCCTTCGCTATCTTCTGACAATGACCTCCTTTGCTATGGCGGCAAAGGACATTCGTTACTATCTGATGGGGGTTCTGCTCGTTGCCCAGGGTTCAAAGCTCCGTGCGGTAGCGACGGATACACATCGTCTCGCCTATTGCGAAGCAGTAGTGGACGGCATGATGCAGGATGAAAAGGTCGAAGCAATTGTTCCCCGCAAGACCGTGCGCGAGCTGATGCGCATCCTCCCTGAAGATGATTCACCGGTTGTGGTCAATCTGGGTGATACGCAGATCTGCTTCAAATTCGGTAATGTGGAATTCATTTCCAAGTTGATTGAAGGAAAGTTCCCGGATTATCAACGTGTCATGCCGACAGAAGATACTAATCCGCAGTGCGTGCGCCTCAATCGTGAAGAACTTCTTCTGGCGCTTCGCCGGGTGCAGATTCTTACCAATGAAAAATTTCACGGCATGCGATGGCTTTTCAAGGAAGGTCAGCTCCTCATTCAAGGCAATAACGCCGAGCAAGAAGAAGCTAGTCAGACGGTTCATGCTCCTTGGACATGGGGGGAACTCGACATTGGCTTCAATCTGCTCTACATGATTGAGCTTCTCACCAATCTGAAGAATTCCGAAGTGGACTTCCATTTTGCTCCCACGCCGAAGAGCGTCCTGGTCACGATGCCGGAATCCTCAAGCTTCCGCTATCTCATCATGCCGATGAGAATTTAAGCGACGCCTTTGCGCCTGAGGTGCTTTCCCTCCAAAAAACGATGCCTTGAGAAAGGCTGTTCTCGGCTCGTCCCCAACATCGATTCGCCCTGTTCATTCCATATGCCGGGGCGAATCCAAGGATTAAAGATTTCATGTCCGAAGCGGAAAATCCCATGATTGAAGCGCCCGAAGCGCTGCCCCAGGTCCAAAATCTGGATGAAATTCATCCGGATCAGAATCCCAGTGCCTACAACGAATCGAGCATTCAGATTCTTGAAGGGTTAGAAGCCGTTAGAAAACGCCCAGGGATGTATATCGGCGATACAGCCGACGGCTCCGGACTGCATCACCTTGTCTATGAAGTTGTCGACAACTCCATTGATGAGGCGCTTGCAGGATTTGCGACTCACATTGAGGTCACGATTCACACCGACAATTCTGTTTCGGTCGTTGATGATGGCCGCGGCATTCCATCTGCGATCAAATGGGATGACAAACACGATCCCAAGCGAAGCGCTGCGGAAATTGCACTTACAGAGCTCCATGCCGGCGGTAAATTCGACAATAACGGCTACAAGATCTCGGGCGGCCTCCATGGTGTAGGCGTTTCCTGCGTCAATGCGCTTTCCTCCTGGCTTCGCCTTACTGTACGCCGTGACGGAGAGGCGAGATTCCTCGAATTCCGCAAGGGATTAGTGCAAAACAGGATCGTGGAGCAGCTCCCCAATCCTCATACAGGCAAGCTCGAAAATGTTTCTCCCATGAAGCTTCTCGGGCCGACGAATCGCCGCGGAACTGAAGTTCACTTCCTCCCTGATTTAACCATCTTTGAAAAAGTCACGCAGTTCAGCTACGACACGCTGCTCTCGCGCCTGCGCGAGCTTTCGTTTTTGAATTCTGGCGTGAGCATTACGCTCAAAGATTTGCGCACCTCGCATGAAGCTCATCTAAAAACCGACAAGGGTCTGGTTGCTTATGTTGAATATAAGAACCAGTCCAGAACGGTGCTTCACCCAAAGATTTTTCACGCCAAAGGGACGGTTCTCTCAAGCGGAACCCCTGTGGAAGTGGAAATTGCGATGCAGTGGCAGGACAGCTACAACGAAAGCCTCACTGCCTACACGAACAACATTCCCCAACGCGACGGCGGCACGCACGTTACTGGCCTGCGTGCAGCTATGACTCGCGTGCTGAAGAACTATATCGCGAAGAATGAACTCGCCAAGAAGGCTAAGGTCGATCCTGAAGGCGATGACATGCGCGAGGGCCTCACCTGCGTGTTGTCTGTAAAGGTTCCTCAGCCCAAATTTAGTTCCCAGACAAAGGACAAGCTTGTTTCCAGCGAAGTCCGTCCTGCAGTAGAGGATATTGTTGGCCGTGAGCTCGAACTTTATCTTGAGCAAAATCCGACCGATGCCAAGATCATTTGCGAGAAGATCATCACGGCCGCGCGCGCACGCGAAGCCGCTCGCAAAGCACGCGATCTCACCCGGAAAACCGGCGTTGGCGGAGGACTGCCTGGGAAGCTTGCCGACTGTCGCGAAAAGAATCCGGCGTACTCCGAACTTTTCCTCGTAGAGGGCGATTCCGCGGGTGGATCTGCCAAACAGGGGCGAAACTCCCAGAATCAGGCCATTCTTCCGCTGCGCGGCAAGGTTCTCAATGTGGAAAAGGCCGCTCAGGACAAGCTTCTTGATTCCGAGCAGATCCGCATGCTGACCCTTGCTCTCGGCACCAACATCGGTAAGAACTTCGATATTTCAAAACTGCGCTATCACCGCATCATCATCATGACCGATGCGGACGTGGATGGTGCGCACATCCGCACCCTGCTTCTCACGCTGTTCTACCGACAGATGCCCGAACTCCTTGAAAACGGGTATGTGTATATTGCTCAGCCGCCGCTCTATAAAGTCCAGAAGAACAGCAAGGACAAAGGGCGCTTCCTCAAGGATGAAGCTGAAATGAGCGCCTATCTGACGGATCTTGCGCTCAAAGGGGCAGAGCTCTATCCCAATGAGGAAGCCGTAAAGACTAACGCTCCTATACGTGGAAGCGCACTGGAGTCCCTAGTGGCCGAGTATCTCCAGGCCCATGCCGTTATCTCCCGCTTGGGCAACGTCCTTGACACCGGCGTACTTCTTGCCATTGCTGCCGGCACTGAACTGTCGCTCGAAAATTCATTTGACGCTCAGGAAAGCGCCAGGCGCCTCGAACGTGAAATGCGCGACCCCAACGTTAAAGTTGAAGCGCAATGGAATGAAGAGGAGGAAAAACACATCCTCAAGGTCCATCGCATGAAGCACGGCAATGCTAAAACCACTACCGTCCTGCCGGAATTCATCCTATCTGCTGACTATCAGAAGCTTCGCGAAAGCTCCCGGATGCTCCAAGGTGTAATAGGTGAAGGGGCTCGCGTGAAGCGAGATAAAGATGAGGCTCCTGTCAAGAACTTTGCCGAGGTCGTCAACTGGCTGATGCGTCAGGCAGAGAAAGGTCTTATCCGTCAGCGATACAAAGGTCTTGGCGAGATGACTCCGGAGCAGTTGCGAGACACCACGATGGATCCGAAAGTACGCCGAATGCTTCGCGTACGCATTGAAGACGCAGCTAATGCCGACGCGATTTTCTCAATGCTCATGGGAGACATCGTAGAGCCGCGCAGAGCCTTCATCGAGAGCAATGCGCTCTTCGGAAATATCGACACCTGATGCCATAGTTTCAGGCGTCCGGAAATCTCCTCCGGGCGCCTTTTTTCTTCCAAGAATTTCCACATGACAGCCCAAACTGAACAGCTTGTCGTCGCCGTCTCCTCCAGAGCGCTTTTTGACCTTGAAAAAGAACATCAGCTTTTTGAAACTCAAGGGTATGAAGCTTTCCGGGACTATCAGGTCAGAATGAGGGATGAGCCTTTAAAACCAGGCGTAGCCTTTCCTTTCGTCAAGCGCTTTCTTGGCCTCAATAAGCTCTTCCCTAACTCAGAATCCTTTCGCGTAGTAGCGCTCTCTCGCAATTCGCCGGAAACGGCGAGGCGCTTCTTCAATTCTTGCCGCCATTATCACCTCCCGATTCATGCCGGAGCATTCACTTCAGGACAATCCACCTTTCCCTACATTTCAGCATTTAAGGTTTCACTATTTCTATCCGCTAATGCCGCTAATGTTTCCCGGGCAATTGAAGCGGGACTTCCTGGCGGATTGGTGCTGCCGAATCCGATGGCGGATGACGGTGAGGATGACGATCCAACATTAAGGATCGCATTTGATTTTGATGGGGTTCTTGCGGACGATGAGTCTGAGCGCTGCTATCAGAAAGAAGGGCTGTCTGCGTTCCATAAGAATGAAATGGAGAAAGCTGAAACTCCACATGCCCCTGGCCCACTGAGAGACTTATTTGCTCGGCTATCCGCCTTCCAGCGTCTGGATTATCAGACTCGGGGCAGTAAGGATCCTTACTTCAAACCTGCCATCCGCATCTCCATTGTCACCTCCAGAGGCGCCCCCAGCGAAGAACGATTGATCACAACCTTAAAAAGCTTCGGCATGAGTGCAGCCGAACTTTTTCTGCTGGACGGACTCGATAAAGGCAGCATCCTTGAAGCTATCCGACCGCATATCTTCTTCGATGATCAAACGCGCAATCTCGAAAAGATGCAGGCTCAGATACCCAGTGTGCTGGTCCCGTTCGGGATTCATAATGAACAATAAAAAAATCAAATAAATTCAATGACAAACAGAAGATACCAACAAACAATTCACCGTTAACCACTATGGTATCCACAAACAATCCACAGGTTAAAATGAGTTCCCCTGCTCACTTTCTTCAATTCCCTTATTCCATTAGATCTTTATATTTAATAAGCAGTCGTTAGTAGTAGGGAAGATGTTTTCTGTGGATAACTTAATTTTATTTATTGTTATCATGCAGATGAGAGTTGTATTTTGCTGTGGATAGATAGATGAATGCTTTGTGGGCAAACATGGATAGACTGGGGATGAATTTTTGAGAATCCAGGGCTATCCAGGAGTTGTCCACAAAATGCCGCATCAACATAAAAGTTGTTCACGTAAGTTGTTCACATAGTAGACAGCATTTTTGTTTATATGTCTTTAACCTCCGCTTTTCTCCCTTGGTTCGCGCCGAAGCTCTCGCGCTCAATGCGAGGAGTCATCAATAATCTTGGGCATCGAACAATCTTCATGCGAGGAGAGCGTATTTATGAGTCGCCAGGCTTTTTTCAGAAGCTGATGCTGGTTGAACGCGGCGTGGTTGCTAAAGCTCTGCTCGATCCTTTCCATAAGGATCCGCTTTTGATTTCGCTTTCGGGTCCAGGTGCGTTCTGTGGCAGTTATGAAACGCTCTATCTGCAGGACAGAATGCAGCGGCGGCACTGGTGCATGACGACTACGGAAGTTGTGGTTGCCAATGCAGATTTGCTTTTGCGGATTTGTGATCAGAATGCATCTTGGCAACGTGAGCTTTCGCATTACTCCTCAGTTTGCGCCGTAGCTGATCGATTAGGGCTTTTGGTAACGCACTCTGCTACGGTAGAAGAGCGCCTGGCGATTTTTCTCGTGGCAAGCTCCATTGCGGCGAGCTTGGATTTTCAGGATCTTCTTCGTGAAGGCGTTGTGGAATGGGTTGCTCTCAGCGTCATTCCTTCCCTTCAGGTTGCATCTTTCGTCATCAATACCTCGCCAGAGCAAATACGAGAGGTGCTTAGAAAGTGGTTGAAGGAAGACAGGATTCGATATCTCTCACATAAAGTTCTCATTTCACGGGAGCTGCTTTCTGGAAGCTGGCAGAAAATTCAGCCAATTCTCCAGACTGCAAATGTTTACGAAGCGGAAGCCCTCAGGACTTCTCTGCCTGTGCGCGATCTTGAACTGCCTCGTTAAACTTCTAAAACGCGTTCCGGCTTTCGGTTCATCTCTTTTTACGGTTGAAGATGCTCATGCAGCGAATCTCATTCAGAAAGGCCTCCCTTGCGCTTAGCCTGTCGGTCGGCGTGGTAATGCTTTCCGGGTGCATTGCCGCTCCCCTGATTGTTGGAGGGGCTGCCGCAACAACAGCGTCAGTTGTAACGGATCGGCGAACGGCTGGCTCCATCGTGAGCGATGAAGTTGTGGAAAAACGCGTGTCTTATGAAATAGAGCAGGCTCTAGGCAAAGACCAGCAGCATCATGTGACGGTGACTGCCTATGATGGTCGTGTCTTACTTTCGGGAGAAATTAACTCGTTAGGGAATAGAAAGGCCGTTGAGCAGATTGCCACAGCAAGTCCGGATGTTCGCGGAATAGTCAACGAACTTGCAGTTATGGAGCCGTCGTCGCTTTCGACGCGTCTTTCTGATTCGCTTCTCGCAACCAGAGTTCGTACCTCTATTGTCGGGAACAGCAAGATCTCTTTGAACCAGATGAAGGTTGTGGCAGAAAGAGGCATCATCTACCTGATGGGGCTTGTGACGGCGGATGAAGCCCAGATTGCCGCGCAGACAGCCGCAAAGATTTCCGGCGTTCAGAAGGTTATTACCTGCTTTACGATTGCTTCGCGCGAAGAAATTGAACTTCGCATGAAGACCGTTGAACAGAATCAGCCTAAGGAAGATTAAAACTCTCGTGCTGAGAGTAGGCTTCATATGAGGAGAAACGGGCCTTTGCGATCTCAGAAGATTGAAAGGCCCGTTTCTTTTAAAGATTTTCTATAAAAACGGAGAGAATGCATCCCGCCGCAAAGAGCATGGAGAAAATGCCTTCGAGCTTCACGCAGCCGAACATCACCTCATTGAGTTCTTCATGCTCTTTCAGGGCTAGATTTTTAGCAATTGAAATGGCCAGCGGAAGGGTCGCGAACGCGATAAGTACCGGCCAAAGCGAATTGCTGTTTACAGCCATGATGACAAGAGAGCCATAAGGAACGAGCATTAGAAGACGGAATAACTGCAGGAAGCCGGGCTTGCCGATCACAACGGCTAAGGTGTTTCGTCCAATACTGGCATCGTGCGCATGGTCGCGGAAATTATTGACTGCGAGGACGCCGGACGCAACGCTGCCGAGAGCGAGGCCGAGGAGGCATGCATTGATCGATATGTTGCCTGTCTGAAGGAAATAGGTGCCGCAGACGGCTGTCAGCCCGAAAAACACCAGGACGACAAGTTCTCCAAAAGGTGTGTAAGCGATAGGCTTGGGACCGCCCATGTACGAGTAGGCGGCAACGAGCGAAGCCAGTCCGATCAGAAGAAAGATCCAGCCGCCGATCCAGATGAGTACTGCCGTATTGATGAGCGCTAGGAGCGCACCGATCCTGATGGCAATACGGGCCGTTGGTAGGCTGATCCATCCCATTGTGGTAGCTCGCGGGAGTCCCCTGCGATTTCCTCTTTCGGCATTTCTTTCTGCATACCCCAAGTCATTTTCCATGTTGGAAATGGCTTGCATCAGGATGGCAATGGAAATAGTGAAGAGTGCTGTAAGAGGTTCAAAGGCCCTGGTTTCGCTCCAGGCAAGCGCTAGCGAAGCAATCACCGGGGAGACTGCTATCAGCCAGGTTTTCGGACGCGTGAAGGCAAGCCATGAACGTATCAGTCCAGGATTTTCGCGGGCAGTGAGGGTCATTATGTTTTAAAGAGCGTATTTCACCATCGGGCAAGCCGTGAGCGCGCGATACATGTCGTCGAGCTGCTCACGGGATCTCGCTGTAACGGTTACCGTTACGCACTGATACTTGCGGGTTCGAGACCATGTGACAACAACGTTTTTTTCGTCGAAATCTTCGAAGTGTGATTTGGTTATCTCAATAATTTCTTTGGGAAAAGCAGGAGATGCATCGCCCATGACCTTAATCGGAAATTCCATCGGGAATTTCATGAGCGCCTCGGATTGTTCCACGGCTTCTTTCAGCTGTTCGGATTCCTTGTCTTGAACGACATCTGAATCCATTGTTACAACATCCTTTTTTTCCGCTTCAGTCATTTTCTTTACTCAGAGAAATAAAAATAAGGTGCCTGTTCATTCAGGGATGCAGCGCATCCTGATCAAGAGCAATACGGAGCGTATCGCGAAATCTTGCCCAGAAACCTCCGATAGGAACATTTTCCGCCGCTACGAGAGGAGCATTTGCGATTTCACGGCCGTCAGCATAAATCTTCACTTCTGCGATGAGGTTCCCCTGTGCAACGGGGGCCACAAGGGGAGAAGAATAGCTCACGCGGATATCAAATGCGTTTGAGCCGTTGCTGATCATCTGTTCCCGGGAGAGCGTTGCAAAGAGATCCTCATTGAGCATTGCGGCAACTTTTCGTTTGAGTCCCTTGAAAACAGGAATCTGCGCAACTACTGTTCCTTTTCCATAAATTCTGAGCGTTTCATAGTCGCGCCATGCTCTGAGAAAGAGGGCAGAGAGACGATCCCGCAGGGCTTTTTGATCTGGGGCACCGAGCTCTACAGCAAGAAGTCTGCGGATGCGATTTCCCGAGTTTCTAGGATTTTCGGAGAGCACGACGGCGCTGGCATTTTTAGCATCTGGGGCAATAAAAATGCCGGAAATAGCAGGACTATGAATCAGCAGAAAATTGGAAGTTGTTTGCGGCGGCAAACCGGGTGCGGTAAAGCGCTGCTGAGCAGCCCAAATTCGGGAAATGGAGAAATCCCGGAAAAGCGCCTGTGCCAGATGCGCTATATCTTCGGCAGAAGAAATACATGACTCTGAAGTGCTGCACGGGTACGAAAATCGGGATGATGCCATGCCAAGTTTTTCTGCTCTCATTTGCATCTGTCGAGTAAATTCTTCTTTAGAGAGCCCTAGGGATGGCGCAATTGCCTCTACAGCATCTGGAGAGCCGTTCATCAGTGCGATCTGAAGGACCGTCGCTAATTCGACGGTTTGGGACGATTCGACGGTATCTTTTCTCGTTTTAACTGCGTCTCCCCAGGGATTGGGCACGTTCTCAAAAAGGTCAACTGCAGTTTCTTTCGCAATATCAAGCGCCGTATAGACCGCCATTAGAGGCAGCATAGGTTCCGCAGAAACAGGCGCAGCTGGAGCTTCCTCAAGTATGGTCTGGTTACTCTCAAGATCAATAAGCAGCGTTGCGGCATGCGTGGACTGAAATGCAAAGAACGCCAGTACAAAGAGTTTCGACGTGATTTTTTGGGACAACCGAGGCATGCCTGATAAGAGAACTCTGGAGATGAATGGTCGGCGGGTGTGGCCGGCAGATAGCTGTGTCAAAATGGAGCGCTTCAGCCCTTGATCGATCTTAGCTAAGCAATAGCAGAGCGTCTATGTCCAGTAATTATTTCCTCAATGCATTAAACAACTCGCTTCCGACGTCGGTGGAAGTGAATTGGCGGCAGGAAACAGGATCTACCAACGATGATCTGAAGGCGGCGGCGCGGCGAAATGCTTTTCGACATCCGGTGCTGCTTACTGTGGAGCGTCAAACCGCAGGGCGGGGTACGCACGGTCGTGGATGGCAGACGGCAGAGCTTGCAATGATTTTTTCGCTTGGCCTTCCGCTCAGAGATGGCTTGCTAAGCGCTCCTCCGGGCATGCTTTCGATTGCTGCGGCGATGTCGATTGCTCGATCTGCTTCTATGGCCTCCAACGAAAAGGTCCTGGTTAAGTGGCCGAATGATGTCTGGACTGCCGGAGGAAAAGCCGGGGGCATTCTTATCGAAACTGTTGGAGATGCAAACGGAGTCCGCAGCATCGTCATCGGGGTCGGTTTGAATCTGAGTATTGCTCCGGGAGGCGTGACAACTGCCGGATGGCCTATCCGAGCTATTTCTACGCGCGTAAGCATGAGTGATCCAACCATGCGTGGAGAGTTCCTTGGTTTGATCGTCTCTGATTTGATCAATACATTTATGGCAATTGAAAAATCTCATGATTTTTCAGAAATTATTGATAAATGGCCACTTTATGATGCCTTTTATGGAAAATCAGTAGCCTGGCGCACGCTCGACAAGCCAGATGTCCCGCTTGAAGGCATAAACAAGGGAATTGATGCTTTGGGTCGGCTTATTCTGCAGGGGCGGCGTGGAGAGAAATCGGAACTTTCCGGTGAACTGGTTTCGCTGCTCGGTAATTCTCATAGGGAGTGACGACCGTGAAGACTCTTCTGATTGATCTGGGAAATACCGCGCTCAAATGGGCGCTTCTTGGTGATGAGCGCACACCACATACGGTAGTTCATCGCGGGCAGAGCGGCTTTAAGGAAAGGCTCTATTCAGATTGGTTGGAACTGGCGCCTGATCGCGTTATCGGCTGCACGGTTGCAGCGCCTGAACTCGCATTTTCAGCGACTAAGTTTTTTAATGATCATGACATTTCCTGGAACTGGGTTCGTTCTCAAAACGCATTCGTAAGCGACGACCTCACGCTAAGGAACACATACAGCGCACCAGGCAAATTAGGGGCCGATCGATGGTGCGCTGCGCTGGGTGCCATTGATGCAGCTCCGGGACAGTCTCTTTTGGTCGTGCAAATGGGAACTGCCACTACGGTGGATGCTGTGCTTTGCGAGGCTGAAGGGCAATATGCATTTCTGGGCGGCCGCATTGCTCCGGGGCCTACGATGATGAAGAAGTGCCTGGAGGACGGAATTCCACTCTTAAAAGGCGAGCTCGGTGAGTGGCAGGACTTTCCTCAAAACACGCTGAATGCAATCGCAACCGGCATCATGGATGCGCAGGCGGGTCTTGTGAAGCTTGCGTATGAGGAATTAGTGAAAAGAAGCGGAAGCGCACGGGTCGTGCTTGCTGGAGGGGCTGCGCGTTTCATCGAGCCGAGGCTTAGAGGGTTGGTCCCGAATCTGATGCTTCAGCATAACCTCGTGCTGCTTGGACTGGCAGCTCAAGCGCGGCATCGGTCGATAAAGGCAAACGAGTCATGAGAGTGCTTGCAGTTATTCTGGCGTTTATTGCTGCAGGTCTGGCAGCGTTACTCGTGATGAATCGCGAGGAGAAGGTGATGCGAACGGTGCCTGTGTCCGCGAACGCCGCCGTGGATGGCTTCACACTCGCAAAGCCCATCGTAATCGCGGTGCCTGAAAGGGCTCAGGGGGAAGAGCCCCCAGTAAAAGAAAAAGAGGTTCGAGAGTTGAATCCCCGAACTATTCCGCTCTTTAAATCAGCAGAGTCAAAGCTGCCGAAACCCGAAGATGCCATTTGCCTGAGGTTCGGTCCAATCCCAGAGAAAAACCTTAAAAAACTGAGGACTTCCATAGAACGCATCGGCTGGATGGACAGAGTTCAGATCAAGGCTGTGGATCTTGCGGAGCGAATTGTGTATGCAGGTCCCTACAGTACGGAAGTAAAGGCTGCAAAGGCGCTTGAAAAGCTCGTTCAGGAAGGATTGCAGAATGGGAAGCTTTTTGCGCTTGATGGGAAAGGCTGGGGAATAGAGATTGCCCGAACACCGGAGAGACTTCAGGCTGAAAACTGGGCGCGCGAAGCTGCAAGCGCCTGGTCGCTCAAAAATGTCATCGTAATGGAGCGCAATCCGCGTAAAGGCTATGTGGAGCTTGTCTTCCCTAATATCTCTCAGGATGAAAACAAGCTCCTCATAAAAACCTTTAAAGGCCGGGAAGGCGGTAAATTTTCCGCTTGTCAGCCCTGAAGACATTGCCGCTAGAAACGACTTTCAACTTCGGAAAAGCGCTGGGCGAGCTGAGGGAGCAGTTCCAACGCTTCGTTGCGACGCTTCCGGGAAAGTTCTGCAGCAACCGGGCGTTGACGCGGTCCCCATGGACATTCCGGAAACCAGCCGTCATCCTTCCAACGGGCAATGAGGTGCCAATGCAGGTGAGGCACCATATTGCCGAACTGCGCCCAGTTCATTTTGTCGGGCGCAAGTGCTGCCAGCATCTCCTCTTCTGCGGCATCCAATAGAGCGCGTAACTCTGATTTGAGTGCCGGGCTGAGCATGCTCATTTCTGCAATATGATCGCGAGCGACGATGCGGATATATGCAGGAAAATCATCGTTTCCGGCATCAATAGCATAGAAGTGACGCCCTCTCCAGAATTCTCCTATGGGCTTTTCGCTGCAAAGCGGACAATTCATGAAAAATCTCCTGAGAAATCAGTCTGCTAGTCTGAGCGTACCTTCTTCGTCTTCAACGATTCGGTAGTCCCACTTCTTTCGACCGGACATATCTTCAAGCCATGCAGCGATGGGTTCCCCCAGTTCATCGAGCATGTAGTTGATGTAATTTTCAGCTTCAAAAGGCGTGGCGAAGTTGTCTTCTTCACCATCGCTCCAGCGGACAATGACCTGAGTAACGCAGTCGCGGCGCATGGGATCAATCCTTTTGCGGAACGGCAGCAACAATGTCAGCGATTGCTTCGGTCAGTTTCCTGACATAGTCGAGAGGAAGAGACTCATTCGGAGCATGAGCATTTTCTTCAGCACCGAGCACCCCTAGATTCAGGAAGGAAGCATTCGGGAATGAAGAAGAGAAGTCCTTCATCGTGCCGATTGTTGCTCCTTCAAAGCAATATTCGAAGTCGTTTCCCCATAACGATTTGCTGGCGGCGTGCGTTGCCTCTTCAAGCCAGGGGGCAAGAGCCGGAGCCTCAAAGCCGCCTTCCGCTCGGCAATCCCAGACGGTGACGCGGGCATGCGAGGGCACATTTTCAGTTACTGCGGCGACGGCCGCTTTAAGCGCCGCCTGGGGATCAACTCTGGGAGGAATGCGGAAGGAGAGCGACAGGCTCGTTGAGGCTCTTAGGAGCGCACTCGCCTCAGAGGTCGAGGGAAGACCGTCAGCACCGAGGATGGAAAGCGTTGGTTCCCACGTATTCCTTAGGATGGCCTGAACGGGATCTGATGAACGCGGTTCCGTATCGCCGGCGAAGGGAAATTTGATGACTTCTTTGCCAAGGATCGCAGCGCATCTTTCAATGGCTTTTTTATGTTCTTCAGGCAGGGAAACATGAAATTCGGGAAGGAGTACACGGCCCGTCCTTGGATCCTCAAGACGGTCAAGGAGCTCGCGCATGACAGCAAAGGAGCTCGGGACAATGCCGCTTGCAATGCCGGAGTGTACGGGGTGTGTAAGAACTTCCACCTTGAGCTTGAAGCCGACAACGCCGCGCAAGCTGCTTGTTAGCCAGAGGCGGTGGTGATCGCAGATGCCGAGGTCAAGGATAGCCAGGACGCAAGGGTCACCGCAGCGAGGCGCTATTTCATGCAGATAGGCACCAAGGTCTTTGGAGCCGGATTCTTCGTCGGTTTCGAAGAAACCTACTATGCGAGGATGGGCCGTTCCAGCAGCTTCAAGCGCCAGAATGGCCGTAAGCGCTGTGTAGAAGCTGTAGCCGTCGTCTGCAGAGCCTCGTCCGTAAAGACGGTCGTTCTTTACGACCGGCAGCCACGGGCCGAGTCCTTCAGACCAGCCGTTGGTTTCAGGCTGCTTGTCGAAGTGTCCGTAAAAAAAGACGGGACGGCCGGTGTGCCCATCAGAAGCGGGCAGGTCAATGAAGAGTGCCGGAGTAACACCTGGCTTCGAGAGAATTTCGAAGGTGCCCGATGGGAAGCGCTTTTTCCCCCATTGAGCAGCATCCTTCACAGCTTCCAGAAGAAAACCATGCTTTTCCCACTCTGCATCAAAGGCAGAGCTTTTGGAAGGAATGCGGATGAATGCCTTCATGGCATCAAGGGTTTCGCCTTCCCAGGCGTGGTGAATGTATTCCTTTAGCGTCGTCATTTTCTTAGCGTCAAGCAATTCAGTGAGGAAAGGGAGGCCGGCCGGGAATTCGGGAAGCCTTTTTCTCAGCATATGGGTGCAATCCTATTCCTTCTTTTGCAGGTCAAGGATTCGGCGGCAGGTTATCGCTCGATGCTGAAAGCTTGAACACCGAGCTCAGAACTGATGTTGCGTGCATACTGTGCGGCTTTGTCATGCGTCATGCCGCTGCCGACGATTACCCTCCAGAGCGAGCCGTCCTTCACAATGCGCACGCCCTTCATGCCGCCAGTTGCAGAAAGAACCGCATCGGCATGAGCGGCGTAGCTTCGCGCATTGCTTTCCTGCGAGAAGGAGCCGATCTGCACGCCCCAGCCAGCTTTTGCTGACGTAATGCCTGCAGTATCGGAAGGTGCTTTCCACGTGGGCTGCGAGAGCGGCGTTGTGCTGATGCTGCTCTGTTGCCAGGAGCCCGATCGGATTTCATCCCAGGTAAGGCGGCGCACTTCTACATTGGCAGTACCGGCGCTGGAATACCCAAGCGTTTTGGCTGCTGCATAAGAAAGATCAATGATGCGGTTATGCAGGAAGGGCCCTCTGTCATTGACTCGCACGATGATGGAGCGCCCATTGGAAAGATTCGTTACGCGTGCGTAGGAAGGCAGCGGCATTGTCGGATGCGCGGCGGTCGGCTGATACATGTCGTATATCTCGCCGATCGAGGTTTTGTTCCCATGAAACTGTTTGCCGTACCAGGATGCAACACCGCGCTGGCGCAGAGGCGCGTCGGTTGTCATCGGGGTATAGCTTGAGCCGAGCACCGTATAAGGGCGATTAGCGGCTGCCCGGAAAGGCTCGACTTTAGGAACTGCGCTTTCAGTGCCAGATCCAGTGAATACAGTCGGAGGACCGTCGTTGCCGTAGTAGCGGGAGTTTGTGCTGCACCCGGAAAGCGTCAGCAGAGCAGCCGCACCGGCCAGGATGGAAAGATAAGAAATGATGGGGAGCCGCATGAAGGGGGGTCTCCTAATCCTTTGATTCTGCGGATATGGAAAGCAGGATACCTGTGGAGATGCCGAGGATCAGAAGCGCTGTTCCGCCGTAGCTCATGAAAGGCAGCGGCACGCCGACCACAGGAAGAATTCCACTCACCATGCCGATATTGACAAAAGTGTAGGTAAAGAAGATGACGCCGATAGCACCGGCAAGAAGTCTCGAAAAGCGCGAAGGCGCCCAGGCCGCGATGAAGAAGCTTCGAGCCACAAGCGCAAGGTACATAAAGAGGAGAAGCACTGCACCGACAAAGCCGAACTCTTCGCCGAAGACGGCAAAAATGAAATCTGAAGTTCGCTCGGGAATAAAGTCGAGGTGCGCTTGAGTGCCTTCCATCCAGCCTTTGCCGGTAAACCCTCCTGAACCGATGGCAATGAGCGCCTGCAGAATATGAAAACCCTTCCCCAGTGGATCGAGCGTAGGATCGAGCAGAGTGAGGATGCGTTCTCTCTGATAGTCATGAAGCAGAGTCCAGCAGAGCGGCAGCGAAAGCAGCGCAAGGCAGACGCAGGCGATGACGACCTTGATGCTTACACCCGCGAAGAAAATGACAGAGAGTCCGGCAATGGAAACAAGAATGGCCGTTCCCAGATCCGGCTGACGCATAATGAAAATTGCCGGAATAAGGAGCAATCCGAAGGCGACGATGTGATCCCACCAAGCGAGCGATTCGCTTCTTTTCCAGTAATACCAGGCAAGCATCATCGGCACGGCGAGCTTCATGATTTCTGATGGCTGGATGCGGATGCCGATATTGAGCCAGCGAGTGGCGCCTTTTACCGTAATGCCTGCAACGGCGGTTGCGAGAAGCAGGAGGCAGCCGACGGCAAAGCACGGCAGTGCAACGCGCCGGATCCACTTCACAGGGATGAGCGAAGTGGCAAACATGGCGCCGGCAGCGACGATGAGATTTCGGATCTGGTCCTCAATGCGCCAGGGGAAGGAATAACCTGCGGAGAAAAGCGTGATGAATCCGATCGTGATGAGGCACATCACGATCGCAAGCAGCATCAGATCAAAGCGCAGAACTCTGGAGAGGAGCCAGCGTCCCGACAGAGCAGACAGTCGGGAGAATTCATTCGTCATGACGGATTGCTCCTTTTCTGACGGCGCTCTTCCTTCGATTTCGTATCAATAAGAGGAACACCTTTAGGAGGCGGGAGGCCGAGCTTATTTTCTCCTGTGAGCCAGTAGTCCATCATTTCCCGGGCAATTGGAGCTGCTGCACGGGCGCCGAACCCGCCGTTTTCAACAAGAACGGCGAGTGCGATTCGTGGATTGCGGGCAGGTGCAAAAGCGATGAAGAGTGCATGGTCATGGAGCTCCCGCGATAGCTTCTTTTCGTCATAGCGAGAGTCCTGGGCAATGCTCACTACCTGGGCCGTGCCTGTTTTGCCGGCGACGCTGTATGGGGCGTCACGGAAAATGCCTCGTGCTGTGCCGGAAGTGGTGACATCCGTCATTCCAGCAGTCACCACATCGATATTTCTTGGTTTTAGAGGGATTTTTCCTGTCGACTCTGCGTCTACGCGGGTTATTTCCCCTGTCATCGGGTCCTCGATGCTCTTTACCAGGTGCGGAGTCATGATGACGCCGCGGTTGGCGAGCGTAGCCGTGGCATGCGCGAGCTGCAAAAGCGTGAAGGCGTTATAGCCCTGACCGATGCCGAGGGACGGTGTGTCGCCCACGTACCAGGGTTCCTTTATGCGTCGCTCCTTCCATTCCCGATTGGGGAGAATCCCGGTTTGCTCGCCTACAAGGTCAATGCCGGTTTTGGCTCCGAACTTCCATTGCTTCATGAAGTTGTAAATGCCATCGACGCCAATCTGGGTGGAGAGCCAGTAGTAATAGATGTCGGATGACACCGCTATGGATTTGCGCAGATTAAGCGGACCTTTTGGGGAGCCGGTAACGTCGCGGAAGCGATGGTTCCCAACCTGAAAGACGCCGGTATCGTTAAGGATAAAGTCAGCAGTTACCGCGCCGGTCTCAAGGCCGGCGAGGGCCATGAAGGGTTTGTAAGTTGAGCCGATAGGATAGATGCCGCGCATGGCTCTGTTGAGAAGCGGCTTTGTTTCGGCAGTATTGAGATAGCTCCAGGACTCAGGGTCAATGCCGCCCGGGAAAAGGTTGAGGTCGTATGTAGGAAGCGATACAAAAGAGAGAATCTCGCCTGTACGAGGCTCAATGGCGATGATGGCACCGGTTTTCCCCTTCATGGCATTTTCTGCCACGCTCTGCAGATTCATATCCACTGAGAGGCGGAGATTTTTCCCTGGATGGGCAGGAATCAACTCAAGCGTGCGCACAGATCTGCCGTCGGCAGTGATTTCGAGTGTTTCATGACCTGGAGTGCCGTGCAGAATGTGCTCATAGCTGCGTTCAAGTCCTACTTTGCCGATCTCGCGCTCGCCCTGATAGAGCGCAAGGACGCCTTCAGAGTCGAGACGCTTCTTGTCATTGAGGGAGAGTGAGCTGACGTAACCGATGATGTGGCTGCCAAGAGCATGTTCCGGATAAATACGGTGCTCGCGCTGATTGATGTCCACGCCGGGGAATCGCCAGCGCTGGGCCGTAAAGGCGGCTACCTCCGCGTCAGTGAGGTCTGTACGGATGGGAATGCCGTCGTAGCGATTCAGATCTTCTCTCAATCTGCGAAAGCGTCTGCGATCGGCAGGCGTGATTTTGATGACTTCCGCAAGACGGTCAATCAACCGGTTGATAGGCTCAACAGTTTGATCCAGCGTAATTTCAATCGACCAGGAGAGACGATTGCCGGCAATTAATGTGCCGTTGCGATCAAAGATCAATCCTCTTGATCCCTGATTGGTTGTGGTAACGGTACGGTTTTGTTCTGCCCGTTGCTGATAAGTATCCTGTTTGATGATCTGCAGCCAGGCAAGACGCATGACGAGCAAGCTGAAGCAGAGAATCACCATGCCGAAGGCAAAGGCAAGGCGCCTTCTAAATGCCCCGGCGTCAGAGTCTTCCTCTTTGAATTCCAGAGATTCGAGGGCCATGAGTGCATCTTCCCCCGAGGATCAGAGTGATGTGACGCGTGATGAGCGCGGCTTGAGAAGCTTGGACCAAAGCGGCCAGATAGCGGCGCCAGTCAGGCTCTGCAGGAACCACTCCCAACCCGGCCAGAGTCCGTCAAACCAGAGACGCACAAGCATCACAAGTACTTGAGAAAGCAGCAGGAGCGGCAAGATGTGGAGACTTTGTCCGAAGGGGCCAAACCAAGAGATGCGTCTCGCGAGTGTTGTCGTGAAATAGCAGAGCGTCACGAAGGCAAGCGCCTGCTGTCCGAGAACAGAACCATTGAGCACATCCATCAGAATGCCGCAGCAGAAAGCAACCGTCATGCCGGCGCTTTCGGGCTGCCGCAGCGTCCAGAAAATGATCGTGAGTGCCAGAAAATTGGGCATCCAGAAGCTTTGCTGGGCTGCAATACTGATAACGATGGAAAAGAAGAAGGTAAAGAGCACCCATGAGAGCGAGGCCGGATGTTCGAGCTTGCCGGCATCGCTGTCTTCAGGGAGCGATGAGTAATCAAGCTTGTTCATCGACGGGACCTCCGCTCAAAACGTGAGGGGGCAGCCGCTTCTTCAAGCCCGGCGGCAGGGTTGGGATTTGCGAGAACGACAGTGGCGAACTGGATGTCTTCAACATCAGCAACGGCAGCCGCTTCCACCCTTTGATAGGGCTCTCCAGGTTGATAACTGGTAGCTGTAACGCGCGCAGCAAGGATGGCTTTCGGGAAAAGATTGTCGAGCCCTGACGTAATGAGTTCATCACCAGGGCGAATGTCCGCCGAGGGTAATGCGAAGAGAACGGAAAGACTGTCGTCGCCCGTGCCCGAAAGGATGAAGAAGGCACCCGTTCTGCGGTTGATGACAGAAAGGCGAATGGTGTGGTCCGTGAGGAGAGTTACTTCGGAAAGACGATTAACAACACGGGAAATCTGTCCGAGAACTCCAAAAGGGCCGATTACCGGCATGCCGATCTCAACGCCTTCCCGGGAGCCGATATTGATCTGAATCCGGCGGGAGAATGGATCTGCAATGCGGCCGATGACTTCTGCCGTCGCGACTTTATCTGCTGCTCTGGGAACGGTATTGATGAGGCGCCGCAGAGATTCGTTTTCCTGCTGCACTTCCTCATAACGTGCAGCCGAGAGCTGCAGGAGCTGATTTTCTTCGGAGAGCCGCTGCACTTCTTCATTAAGGCGGCGCTTGCTCATGAAATAACCTTGCCCTTCACCGAGAATTCGGCCAGGCAGGTGGATCGCCTCTACGATGGGAGATGTAAAGCTCACTACCGTGCTTCTGAGGCCATCAAGCGAACGCAGGCGGCCATCAACAAGGATGGCTGCCAGCGAAAGCATAAGAAAGAATAGAAAGCGCGCGCGGGCGGATACGCCCTGGCGGAATAGCGGCGGAGCTCCGTAGGCCATTGCCGGCTCGATAATCAGCCGACAGCGAAGGCGGTGCGGAGCTTATCCATATTCTCCAGCGCAATGCCGCAGCCCTTCACTACGCAGTTGAGCGGCTCTTCGGCAACATGCACCGGCAGGCCGGTTTCTTCCTTGAGCAGCTGATCGATGTCTCTCAGAAGAGCGCCTCCGCCTGTCAGCATGAGGCCGTGCTCAGCAATATCGGCACCAAGTTCCGGGGGAGTTTTCTCGAGGGCATTCTTGACGGCTACCACGATTTGATTAAGCGGCTCGGAGAGCGCCTCAAGCACTTCATTGGAGTGAACGGTAAAGGTGCGCGGTACGCCCTCGGCAATGTTGCGGCCCTTGACTTCGATTGCCATCATCTCGGAGGCGGGGAAAGCGGAGCCGATCTTTTTCTTGATGAGCTCTGCCGTGGGTTCGCCAATCAGCATGCCGAAGTTGCGGCGGATGTAATTGATGATTGCCTGGTCGAATTTGTCGCCACCTACGCGGATGGATCCTGCGTAGACCATGCCGCCGAGTGAAATCAGCCCCACTTCGGTAGTGCCGCCGCCGATGTCGACAACAAGGGAGCCGGCAGCCTCATTGACGGGGAGTCCCGCACCAATGGCAGCAGCCATGGGCTCTTCGATCAGATAAACCTCAGATGCGCCGGCAGCGAGCGCGCTTTCCTTAATGGCGCGCCGCTCTACCTGCGTGGAGCCGCAGGGTACGCAAATGATGATGCGCGGACTAGGAGCAAACAGCCTTGACGGATGCGCCATGCGGATGAACTGCTTGAGCATCTGTTCGGTGACCGTAAAGTCTGCAATCACGCCGTCCTTCATCGGACGGATGGCGCTGATGTTGCCTGGAACGCGGCCGAGCATCTGTTTGGCGGCTTTACCGACAGCGTGAATGGTCGTTTTGCCGTTTGGCCCGCCTTCCTGGCGGATGGCGACAACGCTCGGCTCATTGAGAACAATGCCTTTACCACGGACATAAATCAGGGTGTTGGCCGTACCGAGATCGATGGCGAGATCATTGGAGAAGTAGTTTCGAAAGAAGCCGAACATCGTTGTTTCGCTTTGAATCGCCTCGCGCAGACAGGCAAAAATCCAGTACCCGGACATCCAAGGCCGAATACCGCACGCATAAATAAGCAATGATAAACTAACTCACCCTTTCCAAGGAGCAGCGCTTCAGGCCTCGCCTTCTGGCCTTTGTGTGGGATTGTTACGGATTTTTTATCTGTTTCCGTCCTCTGAACGTACGCTCCTTCTCATCCCTTTCCGGAAGACGTCACTATGCCTTTAAGCGCTGGCGATATTCGCCGTATCGCAGATCTCGGCCGCATTGATATTTCTGAAGAACAGATCAAGGTCATGCAGGGCGAGCTCAACGATATTTTCCAGATGATTGAAGAAATCCGTTCGGTTGATACCGAAGGAATTGAGCCCATGCCGAATCCGCATGACGGAGTGGAGCGCCTGCGTGAAGATGTGGTCACTGAAGGCAATAACCGCAGTGAGAACATGAAGAATGCTCCGGAAAAATCCGAGGGCTATTTCCTTGTCCCTCAGGTGATCGAATAACGTTTCCGGAAGAGTTTCACCCATGGAAAAAACTTTTGTCTCCGTCGCCGAACTGTCCCGGCGACTTCAGAGCCGCGAGGTGTCTGCCGTTGAACTTGCCCGCGACTATCTCGAACGCATCGAAGAAGGCCGCGGCCTGAATGCTTTCCTTGATGTCCGCCCCGAGGAAACGATCCGTCAGGCTGAAGAAGCCGACAGACGTATTGCCGCCGGGCAGGCGACTCCGCTCACCGGCATCCCCATTGCGCATAAAGACATTTTTGTCACCAAAGAGTGGGCATCAACGGCAGCGAGCCGCATGCTCGAAGGCTATATGAGCCCCTTTGATGCGACTGTCGTGCGCAGCCTCAAGGACGCCGGCATGGTTTGCATGGGTAAGCTCAATTGCGATGAATTCGCGATGGGATCGGGTAATGAAAATTCCGCATACGGACGTGTGGGGAATCCTTGGGATGCCAACGCAGTTCCCGGCGGTTCTTCGGGCGGCTCAGCCGCCGCCGTTGCAGCTGGGTTGGTGCCGATTGCAACCGGGACGGATACGGGCGGCTCCATTCGCGAACCCGCAGCGTTCTGCGGCATTACCGGCATGAAGCCTACATACGGCCGGCCGTCGAGACTCGGCATGATCGCCTTTGCATCTTCGCTGGATACTGCAGGTCTTCTCGGTCAGTCAGCTGAGGACTGCGCTATGGTGCTCGGCTCTATGGTGGGCCATGATCCCTGGGATTCAACGAGCGTCGATATGCCCCGGGAAGATTTCTCCCGGGATCTTGGCAAGTCGGTGAAGGGGCTGAAGATCGGCGTGCCGCGCTCCTGGATGGGAGACGGCCTTGATTCCGAAGTCCGCGCTTCCATTGATGCAGTGCTTGATTTCTATCGCCGCGAAGGCGCGGAGATCGTAGATATTGAACTGCCGATGGCTAAGCTCGGCGTTCCGGTTTACTACGTCGTCGCCTGTGCTGAGGCGAGCTCCAACCTTTCGCGTTTTGACGGCGTGCGATACGGCCATCGTGCGGCGGAATATACCGATATCGGCGACATGATGAAAAAATCGCGCGATGAAGGGTTTGGTCCGGAACCGAAGCGCCGCATCATGATCGGCACCTATGTGCTGTCGCACGGTTATTACGATGCCTACTACTTAAAGGCTCAAAAAGTTCGTCGCCTCATTGCGCGTGAATTCCATGAGACTTTCCGTAAGGTCGATGCCATTGCTTGTCCGGTTACCACTGGTACGGCTTACGATTTTGGGGCTAATGCCGATCCGGTTTCCGCCTACCTCTCTGACCTTTATACGGTTCCGGCTTCGCTTGCCGGTCTGCCCGGCGTTTCCATGCCCTGCGGCATCCATTCGAACGGTCGTCCAATCGGTTTGCAGCTTCTTGGTGAACACTTCACCGAAGCGAAGCTCCTGCATCTGGCTGATGCATGGCAGAAGGCCACCGACTGGCATCAGCGCCATCCGAAGGGCTATTGAGCAGACGAACGTTTAAAGGGAAAAATTCAAGATGAAATGGGAAGTTGTCATTGGTCTTGAGACGCACGTTCAGCTCTCGACCCATTCCAAGATTTTTTCGGGCGCGCCGTGCCATTTCGGCGATGAACCGAACGTGAACGCCTGCTACGTGGATCTTGCTCTGCCTGGAGCGCTGCCAGTGCTTAACCGGGGAGCCGTTGACCGTGCGATTCGCTTCGGTCTCGCGATCGGCGCTCGCGTGGCTAATCATTCGGTTTTCGACCGCAAGAATTATTTTTACCCGGATCTTCCGAAGGGCTATCAAATCAGTCAGTTTGAGCTGCCGATTGTTGTCGGCGGCAAAGTGACTTTTGCCGTGGAACCGAAAAACGGCGAACCCTACATGAAGACCATCAACCTCACTCGTGCGCATCTTGAGGAAGATGCCGGCAAGTCGGTTCACGGCATTGTTCATGGACACTCCGGCATCGATCTTAATCGCGCCGGAACACCGCTTCTGGAAATCGTGACGGAGCCGGAACTGCGCTCCGCCGCTGAGGCAGTGGGCTATGCCCGTGCGCTTCATGCATTAGTGGTTTGGCTCGGCATGTCGAAAGGCAACATGCAGGAGGGCAATTTCCGCTGCGACGCCAACGTATCCGTACGTCCTGTCGGTCAGAAGGAATTCGGTACTCGCTGCGAAATCAAGAATCTCAATTCGTTCCGCTTCCTGGAAGAAGCCATCAACTATGAGGTTGAGCGCCAGATCGAGCTGATTGAGGGCGGCGGAAAGGTGGTGCAGGCTACGCGGCTTTATGACCCTGATAAGGGCGAAACGCGTCTCATGCGCACGAAGGAAGATTCGATGGATTATCGCTACTTCCCGGACCCTGATCTGCTCCCGCTTGAAGTAAGCAATGAATGGATTGAACGGGTGCGCAGCGAGATGCCTGAGCTCCCTGATGCCATGCGGGAACGTCTTATGAAGGATTTTGGTCTTTCTGAGTACGATGCCTCCATTCTGACGGGAAGTCGCGACATCGCCGACTATTACGTCGCTGTAGCTGATGGCGTGAAGGATAAGAAGATCGCTGCCAACTGGGTGATGGGTGAGGTTGCGGCCGCTGTCAACCAGACGGAAGGCATGTGCTTTGCATCCGCCCCGGTTACGCCTGAAATTCTTGTAAAGCTTCTTTCTCGAATCGCCGATGGAACCATTTCCAACAAAGGTGCGCGTGAAGTCTTCACTGCCATCTGGGCCGGAGAAGGCCAGGATGTAGATGCGGTTATTGAAAGCAAAGGCCTGAAGCAGATTTCCGACGCTGGTGCGCTTGAAGCTATCGTTGACGAAGTGATCGCCAAAAATCCGAAGTCCGTGGAGGAATTCAAGGGCGGCAAGGAAAAGGCGCTCAATGCGCTTGTAGGTCAGTGCATGAAAGCAACCAAGGGCAAGGCCAATCCCGGACAGCTCAATGAGCTTCTGAGAAAGCGCATTGCCGGTTGATCAGATCCTCTGAAAAGAATAATCCCCGGAGCTCTTTAGGCTTTCCGGGGATTTTTTTCAATAGGCTGTTTCACGTGAAACAGCGCTTGGTCAATCAGGCGCCATAGCGCTGACGGTACTGCGCAACGGCATCGCGGTAGCCGGCGACCGCCTTGGCTTTTTCCGAGGGACCGTCCATGAAGGCAAGCAGGTCGTGAAGATTGATGATGGAAGCGACGTGGAGGCCGAAAGTCTTTTCCACATCCTGTACGGCAGAGCTTTCAGTCATCACTTCAGCATTGCCGCCGCGTTCCTGGCGGTCCACAGCGATGAGCACGCCGGAAGGCGTTGCACCTGCGGCTTCAATGATTTTTACGGATTCGCGTACCGATGTACCTGCGGAGATGACGTCGTCAATGATGACGACGCGGCCCTTGAGCGGCGCACCGACAATCATGCCGCCTTCGCCATGATCCTTAGCTTCCTTGCGGTTGAATGCCCAGGGCACGTCGCAACCGAGACGAGCAAGGTTCATTGCAACGCTGGCGGCAAGAGGGATGCCTTTATAGGCGGGTCCGAAAATCATATCGAATTCAATGCGGCCTTCCTGGCGGGCAGCAAGAAGCGTATGCGCGTAGAAAGCCCCAAGCTTGTCAAGAAGAGCGCCGGTATTGAAGAGTCCGGCATTGAAGAAATAGGGGGAGAGACGTCCGGCCTTGGTTTTAAATTCGCCGAAGCGAAGAACGTCTGCATCCAGGGCGAATTCGATGAACTGCTGCTTGGTCGATTGCATGATGTGACAGAGGGAAAAAATCATTTAACGGCAGCGCAAATCAGCTGTTGGCTCAGTTGGTAGCGCTTCCGCAGAAATGCAGAGGAATACTTATCCCGCGAATTATAGTTAAGGGGCCGGAGAACCCCGAGCGTTCAAGGTCGGGCCGTGAAGCAAGAAATGACGGCTTCGACTGCATGCGACAATATGCGATCGCTGGCTAACGTTGCTGCCTGCATTTGCAGAAGTTTTAGAAATCACACAATTGTCTGAACATATTCCATTGAGGAGAGTGCATGCTGCGCATTCTTACCTTTAATGCCAACGGTATTCGATCTGCGGCTAAGAAAGGATTTTTCGAGTGGTTCAAGAAACAGAATGCGGACATTCTCTGCATTCAGGAACTAAAGGCTCAGGAAGCAGATCTCTCTGATGAACTCAAGGCACTTCCGGGCTATCACGGTTTCTTCCATTGTGCGCTGAAAAAGGGGTATTCCGGCTGCGGTCTCTGGTCAAGGAGAGCCCCGGACCGCGTTCGCATTGGTTTTGGAGATGAGGAATTCGATGCAGAAGGACGATGTGTCGAAGCGGATTTCGGTCGCCTCACGGTTATTTCTGCATATTTCCCTTCAGGAAGCTCTTCTGACGAAAGGCAGCTTGCTAAATACCGGTTTCTGGAGCGTTTTGAGCCGCATCTGAAGGCTTTAAAGGATTCCGGCAGAGAAGTGGTTCTATGCGGTGATGTCAATATTGCACACAGGGAAATCGACATCAAGAACTGGAAGGGCAATCTTGACCATTCCGGTTTTCTGCCCGAAGAACGAGCCTGGCTCGATCATCTCTTTGATGAAATGGGCTGGGTAGATGTGTTCCGAAGCCTTGATCCGCGTCCGGAGCGTTATACATGGTGGAGCCAGCGCGGGCAGGCTCGCGCTAAGAATGTTGGCTGGCGCATCGATTATGAACTCGCCACCCCAGGCATTGCGGCGCTCGCTCAGTCAACGGACATTTACGCTGCGGAAAAATTTTCCGATCATGCTCCGCTCTGGGTGGACTATGCGGTCGATGCGGGAGAATTGAAATGATGACTCTAGCCGATATTCTTTTCACGCAGGGATTTGGAACACGCTACGACTGCAGACAGATCGTGTTTGCGGGAGCCGTGTCTATTAATGGGCGAGTGGCGGATGATCCCGATGAGAATTTTGAGCCGAAGGGGCTCGTTCTTACCTGGCGCGGGGAAGAATGGCCGGTATGTGAAAAGGCGCTGATTGCAATGAATAAGCCTGAAGGCTATGAGTGTTCTCTCAAACCTTCAGCGCATCCTTCCGTCATGGGGCTATTGCCGGGGCCACTCCGCAAGCGTGCAGTCCAGCCTGTGGGACGCCTCGACTGGGATACGACCGGACTCCTTCTTTTTACGGATGACGGCAAGCTTCTGCATCGGCTTACGCATCCTAAAAAACATGTCGACAAAGTGTATTTGGTGGAGCTCTGCCATCCGATGGCGCCGGATACCTGTGAAAAACTCCTCTCCGGCGTCGTGCTCGATGACGATCCCAAGCCTGTTTGCGCAAAGGCGGCAAGGATGCTTGCTCCGGAGAGGCTTGAGCTTACGATTTCCCAGGGGAAATATCACCAGGTAAAGAGAATGGTTGCCGCTTGCGGAAACAGGGTAGCAAAGCTTCATCGCATCCGGGTGGGCTCTTATGAGCTGCCGGAAAATCTTGAGCCAGGCAAATGGGTTTGGCTCAGCGGACCGGAGGCAGTGCTGGGCGGAGGCGGCCGCTGATGGCTTGCAATAAGGCGAGTTCCAATAAAAAAAGCGGCTGGAGGGTCTATCTGGAACCCGGATCAATTCGTATGGCAGTTTTCGGCTTCAGCTCCGGGCTTCCGCTCCTTCTGGTCATCGGTACGCTTGGGTTTTGGCTTCGGGAAGCTGGTGTAGATCTCTCAACAATCGGCTTTTTTTCCTGGGTAGGGCTGATCTATGGATTTAAGTGGATCTGGGCGCCTCTGGTGGATCGCATGCCGATACCCTTTCTCTCACGGACACTCGGGAGACGAAGGGCGTGGCTGCTTGCTGCGCAGGTGATGCTTGCCTGCGCACTTCTCGGACTTGCGTTTACGGATCCTCAGAAAACCCTTTTTGTTTTTGCCGGTTTGGCCATGTTGGCTGCTTTCTCATCGGCCACACAGGATATTGCGCTCGATGCCTATCGCATTGAGTCGGCAGGCGAACGCAAGCAGGCGGCATATGCGGCTATGTATCAGACGGGGTATCGGCTTGGCATGATTTGGGCAGGAGCCGGAGCGCTTGCTATTGCAGCATGGGCTGGACACGGTGCTTCCGGGTACATGCACGGTGCCTGGACAGTGAGTTACGGAGTTATGGCTGCAAGCGTGCTGGTCGGTATGGCGGCAACGCTCTTATCTCCTGAACCTCAGCATGACTCCCTGAAAGAGGAGGCTTCCCCGGCTCGCACGCATATTTCTTTGTTGGAACGATTGAAAACAGCACTCGCTGGGCCCTTTACTGATTTTTTCAGACGATTTGGCTGGGCAGCATTCCTTGTCCTTGCGCTGATTGCGACCTACCGAATATCCGATGTTGTCATGGGCGTAATGGCAAATCCTTTCTATCAGGATCTTGGATTCACGAAGGAGGAGGTTGCCGCTGTGAGCAAGGTGTTCGGCGTCATCATGACGCTTTTGGGCGCCTTTGCAGGCGGTGCTGCCGCTATGCGTTATGGCGTCCTTCCTGTGCTTCTCGCCGGAGCCGTGCTTTCCAGCCTTACCAATCTGCTTTTTTCTGTGCTGGCGGGCATTGGCGCAAACCTCACTTTCCTTGTCGCTACCGTGTCGGCGGACAATCTGGCGGCAGGACTCGCGAGTGCGGCATTTGTAGCCTATCTCTCGGGGCTGACGAGCTCGAGGTATTCGGCGACTCAATATGCGCTTTTCAGCTCCATCATGCTGCTTCTCCCCAAATTTCTGGCGGGCTTCTCCGGCATGGCCGTGGAAGCTTTCGGATATGAGCGCTTTTTTATCGGAACTGCGCTCATGGGGGTGCCGGTGTTTGTTCTGGTATGGCTTGTTATGCGTTGCGCTCCGAAGAGCGCAACAGGGAAAAATTAGTGCCGGCGCCTGATATTTTTATGATTTTGTTCGGGACGGGGGGTGAATCCTCGGGTGACGGACGCGATTTCTGCAACGCTTTCCGCAAGGTCTTCCGTTGCCTGCTTTAGGTTTTCAAGCGGGCTCTCAAATTCGAGCTCTTCCTTCACTTCCTGCATGTCGCCAAGAAGCTCTGTGGGAAGATGACGAAGAATGCCAAGAAGAGCGCTGTCGACAAGCTCGCTGCCGGTTTCGCGCAGACCTGGCCAGCGGTTCATGGCTTCAAGAAAGCCCGCAGCAAAAGGTTCCAGTGCGGCAATGGCTTCCCATCCGCCTACCGGGCGCCCGGACTCATCCTCCACGTCGTAGACGATGGGATCTAGTGCCCGGCACTGGGACAGATCGTTTTCGATCGTCCGATAGCGGCGGTAGACAAGGTCTTCAAGACGATGCTGATCGGCTTCATTGGGAAGCATGGCGTCAGGACGTCCTTCCTCGTCGAAAATCAACGGCATCCAGGAGCTTGGCGATACGGGTTCCGGGAGAAGGACGATAGCTGTAAGAAAACCATCCATTCTGTCAGGTTCCATCGATTCCCAGGGTTCCGGGATGGAAGCCAAAAGCTCGCCGATTTCTACGAACTCTTCGTCAGTGAGAGGCCTGTCGTATTCGTTAGCCATAATGTCTGATCCTTTGCAGAAGGCGAGTTATCCGGCGGATGCCGCGGATGGTTGGGCAATGGACTTAAGGGAGTCATTGAAGTCGGCGAGCGCTTCCCGGACGCTTTCCGCAGATCGGCGGCGCAGCACGCCTCGGGCGAAGATTTCGCAATCTTCAGCACTCAGGGCGCGGATCCGTTCCTTGATCGTCGGAATATGTGCCGGATCCATGGAAAGCGCGGAGCAGCCGAGACCAATGAAGAAGGGCGTCATTTCGGGACGTCCGGCCATTTCACCGCAGACGGATATTTCTTTTCCGGCCGCGGTTACACGGCGAATGGATTCGGCGATGAAGCGCATCACCGCTGGATGGCAGTCATCACAGTAGCGCGAAACGTAGGCATTGGTGCGGTCGGCTGCAAGCGTGTATTGCACGAGGTCATTCGTCCCGAGGGAGAAGAAGTCGAGGAGCGGCAGCAGGTCTGAAAGACCTGCAACGGCAGCAGGAAGCTCAATCATGCCGCCGAGCGGAATGTTCTTGCGGTAGCGCAGTCCTTCAGCTTCCAGCTGGGCGGCGGCTTCCTCAATGCACGCACGCACCTCATGAACATCTGAGGAGCTCGATACCATCGGCAGCAAAAGCCTCACGCTGCCTGCGGTTGCGGCTCTCATGAGCGCTCGCAGCTGCGTAATGAAGAGCGGACGGAATGCAAAACAGAAACGCAGTGCGCGCAGGCCAAGCGCAGGGTTGGCTTCTTCAAAGTCGCTATCCGCCAGAAGCGCCAGCGATTCGCGTGAAAGCATCTTGTCGCCGCCAATATCTGCAGTGCGGATTGTTGTCATTCGCCCGCGCATGCCGCGGATCACTTTCTGGTAAGCCTCAACCTGCTCTTCTTCGCTCGGCAGGTCCTCCCTATTGAGGAAAAGAAATTCCGTTCGGAAAAGGCCGACGCCGGCAGCGCCGGCTTTGCGGGCTTCAGGAAGATCATCGGGAAGCGCAATGTTGGCAAAAAGCTCTACGGCTTCTCCATCGAGCGTCACCGAATCTTCGCCGCGCAGTTTGACAAGCTGGCGATTGCGCTGTCTGCGGGCCCGCATGGCGCGGGCAGCGTTCTTCTTTGCTTCATCGGACGGGGTGAGATTGACGATGCCGGCATCGGCATCTACAAGGATTTCGTGCCCGGTCCCGATGCGTTCGATTGCATTCGCCACGCCGACAAGCGTGGGAATGCCGAGGCTGGCAGCCAGAATCGCGGAATGGCTTGTGGCGCTGCCGGTTTCCATCACGATGCCGACGATATCCAGATCGTCACGTTCCCGCAGCTGCAGCATGTCCGCCGGCCCGAGCTGATCGGCAATCAGAATGACGGAATCTTCAATCTCTTCGGCCTCAAGAAGGCTTGTGGCGGAGCGGCGGCCGGCGAGGATGCGCTGAATGCGCTGGAACACGTCGGTGATGTCTTCAACGCGGTTTCGCAGGTACTCGTCGTTGATTTGTTCAAAATCGCGCCGGATCTGCTCGAGGCGAAGAGAAAGCGCCCATTCGGCATTAACAAGTTTTTCACGGATAAGCGCAGCGGTTTCCGTGATAAGCGTCGGATCCTGCAGGATTGTCCGGTAGACATCCAGAAAAGCCGCAGCTTCCGCCGGAGTATCTTCGTCGAGGTCTGCCCCAAGTCTCTCGAGCTGTTTTACGGCAGAAGCCGCCGCCATCCGGAGGCGCTGGATCTCGCCGCGGACATCGGTCTGATCAATCGGGAACTGAGGAATTTCCAGGTCGCCCGCCATGAGCTGAATGCCGCTGCCCCAGGCAACACCCGGGCATACGGTAAGTCCTCGAAGAACGCTTTCTTTTTCCTTCTGAGGAACCTGTTCCGTTCCGTTTTTTTCTTTTTCGTCCGGGGAAGCCGGGACTTTAATTTCTTCTTCGGAGCTCATTCGTCTTCTCTTAAAAGAAATTATTCGTCTTCACCGAAGCGATCTCGAAAAAGGTCGGCAATGGTCTGCACGGCATCTTTTTCATCCGGACCGTCGGCTGCAATCTTTACCACGCTTCCGCACGGCAGCGCCATTGTCATCAACCCGAGAATGGACTTGGCGTCAACAGTGTGTTTTTCATGGGTAATTGTGATGGTGCTGCGAAAGAGACTGGCTGTCTTCGCGAGGCGCGCCGACGGGCGTGCGTGAAGACCAAGCTTGTTCTGAAGCGTGAGCGTTTCCTCGAACAAGTTCTGCTCCTATTTATAAGGCGAGATTCAAAAATTAATTGTCGGAGAGAGCGCCGAGGCTGGCTCTGGCAGCGGCTTCGGCAATCGTGGCTACCTGCGCCACAGAGGCATCAGCCGGCGCGTTGAGCGCAGCGATGATCGCGGGAAGATTGGTTCCGCTCACCACGCGAACGCGGGGATCCTCAAGAAGCTTGCGTGCAATGTTTCCTGGGGTTGCCCCTGTCAGGTCTGTAAACACAACGACGCCTTCAGCCTGCCCGAAAAGCGTTTTGAGGAGTTCCTGTGCGTGAGCGAGCCCTTCAGAGGCGTCTACTTCAGGTGGCACATCATAGGCAACGATCTGATCAGCGGAAATGTCGCCCGTCATGCTGTAGATATGTTGAGCACAGGTTTTTAGCGCCGAGGCCAAAGGCGCATGGGCAATGATGCAGAGACCAGTTGTTACCACGGCATCAGACTCCCCAACGATAAAATGAAATTGAGTTTGTCCGGGAGTTTAGCATTCAGAGAACTTCCGGCATCTCTGGACGCGTGCTTTGCATTCCTGATGCGGCGCGGATTTTCAGACTATAGGGATATCAATTCAAAAATGGCTTTGGTTCAGTTCAGCTGTGTGGCTACCGGCCCCTTCATCGCTTTCCGTGAAACGGTCGAACGTATCTTCAAGGCAATCGGCGAGCCTTTCCACGAAAAGGGAGGCTTTATGGCGGAGGACCTGCCGGACGTTCTCAGAAGACTTGACGAAGCTGCAGCGGCGGATAAGGCAAAAGCCGCCCAACTCGAGGCAGAACGGGAAAAGCGTCTGCGGGAAGGTTCCTATGAGAATGAAATCCGCATGCTAGAAGCTGAGCGCGAGGATGAGGAAAAAAAGAAGAATCGTGAAGATTCCATTCGTCTTTATCAGCGAATGGTTCCGCTTCAGGACATGATCCGTCGCGCCATCAGGCATAAGAAGCCCATCATGTGGACGACGCTTGGACATTGAACGCAATAGGCGCCATCCGCCTTCTGCGTCCGGTCAGGTTCGCCAGAATGCCCGGGTGAAAAGCACGAAAACAGTGAAGATCTCAAGTCGGCCGATCATCATCAGGAAGGTAAGGATATCGAGCTGCAGCGCAGTGAGGCCCTGGTAGTTCCCAACCGGGCCTACGGCGCCGAGTCCGGGGCCGAGGTTCGTAATGCAAGCGACTGCCGCAGACCAGGACTCGAGGGATCCCAGCCCTGTCGCCAGCAGAGCAAGGGCACCCGCAAGAACGGAAAAGCTCCAGAGCAGTGTGTATCCGAGGACCGCGAAGACAATGTGGTTCGGAATGGCCGCGTCGCCGACGGTTATGGGGGAGACTGCATTCGGATAAAGCAGCAGCCTGAATTCGCGCTTTGCCTGCTTGATGAGGATGAGCACTCGAATCATTTTCAGGCCCCCGCCGGTGGAGCCCGCACAGGTAGCGACTGCGGAACTGAGCAGCAGAACAGCAGGAAGTCCACAGGGCCAGAGAGACCAGTCCGAGGTCGCGTAGCCTGTTGTAGAGGCTGCGCTCACGATGGAGAAGGCTGCTGCGCGCAACGCTTCCGGAACGCTTGAGGCTGATCCGGAAAGATAGAGTATCGGTGTTGCCGCGGCAACCAGGACCAGGAGGAGTCCGAGCCAGGCGAGTGCCTCAGGGTTGCGCAGATAGACGAGAGGGTCATGCCTGCGCCAGGCAACGAAGTGAAGCGTGAAGCTGAAGCCGCAGATCACCATGAAGAGAACGGCAACGGCATCCACTGCTGCGCTATTGAAGAAGCCGAAGCTCGCATCATGTGCGGCAATGCCCGATAGACTCACCGTCGTCATCATGTGCATGACGGCATCGCGCCAGTGCATTCCTGCGAAATGGTAGGCAATCGCACAGGCAACGGAAATTCCGAAGTAGATGAGGTAGAGCGATCGCGCGGTTTCTGCAATGCGGGGAGTAAGACGTGTTTCCTTGAGAGGACCGCTCGTCTCCGCCTTCATGACCTGAGCGCCGCCAACGCCGAGAAGCGGAAGGATGGCGACGGACATGACGATGATGCCCATGCCGCCCAGCCAGGAAAGAAAGCATCGCCAGCCGTTCATGGAGTGCGGCAGTTCGTCGAGTCCTGTTAGCACTGTGGCGCCGGTCGTCGTGAGACAGGACATGGTCTCGAAGTATGCTCGTTCGAAACCAAGCTCCGGCATGTGCAGCATAAGCGGAATCGCTGCAAATGCTGCAATCAGCGCCCAGGAAAGCGTGACGAGGAGAAAGCCGTGGCGTGCGGTGAGCTCTTGGCGGAAGCGGAAGAGGGTCAGAGTGAGGAGCAGCCCGGCACCCGCTGTGATGCCCGCACCCATGATGAAGTCCATGACGGCGCCATCCTTTTCTGTCCAGCTGTAGACAGCTGGAATCAGCATGATGCCTGCAAAGGCCATCAGCACGGGACCGAGTGCATTCAGTACCGGAAGGAGCAGTACGCGCAGAGTCGTGAGCATAGATCTCTCAGTTTTCCCTGTAGACGTCAGAAGAAGCTCACGTCTACGGCAAAGAGTTTCTCAACGGCCGGAATAAGGCGGCGGTTGGGTACGAAGATGATGAGCCGATCTTCCTGTTCGATGACGAGGTCAAAGCTTGCCATCAGTACCTGGGTGTCGTCGCCTTCACCGCGAATGAGCGCAGCGACGCTGCAGCCGGCAGGCAGACGGATGTCATGGATTCGCCGGCCTACCACGCGAGAGCTTTCAGGCGTGCCGTGAGCGACGAATTCAAGCGCTTCGGCAATGCCGTGCCTCAGCGAATAAGCCGCAGTGACGTCGCCGTGACGAACGTAGCGGATGAGTTCGTCAAGCGCCGCCTGAGTCTGCGAAACCGTGATGTCGATGCGTGAGCCTTCGATAAGCTCGCCGTAAATTCTGCGATTAACGAGTGCGATGGTGCGTCGCGCACCGAGGCGTTTGGCAAGAAGTGCCGAAAGAATGTTGTTTTCATCGTCCGAAGAGAGCGAAATAAAAAGGTCGCACCCCTCGACGCCTGCAGAAAGAAGCGTGTCTTCGTCGTCAAAATCGCCAGAGAGCACCATCGCGCGGTCGCCTAGCGTAAGTGCAAGATCTTCGGCCTGACGTCGATCTGCTTCAATGACGCGGATGGATGCCGGCGCTGCTCCGGTGAGTTCGTTGCCTTCCGTAAGCGCCTGTACGATGCTGCGGCTCATGATGGAGCTCCCGGCAATGATCAGACTGCGCGTGGCTGTGGTTCTGCGGCGAAGCTGTGTGGTGACAAGGCGCGCGTGTCGGGTATCGGCGACGAAAATCACCTCATCCCCGGCCTCTATCAAGGTACGGGCATTGATTGCGAGGCATTGGTTGCGGCGAAAAAGCGCCGCAATGCGTGCGCATGCATTGGGAATATGGGCATTGAGTTCGCCGATCGGGCCTCCGACCATGGGGCTGCCTTCCTGCGCTCGTACCGCAATGAGGCTCACGCGGCCTTCCGCGAATTCCTGCACCTGCAGGGCTTCCGGGATGTCGATGAGCTTTACGAGGTAGCGTGTCAGCGCCTGTTCGGGCCAGATAACCGTGGTGGCGTCGAAACCCTCTTCCCGCAGGAGGCGCGGGTAGCTGCGCAGTTCCTCATTGCGTACGCGGGCGATTCTCGTGGGGATGTTGAAGACCCGTGAGGCAAGCAGGCAGACGGCAAGATTGGTTTCATCGCTGGAGGTGACGGCAATCAGGATGTCGGTGTCGCTTGCGGAGGCGTTTTCAAGAAGCTGCGGCGAAAGCGCGTCTCCCACAATGCCCCTGAGGTCAAAGCGAGACTGCAGGAAGCTGATGTTGGCCGGATCTTTGTCGATGACGGTAATGTCATTGGCTTCCGAAACCAGACTTTCAGCAACGGAACTACCGATGCGGCCTGCTCCGATAATGAGGATCTTCATGGTGTCTTGAAAGAAAGAGGCCCGCTTGATGTGAGCGGGCTTCCTGGAGCAGAGAAATTATTTGATGGTGTTGTTGAGCGGGTATCGGTCAAGCGTGGAACCGGTCGGATTGTCAATCGAATTCTCGTCAGAGGTTTCGATCTCGGCGAGAACCGGACGAGTAGGCTTTGCATAGCTTCCGCCGGCAGGAGGCGTTGGTGCGGTGCGGCGTGCCTCCTCGCGCATTTCTTCAACGTTGATGCCGAGCGAACGCACCTTGCGATAGAGGTGCGTGCGTTCCATCCCGGCATGGCGGGCAAGCTCCGCCATGGAGTGGTTGAGGTGATTGAGCACTGTTTTGAAATAGGCTCGTTCAAAATCCATGAGCTGGTCGCGGAACGGACGATTGAAGTCGAGGACAAGTCCGTAATCCGGCATTTCATAAGCCGGAAGTCTCTGGATCTGCTGCATGCTGCGGCGACGGCCGCGGGTGCGTTTTTCTGGGGGCGGTTCTTCCGCGGCCTGACGCTGCTGCTCGTGCCATTTAACGAGTCCGAGCTGAATGGCCGAAAGCAGACGCTTGAGGGAAATGGGCTTCTCGATGAAGTCGACGGCGCCGTCGTCCATGGCCCGCTGCGCATGATCGAGCGAACCGTGCCCGGACATGATGATGACGGGGAAATTTAAAAGGCCGCCGTACTTCCATTCGCGAAGCAGCGCGAGGCCGTCCGTATCCGGCATCCAGATATCGAGCAGTACCAGATCGTAATGGCGTTCGGCAACCTTAGCCCGTGCCTCATTGGCATTGGCTGCGGTGGCTACACGGTAGCCGGACTCGACAAGAATCTCCGAAAGAATGTTTCGGATGCCGAGTTCATCGTCGACAATAAGAATTTCAGTCATCTTGTTGATTAGTTGCTTTGATGACCGGCCCATTGCTGGCGGTCAGCCGTTCGCCGGGTGCGAGGTGCTCGAAAAGGATATCCACTTGAGCGCCGAGAATCAGCGTGCCGGTGGAGTCCAGACGGTTGGAAAGACGGATTACTGCCCGGTGTTCATCGAGAATCTTCTTGATCATCGGAAGCCCGAGCCCTGTACCTGTAGCTTTGGTTGTTACATAGGGTTCAAAGGCGCGCTCGAGGATATTCTCGCTGAAACCAACGCCACTGTCATGCAGATGAAGCTGTACGGCACTCATGCCGCGTTCAGTCAGAATATGACGTGTTGCGATGACGATTTTCGGGACGTCGCCTTCCGCTGCATCAATGCTGTTGGAAATCAGATTATGCAATACCTGCCGAAGCTGAGAGGCGTCCGCTTCGATGAGCGGAATGCCATTCTCAAGATCAAGCTTGATGGTGAGGCCTGCTTCCTGATAGAGCTGCGCTGCGCCGAGAACAAAATCGTTGAGGTCAAGAGGAGATAGCTTCGCTTCGGGGAGTTTGGCGTATTCCCTGAAATCATTGACCATCTGCTTAAGTGCATCCACCTGCGTTGTAATGGTTTTCACCGCGCGGGCGAGCATTTCTGCATCATCGTCATTTTCGAGCTTGGGCTCAAGCCGGAAGGCCAGCCGTTCGGCTGCGAGCTGAATGGGCGTGAGCGGATTTTTGATTTCATGAGCCAGCCTGCGGGCAACTTCACCCCAGGCGGTGGCGCGTTGAGCCTCAATGATCTTTGAAACATCATCAAACACAATGACGAGACCGGGCTCATCTGCTCCCAGCGGCATGCGGGACAGCTTGAGAAAGAGCGGAATGGTTTTTTCCTTGCGCTCAAGCTGAAACTCCAGGCTTGCAGCGCCGGGTTCTTTCTCAAAGCCAAGGGAGAGCTGAGCATTGCGAAGGGCATCAGAAAGATCCGGCTCGACTTGATTCAGTTCGGTCCCGGTACGGCAGCTCTCTTCTCCGAGGATTCTGCGGGCAGCTGAATTGGCAGTAATGACGCGGCCCGTGCGGTCAAGCACAATGACGCCGGAGGAAATGTTGGCAAGAATGCGCTCAAGGTAGGCCTGAGCCTGCTCTGCGCGCCGCCGCTGTTCATCAATCACACGCCGCGACTCAGATAGTTCACGGATCATTTGGTTGAAGGACTGCGTGAGAATGTTGATTTCGTTGTTGCCCGAAAATTCCCGGATCGGATGAAAGTTGCCGTCTGCGACCCGGCGCGTGCCTTCCTCTAGTTGAAGAACAGGGGCAACGGTCTTGCGCGCAAAGGCGAGCGAGAGTGCAAAGGCGCCGAGCGCCCCAAGAAGCGTTACAAGGAAAAGCGTGCTTGCATACACGCTCTGGAGCGAGGCACGGGAGAGAACGAGTGTTTGATAGTCGCGGTATCCCGCCACGAGCATGGATGCATTCTTGACAGTTTCTTCAGGAACCGGCTGAATAATCTGAAGATAGAACTGCTGACGTCTCATCTCAAGACCTGAACCAGGTTGTGAGGCATCGCGGATGTTTTCGTCTGCAGTACCGGTTTCCTCGGCCTGGATGGGGACAATCACACGGATTGAAAGTTTTTCATCACGCTGTGCGTCGAAGTTCACGTCACCGTCGATTACGCTGTAGATGCCTGCGTTTTTGACTGTTTGAATCTGACTGGAGGTCGGCATGTCCGGCATCAGAACATTGATGCGCGAACCTGCGGCTGCAATGGCAGTGCCGTTTGAAAGAAAAACAAGCGCTTCAATGCCGGGACGGCCCTCCAGTATCCGGAGAAGATCCGACATGATGAGAGATGCCGGCGTATTGGTGAGCAGCCCGGCGATGTGTCTTGCAGTTGCTTCAGCCTCAACCTGCTGCTGCGCAAGGATGCCTCGGGTGATGGTGACGCCGGAATCGAGCGCTTTTTCCACACGGACGTCAAACCAGGAATTGATGGAGCGCGAAATGAAGACAGAGGAAACAAAGTAGATGAGGACGCATGGAATCAGCGCGAGTCCTGCTGCGGAAAGTGCGAGTCGGCTGGTGAGGTGCGCGCCGAATTCCTTGTTGCGCAGACGCTGCCAAAGGCGCAGCGTCATTGCCGCCACGACGGCAAAAAGTACGACGGCGATTGCCCGGTTGATGACGAGCAGAACCGGGAACCAGCGCTCAAAAAGCGTTGAGTCCGTGCTTGTCGCTGCAAGTATGAAGAGCGAGAGGCCCGCCAGAACAAGCGCAGCGATAAAGATGCCGCGAAGCCAGGAGGACATGACTTAATCCTCCTGATGAGCCAGGTCCCTCGGCAGCGCAATAGGCGTCCAGTCGCTTTCCACGGTCCAGTCTCCTGAATCATGGTTGGTTACCTGCATGGGTTTAGGGAGCTTGCCGGCATCTAAATAAAAGCGGATGCCGGCGGTAAGGCCTGAATCGGCTGCATCGCGCGTGGATGCCACGCGCCAGCGCCGGATGTTTTTGATGTAGGGAAGCGCCTCTTCCAGCGTATCGAAATTGAGGGATATGCCGCTGTAGGAGACCGCATAGCGCCGGGTGAGCGGGTTGAAGGCGAGTCGAATGTTGAAGTCGCTTTCCGCAATATTTTTGTCGAACCAGTACCAGCGGTCTTTTGAAAGTTCAAATTTGTAGGTGAAGTAGAGTGCAATACCTCGATGCATGGCATCAACGAGCGGCATCGGCAGATCAAATTCGTAATGCGCTTCAATGAAGAGTCCAGGGCGCTCTCCCGGCTCATCAACCGTAAGTGCGGCACTCATGAGTTCCGCCCTGGCCGCTTCGGCCGAACCGGCAGCCGTAAGCATCGCAGCGCATAAAAGTGGCGCTGCGATGCGTGAAAGGCTGAGGGTTCGGAAAAGTGACATGCCGGAGGAACTGCAGAAACTAATTTTTTTGGAGCAGCGCGTAGAAAAAGCCGTCGTGCACGGAAGGAAGCCATTGCGGATTGGGCCAGGCGCCGTCTTCTGTCGGGACAAGGTTCATCATACCGATCCCAGTTTCGCCAAGAGGCTTCATTGAAGCATCGGGATGGCGAGCGAGGAATTCTCTGATCTGCAGAGGACCTTCCTGAGGAAAGAGCGAACAGGTGCAGAAGAGAAGCTGCCCATTCGTCTTCAGACACGGCCAGAGCGCCTCCAGAATCCGTTTTTGTTCATTGGCGAGTCGACGGATGTCTTCGGGACGGCGCGACCAGGGAACGTCAGGCTGACGTCTTACGATGCCGCTGGCGGTACACGGGGCATCGAGAAGAATGGCGTCAAAGGGTTCGCCGGAGAACCATTTTTTCGTGTCTGCGGCATCGGCAGCTCGAACTTCAGCAGAGAGGCCGAGACGCTCAAGTGTTTCACGGATCAGCTCTGCCCGATCGGGAGCAACTTCCAGCGCGGTGACCCGGCAATCGTTAAGTTCAAGCAGATGAGCGGTTTTCCCGCCGGGCGCTGCACAGGCGTCTAATACGCGAGCACCTGCCTTGACGGGGAGGAAATGAGCGGCGAGTTGTGCTCCGGCATCCTGTACGGATACATCTCCCTCACTAAATCCCGGGATGTCATGAACCGGCAGGGGGTTTTCAAGAAGAATGGCCTCGCTCCCAATCTGACGGGCAGGAATGCCAGCTTCGGTGAGCTGCTTCAGATAGGCGGTCGGCGAGGTTCGACGAAGATTAACTCTCAGCGTCATTGGTGCGTGCTGGCGCTGGAGCAGCAGAATCTTCTCCCACTCCTGCGGATACGCCGCGCGAATTTTTTCAATCCACCAGGATGGCGCATTGAAGCGCACCTCCGGCATTTTGCTCAGCTCTTTGAGCAGCACATCGCTTTCGCGCAGAAACCGGCGCAGGACTGCATTGACAAGGCCGGAAAAACGCTGCGTGCGCTGATCTCCGCGAATGGCGTTTACTGACTCGCTGACAAGCGTGAATTCGTTGTAGCGCTTCGTCACAAGGAGTGCGAGCGCTGCCTCGAGAATGTTCAGTACCGGCGGCGGGGGAGGATTGTTGAGAAGCTTTCGTGAGAGCGCGCCGGTAAGCGCGAGATTGCGCATGATGTCGTAAAGAATCGACTGCAGCGCAGCTCGCGCGTGAGACGGCAGCCCCTCTGCTGCGGCATCGAGCGCAGCAGCAAAGGACGAGCCTCCCTTCATTTGTTTTCTTGCCAGGGCGGCAAGCGTCAGCAGTCTGCGAAGCGGCAATTGTCGAGCCTGCTTCACGGCCGCCGTAGATTCATGATTCATGGGAAAGTGTCACTTGCGGTTATGAGTGTCGAAGGCTGGCGGCGTTATTGAAGCGTGTCGCCAGGACGGATGCCGAGGCTTTGAATGGCCGAGTGAGCAGGCATGCGGGGCTTCCCGGCGCGCTGCAGGATAGTCATGGAGAGTGCGTTTTCGCCGCATTGAACCAGAAGAGCGTCGTCGGCTTTAAGAACGGTTCCCGGCGCCTTATCGGCAGGCCAGTCAAGGGCATCTGCCGCCCAGACCTTGACCTGATTGTTCTCAAACTCGAACTGCAGTCCGGGGAACGGCGTAAAAGCGCGCATGCGGCGCGCAAGAACCTTGGCGCTTTCGTTCCAGTCAATCCGGCTTTCGGACTTCAAAAGCTTTTCTGCATAAAGCACGCCTTCCTCGGGCTGGGGCGTGCATTCGAGGTCGCCAGGTTTTTCGAGTGCCTTGATGAGAAGCTGCGCCCCGATGCGGGCAAGTTTTTCCGTGAGAGAAAGATGCGTGTCGTCATCGGCGATTTTCATTCGCTCCACGAGCACCATGGGGCCGGTATCGAGCCCCAGTTCCATCTTCATGAGCGTGACGCCGGTTTCTGCATCCCCTGCTTCAATCGCACGGGCAATAGGAGCCGCACCGCGCCAGCGCGGCAGAAGGCTTGCATGAATGTTGATCGCCTTGATGTCGCCCTTTCTTCCGATGCCCTTTGCGCAGTTGAGAACGGGTTCGGGGAGGATTAGTCCGTATGCCGCGACAACCAGAAGATCCGCGTTGATGGCGCGAAGCTTTTCGTGCATCGCTGCTGCTCCCTCCGGATCTCTTTTGAGGCTCAGCGTTGCGGGCGTTTCAACAGGAATGCCGAGGGATTCGGCCAGCACCTTGACCGGCGAAGGGGTGAGCTTCATGCCCCGGCCGCTTGGGCGATCGGGCTGAGTGAGCACAAGCGCAATGTCGTGACCGTTTTCCGCAAGCGCACGCAGGGCTTCAGCGGCAAAGTCCGGCGTACCGGCAAAAATGATCTTCATGAGAAAAGCTCGAAAGGGAAGGTTTATTCAGAATCGTCCGCTATTTTAGATGGATCGACTACGATGCCTTCGACAGGGTCGAAGAGAAGGATTCTGACGTTATGGAAGAGCTTCAATATTTGAATGCAGGAGGCTTCACTTATGCCTATCGCCGCTATGGCGACTACGAAGCGCCGGCGGTGGTGCTTCTGATGGGACTGGGTCTCTCAATGGAGGCCTGGCCTGAGGGCATTATCTCAGGGCTTCTTGCAGAGGGATTTCAGGTTATTACGCCTGACAATAGGGATGCCGGAGCCTCATCCAGAGTTTCCGGCTGGCAGCCGGGGCGGCAGGACGTCGCCCGGGCAATTATTCGGACGGTGCTTGGGTTCCCTGTTACCGGGGAGTATGCGCTTGAGGACATGGCGCTCGACATTGAGCGGCTCCTCGACCATCTCGGCATCCGCCGCGTGCATGTGGCGGGCGTCTCCATGGGCGGGATGATTGCGCAGGTTTTTGCAACACAGTGCCCCAATCGGGTGGCTACGCTAACGTCCATTTCGTCAGCGGTTGGGAATCCCAGAACGGGCTTGGGGTCTCTTCGTGCCGTCCTTGCAGTCGCTGGAGCGGGAGATGCCTCCTCGCCGGTGGCGCTTAAGGCGCACTTTAAAACCATTTTGACGGCGCTTTCCGGATCGAAATACAGGCCGACCACAGAAGAGATTGAGGAGGCGATCAAAAGTGCGCCGCGCATCGGCTACGACCCTATTGCAACGCGTCGACAGTTAATCGCGCTTCTTGCAAGCGGGAACCGGGCGAAGGCCTTAAGACAGCTGCGTACGCCGACGCTGGTAATCCATGGCACGGAAGATCCGCTTCTGCCTTTTGCAGCAGGAGAAGAAACAGCAAGACTTATTCCGGGCGCCAAGCTCATTCCTGTTGAAGGCCTCGGGCATCAGCTGCCTCCCTCTCTGATGGGAGCGTATGCAAAATGGATTGCCGAAGAGTGCCACGCTCATCCGGCGTGATGGGCGGGCACGGATCCATCAGCGACGGGAAGCATTTTCCTTTTCCTTCTCCCGTTCTTCACGGCGGAGCTTGCGCAGTTTGGTGCAGGCGCGCTGCTTTTTGAGCATGGAAAGGTGATCGATAAAGACGATGCCGTCGAGATGATCCATTTCATGCTGCACGCAGACGGCAAGAAGTCCGGTGCAGTCGAGTTCAAATTCCTTCCCTTCAGCATCCTGGGCGCGGACGCGCACATGCGCCGGACGCTTCACGTGCTCGTAGAGACCCTTGAGGGAGAGGCAGCCTTCCTCGTGATCCTGAAGTTCTTCACTCGCTTCAATGATTTCAGGATTGCAAAGCACGAGCAGATTGCTTTTGTCGTCGGTAACGTCGATGACGATAATGCGCTTCAGAATTCCGATCTGATTGGCGGCGAGCCCGACGCCGGGAGCGGCATACATGGTTTCGGCCATGTCGGCGGCAAGGCGCCGGAGGTCTTCGTCAAAGACGTCAATGCGCTCGGCCTTTGAGGCAAGTGCAGGATGCGGATACTGAAGTACGGGAAGCAAAGCCACGGAATACTCCTCCCCGCGAGGGCGGGAAACCGGATGTACATGAAAAGGCCGAGAATTATAACCTTGCGCGGATCAAGAAAATGGTCAGGGAGAAGAGGAAGCAATGCGCGTGAATGAGACGAATCAGGAAGATGTGCGCAACTGGATCAAGCTGCGGCTTGCGCGCAATCTGGATACCTTCGGAGCCATCAGACTGCTGAAGGTTTTCGGCAGTGCAGAGTCTGTACTCGAAGGGTCGCTCTCTGACTTGGCAAGAACGGTCGGGATGCCGGCCGCCGAGGGTGTTGTGGCGGTTGCCAGGGGAGCAGCGGATGATGATGTGGATGCCGCTCTTGAAAGACTCCTGAGCAATCAGGAGTCCGGCATCCTCACCATTGCGGATCCGCTTTATCCGGCGGGACTCATTGAAAGCGGCCTGGCGCCTCTCCTGTTGTTTACAAGAGGCAATGAGTCGCTCTTGCGGCGTGAGGCCACAACCATATGCGGTTCGGCCTCCGCGGATGAGGAAGGGCTAAGGAATGCCGAATTTTTCGGCAAGGCCATTTCCGAAGCCGGCATGACGGTATTGGTTCCGTCTGAGCCCGGAATCCCGTCTGCCGCTGTTTCCGGCGCACTTTCCGCTCATCAAGGCGTCCCTCCGGCAGTGCTGCTCGCTTCCGGTACGGCTCGGGCGCCTCGGGAAATGACCGGGCTCCTGAAGGCGCTTCTTGCCGCGGGAGGCCTTCTCATCTCTGCGGAGCTTCCCGAAGCATCTCAGAGTGATGCGTCGAAAATTCTGCGGGACGGACTTCTTGCCGGCTTTTCGAGGCGGCTGCTTGTTGTTGAGGCAGAGCGCCATGCACCTATACTCGATATCGCACGAAGAGCTGCTGAGCTTGGCAGCCTTGTCGGTGCTATTCCTGGAAGCATTCACAATCCGCTCGCTCGCGGTGCGAATGCGCTTATTCGCGAAGGCGCTATGCTCGTCGAAACATTGAGAGATCTCGGTATAGAAAATCCGACGCCTCAAAAATGACATAATGCGCCTGCTTTTCAGGCTGTCCGCAGACATGCGGGACTGCCGAAGTTTTCTTTTAAGAACCTAAACCCCACTTCAGACCGTTTTCGTCGTAAGGAGAGAATGCCATGGCGCAGACCCTGGTAATTGCAGAAAAACCGTCAGTAGCAGGCGATATCGCGCGTGCTCTCGGCGGCTTTAAGAAAGACGGCGAGTTCTGGACGCGCGATGACATGATCATCGGGTCGGCAGTGGGGCATCTCCTGGAAATCAAAGCGCCGGAGGAATACGACGTCAAGCGCGGACGCTGGTCGTTTGCGAACCTGCCGGTCATCCCGCCTTATTTCGATTTGCAGCCGATTAAGAAGTCGGAGAGCAAATACACGGCGCTTGCGAAAAAAATTCGCAGCCGCTCTGTTACGGATCTCATCAATGCATGCGATGCGGGGCGTGAGGGCGAACTCATCTTCCGCTACATCGTGCAGGCCTGCGGCAGCAAAAAGCCGATTCGCAGACTATGGCTGCAGTCGATGACGAAGGCCTCCATTCAGGAGGCTTTTACGCAGCTGCGCTCCGACGATGAAATGAAGCCGCTCGAAGCCGCCGCCAGGAGCCGGTCTGAAGCGGACTGGCTCGTCGGCATCAACGGCACGCGTGCGCTCACCGCCTTTAATTCCAAGGACGGTGGTTTTTTCCTCACAACCGTTGGCCGCGTTCAGACGCCGACGCTGGCGATTGTTGTTGCGCGTGAGGAGGAAATCAATCACTTCAAGCCGAAGAGCTTCTGGGAAGTTCACGCTACTTTCAAGGCTGCTGCCGGAGAGTATGAAGGCAAGTGGATTGCCCCTGACTTTACGAAAACGAAGGGTATGCCGGCAGAGCTTCGCGCTGACCGCATCTGGAGCGCAGCCGATGCCGAGAAAATTGTTGAGAAGTGCACCGGACGCGAAGGTACGGTAACGGAGCAAAGTCGAAAGGCGACGTCGCTCGCGCCTGCACTCTTTGACCTTACGTCGCTGCAGCGAGAGGCGAACAGCCGCTTCGGCTTCCCTGCCAAGATGACGCTTGCCATTGCGCAGCGTCTCTACGAGCGCCACAAGGTGTTGACTTATCCCCGAACGGACGCGAAGGCGCTGCCTGACGACTATGCTCCGACGGTTAAGGAAACGCTGGCGCATCTGCAGAAGCTTCCTGAATATGATGCCTATTCAGCCAAGATTCTTACGAACGGCTGGGTCAATCCGCACGACAAGCGGGTTTTCGACAACAAGAAGATCAGCGACCACTTTGCAATTATTCCGACGGGCGAAATTCCGAAGGGGCTCGAGGAAACCGAGCAGAAAATCTACGATCTTGTTGTTCGCCGCTTTATGGCCGTCTTTTTCCCGGCCGCAGAATTCAACGTCACAACCCGTCGTACCCTTGTTGAGGGCGAAGTCTTTCTGACGGAAGGCAAGGTGCTCACGAAACCCGGCTGGATGGAAGTGGCTTCAAGGGCCGTGCGCACGCAGAGCGATCTTGTTCCCGTTTCGAACGGTGAAAAGGTTTTGACGACGCATATTGAGTCTCATGCAGATGAGACGCGGCCCCCTGCGCGCTTTACAGATGCGACGCTCCTCTCCGCAATGGAGTCTGCAGGCAAGAAGCTCGAAACGGATGAGCTGCGCGATGCCATGGCAGAAAAGGGACTCGGTACGCCGGCCACGCGTGCGCAGACCATTGAAGGTCTGATTGAGCAGAAGTATCTGCGCCGCGAAGAGCGTTCTCTTGTGCCCAATGCCAAGGCATTTCAGCTTATGCAGCTCGTGCGCGGTCTTCGCATCGACGTACTCACGCAGCCCAAGCTCACGGCGGAATGGGAGTACAAGCTCGCCCAGATTGAACATAGTCAGGGATCGCGCGACGACTTCATGGCGGAAATCCGCAAAATGACGGAAAACATGGTCGCTGTAGCCAAGCAGTACGAGGGCGACAGCGTGCCGATCGTCAACCCGATTCACTTCAAGAACAGGTGCCCTGCCTGCGGCGGCGAAATTGTTGAAAACTACAAACGCTTTGCCTGCACGACGCCCGGCTGCTATTTCTCGCTTTCGAAGCACCCCTCGGGCCGAGCTTTTGAAGCCGAAGAGGTTGAAGAGCTTCTCGCCAATCATCGCATTGGTCCCCTTACGGGGTTTGTAAGCCGCAGAGGCTTCCCGTTTGAGAGTGAACTTGTGCTCGAAAAAGACAAGGAAACGGGTCAATGGGGCATGCGTTTTGACTTTGAGGAACGGCCTGAAGTCGGCGCTGAGGAAATCGCCTCAGCTCCGGTTGTCGGCGACTGCCCGCTTTGCCGCGGCCGCGTCCTGGAGCTCGGCGATCACTTCATCTGCGAGCATGCCGTTAATGAGCCTCGTACCTGTACGTTCCGCATGAGCCGCACGATTCTGCAGCGTACGATTACGCGAGAGGAAGCTGCAACGCTTTTGTCGGAAGGCAGAACGCATCTGCTCGATGGATTCATTTCGAAGCGCACGAATCGCCCCTTCAAGTCCTATCTTGTTTGGGATCCGAAGAAGAAAACCGTAGCGTTTGAATTTGAAAAGCGTGAAAAAGACGCTGCAAAGGATGCGGCGAAATCCGCAGAAAATGAAGCGGAGACGGCGCCGGCTAAAAAGCCCGTAAGCAGGACGGCGGCGAAGAAGAGCGCTGCAAAGTCTGCGTCCCGCCGGACTAAGAAGGCGGAAGGCTGATCCGAAAGTAGAAAAAATCCCGCGTGCGAAACAAAGTTCTCGCCGCGGGATTTTTTCTTTTGCGAAAGCTGTACCGTTATTCGACAGGCTTCTCTGCCTTTTTCTTGTTGCGCGTGATGAGCACCTGATCGATCTTGTTGTTGTCGACGTCCATTACTTCAAACGTATAGTCGGCGCAGACGACTTTATCGGTGCGCTTCGGGATCTTTCTGAGCATGTACATCATGAAGCCGGCAACCGTTTCGTAAGCAGAGTCTTCGGGAAGTTCATCGATTTCGAGCGCATGCTCAAGATCGTCGATTGGCGTTGCGCCATCCACAAGCCATGTGTCCGCATCGCGCTGAATGATCTGTACGTCATCTTCATTCGTGACGAGGTCGCCCATAACGGTCGCCATGACGTCGTTGATCGTGATGATGCCTACCACCAGTGCATATTCATTGAGAATGACGGCAAAGTCGGTATGCGTGCGCTGGAAGACGTCGAGGACTTCTGAAAGCGTCAGAGAGTCCGGAATAAACTGAACGCCCTGAAGAAGCTCAGGATCCTGGAAGAGAATGGGTTTTTCTTCCAGGACGCGGCGCAGAAGGTGCTTGGAGTCGACAAAGCCCACGACGTGGTCGAGGTCTTTATCGCAGACAAGAAAGCGGTTGTAGGGCACTGTGGAGATCTTGGCCCGGATGCTTTCGTCGGTTTCATCCAGCGTGAAGTAGACGATGCTTTCGCGCGCAGTCATTGCAGAGGGCACGAGCCTTGATTCAAGCTCGAAGACGTTCTGGATGACGGTCTCCTCTTCAGGGGCAATAACGCCTGCTGCAGCGCCGGCGCCAACGCTCGCAAGGATGTCTTCAGAAGTGATGGTCTCCTGCCTTTTTGTCGGCATGCCGAGCGAACGGATGCAGGCATCCGAGAGCCGCTCGAGGACGAATACGATCGGGCGCAGGCACTTGATGAGTACATTCATCGGACGCACGACGAACATTGCCGTCGCTTCCGGACGTGCAATGGCAAGGCGCTTCGGTAGTAGATCCGCAAAGATTACGAAGAGCGTCGTGGCGATGATGAAGGAAATGATGAAGCTCACATGCGAGAGATTCTGCTCGGGGAGAATGATCGAGAAAAGCCAGTCGAAAAACGGTGAAAAGGCTGCGTCTCCAATGACGCCGCCCAGAAGTGCAGCAGCGTTGACGAGCACCTGAAGCGCTGAGAAGAATTGCCCTGGATGAGACTGAAGCTCAAGGACGAGCGCGGCGCGTCTGTCTCCGTCATCCGCAAGGGTCTGCAGTCGTGTTTTGGAGGCAGACGCGAGGGAGATTTCAGAAGACGAGAAAAAGGCGCTGAGCAGCACAAGGCCGAAAAGCGCCGCAACTTGCGGCAGGGAATCCATAAACTTTTCCGGGAAATCTTGGTTCAGTGCGGTCCGCATGAGGTTCCGGATGCACGCTCGCACCGCGATTCCTGATGCTGGCGGTACCTTAGGACGAGCCGATTTCCGCTATATTGAACACAGGTCAGAGATTTTACCATGAATTCCTTATTAACCACTTGTTTTTCCGCGTTATTTTCTTGAATAACAGCGCTGAGACCTGGGGTTGAACAACCTGGAAGCGTATTTGCTCTTTCAGACTTCAAGCGTTTTCTTATGGAGCCGCCGCACTGCGCCTCAGCTGCTTTGGGCCGGCATCTATCCTGATCCTGTCGGAAAGCTCAATCCCTTCGTATATCAGAGGAACCTTTTGACATGAAGTCCAAGCTCCTTTCCGCGGCAGTTCTTCTTGCTGCCGCAGCAGTTGCTCTTCCGGCGCAGGCCGGCGAAACACTTGATCGGGTTAAGTCCCGCGGTCAGCTTGTCTGCGGCGTCAATACGTCTGCGCCAGGCTTTTCAAGCGCCGACAGCCAGGGCCGCTGGCAGGGTCTCGACGTCAATACCTGCCGTGCGGTTGCCGCGGCTGTACTTGGCGACGCAGACAAAGTGAAGTATGTTCCGCTCTCCTCAACGCAGCACATGTCGGCGCTGGCTTCGGGCGAAATCGACATGCTCGCTCGCAATACCACCTGGACGATGACCCGAGATGCCAGCACCGGCAACGTCTTCGTCGCAGTCTCTTACTATGACGGTCAGGGCTTCATGGTGCCCGCTTCGCTTGGCGTCAAAAGCGTGAAGGAGCTCGATGGCGCTACGGTCTGCGTGCAGACAGGCACCACAACGGAGAAGACCACTGCGGATTATTTCCATTCGCATGGGATGAAGTACAAGACTGTGGTCTTCGACACAACGGAGGCTACGCAGAGCGCATTCATTTCCGGGCGCTGCGATGTCTATACGACCGATATGTCCGATTTGGCGGGCGTGCGCATGATTGCGCCGGATCCTTCCAAATTCGTCATTCTTCCGGAAACGATTTCCAAGGAACCTCTTGGGCCTGCGGTGCGCCGCGGCGACTGGGAATGGTTTGAAATCGTCCGCTGGTCCTTTATGGCTTTCCTTGGGGCAGAGGAACTTGGCGTCACTCAGGCGAATGTGGACGACATGCGCAAGAATTCCCGTGATCCGAACGTGATGCGTCTTGTCGGCGCTGGCGAGGATATGGGCAGGATGCTCGGCCTCGACAAGGACTGGTCCTACCGTATCATTAAGCAGGTCGGCAATTACGGTGAATCCTGGACGAAATATTTTGGTCCGACGAGCCCGCTTAATCTTCCCCGTGGAATGAATCGTCTCTGGACGGATGGCGGTCTCATGTATGCCATGCCGATTCGTTGATTTGACGGTCTTTTTCCCTTCAGGAACCTGATGAGAGGCTCCGGGCAATTTGGCTGCCTGGAGCCTTCTTCGTATTTCTGATCCCGATAGTTATGTTTTCTAGAGAGAGCTTCAGCATCGTTCCCGGGGATGATGCTTGGATATTGCGCGAGAAGATTCGCCGCCGGCGTGAATTTACGCTTCAGGCGGCATTGATACTTCTTCTGGTCGCCTTCATCGCTGTGCTTGCTTCCAATGTCGAAGCTAATCTTGCAGCGAAAAACATCAAAAGCGGATTCCATTTTCTGATGAATCGCGCGGGCTTCGAGATCAGCGATCAGCTGATCCCGTATTCCAGTAATGATCCGCTGTGGAAAGCATTTGCGACGGGCATCCTCAATACGCTGAAAGTATCGGCCTGCACGGTTGTGTCGGCGACTGTGCTGGGCGTTGTCGTGGGTCTGATGCGGCTTTCAAGAAATGCCGTCGTGCGTTTTCTTGGCATCGCGCATGTTGAGGCGTACCGCAATGTGCCGCTTCTGGTGCTTCTCCTCGCACTTTATCTGGTGGTGACGGAGCTTCTGCCTGGGGTGCGAGCGGCATTTCACCTGGGCGATTGGGTATATCTCTCTAAAACGGGGCTTCTCTTTGCCGTTCCCGAGATGCAGTGGGCGGGAAGCATCGCTGCGCTTGCAGGTCTGGCCGGGGCATTCTGCACCGCCAGGATTGTCCGGCGCCGTGAAACTTCGCTGGTTGCCAACTGTTCCGGGCTTATCGCGTTTGCGCTGGTTTTTGCTTTCGTCTGGGTGATCCTCGGGGTGCTGGGCGGCTGGAATCATCCGGTTGCAACGCGGTTCTCCATGTCTGGCGGCGCGCAGCTTACGCCGGAATTTCTGACGCTTTGGCTGGGGCTCACGCTCTACACCTCCGCAATGATTGCGGAAATCGTCCGTGCAGGCGTGGTATCCGTCAGGCCGACGCAATGGGATGCCGCTTCGGCGCTTGGATTGCGCACACGCGAAACGGTGAGCTACATCATTTTCCCGCAGGCAATGCGCCTCATTGTTCCTCCGCTTTCAAGCCAGTACATGACGCTCACCAAGAATTCCTCGCTGGCCGTAATGGTGGGTTATCCGGATCTGGTCAATGTGGGTACGACGGTGATGAATATTACCGGCCAGGCACTGGAAGTCATTTGTCTCATCATGGGCGTTTATCTGACGGTGAACATCCTCATCTCCGTCTTTATGAATCAGCTCAATGCCCGCATTATGCGGGCGCCGCAGTAAGGAGATGCTCATGCCGGAAATTCAGATTACGGGCACTCCTGGCGGCCTTTGGGAGCGGCTGCGAACGAACTGCTTCTATTCCCCCGGGGCAAGCGTGGTTTCGGTAGCGCTCGGTGCGGTCATCCTTTTCGTCTTTTGCTGGTTCATCAAATGGGCGGTTCTGGACGCAGTCTGGAGCGCTGATGTCAATGCCTGCCGGAAGGCTGCGGGCGCCTGCTGGGGCTTCGTAACCGAAAAATGGCGCCTCATTATTTTCGGGCGCTTCCCCTATGAGCTGCAGTGGCGGCCGGCGCTTGCCACGTTCATTATCGTTCTCATGCTCGTCATCTCAGCCGTGCCGTCTCTCTGGACGCACCGGGGCGTGCGAATGCTTCTCTGGGGGTGGGTTGCATCCTTTGCTGCTTTCTTCGTTCTGATGATCGGCGGCATTTTCGGACTGGAAAAAATCAGTACCGACATGTGGGGCGGGCTGCCGCTGACGGTGATCCTTACGCTTCTCGGCATGGCGGCATCTTCACCTCTCGGCATCCTTCTGGCCATCGGCCGCCGCAGCAGACTGCCCATCATTTCCGCTGTCTCAACGGGCTACATTGAGCTTGTTCGCGGCGTGCCGCTGATTACCGTGCTTTTCGTTGCGGCTTTCGTCTTTCCGCTCCTGATGCCGGAATGGATGAAGGTTGACGCCTTCTGGCGCGTGGTGATCGGGATTACGCTCTTTCAGGCAGCCTACATGGCGGAAACCGTCCGCGGCGGACTTCAGACTATTCCCCGCGGGCAGTTTGCAGCCGCCCGTTCGCTTGGACTGACAGAACGGCAGTGTTATACGAGCGTTATTCTTCCGCAGGCCCTTGTTGCGATCATCCCTGCCTTTGTGAACAGTCTCTTGTCCTGTTTTATGGACACTTCGCTCGTTATGGTGGTTTCGATGTACGACCTTACCGGGTCGCTCAAGCTTGCGCTCGGCGATGCGCTCTGGAGGCCCTATTTCATTGAAGGCTACGCTTTTATCGTGATGATCTATTTCGTCTCGAGCTTCATCATTTCGCGCTACAGCCAGTGGCTTGAAGGAAAGCTTCAGGGGACGAAGTCGCGCCGTACTATTCACATTTAGTTCGTTTATGAAATTTCATGAGCACATCATCCGGGCATCCATCCCGGAGCTCCCCTTTGTTCTTGCCCGCGAGGATCTTGCGCGCGGCATTGCCGATTTTGCACGGCATCCGGAAAACTATATCGAGGAGGTAAGCGGCTCCCGAATTACGAAGGCGGAAGTGCCGGGGAAGACGCCGGGATCCGTGACCTTCGGGCGAGAGATCAGTTTCGGGACGCTGAAGTTTGAAGAAGAAATAGAGCTTTTGGCGGACGGGAGCTATCACGCGCATATTGATGCCGATGGTCCCCGGCCGGCATCAGATTTCAGCATGACGATTGAGGAGCCTGAAAAGGGAAGTCTTTTTGTGCGCTTCACCTATCACGAAGACCGCGAGCCGCCGCACAAGGAAACGCATCAGGAAGCGCAGCTCAATCAGCTCAGACGTCTTGCATATGAAAGCAAGGATCGAAGCATTCTTGTGAAGATTCTTGACGATCTTGTGCAGCTTAAAGCTCACGAGGCACACGCATAAAGCTCGTCTTCTCTATTATTCGACGCCCGGATGAGGCACAAGGCCTTTCCGGGCGTTTCTCGTAACTGCAGAATTTTCGAAAAATGACCGACATGCTCAGTGCGCGTATTTGCGCTCATATTGCCGAAGAAATTGCGGCGCGTTCTTCTCAGGTGGAAGCTGCCGTCAGACTCCTCGACGAAGGCGCAACCGTTCCTTTTATTGCCCGCTACCGCAAGGAAATGACCGGCGGACTCACGGATGCGCAGCTGCGGACGCTCGAAGAGCGTCTGGTGTATCTCCGAGAGCTTAATGATCGTCGCGAGACAATCCTTGCCGCAATTGAGGCTCAGGGCAAGCTCGATGACGCCTTGAAGGAACGCCTTCTGAACGCCGAGACCAAGCAGGAGCTCGAAGACCTCTATGCGCCCTATAAGAGCAAGCGCCGCACGCGCGCGGCCATTGCGAAGGAAGCGGGTCTCGAACCTCTCGCCGACAGACTTCTGGCGAACCGAACGCTGGATCCGCTTCGTGAAGCAGTCTCCTTCATCAATGCCGAAAAGGGGTTTGCAGATGCTCAGGCAGCGCTTAATGGCGCACGAGACATTCTTGCTGAACGCTTCAGCCTTGATGCGAAACTTAGAGAAAATCTGCGCGCTTTCATGTCTGCGCGCGGTGAGCTCGTCTCTCGTCTCGTGGAAGCGGAAAAAGAAAAGGCGGAAAAATTCCGTGATTATTTCGATTTCCGGGAGCCGCTCTCGAAAGTCCCTTCGCATCGCGCGCTTGCCGTTCTGCGTGGTCGCCGGGAGGGATTCCTTACGGTGTCTGTTGAGCTCCCTGCTGAAGATGAGGCGCGTGATCCTCATCCTGCGGAGGCTCGTCTCGCAGATCTCCTCGGCATCAGCCGAACCGGGCGCGCCGCGGATATGTGGCTTCTTGCCGTCTGCCGCTGGACATGGCGCGTGAAGCTTCGTCTTTCCATTGAGGGCGATCTCCTCGAAGAGCTCCGGGAGCGCGCGGAAGAGACGGCAATCGGCGTCTTTGGCGAAAATCTGCGTGATCTGCTTCTTGCCGCACCTGCAGGACACCATGCGGTTCTGGGTCTTGACCCGGGCTTCCGTACGGGCGTGAAGGCCGCGGTTATTGACGACACGGGACGCGTGCTGGCGCATGACGTTCTCATGATGCATGGGTCCGACGCCGCGCGAGAAGCTTCAAAGCTGAAGCTCCTGAAAATGCTCGAGCCCTACAGAATCGCTTTCATTGCGATTGGGAACGGGACGGCAAGCCGGGAAACCTCGGCTGTTGTAGGCGAAGTTCTGCGCGCGCATCCGGAAGTCAAGGCGCAGCGCGTCATCGTCAGCGAGGCGGGAGCTTCCGTTTATTCTGCTTCCGAGCTTGCCAGTGAGGAACTTCCCGAGCTCGACGTCAGCTACCGCGGGGCGGTTTCCATTGCAAGACGTCTTCAGGATCCGCTGGCTGAACTTGTGAAGATTGACCCCAAGGCAATCGGCGTGGGTCAGTATCAGCATGATGTGGATCATCAGAAGCTTGAGCGCCGCCTTTCTGCGGTTGTGGAAGACTGCGTGAATTTTGTCGGCGTCGACGTCAACACGGCAAGTCCTCAGCTTTTGAGTCATATCGCCGGTCTTACCCGGCGCGTCGCTCAGGAAATCGTTGCGTATCGCGAGAAGCACGGGGCTTTCCGTGATCGAGAAGCGCTCCGCAATGTGCCCTATCTCGGGGATGCGCGTTTTCTGCAGGCTGCCGGGTTCCTGCGCATTCATCGCGGCGCAAATCCGCTCGATGGTACGGGCGTTCATCCGGAATCCTATTCGGTTGTGGCAAGAATGGTTTCCCGCCTGAAGCTCAAAAGCGTTCGAGAGCTTATGGGCAATGAGTCGCTCCTAGGAAAGATCCGGGCGGTGGACTTTGCCGACGAAAAGTTCGGTGCGCCTACGGTGATGGACATCATCCGGGAGCTGGAGAAGCCTGAGCGCGATCCGAGAGCCGAATTCAAAACGGCAGAATTCAAGGATGACATTCAGACGATTGAGGACCTTCATCCCGGCATGAAGCTCGAGGGTGTAGTTGCCAATGTCGCAGCCTTCGGCGCTTTCGTTGATATTGGCGTTCATGTGAACGGGCTTGTTCACGTGTCTGCGCTCGCGGACCATTTCGTGAAGGATCCGTTCAAGGAAGTGCGGGTGGGGCAGGTCGTCAAGGTGACGGTGCTCGATGTGGATGCGGTGCGTCAGCGCATCTCGCTTTCGATGCGTTCGGACGGGACTGCCGGTGCCGGCGCTTCCAGGGGCGCGTCGCGGACGGCGAATGGCTTGAGCCGTGACCGATCTGATCGGGGCAGGACTGAGACTACTGCGCTCGGAGCCGCTTTCTTAAAGCTTCGCCGCTGATGAGATGAATCAGAGATAACGAAGAAGAAAAGCCTCGGATTCTCAAGGAATCTGAGGCTTTTCTCAACAGGAAGTCAGAAGACGCAGCCGGACTTACTGAGATTTCCCGCCAAGGTCTGCTTCATGGGGTTCGGGTTCTTTTTCGCCTTGAACATGGCGCTCGCCCAGTTCCATGAGCGCATTGAGAATGATGGCGCCAAAAGTGGCAGTGCCGATGCCGCCGAGCGTGAAGCTTCCGATATGGATCGTGAAGTCGCCGGCACCCAGAATCAGCGTGACGGCAGCGACAATCAGATTGCGGTTGTCGCCGAAGTCCACATGGTTGACTACCCAAACACGGGCGCCAGCGACGGCAATGAGACCGAAGACGACGATGGAGGTGCCCCCGAGAATCGGCTGCGGAATCGTCTGAATGACTGCGCCGAATTTGGGTGAAAAACCAAGGATGATGGCAAAGATTGCAGCGACCGGGAAGAGCAGGGTCGAGTAGACGCGGGTTGCAGCCATGACGCCGATGTTTTCGCCGTAAGTCGTCACGCCCGTGCCGCCGAAGCTCGCGGAAAACATTGTTGCGAGGCCGTCGCCGAGGAAAGCCCTGCCCATATAAGGGTCAAGGTTGCGGCCGGTCATTGCGGTCACTGCTTTAATGTGGCCGAGGTTTTCTCCAACGAGAATGATGACAACGGGAGCGATGAGCGTAATGGCAGAGACTGAGAAAACAGGGGATTCGAACTGCGGGATGCCGAACCAGGCGGCTTCGGCAATGCGCCCGAAGTTGATCGGCGTTCCCCCGAGGCCAAGGCCGTTCGTGAGAATGGCGTAGATAGCATAGGCGAGCGAGAGGCCGACGAGAATCAGAAGCTTTTGAATGAGGCCGCGCGTATAAACGGCAACGCCGCCCACGCAGATCACCGTGAGGATGGCGATCCAGGCGTCAAAATCCGTGGGTCCAACGCTTTTGACGGCAGTAGGGGCCAGATTGAGGCCGATGACCGCGACGACGGCGCCGGTGACTACCGGAGGCATAAGCCGTTCAATCCATTTGACGCCGGTGCTCATGACGATGAGGCCGACAGCACAGTAAATGAGGCCGCAGATGATGATGCCGCCGAGCGCCACGGGTATGTTGGGATTAGGTCCAGAACCAGCAGCGTATCCCGTTGCCGCAATGACCACGCCGATGAAGGCAAAGGACGAACCCAGGTAGCTCGGCACGTGGCCGCCTACGAGGACGAAAAAAATGAGCGTGCCGAGGCCGCTCATCAGAATGGCGAGATTGGGGTCGAACCCCATAAGGAGCGGCGCCAGAACAGTGGAGCCGAACATGGCGACGACGTGCTGTACGCCGAGTGCGAGCGTCTGGCCTGCAGGCAGACGCTCATCTGGAGCAATGGTTCCGGAAGTCTTCAGCTTCCAGCTGGGGAAGTAACTCATCTCGATAGGACCTCAGAAAATAGGCAAACGGCTCCATTCTAAATCGATCCGTAACGAAATATTTCGCTTTGCTTTTCCACTGAGGTCATGCGGCGGTTCAAATGGCACGTAAGTACCGAGAAGGCTTGCTAAAATAAGCAGCTTTTCGTTTGCGCGGTTCGAGCATTGGATGCGAGCCCGCAGATGCCTGATTTCACACTCATTCGATCGTTTCACATGACGAGTCCCAATCCGGCGCTTGTGCGCGACGTCGAAGCACGCCGCACTTTCGCCATTATTTCCCACCCTGACGCCGGTAAAACGACGCTCACGGAAAAGCTTCTTCTTTTCGGCGGCGCCATTCAGATGGCGGGTGCCGTAAAAGGCCGCAAGGCTGCGCGCCATGCCACCTCCGACTGGATGGAAGTGGAAAAGCAGCGCGGCATTTCGGTGACGAGCTCGGTGATGCAGTTCCATTACCGCGACCATGTCATCAACTTGCTCGACACCCCGGGCCACGAGGACTTTTCTGAAGATACGTACCGTGTGCTGACTGCGGTCGACGCCGCAGTGATGGTGATCGATGCTGCCAAGGGCGTTGAGGCGCAGACCATCAAGCTCCTTGAAGTCTGCCGCATGCGCAACACTCCGATCATCACGTTCATCAATAAGTTTGACCGTGAAGTTCGTGATCCGCTTGATCTTCTCTCCGAAATTGAGCAGGTTCTAAAGCTGCAGTGCGTGCCCATTACCTGGCCGATCGGCATGGGAAAGACCTTCCGCGGCGTTTTTTCGCTCGCGAAGAATCATCTCGTTCGCTTCACGCCGGGTGAAGACCGGCTTACGAGTGATCGAGAGCTGATTGAAGGACTCGACAATCCGGAACTCGATGAGCTTTTCCCGATGGAAATGCCTTATGTGCGCGAGTCGATTGAGCTCGTCCAGGGGGCAACGGATCCTTTTGACCTCAAGCGCTTCCTCGCTGCCGAGCAGAGTCCGGTCTTCTTCGGCTCAGGCGTCAACAACTTCGGTGTTGAAGATGTTCTCAATGCACTCGTCGACTGGGCTCCGCCGCCTCAGCCTCGTGATGCAGGCGTGCGCATGGTTGAGCCCGATGAGGCGCCGTTCACCGGCTTCGTCTTCAAGATTCAGGCCAATATGGACCCCCGCCACCGCGACCGCATTGCGTTCTTCCGCGTGTGTTCCGGGCGCTATCAGCCTGGGATGAAGACCTACCATGTCCGTGAAGGACGCGAGATGAAGATCCCCAATGCGCTCACCTTCATGGCGCAGGACCGCGTCATCATGACGGACGCGGTGGCGGGAGACATCATCGGCATCTACAACCACGGACAGCTCCATATCGGCGATACGCTGACCTCGGGTGAAAAGCTTCAGTTCACCGGCATTCCGAACTTTGCGCCGGAACTCTTCCGGGCTGCGCGAAGCAAGGATCCCTTTAAAGCCAAGCAGCTTCAGAAGGGCCTTCAGGAGCTCGGCGAAGAGGGCGCTATTCAGGTCTTCACCGGCGAATTCGGCAATATCATGCTGGGCGCCGTCGGGCAGTTGCAGTTTGAAATTGTTGCTCAGCGCCTTGCGGATGAATACAAGGTTGATGCCATCTACGAGTCGACGGATGTTTCGACCGCGCGCTGGCTCTCCTTCCCGGATGAGAAGACAAAGCGTGATTTCGAGGCAGAGCAGGCAGCAAGACTTGCGACCGACGTGAACGGCAATGAGGTTTATCTGGCAACGTCGATCTACAACCTTGAGACGACGATGAAGCACTGGCCGCAGGTAACCTTCCACACTACGCGTGAAATGAACCAGATCTTCTGATTCATTCGGCCTTAATAAGAAACCCGGACGCTTTCAATAGCGATCCGGGTTTCGTTTATCTGCTTCGTTATGACTTGAGACCTTTGCGGAAAGCTTCAAGCGCTTCCGGATGGCACGAAAGGACGCGTTCGAGATGACCGCGCAGGTAGCAGATGGCAAGTCCGTAATTCGTCATGGGCACCTTCTGGCTCATCGCACGCCTCAAGCGCATCAGCATATGGCGCCGCGTGACGACGCAGCCGCCGCACTGAATGAGAACGGCGTAGGGTGTGAGATCGTCAGGGAAGTCTTTGCCGACGGCAACTTCGATTTTGAGGTCGAGCCCGGTTTTTTCCTTCAGCCAGCGCGGAATCTTGAGTCGGCCGATATCGTCCTTCTGGGGGTGGTGGCTGCAGGTTTCGCAGATGAGCACGCGGTCGCCGTCCTTAAGTTTCGAAAGGGCCGCTGTACCCCGGGCGAGTTCGATGAGATCGCTCTTTGCATAGGCCATCTGCAGCGAAAATGTTGTGAGCGGGATGGAGTCCGGCGCCTGTCGGGCAACGTCGTCAATCGCCTGCGAGTCCGTCATGATGAAGGCCGGGGGATTTTTGAGATCGGCAATGGCTTCGGCTACGCGGTCCTGCTGAATGACATAAGCCTTGGCATGGGCATCCAGAAGTTCCCGGATGGCCTGCACCTGCGGCAGGATAAGGCGGCCTTTTGGAGCACCGGAGTCAATCGGCGTGACAAGAAGCACGGTATCGCCCGCGTGGGCCAGGTCGCCGCAGAGCGGTCTGTCGGGTTCTGTGTCTTCCTGAACAATGCGGATGATGGTTTGCCGCAATGCATCAATCCCGAGACCCTCTACGGCATCGGTGATGACGACGGGCAGGCCGTACTGACGCGCATCTGCGAGAACTTGGTCAGTGGGTGCCTTAATGCCTGCTTTGTTGAGTACAAGGATCGAGGGGGTTCCGAGCCGCTTGGCATCGGCAATCAGTTCCCGGTCGTCAGGTTCGAGCCCGGCAGCACTCCCCACAATAAGGGCGATGTCCGTCCATTCCAATACGGTCTTGGAGCGCTCTACGCGTGCAGCACCAAGCTCTCCGACATCGTCGACGCCGGCAGTGTCAATAAAGACAACCGGTCCGATCGGGGCAAGCTCGCAGGCCTTTTCCACCGGGTCGGTTGTTGTTCCTGGTACGTTCGAGACAATGGAAATGTGCTGATTGGTGAGCGCATTGGCAAGAGAGCTTTTGCCGGCGTTGCGGCGGCCGAAAAGGCCGATGTGGATTCTGAGCCCCTTGGGCGTATTGAAAGTGTTCAACATGGCTCGCTTCCGATTGAGGCTGTTGATTTTGATTGTTTGACGCAAGCTGTCGGGGAACAGCCGGTTTCGCATCAGTTTAAGAAAAAAGGCCGGATCCTGGGATCCGGCCTTTTTCAGGTAAGAAGTATCAAATTACTTCTCGATATCCGTGCGGATGACGTCACGCTTAAACCAGAGCGGGGCGTGATGTTCTGCGGCTTCCACCGAGATCGTGCCCGGGCCGAGGCGCCAGATGCCCTTGAAGTGAGACATCGAAAGGAGCGCGAGCGGGATGTGGGCGCAAACCACGAGGATCGAAATAATGATCGAACCCCAAACGTGGAAGTAGAACGTCAGGAAGTAGACAAGCTTGCCGGTAACCGGAGCGCCGAGCCAAAGGAGCCAGCCCGTGACCGCGAGAGCAGCGATCATGCCCATGAAGAGCAGATAGGAAGCCTTCTGGCCGCCGTTGTAGCGACCCTGCGGGGGAACCGTTTCCGGCCCGAGCGGGATGCCGAAGAAGCGGCGGGGGTAGTTGCCGAAGTTAAGGAACCAGCGCAGCGTGTTGCTGTCCCACTCCATGCAGGCGCGCATGATGAGCGCGAAGCGATCCGGAGCAATGACAATGAAGCCGAGCAGGTTGAAGGTGAAGACGGCGCCGATGATCAGGTGGGCGATCATCGCCGTTTCCGCAGCCTCGTCGGAGGGATTGCAGAAGTAGACGTACATGCCCGTGAAGAGCAGCGCGAACCAGGTGATCGCGTTCACCGAGTGGAAGACCTTGTCCGGCGCATGGAAGCGCAGGATGCGGTCATTGGGGGCGGCAGAAATATCAGACATGAGCAGCCTCCGTCATGGCAAGCATGGAGCGGGAATAGTAGTGCGTGTGAAGCAGTTCGTGCATCGTATGGTCGACGGGCTTTGCCTTCATATCCTTGTAAACGGACATGACCACCGTGTTCTGGTGGGAAGCCGCGAGGCCCATAGCCTGGCAGAGCTTGTCATCCTTGTAGAGGCCGGCCTGGCGGGCAAGGATGATTGAATTGCGGCGGGCGACCATGTCGCCGATGGCCCAGCCGCAGACAACGGCAGCACCGACGCAGAGACCGCTCACTTTCAGAAAGCCGCGGCGACCGAGAATCAGGGCTGCGGGGCGTTCTGCATAGGAATAGTTTTCAGACAGCATTTTCTTCTTGAACCTCAGTCAGGAATTAGACGCGCAGGGGGAGCGGCGTAGTGGGTTTGAGCCATGCAGTGCCGGAGGACTGAACCGGCTGACCGCCGCCGTTGACGCAACCGCCCGGGCAGTTCATCACTTCGATGAAGTGATAGCGGTTCTTGTCGACGCGTACGCGATGGAGAACTTCCTTCAGACCCTGATTGGCGCCGTTGACGACGCAGACATGCACATCGTAGGTCTTGCCGCCGAGCGCCTTGATGGGCACAGGAATCGTCGCTTCAACGATGGCGTTGTTGTGGCCTCGGACAACTTCGATATTCGCATTATCGAGTTCCTTGCCGGAGAGCGCGAAGTAAGCGGTACGGAGCGCCGCTTCCATAACGCCGCCGGAACAGCCGAAAATCGTGCCGGCACCGGAATAAACCTCAAGCGGAGCGCGTTCGCGGGTCTTCGGCATCAGGAGCGGATTAATGCCCTTACGGCGGAGAAGTTCGGCGAGATCACGGGCCGTGAGAGAGGCGTCGATATCCTGGAATTCAGGCGTATCGGCAGGAATTTCCTTATTGGCGATGAGCCAGCGCCAGGCCGAATTCATTTCGGGGCGGGCAGCCTCAAAAATCTTGGCCGTGCAGGGCGTGACGGAAACGAAGAAGACCTTGCGGGGATCGCACTTGAGCACGTACTTGGCAGCCCAGGTCTTTGCCAGCGTGCCGCCCATCTGAAGCGGAGACTTCGCCGTGGAGAGGTGCGGAAGCATGTCGGCAGCGTACGTTTCAGCGTACTTAACCCAGCCCGGGCAGCAGGACGTAAAGTGCGGGAACGGGTGCTTACCCTGTTCATCAACCTCCGGACCACGTTCGCCGAGAACCCAATACTGGATCTTCTTGACGAATTCCGTGCCTTCTTCAATGATCGTCTGGTCAGCAGTCGCGTTGCAGTCATAGGTGACGAAACCGGCTGCTTCAAGCGCGTTGACGAGCTGTTCGGTGGAGAGTTCACCCGGTTCGCCGCCGAATTCTTCGCAGATTGAGACGCGGACAGCCGGCGAGGGCTGTGCGACGACAATGTGATCCTTCGCGTCAAGAACGCGTTCGACCTTGTCGACGAAGCTCATCTGTTCGATGGCGTTGAACGGGCAGGCGATGAGGCACTGGCCGCAATAGATGCACGCGTCGTCGATAATCTCGTGCTTGGAGCCGAGACCGCCCTTAATGGCATCGGTCGGGCAGAATTTGCTGCAGGTGTCGCAGCCGACGCAGTGATTCTTGTTGATATGGATGATGCCGCGCAGTTCACCCTTGCGAAGGTTGCCCTGGAAGGCGGGACCGTTCTGGCCGTAGGCATTGTCGCCAGGCAGGAACGTACGAACCGTGGTCGTCATGGATACATTCTCCGTTGAGGAGAACAGCAGAGTCCCGGAATCCTTTTAGTGATTTCGGGAAGCGCAATTCTTTCCTCAGTTTTGGCTCGTCGTAAAGAGCGACGGACGGTTCATCAAGCAGACTGTCTGAATTTCTGTCTTCACCGCCAGGGTCGTCATTCTCAATCGACGATGTTTTCTTTTGAGCAGAAGCAAATCCCATAGGCACTAGCCGTGGGAGACTCCTACGAACGGTTGCATTCTATCGTGTGCCATAGTCGGGCCGCAGGCTGAGGATTACCTCTTAAGGAGTGATTTTGGATAAGCACTCCGTATTGTTTTTAAATGTTTCTAACAACGGTTTAATACAGATCAAAACCGAACGGTTGGCCTTTGCAAGTTAACCCTAATCGAATGAATTCCTGAGAAAAATACTCGGGAATTCGGGGGCACGCGCTCGTTTAAAAATGGAAAAGGAGAGAACCTTTCGGTTTCTCTCCTTCTCTTCAACCGAAATCTGCTTGATTGCGGTTTACATATCCTCTTCACGCAGAGGAGCGCGCAGTTCTGCACGAACCTGATCCATGGCGGCATAGAAGGCCTTCATCATCACGAGGCCGAGGAACTTGCCGGCGTCGGTAACGATGATGCGGTCGGGATCGTTGGGGTCATCCTTGATGGCTCCCGAAATGCGCAGACCGAGCATTTCCTTCATGAGATAGCGGTCGACGTTGATGCCGTGCACCTCCCGGAAATATTTCCGGGAGAGTCGATGTGCAAAGAGGCCGAGCATCAGGCGGTACTGCATGATCGCGTGCTTGTCGAACTCTCTCCTGCGCTCTACGCCGGTATTGCCTGCGGCGATGCGTTCGCCATAGCGGCGCAGACTGAAGGTGTTTACATAAAGACTGTTATTGAGGAAGCTGAATGCGCCGGAACCCACGCCGAGGTATTCGTCGTGGTCGACCACATATTCATCGAAGCCTTCGTTGTTCGTCTGGCCAAAGGTCCAGGACGTGAGCTGGCGGTAGCGATTGCCGAAAGTATCAAGGATGCAGCGATACTGATCAGCGAGCTCAATGCCGGTGGCTGCGATGGTGCCCTTCACGCTTTGACGTGTCTGAGACGTCACCATGAGCGGATAGGTGGTGGTCTGTCTTGGATTGAGCTTGACGATTTTTTCCATGTCGTCATGGAGAACGTCGAGCGACTGACCGCGGAATCCGAACATCATGTCGACATTGCAGACGGGGAAAAGCTCCTGAGCGTACTGCAGACGCTCGAAAATTTGCTCACCGGATCCGAACTTCTCATAGCGGTCGGAGAGCTTGAGGATGTCGTCATTAAAGCTCTGCACGCCGATCGACATGCGGTCGACAAGCCCCTGAAGATTGCGGAACTGCGGCGTGGTGATTACTTGCGGGTCGGTTTCGCAGGAAATTTCCTTGATCGAAGGAAAGAGCTTCTTGGCGTGTTCGAGCGTCTTGATGAGCTCGTCCTCAAGAATCGTCGTGGTGCCTCCGCCCACGTACATGGCGGTGAAATCGTAGCCAAGCGCCTTCACGTAATCCATTTCGCGGCGCAGGTTCTTGAAGTATTCGCGAGCCTTCCATTCCTTAAACAGGAACCGATGGAACGTGCAGTAGGTGCAGAGCGTATGGCAGAAAGGAACATGCGCGTAGAGCATGTACTGGTGTCCTTCCTGCGGAGGCGGAGGATTCTTGAGAATAACCGGATCGCAGTGCAGATAGCGGCCGGTGTAGTAATCCATCACGCGGTCGGAAAGACCGATCATCCAATTGGGCAGGAGCTTGCGCGGCTGCGGGACGAAGTGGGTAGTGCTGGTCATGAAGACGCGGAAAAGGGTAGTTCTGAAGGAAGCGATTCTAAGCGGCTCAGGAACGCAATAGGCTTAAAAAAACCGACTCTTCTCGCATGAAAAGAGCCGGCTCAACTATGAGTACGATTTGTTGTCTACCGGATCAGCCATGCGTGGCATAGACGCGGGCAATCTCAGCTTCGAACTTGTTCGACAACGGACCACGCTTAAGTTTGAGCGTAGGCGTAATGAGGCCGTTTTCGATGGTCCACGGTTCATTCGTCAGGAGAACTGCACGGGGAAGCGCATAGTTCGGGAAGTCTGAAGCCGCTGCCTTGGCGCGCTTGAGCGCTGAGGTGCGGGCGGCCGGGTTGTTCAGACTTTGCGGATCGTTGGGGTCGAGGCCGAGCGATTCGGCGAATCTTGCCCATTCGTCCTTATTCACGCAGGTGATAAGCGTGAGATACGGGCGGTTTTCTCCGACAACGTAGCACTGCTCGAAGAGCGGATCCGTTTCAATGGCGGATTCGAGATCGGCAGGAGGAATTTTTTCGCCTGTTGAGGTGACGATGATTTCCTTGATGCGGCCTTTGATGCAGAGCATGCCGTCTGAATTGAATTCACCCACATCACCCGTATGAAGCCAGCCATCCTTTGTAAAAGCGGCCGCTGTATCTGCCGGACGATGCCAGTAGCCCTTCATGATGGAAGGCCCGCGGATCTGGATTTCGTTGCCTTCGGCAAGACGAACCTCAACATTGCAGAAAGGCTTGCCGACGGTGTTGGGCTGATTGAATTCAACACAGTTGCCGGCAATGATCGGACTCGCTTCCGTCATGCCGTAGCCTTGAATGATCGGCAGACCAAGACCGCAGAATGCGCGGGCAACCTTGTGGTTCAGCGCTGCGCCGCCGGAAATGGCAATGCGAAGCCGGCCGCCGAACTGAGAGAGAAGCATGTCGGCCATACGGCGCACGAGCGTCAGTCGAATGATGCCGTCCAACCAGGCGCGAGAGCTTTCCTCTACCGGCAAACGGTTGCGGCGGCAGAAATCGCGCCAGCCAACTTCGACCGCCCAGTCGAAAAGCTTGCGTGCAATAGGTTTGGATTTGCGAAGCTTGTCCTGAACGCGCGCATAAATGCGCTCGTAGACGCGCGGTACTGAGATGATGACGGTCGGACGAATGACCTTGAGATCTTCTGCGAGGAGCAGCACCGAGCGGTTGTACGCGATGACGCATCCAGTGGCGAGCGCAAGATAGTAGCCGGCCGTACGTTCAAACGTGTGCGAGAGCGGCAGGAAGGAGAGGAATGTATCGCCTTCGCGGGGAGACACGCATTCGAGCGTTGCCTTGACGTTGCTCACGATATTGCGGTGCGTGAGCATGACGCCCTTCGGCCGACCTGTGGTGCCGGAGGTGTAGACGATGCCGGCAAGGTCGTCTTCAAGCGGACCGGCGGGAAGGCTGTCCGCAGAAACGCTTTTACCGAGCTCCAGGACTGAAGCAAGGCTCTTGACATGAAAACGCCCGTCTTCATGGTCTTCAGTTTCGCCTGGATCGGTGATGAGCACCGTGCTTAGATCCGGCATCTGCACGCCGGTCGCCCGGATCTGCTTCCAGCGCGAAAGCTTGTTGGTTACAAGCGTGCATGCCTGGCTGTCGATCATGATGAAGGCACTTGCGCCCGGCGTGTCGATTGCATGCAGGGGAACAGGGATGAGTCCGTTCGCGAGAGCGGCCTGGTCGGCGCATACGTGGTCCCGTCCGTTGGGCATCAGAATCGCGATGCGGTCGCCGGGGCGAAGTCCCATGGCGGAATAGGCGCGGCGCCACTCAAGAACGTGTTCACCGAGTTCTTTATAGCTCCAGCTTTCCCACGTGCTTGAGGAGCGGTCGAACTGCCTAAGTGCCTCGCGGTCTCCCCATTTGCGAATGCTGTGAGTGAGAAGCTCCGGGAGCGTAGTCAGTCCATCGAGTTCACTTGATCGGCCCATGGCGTACTGGATCCTATTTGTTTTTCTTTGGGCAGGCTCTTACTAACAGTTTCTGTCTATGCAGAAACACTGAGCCCAGTATGACAATCTGTAAAGCTATATCAGAAAAGAGCTGTTTGGAGGCATCTCATTTAAGGGAATACCCTGACATTCTTCCGTAAAAGGCATATCATCCTAAGCGTCAATAGAAATTGAACGTCACGTTCGGCAGGGCTGAATGAGACGATATGGAGAATATTCCTATGAGCAAAGTATCCTCGGTGCTTGATCTTATCGGCAATACGCCGGTCGTACGTTTGTCGCGGCTGTTCCCGGAAAACGAAGTCTGGATGAAGCTGGAAAGGGGGAATCCCGGCGGCTCCATCAAGGACCGCATTGCGCTTCAGATGGTTCGGGATGCGGAAGCCAGGGGAGAACTGAAGGCTGGCGGCACCATTATTGAGCCGACTTCCGGCAATACCGGCGTCGGACTCGCTATGGTGAGCGCGGTTCTCGGATATCGCATGATTCTTGTCATGCCTGAGTCCATGAGCATTGAGCGTCGCCTCCTGGCGCAGGCTTATGGTGCAGAACTCGTGCTTACCCCGGGCAAGCTCGGCATGAAGGGTGCAGTCGATCGCGCCGCAGAACTTGCGCAGGAAATCCCCGGTGCCTGGGTTGCGGGTCAATTCAGCAATCCAAGCAACCCGCGCGCGCATGAGCTTCACACGGGACCTGAAATCCTGAAGGATTTCCCGGAAGGACTGGATGCATTCATTTCTGCATTTGGCACGGGCGGCAATGTCTCCGGCATTTCCCGGGTGCTCAAGAAAGCCTGGCCGAAGCTTCGCACCTATGCGGTTGAACCTAAGTCGAGTCCGCTTCTTACGGAAGGGAAGGCGGGACCGCATCGCATCCAGGGCATTGGCGCCAATTTCATCCCGGAGAACCTGGATCGCGCAGCGATTGATGAATTCCTTGATGTAGCCGATGATGATGCATTCGCTTACGCTCAACTTGCGGCAGCGAAAGAAGGTCTCCTCGTCGGCATTTCCACGGGTGCTGTGCTGGCGGCAGTTTCGGGTCTGCTGCCGAAACTCAATAAGAATGCCAGGATCCTTCTCATGAACTTCGATACGGGCGAGCGCTATCTTTCTGTTAAGGGCTTTGTGAAGGGCGCGGAATAACAGGCCCTGCTGCAGGATGGCAAAAGACCGGTCTGAGCTTTATGCCCCAAACTCCCGTGGGCTAGCACCAAAAGTAGTGCTTCCCCGCGGGAGGGGTGACGCCGATCTGCTCATAGACCTGAGTCTGCCGCCTGGTCAGCAGATCCACCCTCCATTCACGGCTGTTCCCCACACGCACAGCCACTACCGGCTCAATGGCTGCCAGAAGCTTGTTCAATGAGTTCCCAGGCAGAACAGCCTGCTTCTTTCGAGCCTGCATGGCTACCTGTCTATAGATTGACTGGGCCAGTTCATAAACGAACAGCTTTCCCTCAAAGGCAGTCTGCGTTGCCATCAGGCGGCGCGCATCTTCCTCGACCTTCAGCTCCCGGAAGGTGCGTTCGATGTTGTTGCGGTCCGAGTAGATCGTAAACACTTGAGCCGCAGACAAATACCGATCCGTTCGGATGGCCAGGCACCCTTCAAACTCGGTCTTCCGCGTCATAACCTGCGCCTTGCGGTAGTAAACCTTATGACCCTTATCGGATTCCTTCTCTCCGATGCAATTGGCCGTACGCTGAGCCAGACGGGGGTCCAGTTTCCTGCCCGAATTCAGAACCTTGAGCGCATCCTCGACATCCTTGGCTAGGCGTCGCGCTGCGAAACTGTTGGTCAGGGGATTGTAATAGAGGTAAATGAAGACCTTGCGCTGAATAGGCTTCACCCCCGGTAAATTTTCCGTCCAGGCTTCAGCCTCCGAGGGGCTGAGAGCCATTTCAACAAATCCCGTGTCGCCGTTCATGTAGCCGTTCTGCGTGAGCAGATCCCGGTGCTGGCGGAACAGCTTCTTGACGGAGTCTTCAACGATGGGAATGCCCTGGACGAATCCAATGTGATGATCAAGCAGGAATTGCGTGGCAAACGGATTCCTGAAGCCGCGATCCGTAACAAACGTCACAAAGGACAGATCGAAGCCGGCGGAAATCATGTGCTTCAGAATGGGGACAAACGCCTTTGAGTCATTGATGGATCCCCAGTAGCTGTAAGCGAAGATGGCCTCGCCCGTTTCCTCATCGCATAGAAGCATCAGATTGACCTGCTTGAGCTCCGGGTTCTGCTTGGCGTGGCCGTACTCCGCTTGATCGATGGTTGTGGAAAATGTACTGATGCCTGTGCTGTCGAAGGCGACGAGGAACGGCTGCTGAGGCTCTCCGGCGTCTTCGCCGGAGCTGGTCTGTGCTCGCTGGCGAGCAAAGAACCTCTCGCGCGCAGCGTCGTAGCGCGTCTTGAAAAAGGCGTCGATTTTGCTCTGATCAATTCGGCTGAGAAGCTCTGAAATCCTCTGCCCGGAAACAGGCTGCAGTCGAGGAAGCCCTGTGGCAGCGGCCCAATCCTCAAATCGATCCATGGCAGGTCCCTGGTCGAAGACATAGACGGCCAACTGAGCAAGAAGCAGTCCGTCATCCGCGCCGAAAATGCCCACAAGGGCATCGAGCATGCCGCAGTTGAGCAGCGTCATCCATGCAGCCCAGGGCTTGCCGATGCGGAGATAACGGCGCGCCTGACGCATTTCCTCAAGCGGATCCGGTTCCAGTTCCTCGCCGGAAGCCAGCAGCTGCGCCTTTGCGGCGGCTTCCTTCGCGTCTTTCTGCTGCTGCGCCTCCAGCTCATCCCATTCCTGCTGAGCATTTGGATTGGCAGAAAGATACTCAGATCGCGAGAGCAGCTGACCTTCCCAAAAGAAGAGTTCGGGCTGTGTGAATTGGGGAAATCTTTTGCGGAACCTGGGGGACACGGTGATCTCATTGGTTGGCTGAATGCGGCCGACCATCTGACGCCCCGTCACGCGGGCCTGCTTCTTCTCCTTGTCCCAATGATTAGTCTCAGCCACGACGTACTGATAGCCGGACCGGCGATTGGTTCTCAGGAAAACATGCCACTTTTCAGTCTCCCCATCCTTCTGCACGGAGAAACCGGTGAGTTGTTTTTTGTTACCGCTTTTCATAGCACCAACTCTAAAATAGAGTAGAGCTATTATACTGCCAAAATAAATCCCGCGTTTTCATTTTTTATAGAAAACACGGGATTAAAAAGAAAGTTTTGGCACCTTTTAACTTGAGTCAATACCCGATGGTGCTAGAGGCCGGGAGTTTGGGTTATGCGTCAGAACCGGTCTTTTCGTATAAAGGAAAAGGGATTAGAAAAAATCAGGCCCTGGCTGCCTCATCCGCCTTTGCGGAGAGTTCTTCCCAGCGCGCATAACCCGCGCTGATTTCGACTTCCAGAGCATCCAGACGGCTCTTGTCGGCCTTGATTTCTTCCACGGGCTTTGTGTGATAGCTCCCCTCGCTCATGCGGGCAATAAGGTCGGACTGTTCCTTTTCGAGGGCTTCAAGCTTTTCTGGAAGAGCTTCAAGCTCCCGGCTTTCTCGCCAGGAGAGTTTGATTTTCTGCTGAACCTGCGGCTTGGGTTTGGCTTTCTTCTCCTCATCCTTCGGGGCGGGTGCTTTTTTCACCGGAAGCGCTTCAGCGGGACGCTGAGCAAACCATTCCGCATAGCCGCCGACGTATTCACGCCATTTCCCATTGCCTTCCGGGGCGAGCACTTCAGTGACGACGTTGTCGAGGAAGCGGCGGTCGTGGCTGACAAGAATGATCGTTCCGGGATATGAAGCCAGCGTTTGCTCCAGAAGTTCGAGAGAGTCGATATCGAGATCGTTGGTCGGTTCGTCGAGCACGAGCAGGTTGGCAGGCAGTGCAAAAAGACGTGCCAGGAGAAGGCGGTTTCTTTCGCCGCCGGAAAGAGAACTCACGCGCACATTGGCGCGACGAGGCGGGAAAAGAAAGTCGCCGAGATAAGCAATGACGTGCTTGCGTTCACCGCCGATTTCGACCCAGTCGGATCCCGGAGCAATGGTTTCAGCTACTGTCTTATTGAGGTCGAGCTGTTCGCGAAGCTGGTCGAAGTAGGCGATCTGCAGGTTTGTGCCGAGTTTGACCTTCCCCGAGTCAGGTTTTAGCTTCCCGAGAATCAGTTTGATAAGGGTGCTTTTGCCGGCGCCATTAGGACCGATCAAGCCGAGACGATCGCCGCGCATCAGCGTGAAGTCGAGGTTCTTCACGACCACATGATCGCCGAATGATTTTGAAAGTCCGGTAACTTCCGCAACGATTTTTCCGCTTTTTTCCCCGGCATCAATCGCAAGGCGAATCGACCCCATTTGCTCGCGCCGTGCCGCGCGTTCACGGCGCAGCGCCTCGAGTCGCCGCACGCGGCCTTCATTGCGGGTCCGGCGAGCTTCAATGCCTTTGCGGATCCAGACTTCCTCCTGTGCCCAGAATTTATCGAATCGGCGGCGTTCAAGCGCTTCTGCGGCAAGCTCCTCTTCCTTTCGCGCTTCATAAGCGGAAAAATTTCCCGGATATGAGCGCAGCGTCCCTCGATCAAGTTCGACGATTCGCGTTGCAACGTTGTCAAGGAAAGTACGGTCATGCGTAATGACGACGAGCGAGCGCTGGTTTTTAAGTTCATCCCGACAGATGTTTTCCAGGAGCGATATGGCCCTCATATCGAGATGGTTGGTCGGTTCGTCAAGCAGCATGAGCTGAGGCGCAAGCGTGAAGGCAAGTGCAAGCGCCGCGCGCTTTTTTTCCCCGCCAGACGCGAGTTTCGGATCTCCGTCGGGATTGAGTTCGAAGCGGGAAAGGTTTTCGTCAAGCTTCGCGTAAAGGCGCCACTTCTCCTTTTCATCCGTAATGCTTTCAATATTGCCGCGGGCGATAAGGCTTTCTCTGAATGTCGGAGCTTCAGGAAGAATGGGTTCCTGTTCGACATAGTGAACGATGAGTCCGTCCTGCCGTTGAATCTGCCCGTCATCGAGAAGCTGCCTGCCTGCGAGAACCGAAAGGAGCGAGCTTTTTCCGGTTCCGTTGCGGCCGATCAGACCGACGCGTTCGCCCGGTTCTATAGAGAGCGCAGCTTCGTCAAGAAGCGGCAGATCGCCGTAGGCGAGGTGAGCGTCCGAAAGCGTGATGAGTGCCATGGGAAAGGATGAAGTGGGTTGGAGATATAAAAGGGCCGGCAGTTTAATGTGCCGGCCCCTGGATGCATTAGCCGTGTCCGGCATTCTGCCCGAAAGCAAGCGTGTCAGAGCTGAGGCGTTCCGGGCATTTCACTCGGGGCGATCTTGTCGCTCGGAAGCGGGACGCCGTCAAGCGACGGAGCCGCAGGTCCGTTAGGTGAGGACGTTTGCGCAGGCATTTCCTTCTGAAGCATAGGGGTCGGCGCCGGTCCAGGGCCGGGATCGGAAATGACAATGCCCTTCACTGATTCGCGCCGCACATTGTGCTCAACTTCTTTTACCGGAACGAAGGTCATAGATGCAGGATCGGGAGGAGGCTCAATGTTCGGTAGTTCTGTTTTTGCAACGACTTCCTGAGGTACTTCAACGAGCCTGCCGTTTCTCACAATAACGCTCTGCGGCTCGCGGGTGATGACAGGGCTCTTCAGTCTGTTGAGCTCCAGACTGCCGGTTTCGCCGTGATACTGAATCTGCGTACGCAATTGCGACCACTGAGCCGCGATTTCCCTGGCATCAGCGCCGAGCGCAAAGAGCCGCTTGGCGGAGAGTGAATAGGGCATTGCTGTCTCAAAGCGGGCTTCGAAGCTTTGTGCGTCGTAGCGAACAACGAGCGGACATTCACTAAAGACGAGCTTTTCCAGGTCGTAGGCAAGGGTGGTTGCGGTTGAGCTCGTAGCAGGGTCGCCCGGGTTTGTAGCAGAGGTCGACCAGACGCGCATGCGCAACGGCAATCGATTCCTTACGAGGCTCGCTTCCTGGGCGCTCAGCGCAAATAGTGCAGCTTGAAATGGCGGCTCTGCAGTAGCAATCTTCGTGCGGCGCATTGTGGCAATAGAGCGGGAAATGCGCTTGCGTTCGCTTTCTGATTCCGCCTTGGCCAGCTGCTCCCGAGCGAGCAAATTGAGCTTCTGTTCGTCTTCCTCATTGAGAACAGGCTCAAAATGTGCCTGAAGTTCGGTGAGCTTTTCCGGATCAAGCCTTTGAATCTCGTATTCAATGCCCGCATGGGTGAGCGTGCGGGCATAAGCCTCGGCAATTCTCGTTTCCCAGGGAGCGCTTCCGGCAATGATTGCCACTTTCGGGAGCGTTCCTGCCTCCGTGTGAGCCGGGAGTGCTCTGATTGCAAGTTTGGCTATCCACTCGGCTTCTGCTTCCGTGGAAATAGACAGAATGACGAGCTTAGGGGGATATTTGCCTGACGTGCTTTCAGCAGAATTGAGCGCAACGACGGGAAGCGGCAGCGAGGGCAATTCAACAAGGCGATTTACCATTTCGCGTTCAATCGGCCCGATGACGGCATCAGCGCCTGCAAACGCTGCCGCCTGCAGCTGCTCTTCAATCGAAGATCCCTTTTGAGCCTCAATGACGAGAATATTTGCCGGACGCGCGCTTGTCTGGTTTGCAGCCAGCAGGCCATTCCCAACAATGCGCGCTGCCGCGTGCACAGGTGAATCTTCAGGCGGCATAAGAAGAGCGAAGGTAAGCTGTCGCGATGGGGCGGCAACTTCCGCAGCGGTGAGCGGCGCAGAGAGGTCCGAGGCTATACACGAGCCGGCAGCCGCCAGAAAACTCAGGCAAGCAACAAAAGAACGACGAGAAAACAGCATGAATTCCCTAAATAATCTTTGGTCCGATGATGTGCTGATGAAGGCTGCAGGACTGCCTCAGCAGGAACTGCCAGCCGCGTGCCTCTACATCGTGGGCGTACCCATCGGCAATATGGGCGACATTACGCTGCGCGCTCTCTGGGTTCTTTCCCGTGCGGATGTTATCGCAGCGGAAGATACCCGGGAAACACGGAAGCTTCTCGAGCGCTTTGGAATAGATGCAAGGCTGATTTCCGTTCGTGAGCATAACGAACGGCACGGAGCGGAGCAAATTGAGGCCCTGCTTGCTGAAGGCAAGCGCGTTGCAATGGTGACTGATGCAGGTACTCCTGCCGTGTCGGATCCCGGTGCCCGCGTGGTGGAATATCTGCACGGCATCGGCAGGCGAGTTATTCCTGTACCGGGCCCTTCGGCAGCCGTTACAGCACTTTCCGCGGCTGGTCTCCTCGGTGCGGGCTTCACGTTTATCGGTTTTCTCCCTCCGCAGCCTAAGGCGCGTCGACAGGCAGTTGAAGCGCTTCGTGCGCGTCGGGAACCGTTTGTTTTGTATGAGGCTCCCCACAGAATTCTTGCGCTTCTTGAAGACATTGCGGAAGTGCTCTCACCCGAACGACGCGTCGTTGTTGCGCGAGAACTCACGAAGAAGTTCGAGACCATTTCCGCCATGAATGCGGGAGACCTCGGGAAATTCGCATCGACGCATGACCCCCGCGGGGAGTATGTTGTTCTTGTGGATGAAGAACCTCCTAAAGAGGAGGGACTTACTGCGGAAGCTGAGGCATGGTTGCGCGATCTTGCGCCTGAAATGCCGGCATCAAAACTTGCCGCCATCGCTGCCCGTCGCACGGGAATGCCTCGTCAGGAGATTTATGCCTGGCTCATCCATGAGCGGGATGCCGCCGGCTCTTCTTCAGATTAATTTTGATTTGTGCCGGCAGAAAGTCCGCCAAAAACCCCTCATATGGATTTAAAAAATGACTGAAGAAAATAAAAACAATCCCCCTCAGCCCCTGCCTGCCGCGGACACCGAAGTTCTCCAGAAAGAGGGGGCAGCGTCTAAAAAGAAACGTGAAGAGCCTCCGTACGTCAATGAGAAACTCGATCGTCCGCCGCGCTTTCGAAACGTTCGCGATGTGGTGAATCACATCAAGCTGAAGAGAACGGCAAGCGCTTATACACGCAAGGAGGAGCTCATTCATGAGATCCTCAACGGACAGTCTGAAAAAGATCGCTTTGCCATTTTGACGGACCTGATTGAGCGTCTTTCCACTCGTCAAAGCAAAAAGGAAAAAGATCGAAAGGCTGAAGAAAATCAGCTCAACCCCAACTGGCTCAATGGAGCGTATCCGTACGTTAATCGGTTGCGCCGCAGCGTTTATGAAGAGGAAAAGTTCAAACTGCAAGTTGAACTTTTAAAGCTTCAGGCTTGGGTGAAGGAAAGCGGGCAAAAGGTCGTCATTATTTTTGAAGGCCGGGATGCGGCGGGCAAGGGCGGAACCATCAAGCGCTTTATGGAGCATCTCAACCCTCGAGGCGCCCGCGTGGTGGCTTTGGAAAAACCGACTGAGCGTGAACAGGGGCAGTGGTACTTCCAGCGCTATGTAGAGCATCTCCCCACGCGCGGGGAAATGGTCTTCTTCGATCGTTCCTGGTACAACCGTGCAGGTGTCGAGCGCGTGATGGGTTTCTGCACTGATGATGAATACTATGAATTCATGCGCGAAGTTCCCGGATTTGAACGCAATCTGGTGCGCTCCGGCACCTATGTGATCAAATTCTGGTTCTCTGTTTCGCGTGAGGAGCAGGACCGGCGCTTCCGCGAACGTAAAGTGTCGCCTCTCAAGCGCTGGAAGCTGTCTCCGATTGATGAAGCTTCGCGCAACAAGTGGGACGACTATACGCGTGCGAAGGAAGCGATGTTCTTCGCCACCGATACGCCTGAGGCGCCCTGGACGGTAATTAAGTCTGACGATAAGAAGCGGGCCCGCCTGAACGCCATGCGCTATGTCCTCCGGCAGATTCCTTACGCCAAACGCGATTTGAAGGCTATCGGCGCAGTGGATCCGCTGATTGTCGGTCGGGCGAGTTCAATGTTTGAAACTGCAGAAAGCCGGGTTTCCGCACTGCAGTCCGGAGATTTCGTCCCGCCGTCAATTCCGCGCCTTGCTTCTGAAAAAAAGAAGAAGAAATAAGCGCAGAGCCTGAGAATGTTTCACGTGGAACACTGCTGCTTTTTCTTCTGCAGCGGAGCATGTTCCACGTGGAACATAAGGAATAAAAAAACGCCGGAACTCAACGTCCGGCGTTTTTTGAAGAGTGCGTAATTTGGAGGATTATTCCGAACGCAGGGCGACCTCCCGGGTCTTTGACGAACTGATATTCCGAACCAGTCCATCGAGAAGCTCGGAGAGTTCCTTGATGAGATTGGAGTTGGTGACAACGCCCACAAGACGACCGGAGTCGTCAACAATTGGCAGGCGCCGAATGCCATTTTCGCGCATGCGTGCGAGCGCCATGACCATGCCTTCATTTTCCGTGGAAGTAACAACCGGCGTTGTCATCAGATCGCCGACGGTCGCTTCGTTCAGATCCCGGCCAAGTGCGACACCTTCAATCGTGATGTCGCGGTCTGTAATCATGCCGATAGGCTTGGCATCTTCATCTACAACGACAAGGCTGCCGACATGCTCGCGACGCATCTGAAGCGCGCAGTCATGAATCGTTTGTTGCGGTGTGGTGGTGGCCACTTGATGAACGGCCATGTCAATTACTTTGAGCGAACGAGTTCTCATTTGATGACGTTGTCGTGTGTTTTAAAGTTGATCCGCCTACGTACCCACATAGACGGGGGTATCAGGAAGGTTGAAGCAGCAACGATTCTAGCGAAGTCGCCGGCTCAAAAATGTTGCAGGGATAGTCTTATTCTTCCTCAGCTGCCTGTAGTGCCGGGTCGGGTAAGAGGAACTTGAAGTTTCTGAAGTCGTATAGCCGCTGATCCATGAGATGCGAGGGGGAGACGCGGGTGAGACTCATAAAGATGTTGTAGATGCGGCCCGGAAATTCACGATCCCAGCTTTTCATGAGGGCTTTGATTTCCTGGCGCTTGAGGTTTTCGCCGGCGCCGCAGATGCCTTTAGCTGCCAGAGGATAGCCGCGGATTTTTGCGAGCTTTTCTGTTTCAGCCTCGCGAACGTAGGCTAGCGGCCGGATAACGACGCACTCTTTGCGGTCGTTCATGAGTACGGGGGGCATTGCCTTCAGACGGCCGCCGTAAAAAAGATTAAGGAGCAGCGTGCTGACGATGTCGTCCATATGATGGCCGAGTGCAATTTTGTTGCAGCCCTGTTCACGCGCAACGCGGTAGAGGATGCCGCGGCGCAGACGCGCGCAGAGCGAGCAAACGTTTTTGCCTTCCGGAATCAGCTTCTGAATGAGGGAGTTCGTATCCTGATCTTCTATGTGATAGGGAACGCCGGAAGCTTCAAGCTGGCGCTTGAGTTCGTCTAGCGGAAAGTGCGGAATGTGCTGATGAACATTGACGGCGAGCAGGTCGAAATGAATGGGCGCGCGCGACTGAAGGGTCTTAAGCGTATCGAGCAGCACATAGCTGTCTTTGCCGCCGCTCATGGCTACCATGACCTTATCGCCTTCATTAATCATGCCGAAATCGGTAATCGCCTGTGCTGTCAGACGAACAACGCGCTTTTCCAGCTTTTTCTGAGAAACGGATTTGCGGTTGCGTTCATTCGGGGGCGTTTCGCCGGTAGGGGTGCTGTAAATGGGGATGGTGTCGGACATGGATATGGTTAGCTGCGATTAGCGGGTACTCGCCAGGATTCGACGCCGACGGCGTCGGCATCTGCATAGGCTTCAGGCTTTGCTGTGGCTACGCGCACGAGCTCCACGCCGGGGAGTTCTGCAAGCGTTTTCGTCATCCGGTCGACGAGCGTCTCCTGAAGGTCTATGTGTTCTCCGGATGCTGTCTTGCGGATGGCATCAACCGCCAGGTCGTAATTGAGCACGTCGGCGAGATTGTCCCGAGCGCTTGTTGATTGAGAGAGGCGCACCCAGAGATCGCAGTCTACGAGGACGGTCTGAGGTTTGGTGCGTTCATTGTCGTATGCGCCAATACGACAGGAGAGCTTCAGGCCGCGGATGAAAATCCGCCGGCATGTGAATCGCAGGCTTTCCGGTGAAGTGTGAAGCATGGATAATCCGAAGCACGGAAGATGAAAACACGCATTCTAGGGCGCCTTCAGCCGTCCGTTAGAATGAGTCCAATCATGCGTTGGGCTCTCGTAATTTTCATCATCCTGCTTCTGCTCTTAGGCGCTATGCCTCAGCTGAGGCGCTTTGGTCTCGGCAGGCTTCCGGGCGACCTGAATTTTTCTATTTTGGGCCGCAAGATAGAGCTTCCCTTTATGAGCACGATTCTTCTGGCTGTGCTCGCGCTTTTTTTTGGAAAGCTCCTCTTTTAGTGATGCCAAAGTGTCCTAATGGCTTCCGTACGTGCAGCGAGCACGCGCGGCGGAATGTCTTTGGGCGTCGGTGCGCTGCGTGCGATGCTCCCGGCATCAATGCCGCACCATGCCGACAGCGCGGCGCGCAGCAATGCGTCCGGCGCTTTCCCGTGTGCCGCTTCAGGAAGCGCTTTCGCGCGGAAATCCAGAAGCAGGGTCATTCTTGCCGGTCTGCGCACCGCGTCGTAACGCTGAAAGAAGCTCGAGACGTTTTCAGGGGTTGAGAGCTCTGCGAGCGCCTGCATTGAGTCGCCAAGGATTTTGGCCAGATCCTGTGCTTCGGCACTTGCGCGCAGGCGGGAAAGAAAGCCTTTTGCCTGCCTGCCGTCCGGCAGGCCGGAAACAAGCGCAGCAAGCCGTAGAGAAGTGGGGAGCGCTTCGCGGCAGGTCCTGTGAAGGCGGGCTCGAACGGCGTTGGTGAGCGTCACGCTTGGATAGAGTCGCTGCCAGAGACCGCATTCAATCAGCACGTCGAGCATGCGGCAGGGGACGGGAGTTGAGAGGCCTTTTACAAATTCCGCAAGAACACGTTCAGGGACAAGCGCATCTGCTTCGCCGGAATTGACCATTTCCCGCATGAGCGTCATGGTTTCCGGCGCAATTGAAAAGCCGGGAAATCGTGCGGCAAACCGCGAAACGCGCAGAATGCGGACAGGATCTTCCTTAAAGGCTTCGCTGACATGGCGGATGATGCCGCGGGCAATGTCTTCAGCCCCTCCATAGGGATCACACAGGCTTCCATTTTCATCCATAGCGATCGCGTTGATCGTCAGATCGCGGCGTCGCAGGTCCTCTTCGAGCGTTACATCTGCTGAAGCATGAAAAACAAAGCCGTGATAGCCGGGCGCTGTTTTCCTTTCTGTACGCGCAAGTGCATATTCTTCATGCGTTTTAGGGTGCAGAAACACAGGGAAGTCTTCGCCGACGGGAAGAAAGCCTCGCTCAATCATGGATTCGGGCGTTTCGCCGACGACAACCCAGTCGTGGTCGCCCGGCGTTGCCGGGAATCCCCGGCGTTTAAGCAGCGTATCGCGGACAAAGCCGCCGACAGAATAAATCTGCATATCGGATCCTCGAAGAAGATCAGGGAAGATCTTTAGCCTCTCTGAGGCTGGGAGTTACTTTGCCGAGAAAGTTGGTGAAATTTTCAATCGGCTTGCCTGTCAGCATGGAATAGGTCTGCATGTTGGCAAGTACGTTTTTCACATACTCCCGGGTTTCAAAGTAGGGAATGGTTTCAATGAAGACGGCGGCTTCCATTGCATCCGAGAGCGTATTTCTCCAGATGCGGGCGCGGCGCGGGCCGGCATTGTATGCGGCTGTAGCCAGGATGAAGCTTTCCCCTGAGTCGGCATAGAGCATATGCAGATAGGCGGAGCCGAGAACAAGATTCATCTCGAGTTCCGTGAGGTTTCGACCTTCGTCGTAGTGTTCGATGCCAAGCTGTCGGGCGGTCCAGGAGGCGGTGCCCGGCATGAGCTGCATCAGTCCGCGTGCGCCGACAGATGAACTTACCGCCGGTATGAAGCGTGATTCCTGACGGATGAGTCCGTAGACCCAGGCGGCAGGGAGTTCCTGAGCACTGCTTACGCGTTCAATCAGCTCGGCGTGAGGTCTGGGGAAGCGCTGTTCGATGACGACGAGGTCCGTACCGCTCTTCATGCTGGTATTAATCATTCGGTGCACCAGCCGTTCCTGGCGGGCATAGGCTGCAAGCGCAATCGAACCATAGGGACTGATGCCTCGCATGGCCCAATTCCATTCCCGGTGACCTTCCCGAAAAAGCTGCATGCGGTAGAGCACTTCGGCGCGACGGATTGAAGGATTTTTTCCCCATTGCGCGATATCAGACGCCTTCGGCATTTCTTTCGGGGGATGGGAGAACGCATATTGGCGGCCGAGAGCATCCGAGGATAGCTTTCCGTAGAAGGTTATGCGGTTTGCAAGCCTTTCATATTCCATTCGGGCAAGGTCATGGAGGCCGCGAGCAGACAATGAGCGTCCCTTCCAGTATGTCCAGACTTCCTCGCGGCGTGATGCTTCATTCATGCTGTCGATGACTTTGCCGAGGGAGTACCAGTGTCCGGCTCGCAGCTCAGCGCGCGCACGCCACGCCTTGAGTTGCTCGGGAGATGAGACGGCGTAGGGCATGCCTGAGAGGTCGGATCCCGCTCTGGAAAACCAGTCGAGAGCCCGTGGGTCAAGTCGGGACATGGCAGTAAAGCCGATGCGGGACCAGACCAGCGATCTCCAGAAACTGCCCGCTTTCGGGTCTACTGCAGCTTCAGCCAACCGGGCTGCCGCTGCCGGATCCGTGCGAGAGAGGCGCAGCGATGCAAAGACGGCTAGACGAGCGGAAATGCGGTCGAGTTTTTTCTGCCGCAGAAGCCACGCATTAGGCCTATCCAGAATTTCATGAAGCTCTTTGATGGATGCAGGCAGTTCCGGGCGAGGAAGTTCTGCAATGACTCGCTTGATTTCTTTCCCGGTTCCGTTTTTTTGCAACAGCACTACAACGCGCGTCCAGAGCCATGAGCGGTCCTCCTGGGCAATGGCATCTCCGAGCTGTTGATAGGACTCTCTTGCAAGGGAACCCGAATCGCGATAAAGGCGCTTTGCAGCATTGAGCTCTTCCTTTCGGCCGTTGTTGCCGGAGGCAGACTGGAGTCGGTGGATTGCATTCCACGCCATCAGATCCGGGTCATCCTGATTCCAGATGAGTTGGTTGTAGAGATTCAGAAACCTTTCTGCGCTGAGTCTTTCCGCTTCGATCTTCAGGTATTCATGGAGTGCGTTTTCTGCGATGTATTCATCGCGATGGAGCTTAAAAAATCGCTCGAATTCCAGGTTGACTGCCGGATCATCGGGTTCTTTCTTGAGAAGAAGAATCAGGCGCCAGAGTTCCGGGTAGGCGCTTAATTCATGTCCGGAAAGAAGCGGTTGAATTTCTTCAAGATCCGCGAGGCGCCCCTGTACAAAAGCGTTTCTGGCTTCGAGAAACACATAATCAAGGGATTCTGGGTGCGGCATATGGAGCGCATTGTCGAGCGGATCGGCAACGGGCTCTTCAATCAGCGACGCTGTAACCCGGGCAGCTGCATCAGCAGCTTCGCCGGCAGCTGCTTCTCTGCTGTCGTTATCCATCGAGGCCGTTTCAAAAGCTTTGTCGATGCGAGCCAAAATTTCCTCAGGATTCACGCCGACGGCGGATTCTTCAGGCCATACCGTGGGGTTGTCTTCTCGGCTGCGAAGCGATTGCAGTCGTTCCGCAATTGGGATGGAAATAAGCGATGGAGTAATGACGATGCGGTGACGCGGTGCTTCTTCCGTATGTTCTGCTGAGATCGATTCGGCCGTATTGAATGGACGCGGCACGTCGCTTTCAGCTGCCGCGGATATCCCGTGTGCCGAGGAGACGCAGATGAGAAGCAGGGCAAGAAGATGAGAGCAGCGCATCAGTGGGGAAAATCGGAAAACACATAAACCGAGAAGAGGATCCTAATATAGCGAGGGGCACTTCAGCCTATCCTCTCCTCTCCTTCTGAGGGATTGGATACGACCGGAAGAGCCTTCTTTCTCAGGAGAATTCTCAAAATGCCGGACAAGCAGACAGTACGCAAATGCATGGGAGAACTTCGGCGAAAGGTCGGAATGAATGCGCATGCGGGACTCCTGAAGATGCTTTCGCGGGCACTGCAGGAAGAGCGGCGCGTACTCACAGTCGGCACGTATCAGCCGATCGGGAGCGAGCCAGACATCAATTCAGAACTGCTGCGATGGAGCGCTGCCGACGGCGCGAGAGCTCTGGCGCTGCCCTGGTGTACGGATCGGGAAGCTTCATGCATGGAATACCGTCTGTGGGACCCTTGCGAGAAGCTGGAAGCAGACGCCGCAGGGATTCCTGGTTCGAGGAAAGGCGCCTGCGTAGTACCTGATGTGCTTCTCATCCCTTGCCTCGGCTGGACGCGTTCGCGCAGAAGGCTCGGATACGGCGGCGGCTACTTTGATCGCTACATTTCAAAGCTGCTTAAGTCAGGCGCCTCCCCGCGGCTGCTCGGCGTAGCCTATGGTGTGAATGAGGTGGATGATTCACTATTCGAGCCGCATGATCTGCCGCTTGACCTTATCATCACAGATAGCGGAATTTTTTGAAAAAATGCCCGGAAAGAGAACCAGCTCTTCCGGGCATTTTCATGCGGTTTTTACCGCCTCATGAGGCGAGACCTCATGCGGTCAGTAGCGGTAGTTTTCCGCCTTGTAGGGACCTTCCTTCTTGACGCCGATATAGGCAGCCTGTTCATCCGTAAGCACGGAAAGCTCAGCATTGAGGTTGGTGAGCTGCAGACGGGCAACTTTTTCGTCAAGGTGTTTCGGAAGAATGTAGACCCCGACAGGGTACTTGTCGTGATGGCAGAAGAGCTCAATCTGTGCGAGCGTCTGATTGGCGAAGGAGGAGCTCATCACATAGGAGGGATGGCCCGTAGCGCAGCCGAGATTGACAAGACGGCCTTCCGCGAGAAGGATGATGCGGTTGCCGGAGGGGAGCGTGATGTGGTCGACCTGCGGCTTGATGTTTTCCCACTTGTACTGACGCATGGAGGCGACATCAATTTCACTGTCGAAATGGCCGATATTGCAGACGATCGCTTCATTCTTCATCGCGATCATGTGATCGTGCGTGATGACGCGGACATTGCCCGTGGCAGTGACGAAGATGTCGGCCTTGTCCTTGGCAAAGTCCATGGTAACGACGCGATAGCCTTCCATCGCAGCCTGAAGCGCACAGATCGGATCGATTTCCACCACCCAGACCTGGGCGGAGAGGGCGCGCAGCGCCTGAGCGCAGCCCTTGCCCACATCGCCGTAGCCGACCACAACGGCAACTTTGCCGGCGACCATAACGTCAGTTGCACGCTTGATGCCGTCGACGAGCGATTCGCGGCAGCCGTAAAGATTGTCGAACTTGGACTTTGTGACGGAATCGTTGACGTTGATTGCGGGGATGCGCAGTTCGCCGCGTTCGCTCATCTGGTAGAGACGGTGCACGCCGGTCGTCGTCTCTTCAGAAACGCCGAGGATCTTTTCAAGCCGCTTCGAATACCAGTTGGGATCAATCGCCAGATGCTCCCGGATGGCGGCAAAGAGTGCAGTTTCTTCGTCGCTCGTCGGATGCGCAATGACTTCCGGGTTCTTTTCAGCACGGGAGCCGAGATGCAGGAGAAGCGTGGCGTCACCGCCGTCATCAAGAATCATGTTGGAGTAGCCCCCGTCAGGCCACTCGAAGATCCGATGCGTATAGGCCCAGTATTCCTCGATCGTTTCGCCCTTACGTGCAAAAACCGGGACGCCGTCCTTCACAATGGCAGCCGCTGCGTGGTCCTGCGTGGAGAAGATGTTGCAGCTCGCCCAACGGACTTCAGCGCCAAGAGCCGTCAGTGTTTCGATGAGAACGGCTGTCTGAATGGTCATGTGCAGAGACCCGGAGATGCGGGCGCCCTTCAGCGGCTGGCTTGCGGCATATTCGCGCCGGATAGCCATGAGGCCGGGCATTTCCACCTCGGCAATCTGAATTTCCTTGCGGCCCCAGTCGGCAAGACCAAGGTCGGCGATAACGTAGTTTTCAGTAGCGTCCATTTGTCGTCTTGAAAGAAGAAAGAAGGAGAGCGCCGTTGGAAATGCGGATGCAGACGGAAGCGGTTCGAGCCTCGCGAAGTCCCTTAGGGGAGACTCCGTCGCAGCGCTCCTCGAACCCCTGGTCCTCATGCCGGAGACTGTTCTCCGGATGCGATGAAGGCGGCATTATAGCCGCCTTCATTTGTTGATTCTTATGAAAAATTATTCTTCTTCGCGGAAGGAGAGGAGGGCTGCTTCAACGGCATCGCGCGTAATGCCGTCGAGGAAGCTGACCGGCGCGCCTTCGAGGGCCGCTGCGCCTTCCTTTTTGAGACGGCCGACCCACATGCCGGCATCGCGGCCGGACTCGAAGCCTTCGGAGAGGAGCAGTTCATCGCCCGCGGCGGAAATAAGTTTGAAGTAGAAGCACCCGTCCTTTTCCCTGTACTGCTTGAAGGCTGCGCGCTGAACTTTCTGCGCCTTCTTTTTGGCTGCCTGCGGCGCGGCGATTTCAGTGAAGCTTCTAAGACCAACGGCATGACGAAGCTTATCCATGAAGGGCGTTGCGATGAGACGCGCTTTGCGGGCGCCCTCCTGCAGGATCTCCTCGACCTGGGCGGGATGCGCCATCAGCTCTTCGTAGCGGGCGCGCATCGGGCCAATCTCGCGATCAATCTGATCGGCAAGACGCTTTTTGGCTTCGCCCCAGCCGAGACCGGAACGAAGCTCCGCACGGAAGGCTTCACGCTCCTCGGGCGCCGCAAACGCATCGAAGATGACGGTGAGAGAGGTGCTGTCGGGATCCTTGGGTTCGCCCGGTGCACGGCTGTCGGTGACGATGCGCGCTATGGCGGCATCAAGCGCTGCGCGGCCGCCTTCGAAGAGCGGGATGACGTTGTTGTAGGACTTGCTCATCTTGCGGCCGTCAAGGCCGGGGAGCACTTCAATGCTGCTGCCGCCCGTTGCCTGGGGAAGCACGAAGAACGGATGCTCGGGCGTGGCATAGAGGTTGTTGAAGCGCTGGGCGGCGTCGCGTGCCATTTCGAGGTGCTGGAGCTGATCATGGCCGACAGGCACTTCTTGCGCGTTGAACATCAGAATGTCTGCAGCCATCAGCACCGGATAGGAAAAGAGCCCCATGGAGACGTCGGCGTCCGGGTCCTTCCCGGCAGCCGTGGCGGCATCAACGGCTGCTTTATAGGCGTGCGCACGATTGAGAAGTCCCTTGCTCATGACGCAGTCGAACATCCAGCACAGCAGCGGGATTTCAGGGATGTCGCTCTGACGGTAGAGCGTGACGCGTTCCGGATCGAGGCCTGCGGCGAGCCAGGTCGCGGCAATCTGCATGCGGCTTCTTTCAATGCGGGCAGGATCCTGGCACTTGATGAGTGCGTGCAGATCCGCGAGGAAGAAGAAGCTCTCAACGTTGGGATCGCGGCTGTCCTGAATGGCCGGGCGGATGGCGCCGACGTAGTTGCCGATATGCAGGGTTCCGGTGGTGTTGATGCCGGTGAGAACGCGTTTTTTGGTCATCGCTTGAAAAGAATCGAATGAGAGGATTCCGGTCGTATAGCAGCCGGAACATTGCCGTAAAAAAGAAATCATACGGCGGAATAGAGAACGGGCGGCGTCCTTTCTTCCGAAGGATGCGCCGCCCGTTGGCGTATCAGAGGAGTCTTGCGAGGACTCTCAACTGAGAGAAGCGTCTGCGAAGGGTTTTAGAGCCCGGCAGCGGCTTTGAGGGCTTCAGCCTTGTCGGTCTTTTCCCAGGTGAATTCCGGCTCTTCGCGGCCGAAGTGGCCGTAGGCTGCGGTCTTCGAGAAGATCGGGCGGCGCAGGTCGAGCATTTGAATAATGCCGCGGGGGCGCAGATCGAAGTGCTTGCGTACGAGCGCGGCGATTTCCTCATCAGGGATGCGGCCCGTGCCGTTGGTGAAGACCGTAACGTTCATCGGTTCGGCGACGCCGATCGCGTAGGCAACCTGCACGAGGCAATAGGTGGCGAGACCGGAAGCAACGATGTTCTTCGCGACATAGCGGCAGGCATAGGCGGCGGAGCGGTCGACCTTGGTGGCGTCCTTGCCGGAGAAGGCGCCGCCGCCGTGCGGGCAGTAGCCGCCGTAGGTGTCGACGATGATCTTGCGGCCGGTGAGGCCGCAGTCGCCCTGCGGACCGCCGACGACAAAGCGGCCGGTCGGATTAATGAGGAACTTCGTGTCCTTGAGCCACTCGGCAGGAATGACCGGGCGGATGATGCTTTCAACAATAGCTTCCGTGAATTCGGGCTTCATCTTCGTGCCGTCCGACATTTCGGGAGCATGCTGCGAGGAAATGACGATCGTGTCGATCCCGACCGGCTTGCCGTCGCGGTAGCGCATCGTGACCTGGCTCTTGGCATCAGGACGCAGGAAGGGCAGCGTGCCGTTCTTGCGGACCTTGCTCTGCTGCTCCATGAGGCGGTGAGCGTAATAGATCGGGGCCGGCATGAGCGTCGGCGTTTCATCACAGGCAAAACCGAACATCAGGCCCTGGTCGCCGGCGCCGAGGTTGAGTTCGTCGTCCATGGCGTGGTCGACGCCCTGCTTGATGTCGGCAGACTGCTTGTCGTAGCCGACGAGCACGGAGCAGCCGCGATGATCAATGCCGTAATCGGTATTGTCGTAGCCGATTTTCTTCAGCACGTTGCGCGTGAGGCCGATGTAGTCGACGTTGGCGTTCGTCGTGATTTCGCCGGCAAGCACCACAAGTCCGGTGGTGCAGAGCGTTTCGGCGGCGACGCGGCTCATCGGGTCTTCGGTGAGGCAGGCGTCAAGAACAGCGTCGGAGATCTGATCTGCGACCTTGTCGGGATGACCTTCGCTGACGGATTCGGAAGTAAAGAGATATTCGTGGGCCATGGCCATAAAACTCCAGTATTGAGAAGGAGAAGCGCTCTGCGCATTGGTCTTGGCTCCATGCGGGAGACGCTTTAGCGGAATTTCTTGTTCGCCCCGCAAGTTGTCCTGTTAACTCGGCGAATCGGGCGCAATGATAACGCATGGAGAATTAAAGGAATCTGATGAAGAAGGTTCTTTTGAGCCGGGGAGTTTGGCGGAGAATGACAGGACGGATAGATGCAGATGCCTGTGTAAACAATAAAAATAATAGGTGTGAATATTTACTTTGTATGCTTCTATCGTTTCCCTTAAGCGAGAAAACGATGAGGGCCGCGGATTCCCGGTGCAAAAAGGACGCGAGCCCCAAGTAAAATTAATGATTCGCCGCAATACTGCGCCGCCTCTCCAGGCGCTGCGCTTTCAGGATCGGAGACTGTCTTTCGCATGCACAGGCTACTCACGCTCGTTGCCAAACTTCCGCTGTCGTTCCTGCAGTTTTTCGGCGCCTTCGTCGGTGAACTCGTATTCTGGCTTGCGCCGGGGTATCGCCGGCGGACGCGCGCCAATCTGTGTGCGGCCGGGTACACGCATAAAAGCATTTTTGCCCGCGTCGGCCGCAATGCCGGACGGCAGGCGATGGAAAGCATCTGGGTTTGGTACCGTCCGACGGAAACCGTCCTTGAGCACGTGCGAGTGGACGAAAAAGCTGAAAAATTGATCGGAGACGCCATGAGAAGCGGTCGTCCGATCGTTTTTATGACGCCTCACGTCGGCTGCTTCGAAGTGCTCCCCGTCTGGCTTGCCGGCACGCTATATAAGGAAACTGGCCGCCGGATCACGATTCTCTATCGGCCGCCGAGGAAGAAGATTCTGCGCGCCGTGGTGGGTGATGCCCGTCAGGCTCCCGGCATTGAGGCTGTTCCGACAACCCTGATCGGCGTCAAGCGCATCATACGGAGCCTGCGGGAAGGCAATACTTTCGGAGCGCTTCCGGATCAGGTGCCGAGCAAAGGCGAAGGCGTCTGGGCTTCTTTTTTCGGCAGGCCCGCCTATACGATGACGCTTCCGGTCAAGGTCGCTCATCAGTTTGATGCCATCCGCATTTTTGCCTGGGGCGTTCGAGAGGGCGACAGTTGGAAAGTTGAGGCCGAGGAGTGGACGGATCCGCTTACAGGCGACATCCACGAAGATGCGCTTGCCATGAACAGGATGATTGAGCACATTATTCGCCGGATGCCTGACCAATATGCCTGGAGCTACAACCGCTACAAGCGTCCGAAAGGCGCTCCGCCGCCTGAAGAAGGAGCCCATCGCTGATGTCGTCCTTTAATGAAGTTTTTTCCCGTGCCTGGGTCCGCATTGTCCGTTCGTTCAGGCATTTGCCGATGCCGGCGCGCTGGGGGCTTGCGCGATGCGCGGCTGCGATTTTCTGGCAGGCGGTGCCCAAGCGCCGCCATGTCATCCTGACCAATCTGCGGCTTTGCTTCCCGGAACTTTCCGAAGATGAACGCAGAAAGCTTGCACGTCGCGTTTATGTGCGTCTTGCACGTGCTGCGATTGATCACGGTACGCTTTGGACGGGTACAAAGGAAGAAGTGCAGGCGCTCGTCAAGTTCGAAGGGCTTGAGCATCTGCTCGATCCCGAGAACCGCCCGATCATTGTGGTATCGCCTCATTTTGCAGGGCTCGACGCTGCCGGCATCGCGCTCAATACCTATGTGCGCGGTGTGTCGCTCTATCAGAAGCAGAGCAATCCCGTCTGGGACAAGGCCCTGCTTGAAGGCAGGCTCCGCTTCAGCAACCCGGTGCTTATCGCCAAAACGGGGGACAACGATCTGAGGACGGTGATGAAGCACATTCGCGAAGGGCTTCCCTTTTACTATCTGCCCGATATGGATCACGGCGCGCGGAATTCAATTTTCGTTCCGTTTTTCGGCGTGAAGGCCGCTACGATTCCGATGGTTTCGCGGCTCGCACGCGTGATGCGCGCAAAGGTCGTCTGGTGCATTGCCACCATGACGGATGACGGCTACCGCGTTGAAATTTCCGCACCTCTCGAGAATTTCCCGACGAAAGACCCAGAGGTCGATACGACGCGTCTCAATAAGGAGCTTGAGGCATATATCCGCCGACATCCGGATCAGTATCTCTGGGTGCATCGGCGCTTTAAAACCCGGCCTGAAGGCGAGCCTTCAGTCTATTGATTTTTAATGAATTGAATGATGACCGAACTACATTTCACCAAGATGCAGGGGGCCGGGAATGACTTCGTCGTCCTTGACCGCGTGGCCGAACCTGTTGAGGTAACGCCTCAGCTCGTTCGCCGCCTGGCGGACCGGCGCTTCGGAATCGGCGCAGATCAGCTGCTCCTGCTCGATCCGCCTCAAAAGGCGGGTGAACCGCTACGCTACCGCATCTTCAACAGCGACGGCGATGAAGTCGAGCAGTGCGGCAACGGTGCGCGGTGCATCGGGCGCTTTGCGCTTGAACGGGGCTATGCCTCAGGCGACTCGATTCCGTTTCAGACGATGAAGGGCAGAATCTGCGTGAAGCGAGAGCCCGACGGCCGCATGGTGGCCGATATGGGCGAGCCGCGCTTTCAGCCCGAAGAAATACCCTTCCGTCCAGAAGGCCTTCAGCATCGGATCGAAAATAGGATTGCGGTCTGGAAGGTTTATTGCGAGCCCCTCGAGCGCGATATTGAATTTACCGTGACGAGCATGGGGAATCCCCATGCGACCGTATTCACGGACGATGTGGATCGCGAACGCATCGATCTTATCGGTCCCTTCCTGCAGCGTCATCCGGCCTTCCCGGAAAGCGTCAATGTCGGATTTGTTGAGTGCGAAAGCGCGCAAAAGGCAAAAATCCGCGTTTGGGAGAGAGGTCCCGGAGAGACGCTTGCCTGCGGTACCGGTACCAGCGCCGCGATGGCGGCGGGTCTCATGCGCGGCATCTTCGAGAGGCGGGTTGAGTTTTCGGCCCGGGGCGGGGCGCTTGCCTGCGCCTGGGAGGGGCCCGGCTCCACGCTCAGCCTTATCGGTCCGGCAGAAGTGGTCTTCACAGGCTGCATTGAAATCTAATTTGGCGATTGAACCTGGAAATTAAAAAATGTCAGACCTTATTTTGAAAAAGGGCAAGGAGAAGTCCCTTCTTCGCCGGCATCCCTGGGTATATGACACCGCAGTTGAGCGTGTGGTCGGAAAGCCCATGCCTGGAGATACGGTTCGAGTGCTTTCGCGCGACGGGCGTTTCCTTGCCTGGGCGGCATATTCTCCCGCGTCCACGCTGAGAGCACGCTGCTGGTCCTATCGCGAAGATGAAGTCATTGATGACGCGTGGTTTGAGCGGAAGGTGCGGGAAGCCATTCTCTTTCGCGAGCCTCTCCGGAACCGTACGAACGCAATTCGCCTGATTTTCGGCGAAGCCGACGGGCTTCCCGGATTGATCGTCGACCAGTATGGCGACTGGCTTGTGACGCAATTCCAGTCTGCCGGCGTTGAAGCCTATCGTCCGCTTTTGGGCCGTCTCCTGATGGAGGCAACGGGTGCCCGCGGCATTTACGATCGATCGGACGCCGCCACGCGTCGTCGTGAAGGTCTCGAAGTCCGCTCCGAACTCCTCGCAGGGGAAAATCCGCCCGAAGCTATTGAAGTGGTTGAAGACGGCGTGCGCTACGGCGTTGACTGCCGCATCGGACACAAGACGGGCTTTTATATCGATCAGCGTGAGAGTCGTCTCACGGCTCAGACCGCGGCTCAGGAATTCCGCCGGATTCACGGACGCGGCATGCGCGCGCTCAATTGCTTCTGCTACACGGGCGGCTTTTCGCTTGCGCTCCTTAAGGGCGGAGCGGAAGAGGTGGTCTCCGTCGATTCCTCCGAAGAGGCGCTTGAGATGGCAAAGGCCAATGCTGCGCGCAATGGCTTTGCCGGCAAGGCCGAATGGGTGTGCGAAGATGTCTTTTCCTGCCTCAGACGGCTTCGCGACGCGGGCGAGCATTTCGATCTGGTGATTCTTGATCCGCCCAAGTTTGCGTCCAGCCACTATCATGTGGAACGCGCGGCCAGGGCCTATAAGGACATCAACCTCAACGGTCTGAGACTCCTTCAGCCGGGCGGCGAACTCTTTACGTTCTCCTGTTCCGGGGCAATCGATGTGGATCTTTTCCAAAAGATTGTTGCGGGAGCAGTGATTGATTCCGGACTCAATGCCTGGGCAACCGGGCGTTTTGGTGCGGGAGCGGATCATCCGCTTTTGATGACTTGCCCGGAAGGCGAATATCTGAAGGGCATGCGCCTCGCGGTGCGGCCCTGACAAGTCTCTAAGCTGAAAGAGGAGCGCGCTGAGGAAAAAGCACGCTCCTTTTTTCGATTATGGACAATGGAGGATAAGACAAATGGTTGTTGAAGAACCACAGGAACCGGAAATCCCGGTAACCATTCTGACGGGTTTCCTCGGCGCCGGGAAAACGACGCTGCTCAACAGGATTCTCAAGGAGAATCATCAGTTCAAGATCGCGATCATTGAAAATGAGTTCGGTACGGAAAATATCGACAATGATCTTCTCGTGACCGAACAGAAGGAGCAGATCGTCAGCATGAATAACGGCTGCGTCTGCTGCACGATTCGAGGGGATCTCTCGCGCGTGCTTACCAACCTGCGTCTGAAGCGTGATCGCGGCGAGATTGATTTTGACTATGTCGTGCTCGAAACGTCCGGCGTGGCGAATCCCGGTCCTGTCGCTCAGACCTTTTTCATGGATGACGCCGTTGCGCCTTTCTTCCGTCTTGACGGCATCGTAACGGTGGTTGATGCCAAATACGGCGCGAAAACGCTCGATGATGAAGCCAATGCCCGTGATCAGGTGGGCTTTGCCGACCGCATTCTCGTTTCGAAGTGCGATCTGGTGACCCCTGCAGAACTTGAGGCGCTTGAATCACGGCTTCGTAGCATGAATGCCCGTGCACCCATCCGCCGCGTCGATATGGGGAAGTGCCCTGTGGACGTCGTCCTCAACATTTCGGGCTTCAACATGAATGATGTGCTCGATGTGGATCCCAATTTCTTTGTGGACGACCACCATCACCATCATCACAATGATGACATTCATACGTTTGTCTACGACTCTGAAAAGCCTTTTGACCCGATGAAGCTTGAACGCTACATCATGTCGCTTACGAGTGTTTACGGACCGGATATGCTTCGCTATAAGGGCATCCTGTACTTTAAGGACGTTGACCGCAGGGTCGTCTTTCAGGGGGTGCACATGCTTGCCGTTTCGGACGTCCTCGGACCCTGGGGAGACCGCAAGCCTTTCTCGAAGCTTGTCTTCATCGGGCGCAACCTTCCGGAAGAGGCCATCCGCAAGGGGCTTGACACCTGTCTGGCCTGAGATTCAGCGCTAAAAAAGATTTACTGAATTTCCTCAAAAAAATCCCGCTTCTCTTGAGTGGCAGAAGCGGGATTTTTTCGGTATAACGCTTTCCTACCCTAAGGAACCGATCCTGAAGGCCGGGAGATTTGAAGTCAAGTTTCCCAACTTTCGCTAGTAATGCGACGAGGCGGCTCAACAACAAAGCCGGAAAGATCGGGGCTGAATTCACAGGAAATAAGAACATGGGCACCAAAAAGGGACTTACCGCGGAAGAAATCCTCAAGATGTCTGACGACGACTACATGAACGACGAACAGCTTGAGTTTTTCCGGCGCCGTCTTTCGGACATGGAGCGCGAGCTGCGCGCAAATGCCGACCAGACGACGGTCAATCTGCGCGAGACGACTGTTGTTCCGGATCCGGCGGACCGTGCGACGATTGAGGAAGAGCACGCGCTTGAGCTGCGCACCCGCGACCGCGAACGCAAGCTGCTCAAGAAGGTGCAGGCTGCCATCAAGCGAATTGATGACGGTGATTACGGCTACTGCGAGGAAACGGGTGATCCGATCGGCGTAGCCCGTCTGATGGCGCGTCCGACGGCCACGCTTTCGCTCGAGGCTCAGCAGCGCCGCGAGCTCAAGCAGAAGATGTACGGAGACTGATCGTGCGCGAGCGACGTTTCCCTGACGGACGCCGCAGCGATCGCGCACAATGCATGACGGCACGGACTGAGCCCGCACTTTCGGGAACCGTGCCGTTTTTGCATTCTCAGCCGCGTGTCTGGATCTTCGATATGGACGATACGCTCCTCGCATCGTCCGCAGGGATCCTGGATGAGGTGCACGTTCTCATGAACGACTTCCTCATCCGCCGTATGGGGTTTAGTCGAGAGAAAGCCAACTTTCTTCGTGAGTACTACTGGCGTACCTACGGGTCGACATTCATCGGCCTCTGGCGATGCCACGGCGTGGATCCGCGAGTGTTTCTGCCCGCAGTGCACGATTTTGACTATGCCCCCTATCTCACGGGCCTGAAATCCATGCGAGCCGTGCTTTCAAAGTTTCCCGGCAGACGCGTGCTGATGACGAACGGACCGAGAAATTACGCTGACGCGATACTGCCCGCGATCGGGCTCAAAGGCTTCTTTGATCTTGAAGTGACGAGTTCAGACATGCGGCTCTTCGGAGACTGGCGTCCGAAACCGTCGGTAGCAATGATGAAGGCGCTTGCCGCGCGGTTGGGCGTAAAGTCCCGGGATGCAGTTCTGGTCGACGACAGTCTTCTCAACCTCAGAGCAGCGAAGCTCGCCGGAATGCGGACCGTCTGGTGCATCGGCATGAGACGCCGCCATGCCGGCCTGCGCATGCCCTGGAATGCGCCGATGGCTCATCCTGCCATCGATCTCGTTGTTTGCAATGTTGAAGAGCTTTTGCGCCGCATCGGGCGCATTTGAGAATAAAGATGCAATTTTTACGCTGGATCGGACGGTGCCTCGACTTTCTTCGACGGCTTGTCCTTAATGTGGTCTTTTACGGCATCCTCATACTTGCGGCGGGCCTGTGGTATTGGTCGGAGCCTGAGGCTCCGGCCATAGGTCCCCGTACGGTAATGGTGCTTGATCTGCGGGGCCCTATTGTTGAGTCGGATCCCATGAGACTCCTCTCGGCAGACATGAGGCTTCTTACCGGCAAGGGCACGGAATCGACGCGGCTGATCGATGTTGTTGAGGCGCTTGACCGCGCTGCAAAGGATCCGGATATTGCGGGCGTTGAAATCGTGACGGGCGACCTGACCCGGATCGGCCTCGCTTCCGCGAGAACGATCGGCAATGCCGTTGAGCGATTTAAGAGCGTGACGGGCAGACCGGTTTATGCCTGGTCCGAAAGCTTCAGCCAGGGGCAGTATGCCGCGGCGGTTCATGCGGATGAAATTTCGCTTCATCCGATGGGACTCGTCATGCTGCGAGGGCTTTCGGGCGCAAATCTCTATTGGGGCAGGCTCCTCGAACACGTTGGAATCGGCGTTTCCGTCTATAAGGCGGGAGCCTTCAAGAGTGCGCCGGAAATTTTCACCAGCAATGCGCCTTCCAAGGAAAACCTTGAGGCCCAGAAGAGTTGGATAGACGCATCTTGGCAGGGGCTGACGGGGGATATTGAAAAAGCCCGCGGCCTGATGCCGGGGGCAGTTGAGAAATATCTCAAAGCGCTCCCCGCCAGGCTTAACGAGGGGGAAGATCCCGCGGAGTTTCTTAAGACTTCCGGATTTGTCACGGATCTTCTGACAGAAGAAGAATTTGAAGAGAAGCTCGCGAAGCGCTTTGCGGAAGGCGGGGACAAGACGAAGCTGAAGCGCATCGATTATCTCGATTATCTCAACGCGACAGACCTTCCTGATGCTTCCGACAGCGGCGTGGCCGTCGTTTTTGCCGAGGGTACGATCAGCTCTGGTGGAGCCTCAGGGATCTCGCCCGAAGAGCTCTGCGATCGTCTTGACCGGGCCGCCAAGACGCCGGGTACGCGCGCTCTGGTGCTGCGCATTTCGAGTCCGGGGGGAGACGCCATTGCGGCAGAGGCCATTCGGGAAAAGCTTGCGTCGATCAGGGCTAAGGGCATTCACGTGGTGGCGAGCATGGGCGATACGGCGGCTTCCGGAGGCTATTGGATCAGTCTCGGCGCAGAGCGCATCATCGCGGATCCGCTGACGCTTACCGGATCGATCGGCGTCTTCTCGGTGATCCCTGATGCGGAAGGTCTGCTCGCCGAATTCGATATCGGCAGAGACGGATACCGCACTGGAGAGCTTGCGGAATTCGGTTCGCCCCTGCATCGGCCTAATGACGCTGAAAGCGCCATTCTGCGTTCCGGAGTTGAGCGTGTTTATGACCGCTTCAAGGCACTTGCGGCAAAAAGCCGCGGACGAACGGAAGCCGAAATTGAAAAGGTGGCTCAGGGTCGGGTCTGGACGGGAGCTCAGGCACTCGAGCACGGGCTTGTCGACAGCCTGGGCGACTTGTCGGATGCGGTCAAGGTGGCTCGTCAGCTTGCCGAGCTTCCTGACGATGCGCCGGTGCGCTACTTTGACGCAGAGCCTGACGGGATGTCGGCGCTGATGGCAAAGCTTTCCGGCGAGGTCTTTGCTGTGGTCCCGAAGAGCGTTTCCTGGAAAATGGCTTTTCTGCCGGGAAAGATTCCAGAGTCAGAGTGGCAGCGGCTTGAAGCACTTTTGAAGTCCGGTCGCGTGCTTGCCTGGTCTGAAGTGCCCGAAGGCATCTGACCATTCGCCCGACGTAAAGGCCGCCTTTCGCTTGAAGGGCGGCCTGGCTCTTGAATGGTTTTAATGCGCTTTGCCGCAGCAGGGGCATGCTCTTCTGCGCTTATAGGTCAATTCAGTCATTTCCATGCCGAAGAGGTCGACCATGAGAAGCCGCCGCACGAGGGGCTTGCCGAAGCCTGCGGCGAGTTTAAGCGCCTCCGTCGCCTGCAGAAGCCCTATCGTTCCCGTGAGGCCCGAGAAAACGCCTAAGGTCGAGGCTTTTTCGTCATTGGCGGCATCGTCTTCATCGAAGAGGCATCGGTAGCAGGGCGAGTCGGGATCCCGAAAGTCAAAGACGGTCACCTGTCCGCTCATTTTTACGGCGGCTGCGAAGACAAGCGGCTTCTTTTCTGCCAGGCATACGCGATTGACGAGCTGCCGGGTGGCAAGGTTATCCGAGCAGTCGAGGACGATATCGGCTTCCTTTACGAGAGGAGTCAGGTCTTCTGCAGAATTCATGCGCTTCATAACGGCGCGAACCTCAATCTGCGGATTCCAGCGCAGGAGCTCCCGAGCGGCGTTTTGAGCCTTATTGCAGCCGATGGAGGCGCTTTCGTGGAGGATCTGGCGAGAGAGATTGTTTTCCGATACCTCGTCGGGGTCGACGATGGTGATGTGGCAGGCGCCGGCTGATGCAAGATAAAGGAGCGCCGGAGAACCAAGTCCGCCGGCACCGATGACGAGAAAGCGGGCGGCAATAATCTTTTTTTGGCCTTCCTCTCCGAATCCGGAAATCAACATCTGGCGCGAAAGGCGTTCCCGCAGCGCGTCGAAGCGATCGTGGTCAGTAATGGGCATAAGGGCCAATCCTCTTTGTTCTGAAAGGAAGAGCCGCATCGCGCGATAGGGCGGTGCGGCTCTTTCCTATGAATGACAATGGGTTAGTGGGCAGATTTCTCCTCTGCCTTCTTGCCTGCTTCAGTGGTTTGAGCGGCGTCGGACTTCTTTTCGAGCGCTTCCTTCGCCTTTTCCTTCTGGCGCTCTTCTTCGCGGAGCTTCTTCACGACGGAGACAGGCTGGCCGCGGTATTTGGAGAGTTCAACCTTGGCACCCTTGAGCTGATTGAGGGCCTGGGTGAGCTGCCAGTCCTTGTCGTCTCCGAAGGTATACGTCCAGTCGGGGGACTTTACGGCGTCGTTGTCGTCATAGGGAAGGCTGTCCTCCTCCTTGGCATTTTTCTGCTGGTTGGCAAGGTGGTGCGCAAGGTCTGCCTCACGGACCTGGAAGGTCGGATAGTTGCCCTTGGGCGTATCGTCGACATAGAGATCCGGTTCAATGCCGCGCGCCTGGATGGAGCGCCCGGAAGGCGTGTAGTAGCGGGCAGTCGTCAGCTTCACCGCAACCGTTTTGTCGCCGAACGTCATCGGCAGAATCGTCTGAACGGAACCCTTGCCGAAGGAGCGGTCGCCGAGAATCGTCGCGCGCTTGTGGTCCTGAAGGGCGCCGGCAACGATTTCGGAAGCGGAGGCGGAGGACGAATTGATGAGCACGACGATCGGAACCGTCTTCGCCTTGGGAGTGAGCGCGGAGAGTGCTTTCACGGCATTGCCGGAGCGGTAGTCGGATTCAACGGCTTTGAAGACGTAATCGGACTGGGGCGTTCGTCCTTTCGTCGAAACAATGTCGGAATTTGCCGGGAGGAAGGCCGCGCAGACGCCGATGGCCGCCTGGAGAAGACCGCCCGGGTCATTGCGCAGGTCGAGCACGAGTCCCTTAAGGTGTCCGGACTTCTCGAGCTTATTGAGGTTATCGGCAAGATCTTCCGCAGTGCGTTCCTGGAACTGCGAAATGCGGATGTAGCCGATGCCGTCGGCGAGCTCCTTCATGCGCACGGACTGCGTTTTGATCATTGCGCGTTCAAGAGTGAACTGCAGAGGCTTCATTTCGCCCTTGCGGGCGACTTCAAGACGAATCTTGGTCTTGGGTTCGCCGCGCATGAGCTTAACGGCATCATCGAGCGGAAGGTCCGCCGTTGCCTCGCCGTCAATTTTGGTAATGATGTCGCCCGCTCGAATGCCAGCACGTGCTGCCGGGGTATCGTCAATGGGCGAAATCACGCGCACGCCGGCAGAATCTTTCGTCACCTCAATGCCGAGGCCGCCAAAAGCGCCGTGCGTGGCTTCATTCATGTCCTCAAATCCCTTGGGATCGAGGAAGTTTGAATGCGGATCAAGGCCGCTCACCATGCCTTCGACCGCAAACTCAAGGAGCTCCTTATCGCTGACCTCGTCGACATAGTAGTCCTTGACGGCATTGAAGACGCTCGTGAACTGGCGGATTTCCTGCAGCGGCAGTCCTTCAGCAGTGCTTTTCTCTGCATAGGCCTGAAAGCCGACGCTGGCGAGAACGCCGGCACATGCGCCGGCAACAAAAAGGGAAAGAAGACGGAGTTTCATGCTTGATTTTTCTGTTTTCTTCTGAGCGGCAGCTTCCGAAGGGGGACTGCTCGCCTGAGGTGACCATCACAGCCGGATAATTCTCGCTTATTTGGCAAGCCAAGGCTGAGGGTTAATAGGCTTGCCCTTGTAACGGATTTCAAAGTAAAGCCCCGGCTCATCGCTTGCGCCCGAGGTGCCGACGGTAGCGACAGTTTCCCCCGCCTTCACGCGGTCGCCGACATTTTTGAGAATTGATTCATTATTGGCATAGACCGACATGTAGGTGTTGCCGTGATCAATGATGATGAGGTTGCCGTAGCCGCGCAGCCAGTCGGAAAAGACGACGCGGCCGGAAGCGCAGGCTGCCACTTCTGCACCTTCAGGTGCTCGGAAAAGCAAACCTTGCCAGAGCGCAGACCCCGTGCGACGGCTGCCGAAGGTGGCGGCAATGCGTCCGGCAACCGGCTTGATGAGGCGGCCCTTGAGTTTCGCAAAATTGCCTGATGCAAGCGGTTCCACCGGCTTTGCATTGGCTTTTGCCTGTCGCGCTGCCTCACGCTTTCTCGCGGCTTCCTCTGCCGCACGTTCGCGCTCAAGGCGTTTGTCAATGTCGGCAACGAGGTTTTCAAGGCGCGTCTGGTCTTTTTTGAGTTTATCGATCGCTGCCTGCTGGGTTTCAATGTCGCGCTTCAGCTTCTTGACGGCTTCCTGACGATCACGCTTTTCCGAGAGGAGCTCGCGTCGGTTGGATTCCTCTTCACGTGCGATGCGCTGCAATTCCGTGCGGCGTGCGCGCGTTTCTTCAGAAACGGTCTCAATGCGGGATTGTTCTTTTTCAAGTGCGTCTGCAGCGCGCACCTGGGCAATCGAAAGGTAGCGGAGTTCTGCAGCGGTGCGCGACAGCTCGTTGGGGTTGCCGCCTTCGATCAGAGACTGCCAGGAGTGGCGCTGCGAATGAATGTACTGAGCGCGAACGATGTCCTCGAGAAGCTTTTCCGCGCCTGAAAGGTCTCTTCCGACCGTTCGGCTGTCGCTGCGGAGCTCGGCGAGCCGGGCCTCCACTTTTTCCCGTTCGCCCTTCAGGCTCCTCAAGCGCCGGTTGGCGTCCGAGATTGCCTGATCGGCTTTGCGCAGTTCGTCGTTGGCGGCTTCGCTCGCGGCTTCGCGCTCTGAAAGGCGCTTCTGCATGTCGGAGAGCTGCTTTTCGACATTCGCCTTCTGATTTTCTGCGCGCGCCTTCTGCTTCACCGTGGCGGCGGAGCCGGAGGCGGCAGAGGCCGCCCCGGCGCAGAGGACAAGCCCTGCAGAGGCGGCAAGAAATAGCGAAAGCGAAAGGGCGCGGAGCATGGAGATCAGGCCTGCATGGAACTCGGAAATCGCAGAGAAGGCAAGAGCGGCCATGAGGCCGCCCCTTCTATAATTGTACTTTTGCGGCAATAACGCCACACTGACAATCTCTTTTGAAATGTCTCAGTTTCTTCTTCAGAACACGCTTCTTATTCTGATTGCGGTCATCGCAGGCGGTGCCCTTGCCATGCCGTATTTCAATCGTCGCCGTTATGGTCCGATGGTGACGCCCGAAGTGGCGGTTCAGCTCATCAACAAGCAGAACGCGCTCGTCATTGACGTCCGTTCCGACAAGGACTTCCGCAAGGTGCGCATCGCCCGTTCGGTCAATATTCCTGCCAATGTCATTCAGGGTCGCCTGAATGAAATCCCGAAGGAGCGCACGATTCTCCTCGTGGACAATTCCGGCAGCATGGCGGCTGGTGCGGCAAAGCTCCTGCGCGGTGTGGGCTATCCCAACGTCTATCTTCTTCAGGACGGCCTTGTCGGCTGGATGCGCGACAAGCTTCCGCTTGAATATTGATCCTTTGTCCCCATATAAAGAACAGGCGGCGCACTCTTGATTCCGGGCGCTGTCCTCCGAAAACTCCGGAGATCTCCTGAAGGTCTCCGTTATTCTCAATCAAGGTAAAGAAAATGGCCGAAAACGAAAACGAGCAGCCCCAGGGCGCCGCAGCTGCCCAGCAGCCTGCCCAGGATGACCAGCCGGTCTTCCAGCTTCAGCGCTGCTACCTGAAGGATGCTTCTCTCGAGATGCCGCATGCGCCCGAGATTCTCATGGAACAGCAGGATGCGGCCCCGCAGGTCGACATCCAGTTCGAAGTGAGCCAGCGCCTCATTCAGACGGATCTTTACGACGTGACCGTGCGCGGCACGATCACCGTGAAGACGGCCGGTGACAAGGCAATCATCCTCGTTGAAGGCCGCCAGTCGGGCATCTTCGCGATCCACGGCATCCCTGCCGAGCCGCTCCAGCACGTCACGAACGTCCTCTGCCCGTCGATGGTCTATCCCTACCTGCGCGCCAATCTCGCCGATCTGATGACCCGTGCCAATGTGCCGCCGGTGCATCTGCCCGAGGTGAACTTTGAAGTGCTCTATCAGCAGCGTCTTGCTCAGGCGCAGGCTGAAGCTCAGCGCAATCAGACGCCTGCGAACTGATAGACACTCAGAAGCCTGCCCCGTGCCATGCGGCATCCGGGCATGAAAGAGCGACCGGCGGATCGGTTGTCGAAGTTATTCGGCAGAAGATCAGCCGGTCCTTTTTTTAAATTCTTCTGCAAACCTCGACTTTTGGTGAATTCCCAACGCCGGCTGCTCCTCTAGAATGGACTGACTGCATAAAACCGGCTTTCCCGCATTCTGCGGTGAATGCTTCCGAGAGGGGAAAGAAAAAATGATTCGAATTCTGCTCATTGACGATCACACACTTTTCAGAAGCGGCGTAAAGGCGCTCCTGCAGCGTCAGCCCGACTTTGAGGTCGTCGGCGAGGCGAGCGATGGCCTTGAAGGCGTCAAGCTCGTTGAGCAGGTTGAAGCGGATGTCGTGCTGCTTGACGTGGACATGCCGAGCATGAATGGACGCGAAGCGCTCGAACAGATTCGTGAAACGCATCCTGACCTCGCTGTTCTCATGCTGACCGTGAGCGAAGACTGCGAAACGCTCGGCGAGTGCCTGAAGCTTGGCGCCCGCGGCTACCTCCTGAAGAAGATTGATCAGGACTTTCTGCTCCGCTCCATTCGTGCGGCCTATAACGGCGACAGCGTGATTTCTCCGCAGATGATGACGAAGTTCGTCAACCGGCTTGCTGATCCGGAAGCGGGTAGAACCCGTCCTGCCCAGGGTCAGGATCCGGCGGTGCTCACGCGCCGTGAACGCCAGACGCTCGCCTGGCTTGCCCGCGGCGTATCCAATAAGGAAATCGCCCGCGCACTCAACCTTGCCGAATCCACGGTGAAGGTGCACGTGCAGAGCATTCTCAGAAAGCTCAACCTCTCTTCACGCGTACAGGCAGCGATCTACGCGATTGAGCATAAGATCGACAAGGAACTCTAAGTTTCGGGCGCAGGAGGCTTCAGACGCCTCCTGCATAACCCTGCTGCCGCCAGGCTTCAAAAACCGTAACCGCGACGGCATTAGAGAGGTTGAGCGAACGATTGTTCGGTCTCATCGGGAGGCGGATTCTCTGTTCCAGGGGAAATTGCGACCGAATGTCTTCGGGCAGCCCCGATCCTTCCGAGCCGAAAATAAACCAGTCGCCGGGTTTGAAGGAAAGAGACGAAAAGACGCTCGAACCTTTCGTCGTCATTGCAAACATCCGCGTGCGGTCCGGTTTTTCTGCTTCCAGGAATGCGTCGAAAGAATCGTGAATTTTGAGGGTTGCGTATTCCCAGTAATCGAGACCCGCGCGCTTCATATGCTTGTCTTCGAGCGAAAAGCCGAGCGGGCGCACGAGGTGAAGGGCGCATCCGGTATTGGCGCAGAGACGGATGACATTGCCGGTGTTGGGCGGGATCTCGGGGTGAACGAGCACAACGTTGAACATGGGGTTTCGTGACGAATCAGAAAAAATCAAAAGGGATCTTCGCCGGCAAGTTCGCCGTGCATCTTTTTGATGGCAAGCTTTTCGATCTGCCGCACGCGTTCGGCGGAGATGTTGAATTCCTTCGCCAGCGCCTGAAGCGTGACGGGTTTGGCGTTGCCCTCCGCATCCACATTGAGGTAGCGAGCCTCAATCACCCGGCGGCTTCTCGGGTCGAGTGAGGCAAGGGCCTTCTGGAGGCCTTCGCCTTCGAGCCGCTGCTTATCTTCCTCTTCGAGCATGGCTTCAGGTTCGTCGCTCTTGCGAGTGAGCCAGTCCGAAGGCGAATAGTTTTCGTCGCTGTCGGCATCTGAAGGCGCATCGAGCGACGCTTCCTGCCCGTACATGCGCTCCTCCATATCGAGGACTTCCTTGGGCTTTACGTCCAGCGTAAGCGCTATGCGTTCGGCTTCGTTGTGGGTGAGCGCTGCCTGACTGTCTTCCTTTAGCTGGCGGAGATTGAAAAAGAGCTTTCTCTGGTTCTTCGTCGTTGCGAGCTTTACGATGCGCCAGTTCCGGATGATGTATTCCTGAATTTCGGAACGGATCCAATGCTGCGCAAAAGTCATGAGCCGGGCGCCGCGGTCCGGATCATAGCGGCGGATTGCCTTCATGAGGCCGATATTGCCTTCCTGGATCAGGTCCGCATAGGGAAGTCCGTAGCCGAGATAGCCGCGTGCAATGGAAACGACGAGGCGAAGGTGAGAAAGCACCAGCTTCTGCGCTGCAGCAAGATCGTCATGATCACGCAGATCAATGGCGAGCGAGCGCTCTTCCTCAGCTGAAAGCATGGGAGCCCTTTCCGCTGCGCGCAGGAAGGCGTCGAGCGTTCCCAGACCTCCGGCAGGAACGGGCAGACCCGCGGGCTCATAAGGCACAAGACTGCTTGCCGGCTTCAGTGCCGGAAGCAGGCTTTTCGATTCGCGGTCAGGCGCGGCGTCATCGACAATGTCGACGTTATCATCGTTGTCGATGTCGTCAATGTCGTCTGAGTGAATGACCGCGGGGGCGTTTTTACTGGACATGAGGCGAGGGAAAGCCGGGATGGAGATCAGTGATGCGCCTCAAGATAACACTTTCGGGGAGGCGTACAAACGGCAAAGGTGCAACACGGCGTATCAGCGCCCAGACTCGCGGATGATGCCTCTCCAGGCCGAAAGGGCGGCGAGAGCGGCGATCAGGCTTCCGATAAAAGCGCTTATTGCAGCAAAACTCCAGCACCAGAGGGGCGGCGGAAGGGAAATCTGCAGCTCTCCTCCGTATAACGCAGCGGCTTCGTTAAGGGCAGGCCGCAGAATGATGAGACCGGTTTGAGCAATAAGAAGCGCCAGACCGGCCGCAGCTCCCATTAGGACAAAACCGCGCCAGGCATACGGGCGAACGGCAAAAATAGGCGTTGCGCCGAGGAGGTAGAGCGTGCGCATTTCGGATCCGGCAGCGAGCGTTGTGAGCCGGATGGCCGTCTCAAGCACCAGCACGACAAGAAGCGCTGTTACCGTACCGAGGCAGCCGAGACCGGTCCAGACTGCGCGGGATACGCTCTGGAGCTTCTCGTGCCAGGAGGCCTCATAGGGGACGAAGTCGACGGAGGAGAGCGCCTCTATGCGTTTGGCGACATCCGCAATTTCGGAAGAAGTCGCTTCAGACGAGAGCGTTACGATGAGAATGTCCGGGAGCGGATTGCTTCCTGTTCTCTGCGGAAGGCCAAGTTTTTCATTCAAGCCCTTGAGCGCTTCATCCCTGGGGATGATTTGAGTGGATGCAACCCAGGGCATCGCCTTAACCTCCGCCTCAAGCTTGTCCATAGGAGCTTTGTCCTTGGCGAAGACTGTGAGTTCAACGGACATGGGGAGGCTTCTCAAGGGCTCGGAGAGGCCATAAAAAACCAGGGCAATGAAAAGCGGTATCGAGAGCGCCAGCGCGGCAAGCAGAAGCGAGAGAAGCGAACGGGAGCCGTCGCGCCTCAGGCCGCGAAGCATTTCGGAAAAAGCCCAACGGCGGGGGGTCACGAAGCTCATGAGCGGACCTCAACGGCGCCAGGGGTGGCGAGCGTTATTTCACGCACCGAGGTGCCGGCAACCGGGAGTGCCTCATGACTCGCCGCCACAACCGTAACGCCGGCGTGCACGAAGGCTGCAAGGAGCGCCAGAAGCGCTTGGGCGTTGGCTTCGTCGAGATGCGCCACGGGTTCGTCGGCGAGAATGACGACAGGACGGTTGACGACGGCACGGGCGAGAAGCGCGAGCTGCTTCTCACCGGCAGAAAGTCTTCCGGGCAGAGCGGGAGCAAGTTCGCCAATACCGCATTTTTCAAGCGCGAGAAAGGCTCTGCGGCGTGCTTCCGCGTAGGACTCTTCTGCGGCAAGGGCGGGCAGCATGACATTTTCGTGGACGGTGCGGTCTTCGAGCAGCCTGCCGTCCTGCATCATGAGCCCCATGGAACGTCTGAGCCAGCGGCGCTCCATTTCGCTGAAGCTGTCGACGCGGTCCCCGGCGACGATGACTTCGCCGGAGGTCGGCTTCACGAGGCCGGCAAGAAGCTTGAGAACCGTACTTTTGCCGCTTCCTGTTGCGCCGCGCAGGACGACGAATTCGCCTCTGCGAACAGAAAGCGAAACGCGATCGACGGCGGCTGCGCCATTAAAAATGACGCTCGCCTGGCGCAGTTCAAGAAGAGCAGCATCCGCCATTGGAGCACCTTCAGAATTTCTGAATGGAGAGATGACGATCGATCTTGCTCCAGAATTCTGTTTCTTCCCGCAGAAGATAGTCCGTGAGCGGATGAGCGTTAAGCCATACTTCTTCCATCCGCATTTCGAAGCCGTCGGACGTGCGCTTGGCGTCCATTACAGGTAAAGCGACATCCTTGCGCGCGTGCGCAAAAATGACCGCAAGGCGCAGTGCGAGAACGGTCTCTGTCGAAATGAGGGCGTCGAGTTCGTCTTCAACCTTCTTCAGAGTGCCTCTTTGAGAGAGCACGAGTGCAGCGAGGCGATCCTGTTCAAGACGGCTGAACCCCGGCATGTCGGCATTGCTGACGATGTAGTGGCCGTGCCTGTGGTAGCGCGAGGAAGAAATGATCATCCCGCACTCATGAAGGAGCGCAGCCCAGCGCAGATAGCGCACTTTCTCCGCGTCTGCTTCAGGACTGAGCGTGGTGTAGATCGTCTGAGCGATATTGGCGACCCGGTTTGCCTGTTCGCGGTCAAGGCGCGAGGCTTCCATGAGGGTTTCGATGGAGACGTCGCGCGTATCGCGGTTGGATACGCGTCCGAGCAGGTCGTAGAGGAGTCCCACGCGGAGAGCGCCCGATGCGGGCCGCATCTCCTCGATGCCGAGCACCCGGTAGACGGCTGTGAGGACAGCGATGCCGCCGGCAATGACTTCCCTGCGGTCTTCCTTGAGTCCGGGGAAGGAAATCTCGCTGATGTCGCGCATGTCAAGAAGCATCCGGCGCAGCTTCTCGAGGTGCTCGGGACGAACGATGCCGTCGCTCCAGCCAAGCGCGCGGCAGATGTCGCTCACGGCGCCGAAAGTGCCCGCCGAGCCATAGGCTTCGTCGTAATTGCCGGCGCCGAAAGTGGTCATGCTTTCTTCAAGTTCAGCGGCGCACGCTGTGGTGGCGCGCTCAAGGGACTTTGCCGTAATGCGTCCGTCCGCGAAGAAGCGGATGGATGTATTGACGCATCCTATGCGGTAGCTTTCATAGCGTTTGGCGTCAAGACCCTCTCCGATGATCATCTCCGTGCTGGCGCCGCCGATATCGACCACGAGTCGGCGCTTGTCGGAAGGCGGGAGCGTCTGCGCGCAGCCTTTGAAAACAAGGCGCGCTTCCTCGTGACCCGAGAGAATGTCAATCGGATAGCCCAGAACGTTCTGCGCTTTTCTCAGGAAGTCGGGAGCATTCGTTGCAACGCGCATTGCCTGAGTGCCGACAGCGCGCACGCGTTCCGGAGGAAGCCCTGCAAGGCGTTCATTGAAGCGCGCAAGCGCAGCGAGCGCTCGGGCCTGAATTTCAGGCGTCAGCGCACCGGTTTTGTCAAAGCCTCCGGCCAGCCGGACGGTTTCTTTCCAGTAGCTCTGCGTGACGATGCGTTCGCCCTCAACGCGACCGATTTCAACCCGGAAGCTGTTGCTGCCGAGATCTACTGCACCTAATAGCATTTTGTGTCCTTTGAAAGCCTTTGCGTAACGGTGTTCTTCAGCTGCCGCTTTCGTCCTGGGGATCGAGGCCGACCAATGCGCTTGCGAATTCATGTGCATTGAAGGGCTGCAGATCCTCGAGTTTTTCTCCCACGCCGATGTAGTAAATCGGCAGGGGTTTGTCGCCGCGCATGGCTGTAATGGCAGCAAGAACGCCGCCCTTGGCCGTGCCGTCAAGCTTCGTAACGATAAGACCGGTGAGATGCGCGTAGAGATCAAATGCACGAACCTGTGCGAGCGCGTTCTGGCCGTTGGTGCCGTCCACGACGAGGATGACCTCGTGGGGAGCCCCTTCCATGGCCTTTTCCTGGGAGCGGCGGATGCGGCTGAGCTCTTCCATCAGGTTGGTCTGCGTGGGGAGTCTTCCGGCGGTGTCGGCAATAACAACATCCATGCCGCGGGCACGCCCGGCGGAAACGGCATCAAAGACGACGGCGGCAGGATCGCCGCCGGTCTGCGAGATGACCTCCACGCGGTTGCGTTCACCCCAGACGGCAAGCTGCTCCCGGGCGGCTGCACGGAAAGTGTCGCCGGCCGCGAGCAGCACGCTCTTGCCGTCATCGGCAAAGCGCTTGGCAAGCTTGCCGATGGATGTGGTTTTGCCGGCGCCGTTGACGCCGCACATCATGATGACGCAGGGTTTGGCCTGATCGGTGTTGAGCGTGCCTTCTGCCGGGGCAAGTATTCTTTCGAGTTCGTCGCGCAGCGCCCGACGGACTTCATCCTGGGTCTTGAGGCCCTTGAGCTTAATGTCATCGCGAAGGCGCTCTAAGATACGCGTGGAGGTCTCTACGCCGACATCGGCAGAGATCAGAGCGTATTCGAGTTCCTCGAGAAAGTCGTCGTCAACGACGCCTCCGGAAAATAGTCCGACGATGTTGACGCGCGTGCGCGAAAGGCCGCGTTTCAGGCGGGAAAGCCAGCCTTCAGAAGAACCAAAACCCATACTGATAGATAGCGATGAAAAATCCGAAAAAGGAGCGGGGGCGCTCGAATCTCGTAAGTTTAACAACCTCTTCGCGAGCCCGAGCGGGGGAGGTGCGTCTTGTGGGCGGCATCTGGCGCCGCACGCCGCTCGCAGTGGCGGATCTTGGCGGCTTGAGGCCGACGCCGGAGCGCGTGAGGGAAACCGTTTTTGACTGGCTGAGTCACCTTTTCGGGACTTTTGAAGGGCGAGCTGCGCTCGACCTTTTCGCCGGCTCAGGGGCTTTGGGCTTGGAAGCCGTATCGCGCGGCATGGCTGAGCTCGATGCAGTAGAGCGCGACAAGCTTCAGGCAAGAAACATTCTTCAGACAGTCTCCAAGCTCAGTGCCGGTGACGTTGTGCGCGTTCATGGAGAAGATGCCTTTGGCTTCTTAAGCCGCACGACGGAAAGCTACGACGTCATCTTCATTGATCCGCCCTTTGCGCTGAATCTTCAGGATGAAGCGATCCGCAAGGCGCTTCCCCGGCTTAAGGCTGAGGGGATTCTTTACGTGGAGCGTACGGGAGCGCGAACGACCGAAGCCTTGCTCAATGAACTGGGGCTCGTTCGGCTCAGAAGCACTTCGGCAGGACAAGTAGACTGTGAACTCCTTGCGCGAAAGGCGAGCCTCATGGCGGGGCTGGCACGCGAAGAAAAGCCGCCCAAAAGAAACATGCGCCGGGAGCGCAATAAGGAGCAAAGAGAATGACGATTGCGGTTTATCCCGGTACTTTCGACCCGATGACGAGCGGGCATCAGGATCTCGTGCGCAGGGCATCGAATATTTTTGCAAAGGTGTATGTGGCCGTTGCGCAGAGCGTGGGAAAGCACCCGCTGCTTACGCTCGAGGAGCGTTTTGACTGCGCGCGGCTTGTCTGCTCGGACTATGCCAATGTGGAGGTGCTCCCCTTCACCGGGCTCCTCAAGGATTTCGTGCGCACGCACGGCGTTAATGTCATCGTGCGCGGCGCGCGTGCCGTAAGCGATTTCGAATACGAATTCCAGATGGCGGGCATGAACCGGCAGCTCATGCCCGAAGTGGAGACGGTATTTCTCACCCCATCGGATCAGTTTCAGTTTGTGAGCGGCACCTTCGTGAGGGAAATAGCCCGTCTCGGAGGCGAAGATGCCGCGCGCTTCGTTGATCCGCGCATCTGGCCGCTGCTTAAAGCGGCCTCGCAGCGATAGGTCGGCGCGGACGGGTCAGATCGCGGGCGACGCGGGCTTCCCGGGGGCCGGCTCATCCTTTTCCCAGGGCATCTTCGGGAGCTTCCAGTCGGGGAGCTCCATTTCCGGGAGCTTGAAATCCGGGAGTTCAAGCCCCTGCCAGAAGTCCTTGATGGCGCGTTCAACCCGGCGGCCGAGCCTGTCGAGCGTCATCGGTTCTCCCGAGCGTGCCTGGTCGACGGCCTGAGTTGCCTTGTTCCATTCTGCGCTCCAGACGGGAACAAGGTCTGATCCTGTCTGAGCGCTTGCCGCCAGAGCTAGTTCCGGGAGCTTTGCGGCAGCCGGCGCATGGAAGACCGCTTGAATGAGAAGATTGCCGCTCAAGGCTTCTCCCGTGAAGTCGCCGGACCAGTCCTGAGCGCTGGCCTTGCCGTCCAAGATGGTCAGCCGGCCGTCTTTAACTGTTGTGCTGAAGCTCAGTTCGTCGAAGGCGGAAACGGAGTGGGGCTGACGCACTTCAGGGGGCGTGGCGTCGGGCGTTTCGTCGGCAAGAATCCGGAAGGCGAGCGGTACATTGAACCCGGAGAAAGCGCCAGAAGTCATGCGGACAGAGCCGTCTGCCTGAGTGAGCTTTGCAGGGCTGTCAGGCGTTTGAACGGTACCTGCCAGAGTGAGGGTTGCATCCGTTCGCCCTGAAAGGCCCGCAGGGCGGTTCTGACCGGAGAACCAGCTTTCAGCACGGCCGTCGCGACCTCTGAAGTTCGCATGCCATGTGCCGTCAGGCGTCAGAATGGCAGCAAAGTCTGTTTTGCCGCCCAGCCATTCGCCTTTCCCTTCAGAAAGAATGAGGCCGCCCTTGAAGAGTTCCGCGTGTGCGGAAAGGTTGGAAAGTCCCCAGACGGGGCCAAGACCGGCGATGGAAATATTTCCCCTGAAATTGAGAAGCGAAAGCCATTCGAGATCCCAGGGAAGCTGCGAAAGCCTTTCGGGAGAAAGCTCGCCCAGCGCAAGGTCGCCATTGAGGTTGAGCCGGCGGTCTTCAGTTTCCTCCGGGACTGAGGAAGCGTTGAAGGAGAGCGCCGCGCCGAGCAGCGTGCCGGTGAGGCGGATTTCGGCGGCACCATCTTCCGACCATGCCGCATTTCCTGTGAGGCGGCTTTCCGTTGCCTCATCAGCGGCGTTTGTCGGAGTAAAGCGCGTTGTGAGGTCGATTTGGCTCAGTTCCGTATTTTGCGGATGAAAGCGCTGCATCGCCTTCAGTGTTCCCGAGGCGGCGAATTGGCCGTTGCGCGTATTGAGGGAGGCTGTCAGCGAAAGCCGGTCGCTTGCAAACGCTTCTGAAGAAAGAAGCGCAGAAGGCGCCGCCGCGGAAATTTCAGGCCCGTTTGCAAAAACACCTCTGGCGTCCGGGGATTCGATCTGCCAGCCGGATCCTGTAGGCGTAACGGATTTTGCACGCACTTCGGCGTGCACGCTCCTGCGATTCAGAAGGCCGTCAAGCGTAGCGGCAGGGGAGTCCACTGCAATGCGCGACAAAAGGTCGCCGGTGCCTTCGTTAAAGCGCAGGATTCCGGCAAAAGACGCTGAACCAGAGATGGAAGCGCTTTCGAGCATGCCGGCGAGTCGAATTGCGCCGCCTTTTTCACTGATGTTTTCAAGGCGCGCCTGAATGGCAGAGAGTTTGGCAGCCGTTGGGCCGAAAACGCCGGCATCAAACGCGATGGTGCTGTTGCGAAGTTCCATGAGCTCAACGTCCCAGAGCGTCGTGGAAAGTCGATTGACGGCTTCCTGAGCGGCGGGGGTGCCGGGTTTGGGGTTATAGGAGAGTCCGTCGATCAGAATGTGGTCGATGCGCGGGGATTCCGCAAAAAATGACCATGGCTTGAGTGCAATTACGGCAGCGTCAAAGCGTCCTGCCTTGGATCCGTCCGTCGATCGCGTGAGCGTGGCCGCGGGAAGCGTGATGCGCAGCTCCGGCAGCCGCTTGATTTCAATGGGCCCCTGGAAGTCCGCTTTAAGCGCGAGATGCGTGTTGAGCGCTTCGGCGAGCCGGTGACCGACGCGGTCCGGTGTGATCCACCAGGCCAGCGCCGTCACGAGTATGAGAACAATGACTGCGGCAAAAAGGAAGAGAGCAAGCAGAACGCGGATGTGGCGCATAAATGTCAGGGACTAAAGCCGGAGGTAAGCGTGGAATTTGTGGGACAGTCTGCCACATTGGGCATCCATGTGTTTTCTGCCGCTGAAAAGAGAAAAAGCCGGGAGCACCTGCATGCTCGCCGGCTTGTTCCAGAGCTGCGCTTTCAGATGGGAAACCCATGCTGAAAGCGTTCTCCAGAGTGTTACTTGGTTTCCTGACGGATCAGCCAGTCGAAGGCGCCGAGCGCCGCGGTGGCTCCGCCGCCAAGTGCAATGACGACCTGCTTATAGGGAACGGCCGTGCAGTCGCCGCCGGCGAAAATGCCTTCCGCAGAAGCGGCGCCGTGCGCGTCGACCACGATTTCGCCCCACTTGGTGAGCTCAACCGTGCCCTTGAGGAAGTCCGTATTGGGCACAAGACCAATCTGCACGAAGCAGCCAGCGGCCGAAACCGTACGCAGTTCGCCCGTGGCGCGCTCGCGGTAGGTGACGCCGGTCAGCACCGTGCCGTCGCCTTCGAGCTTCTCAATGTCGAGGTTGTAGACGATCTTGGCGTTCGAAGTGGATTCAAGACGCTTCACGAGAACTTCGTCCGCAGTGAGCTTGCCGCCGCGCTGCAGCAGCGTGACGGAGCGGCAGAGCGCGGCAAGGTCAATCGCCGCCTCAACGCCGGAATTGCCGCCGCCTACAACGACAACGTCCTTGCCCTTGAAGAGAGGACCGTCGCAGTGCGGGCAGTAGGCGACGCCGTGGCCCTGGTATTCCTTTTCACCCGGAACGCCGAGCTGGCGCCAGCGGGCGCCGGAGCAGACGATAACGGCTTTGGTCTGGAGCTTCGCGCCGCTCGAAAGTTCGACTTCCCAGTATTCGCCGTTCTTTTCGAGCTTCACAACGCGTTCGAGCGCCATCACGTCGACGCCGTAATGGTTGACGTGCTCCATGAAGCGGTTGCCGAGCGCAACGCCGTCCGTCATCAGGATGGACGTGAAGTTTTCGATCGAAGAGGTTTCATTCACCTGTCCGCCCGGGCGTTCGCAGACGACGCCGGTGCGAAGGCCCTTGCGGGCGGCATAAATCGCAGCAGTGGCGCCCGCGGGGCCGGCGCCGACGACGAGAATGTCGAAGGGCGCCTTGGCGGAGAGCTTCTCGGCCTGAGCCTTGACGAAGCCTTCGTCAAGCTTGGCGACGATTTCGCCGAGCTCGTGACGGCCGGAAATGAAGGGAGCGCCGTTCAGATAGACGGTCGGCACGGCCATGATGTGGCGGGCCTTCACTTCGTCCTGGAAAAGCGCGCCGTCAATCACAGTGACGGAAACGTTCGGATTCAGGATCGCCATCAGGTTGAGCGCCTGCACAACGTCGGGGCAGTTATGGCACGAGAGAGACATGTAGATCTCGAAGTCGTACTTGCCCTTGAGGCTGCGGACGCGCTCAAGAAGGTCCGGATCCTCTTTGCTCGGATAGCCGCTCGCCTGAAGCATGGCGAGGATGAAGGACGAGAATTCATGGCCCATCGGGAGCGCGGCAAAGCGCACGCCCATTTTTTCACCGGTGCGGCTTACCGTGAAGCTCGGACGGCGAACCTGGGCGCTGACGTCTTCGGTGGCAAGAGTGATCTTGCCCGAAACCGAGGCGACATCCTTCAGGAGGGATTGAATCTGGCCGGATTCGGAAGAACCATCCGGAGCAATGGTGAGCGTGATCGGGCCGGTGAGACGGTCAAGATAGCCCTTGACCTGCTGGAGAGCGGAGGCATCAAGCATTTTTATCGGACTCTGACAAATCAGAAAAATGAGGGATATTAAAAAAGGCCGCGGCATTGCCGCGGCCTTTCTTCAGCGGCCGGAGGCGAATTAGGCCTGCTGAATTTGTCTATTCGCTTCAGTCAGCGATTAGATCTTACCCACGAGGTCGAAGGACGGGGTGAGCGTTTCCTTGCCGGGACGCCACTTGGCCGGGCAGACCTGGCCGGGGTTCTTTTCGACGTACTGAGCGGCTTCGACCTTGCGGAGGAGCTCGGCAGCGTCGCGGCCGATGCCGCCGTCATGGTGTTCCATGACAACGATCTTGCCGGCGGGGTTGATGACGAACGTGCCGCGTTCAGCAAGGCCGTCCTTCTCAATCATGACGTCGAAGTTGCGGGCGAGGACGCCGGCCTTGTCGCCGAGCATCGGGAACTGCACCTTGCCGACCGCTTCGGAGGATTCGTGCCAGGCCTTGTGCGTGAAGTGCGTATCGGTGGAGACAGAGTAGATCTCAACGCCGAGCTTCTTGAAGTCTTCGTAGTGTTCAGCGAGGTCTTCGAGTTCCGTCGGGCAGACGAACGTGAAGTCGGCCGGATAGAAGAAGACGACGGACCAGTGGCCCTTCAGGTCAGCATCGGTGACCTTTTTGAAGGCGCCGTTGTGATAAGCCTCGGTTTCGAACGGGAGGATTTCAGTCGTAAGAAGAGACATTTGAAATTCCTTAGTGAAGTGGAATTGAACGTGATGGTTGGTACTGTAGCGATAATTTATTGACTTGTAAAACTTAAAAAGTAAAAACTATTGTCAGAGTGCGTCAATTGTTTCTCTCAGCGCAAACGATCAAACTGCTTGCGGATATTGGGCGCGAGCCGTTCAAGGGCGTCAAGCGTCGTGAAGATGGAGGCGCGGCCGCGCTGAGAGAGTTCGCGAAAGCGCGAAAGAAGTTCGTTTTCCTCCGCGATGACGAGATGTCGTTCGGCCGTCAGGATGTAGAGCACATCGAAGCCGCAGGCCGCAAGTCGAGGCATGCGCCAGATGCCGGGGTCGGCGTCTCCCGATTCGAAGCGTTCGTAGGCTTCGAGCGGAACGCCGAGGAGCTGCGCAATCTGACGGGGCTGGTAGCCGAGACGCACGCGTTCGGAGCGCAGTCTTGCACCGGTTTCCTGTCTTTTTTTCGTGGAGGTCGTTGCCATGAGTTTGAGTGCTGAGAAGCTCCGTTCATTGTGAAGCGGAGATGAAAAAAAAGGCCCCGTAAAGGAGCCGCTTTTTATCTTCAGATGTAACTGAAAGCTGAGGCTTCGCGCGCTTTAGACATTGAAGAGGAAGTTCATGACATCACCGTCCTTGACGATGTAGTCCTTGCCTTCCGCACGCATCTTGCCAGCTTCCTGGGCGCCTTTTTCGCCATTGTAGGCGATGTAGTCGTCAAAACTGATTGTCTGGGCGCGGATGAAGCCGCGCTCAAAGTCCGTGTGAATGACGCCGGCAGCCTGAGGTGCCGTGTCGCCCTTGTGAATGGTCCAGGCGCGGACTTCCTTCACGCCTGCAGTGAAGTAGGTCTGAAGGCCGAGAAGGTCGTAAGCAGCGCGGATGACGCGGTCGAGACCAGGCTCGTGCATGCCCATGTCCTCAAGGAACATCTGCTTGTCGGCGTCGTCCAGGTCGGCAATGTCAGCTTCCGTCTTGGCGCAGACGGCAACCACCGGAGCATTTTCCTTGGCGGCATATTCCTTGACGGCATCAAGAAGGGGATTGCCCTCAAAGCCGTGCTCCTCGACGTTGGCGACGTACATCGTCGGCTTCATCGTGAGAAGGAAAAGCTGACGGATGACGACCTTCTCTTCATCGGTAAGCGGCACGGAGCGTGCAGGGAGTCCTTCGTTGAGCACGGGCTGGAGCTTTTCGAGAACCTGCACGAGCTTGAGGGCTTCCTTGTCGCCGCCCGAACGGGCCTGCTTTGAATAGCGGTTGAGCGCCTTTTCAACAGCCGCGAGGTCAGCAAGCGCGAGTTCGGTGTTGATGACGCTGATGTCGTTGAGCGGGTTGACTTCACCGGCAACGTGCACGATGTTGTCGTCATTGAAGCAGCGCACGATGTGCGCGATGGCGTCGCATTCGCGGATGTTGGCGAGGAACTGGTTGCCGAGGCCTTCGCCCTTGCTTGCGCCTGCAACGAGGCCGGCGATATCGACGAATTCCACCGCAGCAGGAACAATGCGCTGCGGATGATCGATTTCCGCGAGCTTCTTCAAGCGCGGATCGGGAACTTCAACGATGCCTACGTTGGGTTCAATCGTGCAGAAGGGATAGTTTTCCGCCGCGATGCCGGCCTTCGTAAGCGCGTTGAAGATGGTGGACTTGCCGACGTTGGGCAGGCCGACGATGCCGCATTTCAGACCCATGGTGTTTACTCTTCTTTTCTGGTGGGAGTCATCCGAGCTCCGGAAGCTGTACCGGAGGGGGACTCATTTTAAAGGTTAATCGGATTCGGGGAGCGCCCTTGCGACAGTTCGGGAGAAAGACTCCAGCTCATCTTCCGAAAAGAGGGCAATGCCTGCGCCTGCAAGGAGCTCGGCGGTAATGCCGCGTCCCGGAATCAGCGTTCGCGAGAACGTTCCGTCATAGATTGAACGCGTGCCGCAGGACGGGCTTTTTGCCTTAAGAAGCGCGAATTTCGCCCCGTTCGTTTCTGCGCTCTGGAGCGCGAGCTGTGCACCGAGGCAGTATTCGCGGGTGCAGTCCCGGCCTTCCTTCGTGCAAACGCGTCCTTTGCCCGCGAGGACATCGGCGGCGGTTGCACCGGGTTCGAGCTCGCAGGGTGTCCGCGGAAGCGGAAGTCCGCCTTCCACTTCCGGACAGACGGGAATCCAGTTGACTTCAGGAATTTCTCCGAGCAGAGGGAGAATGGAGGGCTTCGCTTTGCCGTCGTAACGGCAGGCGAAGCCGAGAAGGCACCGGCTGACCAGCACCGGGATCGCGCTCATGGCGTCTCAGCTGCCCTTGGCAGGCTTCGCAGGCGCACCATATTTTGCGATGGCGCGATGAGCCTTTTCCATTTCGCCTTCAGCCCAAAGTTCCGCCGTGGGGAGCGCTGCGTCGACGCAGGTACGGATCGCTTCCGCGTGCTCGGCGGACGGAGAGGAAAGGACGAAATCAAAGACCTGCTGCGCCAGCCCGAGAGAGCGCGGATGCCCGATGCCGAGGCGCAGACGCCAGAAGTTGGGCGTGCCGAGCTGCTGGGTGATCGACTTCAGGCCGTTATGACCGGCATTTCCGCCGCCCTGCTTGATGCGCATGCATCCCGGCATGAGATCCATTTCGTCATGAACAACGAGAATCTCCTCGGGCTTGATCTTGTAGTAGTTCGCGACCGCAGAGACGCTTTCTCCCGAGCTATTCATGAAAGTGAGCGGCTTCAGGAGCCAGACTTCTTCTCCGGCGATGCGTGCGCGGGCAATTTCACCCTTGAATTTGGGCTCATTGCGAAATGTTCCGCCGTTCTTGTCGGCGAGGGCATCGAGAAAGCGAAAGCCAGCGTTGTGTCGTGTTCTCTCATACTCGGGCCCGGGATTGCCGAGCCCGACGATGAGACGAATGGGAGTGTTTGCCATGTCAGCAAAAAATCTCAGAACAAATGAATAAAGCCGTTTGAGGGAGAGAATCAACGGCGGGGACCGCGGTCATCGTCGTCAAAGCGGCTGTAGCGATCGTCGCCGCGGGGCGCCCAGCGGCTGTCGTCATAGCGGGGCTGACGGGGACGGTCGTCGTAATTGCGTCCGCGCGGACGGCGTTCGTAATTCTGACTGCCTTCCTCGTTCCTGCGGCCGCCGTTGTCAAGACGAACCGTTACCGGAGCGCCCTTGAAGCGGACGCCCTGGAGCGCTTCGATCACGTCGTTTGCCACATCCGAATCCACATCGGCGAGGGTAAAGCGTTCGAAGATGTCAATTGCGCCGATCACGCGCGAGCTCACATTGGCCTCATTGGCGATGGCGCCGACGATGTCTCCCGGACGGATGCCGACCATGCGGCCGGCTCCGATGAAGAGACGCGTCTTGCCGGGTTCGGGCTCAGACGGTTCGCGACGCGGACGATCGGCACGCGGACTGCGGCGGCGGTCGCCCTCATCGCGCGGTTCACGGCGTTCACGGGCGGCGAAGGCCGGAATTTCCATTTCATCCTCGGCTGCGCCTTCATTTTCAAAGGCGTAGCGGACAGCTGCCGCAGCGACATCCATCGGATCGTGCTCTTCGCAGAGCGACTCGACAATGACGCGGTAGCGGTCAAGGTTCCCTTCCGTGAGGAGTTCCTCAATGGCGCCGCGCGTTACTTCAAGGCGCTTCGCCTGGACGTCGGTAGCCGAAGGTACCGTGCGAATCTCAATCTTCGAACGCGTGAAGCGCTCGAGCGCGCGGAGCTGACGGTGTTCGCGCGGCTCGATAATCGTGATTGCCGTACCGGTGCGGCCCGCACGGCCTGTGCGGCCAATGCGGTGGACGTAAGTTTCAAAGGAAGCCGGAATGCCGAAATTAATGACGTGCGTGAGATTTTCAAGATCGATGCCGCGGGCAGCAACATCGGTAGCCACAATGGCGTCAAGCTGGCCGGCACGGGCACGGCGCATCACGCGGTCGCGGGTCGGCTGATCAAGGCCGCCATGAAGCGCCTCGACGCTGTAGCCGCGCACGCGCAGGGCTTCGGTAAGTTCGTCCACTTCGTTGCGGGTGCGCGCGAAGATGATGGCGAGTTCCGGATCTTCAAGGTCAAGAATGCGGCCGAGCGCTGCGGTACGGTAGTTGCGCGGAACCACATAGGCGATTTGCGGCACACGGGGGGCTTCTCCTTCAGGCGTTTCCTCGCGGGCGATGGAAATGCGTTCAGGATTCTCAAGATGCTCGTCGGCAATTTTGGCGATCCGCGGAGGGAGCGTAGCGGAAAAGAGCGCCGTCTGAACATGGCCCGGGAGTGCCTCAAAGATGGCGTCAAGCTCGTCGGCAAAACCGAGGTCGAGCATTTCGTCCGCTTCATCAAGCACGATGGCCTGGATGCTTTCGAGGTTCAGCGTTCCGCGGTTGATGTGGTCTAGAGCGCGGCCCGGCGTGGCAACGACAACATGCGTGCCGCGCTTGAGTGCGCGGATCTGGCGGCCGTATTCCTGTCCGCCGTAAATGGGCGTAACCACGATGCCGGCATCGCGACCGTAGCTGTGGAAGGATTCGGAGACCTGGAGGCAGAGTTCGCGGGTCGGCGTGAGAACGAGAATGACCGGTTCGCCCGGCTCATGCCCCAGCGCCCAGCGTTCGATCAGAGGGAGCGCAAAGGCGGCGGTTTTGCCCGTGCCGGTAGCGGCCTGGCCGAGAACATCCGAACCCTTGAGAATCGCCGGAATGGCGGCTTCCTGAATAGGCGTGGGCTCTTCAAAGCCAAGAGTAGAAAGAGAGGAGACGAGCTGGGGCGAGAGGCCGAGTTCGGCAAATGTAGCCATGATTTTTGAGATTTGGTGTAGGAGATGGCGCTGAACGGCCTCGCACATCAGGTCTCGAAAGTCATGGAGAATGAGGCGGACAGCAGGAGAAAAGTCTTTGGCAAAGCGCGGCCGGAATGAAATGGGGAGAGATGAGTTCCCCGAGCCAGCTTCGCAATTCGAAAGTTTAGAAAAATATAAAGGCCCGCCCCGGCAAATTTGTCGAGCGGGCCCTTAAGTGTAAATCAGGCTGTGAGAGCCGGATTACTTGGCGGCATCAGCGGCGGGAGCGGCGGCGGCAGCGTCAGCGGCCGGGGCAGCAGCGTCAGCAGCCGGAGCAGTGACGACTTCTTCAACCGGCGTAATGACGGAGGCGACAACGCTGTCAGTGACAACGCGAACGCCGGCCGGGACCACGAGTTCGGTGGAGTGCAGCGTCATGCCGTCTTCCATCTTCGAGAGGTCGACCTCAATGAATTCCGGAAGATCGCGCGGCAGGCAGGCCACTTCGACGTAGGAAACGGTGTGCGAAATGATGCACTTCGAAACCTTGACGGCCGGGCTGATTTCTTCGCCCGAGAAGTGCAGCGGCACGCGCATCGTGACTTCCTGATCCGGCATGATGCGCTGGAAGTCGATGTGCATGACCTGCGGCTTGTAGGGATGCATCTGGAAGGCGCGCAGAACAACGAGCTGCTCGACGCCGTCAAGCTCCATCGTCAGGATCGAAGCGTGGAACTTTTCCTTGCGAAGGGCAAAGAAGATCGGATTGTGTTCGAGCTCGATCGGCGCAGCGGGCTGGTTGCCGCCGTAGACGATGCCCGGCAGCTTGTCCGCACGACGCAGACGGCGGCTCGCACCCGTACCTTGCGCCTTGCGCGTGGTGGCGATGACTTTCATTGGTAACTCCTCAGGAGTGATTAATTTAGAAAAAAGCGCGGCGGGAATCGCGACCAACTCCGCGCCGCATTGCTTATTACTCCGCGAACAGGCTGCTCACGGAGGCTTCGCGCGCGATGCGCGAGAGGGTTTCGCCGATGATGGCCGCACAGGAAACCTGGCGGATCTTCGGGCAAGCCTGGGCGGCAGGCGAGAGCGGAATGGTATCCGTCACAACCAGTTCGTCCAGAGCGGAATTGGTAATGCGATCGATCGCGGCGCCCGAGAGCACCGGATGCGTGATGTAGGCCACAACGCCGAGCGCACCGCGTTCCTTGAGGGCTCCGGCTGCATTGCAGAGCGTGCCGGCAGTGTCGACGATGTCGTCGGTGATGATGCAGGTGCGGCCCTTCACATCGCCGATGATGTTCATGATCTCAGCAACATTGGCGCGAGGACGGCGCTTGTCGATGATGGCGAGATCGGACTCGATGGCCTTTGCCATGGCGCGTGCGCGAACAACGCCGCCGACGTCGGGCGAGACCACGATGGGGTTCTCGAGGTGACGGGCGTGAAGGTCGGCAAGGAGCACCGGCGTGGCGTAAATGTTGTCGACGGGAATGTCGAAGAAGCCCTGAATCTGGTCAGCATGCAGGTCCATCGTAAGGACATGGTCAACGCCGGCAGACTGCAGCATGTTGGCGACAACCTTCGCCGAGATGGCAACGCGGGCCGAACGCGGACGGCGGTCCTGACGGGCGTAGCCGTAGTAAGGAATCGCAGCCGTGATGCGGCGGGCAGAAGCGCGCTTGAGCGCATCCACCATGATCAGCAGCTCCATCAGATTGTCGTTCGTCGGAGCACAGGTGCTCTGCAGAACGAAGACGTCCTTGCCGCGGACCGTGTCCAGCAGCTGAACGCTGACCTCGCCGTCGCTGAAGCGGGCAACCGACGCGCGGCCGAGGGGAATGTGGAGATATTCGGTGACGGCCTGGGCAAGCTTGGGATTGGCATTGCCTGCAAAGACCATCATGCTTTCCGGCACCATGGGGACCATGATTTCTGCTCTCACTTGGGGTTGGGTTGAGACTGGCGAGGGTGTCCGCCAGGGCGCTCCGTCGAGCCATCAGTTTTCTGATGAACCCGGGGATCTGGCAGGGGTGGAAGGAATCGAACCTTCGGTAGCCGGAATCAAAATCCGGTGCCTTACCGCTTGGCTACACCCCTGTGCTTTCTTCTTCGGCACTGCGCGTCCACGCGCAGAGCGGATGCTCGGGGAGACTGCGAACGCTGAAGAAACGCCAGTCAACAGGGATGCGTTCCATCAGAGATGCAGGTTCGGCCGAACCGGTCCTGTTCAGTGCGAAGACAGCGCTTCCGGAGCCGGTCATGCGGGCTTCGCCGAAGGGCGCAAGCGCGTCCAGGGCTTGAAGGATCGCAGGCTCAAGACCGACTGCAGTTTTCTGCAGGTCATTATGTCCGGGGAGCTCAGGCCAGCGGTTCCGGAGAAAGTCGGAAAAGATGGCTATTTTCAAGGATTCACTATCCCTTGTCAAGGAAGGTGAAGAGAAAATTTTCGCAGTGGAAACACCGCGTCCAGGCCAGAGGACAGCGTATTCGGCGGGAGGGACATCCATCGGCGTAATGATTTCTCCGATACCTTCAACAAAAGCGTTTTTTCCTCTGATGAAGAAAGGAATATCGGCGCCGAGCGCTTCACCTATCCGGGCGAGCTCCTCTCGAGGAAGGTCAAGTCCCCAGAGACGATTGAGCGCAATAAGGGTCGTGGCGGCGTCGGAACTTCCGCCGCCCATGCCGGCGCCAGCCGGAATGTGCTTTTTGACGTGAATTTCTGCCCCTGCCTGCGGTTTGTTTGCAGCTTTTCGAAGCGCGTCTGCAGCACGAACGCAGAGGTCGTTCTCAGCCTCGCACTCCAGATCTCCCGTGCGTACGATGGCGCCGTCATCCCGCAGGCTGAAGTCGAGCTCGTCGGCGAGATCAATCAGAATGAAGATGGATTCAAGAAGGTGCTTCCCGTCGGCACGGCGGCCGATCACATGAAGGAAAAGATTAAGCTTTGCCGGCGCGGGGAGACCGATGAACTTGCGCGGCGCCTGAGAAGCAGCGGGCATCAGAGAGCCTCATCGATGAAAAGCGTGACCTGAAGGGCGTTTGGGGAACCGTGTTCGATGCGAAGGCGCTGAGGGGCGCCGTTCGGGAACCTTGAAAGGATGCGGCATTGCCAGGTCTGGGATGAGAGATCCCGGGCTTCAGCCCCGTTTCTGAGGAGAGAAAGAAGGTCGTGAACCGGGAGCGAGAACCCAAGGAGCGAGTCCATGAGCGCTTCAAGGTTTTTGCCCCTGACGCCGGGATCCGAGAGACTCTTCATGAAAATGGCTCCCCCGGAAGTTTCCTCAATGCGGGCAAGGATGCCCGAAAGCGGAGTGAGGAGATCGAGCCGCAGGAGTCCCGGGGCGTCGGTGAGTTCAAAGCGTCCGGAAAGGTTTTCTTTTTCGCTTCGGAGTGCGAAGCGTCCCTTCCACGTACGCGCATTGGCGAGCGGTGAGGCGCACCCGGCAGCAAGAAGCGCTGCAGCGATTGCGGAAAGGATGAGGCGCCGCTTCATCATTCCTTGGCCTCAGGAAGAGAGGAAAGCTTGAGAGAGAGGCGGTCAGCGAGGGCCTTAGCCTCGGACGCGCTGGTGCGCGACGCGTAATCCGCAAGCATTCTTTGCGCTTCCGCAGTGCGTCCGTCGCGCGCAAGGATTTCTACCAGATGGGCGGATACCTCAGCGTCCCAGAGGCGCTTAAGGGATGCGCTCGTAAATTCCGCGGCAGCCTTGAGACGGCCTTCCCGGAAGCAGAGCCATCCCATCGAATCGAGGATGAAGGGGTTGAGGGGTTCTGCCTTGTAGGCACGCTCGAGAAGCTCCCGGGCCTCTTTGAGATTGCGGTTGCCGTCCGCCCAAAGGTATCCGAGGGCGTTGAGCGCTTCAACATGATTGGGGCTGAGCTTGATAAGCGCTTCGAGGTGCTTCTCTGCTGCGGCCGTATTCCCGGATTCCTCCTCCACCATGGCGGCGTCGTAGAGAACGCCAGGTTCTGACGGGAGTTTTTCGACGGCTTCATTGATGAGCTTTATTGCTTCATCCCGGCGATCGAGTTCAAGGAGGAGCTTCGTTTCGGCTGAATAAAGGGCAGCGGCATCAAGGGGCAGCGTCTTTCGGGCGTTTCGGAGAACGAGGAGCGCCTCATCGTTCCTGCCCGTGTCTGTGAGGGCAAGCGCCTCGCGGATCCGAGCCTGAAGCGCAAAAGGCCCGCCCTGAAGCTCATGAAAATATTCAGCAGCGCGCTCGGGGGCTTTCTGCATGAGTGCGGCGTTGCCCATCTGAAGCCAAACTTCAAGACGCGAGAGATCGATTTCTTCGCTTTCCTCCTTCAGGAGCTCGACATAGCGCAGAAGGAATTTTTCTGTGCGGGCGGCATCATTAAGGTCGGCGGCGAGCTGCCCGGCATTGAGTGCAATGCGGGCATCCTTAGTGCCCTTCTTCATGGCGCGGTCGAGCGTGGCGAGCGCTTGTGCTCGTTCGCCGAGGCGCTGCTCGACGCGGCCAGAAATCAACAGCACAAGACTGTCGTCGGGGTGGCGCTTGAGATATTGACGTAAGAGCGAACGCGTTTTTGCCGTATCGGCAGGCCAGCAGATGTCGGCCGCGCGCCCGAGCAGTTCAGGGTCGTCGGGGGCCTGGCGGATGGCTCCCTCGGCACGCGTACAGGCGAGATTCAGCTTTCCGGAGCGCGAAAGAAGCTGCGCATAGCCGATGCCGATGTCGGCGCGCTTCGGGTAGCGGGCCGCATAGGGGGCTAGCGCATCGCTGAGTTTCTGGAGCCCGGCACCGGGTTTGGCCGTATGGCCGAGTACGTCGAGAAGACGCTCAACCCAGTCACCCTTCTTCTCATCATCCGGAGAGAGCGCTTTTTCCATTTTGGCGAGCGTTTCCACGATTCTCTGCTGATCATTCCGTTCAACGGCATCAGCCAGTATCGTCTGAAGGGCTTTTTCGGATTTGGGGTCAAGGCGCAGCCAGAGCTGCGCCGCTTCGAGCGCTTTCCCCGGTTGCCGGCTGGCTACTGCCGCCTGCCAGGCGAGTTCGGCGATTTCAGGGTTGTGCTCTTTTTGGGCTGCATCCATCCAGGCGGCATAAGCAAAGTCCGGATCATTACGATGGATGGCGACGCCCGCGGCAATAAGTTCGAAAAGCGTGCGGTCTGGCATGGAGACGGCAGGATGTCCTGCCGGCATGCCGGGCATGGCGTGCGTTGCAGTCATGGCGGCGGCAAGAACTGCGGCGGGGAGTGAACTGAATCTGCCGGTGGGCATGGTGCGTCCTTTTGTAATTCTTTCGGAGTGGCCGGCAGGATCCGGGAGTGCCGGCATAAGTCGGATCATTGTATCTGCCGAGGCGTCGTCGGTACCTTATGCCGTTCGGGGCGCGAAAGTCTCAAGGTGTTTCTTCGGATTGCATGAGAGAATGTGCGCCCCAATATTCCCCCAGGATCCCTTCATGAAACAGACGACCTTTTCCCGCACGCTTGTTGAATGGCAGCGCTCATGCGGCAGACGCACGCTGCCGTGGCAGGCTTTTGATACCCCCTATGAACGGCTTGTATCCGAAGTCATGCTGCAGCAGACGCAGGTAGCCACGGTGATCCCTTATTACGAGAGGTTTCTGAAAAGATTCCCGACGGTGGAATCGCTCGCAGAAGCTCCTGAAGAGGAGCTCATGCGGCTTTGGGCCGGACTCGGCTATTACGCCCGGGCAAGGAATCTGCAGCGCGCTGCCGCGCATGTCGTATCCAATCTTAGAGGAAAGTTTCCGACACGCGTGAAGGGTCTGCTGACGCTTCCGGGCGTTGGCCCCTCAACGGCAGCGGCCGTAGCGGCCTTTACGAGTCATGAGGCGAGGTTCCCGATGATTGACGGCAACGTCAAGCGAGTCTGTGCAAGGATTCGGATGATTCCCGGTCGGGTAGGTCAAAAGACCTTTGAAAAAAAGGTCCGGCAATGCGCGAAGGCGCTGATGCCCGGAAGCGACCTGATTGCGGACTATACGCAGGGGCTCATGGATCTCGGAAGCCAGATTTGCCGCAAACGAAATCCAAAATGCACGTTGTGCCCGGTTCGGACTTTGTGCCGGGCCGCGGATGCTAATCCGGAGGATTTCCCAAAGCCCAAGAAATCTCTCGAGAAAAAAGAGCGGCATCTGCTTCTTGGATTTGCTGTTTCTGCTGAAGGACTTTGGCTGCGCCCGAACAGCGACTCAATCTGGCGTGGGCTTTGGGTGCCCTGCGTGCGGGAAATTCCTGCTGAGGAGTCGAAGGGGCTGTTATTCCCTTCGGATTTTGGTCTTGATGCCGAGTGGAAGACGGTTTGCCTGGGGAATTCCCAGCGAGAGCTCACGCATCAGCGGCTTTTCATTCAGGCCGCTGCGTTTATTTCGCGTGAGGGAGCGTTGAAGGCCGAAGGCTACAGCGCATTTCTCCCCGGGCGGGATGAAATGCCCGGGATGCCAACTCCGGTGCGGACGCTTGCAAAGGCCGCGCTCCAGGTTGCCGGCTACTCCGTCTGAAGCTTGGCTTCCGCAGGCGTGGCCGCTTCCACCGCACGGTGGCGGACAATCGTGCCCGCACGCTTGGCAAAGTGCCGGCCCAGCGCTTCTGCAACATAAACGGAGCGGTGCTGACCGCCCGTGCAGCCGATGCAAACCGTAAGGTAGTGGCGGTTCTGCGCGGTGTAATGCGGCAGCCACTTTTCAATGAAGCGCGCGATGTCGGCAATCATTTCTCCGACAAGAGGCTGCCCGGCCAGATAGTCGGCTACGGGCTTGTCCATGCCGGTGAGGGGCCGCAGTTCCGGGAGGTAGTAGGGGTTCGGCAGGCACCTTACGTCAAAGACAAGGTCTGAGGCGAAGGGCAGGCCCCGCTTGTAGCCGAAGGATTCAAAGGTGAGCGTCAGTTTGGCGGAGGGCGCTCCGATGAACTGCTGCACCCAGCGGCGAAGCTGCGACGGCAGGAGACGGCTCGTATCCATCACGTGAGCGATCTGCGCAACGGGGGCGAGCAGCGCCCGCTCGAGCCGGATGGCTTCCTGGAGCGTCAGTTCCTGGTCGAGGTGTTCCGCATGCGTGCTCAAAGGATGTCGGCGGCGCGTTTCTGAAAAGCGCCGGATGAGTTCCTCATTCGAAGCGGTGAGAAAGAGCACGCGCATGTCAAAGCCCTCGCGCTTCAATTCCTCAAACGCTTCGAGCGCCTTGTCGAAAGTCGCATGCGAGCGTGCGTCGATCGCCACGGCCGCAGCACGCGTTCCGCTCGCGGCCAGGCTTTTTGCAACGGGGAGGAGAAATTCGCCCGGCAGATTGTCGATGCAGTAAAAGCCGCTGTCTTCAAGCTGCCGCACGGCAATCGACTTGCCGCCGCCGGAGAGTCCCGTGACGATGATGAGCTGCATGATGGTGCCTCACGCTTCAGGAGTTGAGAGATCGCCTTCGTTTTATCAGGAATGACAGGCTTGGAGGAGGTTTTGCTCAGGATAATTTTTCGGATTCTGATGCGGGCGACCACTGCGAGAGTATTTCAAGGAAGCTCATCGCATCGGGCGCCCTGAGCAGCGCTTCGCGGGTTTTCTCGTCGCCGAAGATGCCGGCGGTTTCCCTGAGAAGCGCGAGATGGTCTCCTGGATTCTTTGCGGGCACAAGAATCGCGAAAAAGAGCTGAACGCCCTGATTGTCCGGAGCGGACACCTTGAGGGGGGCGAGCGTTCGCAGGAAAACAATGGCCGGACTTTCCAGTTCGGCGAGTCTGCCGTGCGGCACGGCGCACCCGTGACCCACTGCAGTCGAGCCGATTCGTTCGCGCTCCATGAGAGCGGCGAATGCCTCATCGTGAGGCACGCCGTAAGCTCGTTCAAAAGCAAGCGAGGCTTCCTCAAAGAGTCGTTTTTGGCTGGAGAGATTGAGGTCAAGCCTGACGGATTCAAGCTTGAGATAGGGTGTGAGAAGAGTCATTCAGAGAGAACAGAAGTCTTGTCCCTGCGCAGGCGGGCCGTTGGGATGCCTTCAAGATCACGGTACTTCGCTACAGTGCGGCGCGTGATGTCAAAGCCTTCGGCGCGAAGTAGATCTGTAAGCGCCTGATCGGAAAGCCGCTTTTCAGGATTTTCCTGGGCGATAAGCTCAGAGATGCGTGCGCGGATGCGCAGAGGCGTAACGGAGGCGCTGAGCCCTTCGGCATCAACGGCCTGTACCGCTGGAAGAAGAAAGAGGCTGCGAAGCTCAAATGTGCCGAGCGGGCACTGGAAATACTTCCCGGACACCGCGCGGGAAACGGTTGAATCAGAGAGTCCGAGTGCGGCGGCAGCCTCGCCGATGGTAAGCGGCAGCAATGCCGCGCGGCCTTTTTCAAAAAAAGCCTGCTGGCGTTCGGTCGCAAATTCAGCCGCTCGAAGCAGAGTGGTCTGTCGTGCTTCTATACCGGAAATGAGGCGCCGCGCTTCCGTAAGGTACCGCCCGAATGGCGTGGATTCATCCACTGCAATGGTCTGTGCCATGGCGGAAAGCCGAAGTCCCGGCTGGGCCCCGGGATTAAGAAAGGCCCGCCAATGACCGCTCTCGCGCCTGATCGTGATGTCGGCGATGACGTACTGAGTGGCTTCGCTCGCATAGTTGGCGGCCGGATGCGGGTTGAGGGTTTTGAGAAGCGAAAGCGCTGCATCAAGCTTCTTGCTGTCGCCCCCGGCTGCTGCGAGGAGCGCCTTGCTGTCATCGGCCGCAATCTCCTTCAGGTGCTTCAGAATGAGTTCGATAAGGAGTTCGCCGGTGTCTTTTTGAACGGAGCCTGATTCCATGCGGCGGCGGACCTGCAGCGCGAGACTTTCTGCAGGGGATGAGGCGCCGACGCCGGGCGGATCGAAGGTCTGCAGCAGCGCCAGCGCCTTCTGCCAGGCATTCAGCGGTGCGGAAACGATTCTTTTAAGACTTTCAGCAGTTTCTGCCAACGACTGCGGCAGAAATCCGGAGTCGTCAAGCTCCTCAATAAGCGAGATGACGAGCTCATGCGTCAGTTCGTCTGTGCTGAGGGAATTCAGTTCGGCGATGAGATCGTCGCGCAGCGATGACTGCGCGGCAACACGCTCCACCGCCGGAGTCTCGTCAGCGTGGTCAGCGCCGGAGCCCGACCAGCCGGAATAAATGTTTTCGAGCGGACCGCGATCTTCGGGGAAAGGCGTCTCATCTTCGCCGCGAACCGCTTCGCTTTCCTCGTGCAGTGACGGAGCGGATTCGGTTTCCGCTGCCTCTTCCTGCGCTTCACGCTCAAGAAGCGGATTTTCCTCTGCAGCAAGGTCGGCTTCGGCCAAAAGTTCGAGCGCATTCATGCGCAGCAGCCTGAGCGCGTACTGCTGCTGCGGAGCGAGCGTCTGCTGCTGAGCGAGCTGGGCGGCGAGAGAAGCGGAAATGCTCGGCGACATGGCTCACCCTACATGCTGAAGTTGTCGCCAAGGTAGAAGGCGCGCACGTCGGGGTTGTTGATGATCGATTTCGGTTCGCCGGAAGCGAGAACGCGGCCTTCGTTGATGATGTACGCGTGGTCGCAGATGGCAAGGGTTTCACGCACGTTGTGGTCCGTGATGAGAACGCCGATATTGCGGTCCCGCAGGAAGCGCACAATGCGCTGAATTTCAATCACGGCAATCGGGTCGACGCCGGCAAAGGGTTCATCGAGCAGAATGAAGCGCGGATTTGCGGCGAGCGCGCGGGCGATTTCCGTACGGCGTCGTTCGCCGCCTGAAAGGGAGAGCGCCGGATTCGTGCGGATGTGCTTGATCTGAAGCTCGTCGAGGAGCTTCTCAAGCCGCTCCTCGACCTCATAGGAGGAGAGCGGCCGCCCTTCATCGTTGAGCTGCATCTCCAGAATGGCACGAATGTTGTCTTCGACCGTCAGTTTTCTAAAGACGCTTGCTTCCTGTGGCAGATAGGAGAGCCCCATGCGGGCGCGGCGATAGATCGGCTGGTGAATGATCGACTTGCCGTCGAGTTCAATTGCGCCATCGTCGGCAACGACCAGACCTACCACCATGTAAAAGGTGGTGGTCTTGCCGGCGCCGTTGGGACCAAGAAGTCCGACGACTTCGCCCGACTTCACGGAAAGATCCACGCCCTTGACGACCTGGCGGGAGCCGTAGTGCTTCTTGAGGCCTTTGGCTACCAGCGTGTGCTTGACGGCATCGGCACTCTGAAGATTTTCAGTTGCTTCCATGGGAATTCAAGACGGAGAAGAGTATGGGATCAGGGTCTGGCGGGTGTGGAAAGCGAGGGAGCGCTTTGAAGCTGTGCGCCTTCGCGCTGAGCCGGCTGAGCGTTCTTCGTGCGGGGCGCAATGATGGTGGTCACGCGCTCGCGCTGGCCGCTTTCCGACTTGACGCCGCCCTCAACAACAGAGCGGGCGTTCCTCATGTCGTAGACAATGCGTTCACCCTGGGTCATGTCTTTTTCAACACCGTTTTCCGAACGTGAGAGCCTTGCGCCGCCCGTGAGCGTCACCTTGTCGGTCTCTTCGTCGTAAACGATGCGCTTCGCTTCCGCATGCATCCATTCATCCACCGGGTTCTTGGCGTCCGGATCGCGCTGCTGGCGAAAGCGTGCGGGCGCACCTGTGATGGTCGCCTGCCGATAGCCCTTCGGCGTAATTCTGAGCTCGAGAACATCGCCCGTGAGGCGCATGGAGCCCTGGTCGACCACAACGGCGCCGCTGTAGACGGCAGTCTGCTTCACTTCGTCGCCGTTGAACTGGTCGGCGTGAACCTCGATCTGCTGCTCTCGGTCGGATTGCAGCGCCCAGGCGCCGGAAGCAATGCTGGCGGCGATGGCGGCGATGAGAAGCTTCTTCATGAAGAAAGACTCCGTTGATGGCCTCTGGATGGCTGAGGCGGGGAAATGGGTGTCAGGAATAAGGCAGGATTGTCCGGACTTCAGGGAGCATCAGTCGAAAGACTTTTCGGCTGAAGAATCGTCGTAACGTGATTCCGGAGTTCAATTGTTCGGGCCACATTATCGTATATTGCACCGCCCTCAGATTCGGTCGTATTGTCGCCGCGGCGCATGAAGACGGGGTCGTTCGTCTCAAAGCGGAGCGTATCGAGCCATGCCCGCAGGAAATTGGTGCGGAAGTAAAGCTCGGGTTCCGTTCCCCAGGGTTCGCGCGTTACTTCGACATTCCCGGAAAATTCCACCGTCTCCATGCCGTCGTTGCTCCAGAGCTCATCGGCACGGGCGCTTGCAACCGCTTCGCCCGGAGCGAGCGAGAGCACCAGCGCTTTTTCAGCGTGCATCCGCTCATCGGAGAAATGCTGAAGATTTTCTGAGAAAGCCTTGTATTTCGGCTGGCCCGTTTCGTCGAAATCCGTAAGCGAGACATTGCGGGCGAGAAAATCAGGGCTCTTGTCGCTCGGAATGTATTTCAGTCCGGCAATTTCGGACTGTACGGAATACCAGTAGCTCAAAAGCACCAGGCCGAAGAGGATGACGGAGCCGACGATGGCGGTGATGCGCTCGCGGAAGATGAGACGGCGGTGAGCCATGCGCTTACTCCTGAGAAAGGAACTGCTTGTCGATGAGTTCCTCCCAGCGTCCCTGGGCCTGAAGAATCTTTTCAGCGAGGTCGCGCACGGCTCCCCGTCCGCCCTCATGCGGGGCGCGCCAGTGGATGTAGGGGTCAAGTTCGCTGCTGCCGTCCCAGGGCGTTGCTGCAAAGCCGACTGTTCTGAGGCAGGGAAGGTCGGGGAGGTCGTCGCCCATGTAGGCGCAGTTTTCCGGTTTGAGCCCGGCCGCCTCAAGCATCTTCCTGAGGGTGGGGAGCTTTTTGAGCTTTCCCTGCTCGACCTTTGTCATTCCCAGTTCATCGGCACGATAGGAGACGATTCCTGAAGTGCGGCCCGTAAGGATCGCAACTTCAATGCCGGCAGCCTGCAGCAGCTTGATGCCGAGGCCGTCGCGGACATGAAACTTTTTGGCAAGTTCTCCCTTGTCGGTAAAGACGAGCGAGCCGTCCGTGAGGACGCCGTCCACGTCGAGAACGACGATGCGGATCTCTCTGAGGCGTTCAAGATTTGAAGTCATCAGATCACCTTTGCGTCCATGAGGTCGTGCATGTGAAGCGCGCCCAGAAGTTTGCCGTCGGCATCCACCACGAGAAGCTGATTGCACTGATGGGCTTCAAGCGCTTTTACGGCGGATGCGGCAAGTTCGTCGGGGCCAATGGTGTGCGGGTTGGGCGTCATGACGTCCCGCATGACGAGATTGCGGACGTCGCCCACCTTTTCAATGAGACGGCGCAGGTCGCCTTCCGTGAAGATCCCGATCACGTGATCGTCAGCGTCGACCACGGCCGTCATGCCGATGTGCTTGGCTGTGATTTCGCGAATGGCGTCGAGAAGCCGGATATCCGCCGTGACGCGCGGAACTGCAGCGCCCTGGCGCATGATGTCCCGGACATGAATGAGAAGCCGGCGGCCAAGCGCGCCGCCCGGATGGCTTCTCGCAAAATCTTCCTTGCTGAAGCCCTTGGCCGAGAGGCAGGCAACCGCGAGGGCGTCCCCGAGCGCAAGCGTCACGGTAGTGGACGATGTCGGCGCAAGATTGAGGGGACAGGCTTCACGTTCAACGTGGCAGTTGATGTGCAGATCGGCGTGCTTGGCGAGCGTTGAATTCGGGTTCCCGGTCATTGCGATGAGGGTTGCCCCCTCGCGCTTCAGGATCGGGACGATCATGAGAAGTTCCTGCGTCTCGCCCGAGTAGGAGATGCCGAGCACGATGTCGTCGCTCGTGATCATGCCGAGATCGCCGTGGGCGGCTTCGCCCGCATGAACGAAAAAGGCCGGCGTTCCGGTTGACGCAAAGGTGGCGGCAAGCTTGCGGCCGATGTGGCCGGATTTGCCTACGCCCGAAACGACGAGGCGGCCGCGGCATCCGAGAACGGCCTTCACGGCCAGTGCAAAGTCCGGCGTGTCGCCAAGGCGCTTGGCTGCGGCAAGAATGGCGTCGGCCTCATGCGCAAGGACATCGCGGCCGAGGCGGACGGCAGCTTCAGCGTCGTAATGCGTTTCGATCATGGCTCTTAAGCTCCAGAATTTAGGGCAACTTTCTATTTTAAAAGAAAAACGCTCCATCGATTCCGGCGCATTCTGCCGGAACCAGACGGAGCGTCCGGAAATCCCTGAATTTCTTTATGCAGGAGTTTTTCTGTAAAGATCAGTGATTAAGGATCTTCGAGAGGAATTTCTGCGCACGTTCGGTATGGGGCTGGCTGAAGAACTGCTCTGCGGGCAGATTCTCGATGATTTCGCCGGCGTCCATGAAGATCACGTGATCGGCAACCTTCTTGGCAAATCCCATTTCGTGCGTGACGACCATCATCGTCATGCCTTCCTTGGCGAGACTCACCATCACATCGAGCACTTCGTTGATCATTTCCGGGTCAAGCGCGGACGTCGGTTCGTCAAAAAGCATGCAGATCGGATCCATGGCGAGCGCGCGGGCAATAGCAACGCGCTGCTGCTGGCCGCCCGAGAGCTGTCCGGGATACTTGTCGGCGTGAGCAAGAAGGCCTACGCGGTCAAGAAGCTTGAGGCCGCGGGCAAGCGACTCTTCGCGGGAGCGGCCAAGAACCTTCATCTGCGCAAGAATCAGGTTTTCGCGAATGGAAAGATGCGGGAAGAGTTCGAAGTGCTGAAAGACCATGCCGACGCGGCTTCTGAGCTTCGGCAGATCGGTCTTCGGGTCGCCAACGGAGACGCCGTCAACGATGATTTCACCCTTTTGGAAGGGTTCAAGGGCGTTCACGGTCTTGATGAGCGTCGATTTGCCTGAGCCCGACGGGCCGCAAACGACGACGACCTCGCCTTTTTCAACGTTGACGTTGCAGTTCTTGAGAACCTGGAAGTTGCCGTACCACTTGCTGAGGTTCTTAATTTCAATCATTGCCATGAGAGGGATCCTTAAGGGTGAGCTCTTCTTCTAGTGTGTCAGCGTGCAGCGACAGCCATCTTCGCCTGCAGGCGGCGAATGAGCATTGAGAGCGAAAGCGAGACTGCAAGGTAGCAGGCAGCTGCAAAAGAGTACATCAAAACGAGCTGTCCGTCGCGCTGTGCGATCTTAACGACTGCGCCCATGAAGTCGCTGCCGCTGATGACGTAGACGAGACTGGTGTCCTGGAAAAGAATGATCGTCTGCGTGAGGAGCACTGGGAGCATGTTGCGTACAGCCTGCGGAAGAATGACGTAGCGCATCGTCTGGGCATAGGACAAGCCGAGGCCCGTGGCGGCAAAGTACTGCCCGCGGCCGATCGACTGGATGCCTGCACGCATGATTTCCGCAAAGTATGCCGCCTCAAAGAGCACAAATGTGATGATGGCGGTCAGATTGGCGCCGATCATCACCGGATGATCCAGACCAAAGATGAGGCGGAGCACTTCAGGCATCAGGAGGAAGAACCAGAAGAGCACCAGGACGAGCGGAACAGCGCGCATCAGGTTGATGTAGAGGCGCGCAATGAACGAAAGCCATCCGATGGAGGAAAGGCGGGCGAGCGCAAGGAGCGTTCCGAGCGCAAGACCGAAAACGGCAGTGATGGCTGTAAGCTCAATGGTGTAGCCGGCGCCGGCAAGGAGGAAGTCCACCGAGCCGGAGATTGAGGAAAAATCAACGGACATGATCGGTGCTCCTTACTTGGCGGCAATGAAGCCGGGAATGACGCTCTTTTTCTCGACCCAGGCCATGAGCTGATTCACGACGAGAGCGATGATGATGTAGAGAATCGTGGCCCACAGATAAGCGGCAAAGAAGGTGAAGGTGTTTTCACCCATTTCATTGGCGCGCATCGTGAGCTCCGGGAGACCGATCGTCATGGCGACGGCGGTGTTCTTGACAAGGTTCATCGATTCGCTCGTAAGGGGCGGCACGATGAGGCGCATGGCCATCGGGAGCACGACCTGGACATAGGCCTGAACGGTCGTGAAGCCGAGCGCTTTTGCAGCATTGGGAAGGCCCCGCGGAAGCGATGAGATGCCGGCGCGGACCTGCTCGGCAATACGCGAGGACGTAAAGAGCCCCATGCAGATGAAGGCGGTGACGAACTGTCCGACGGCAGGATCGACCTCAATGAGCCAGTCCTTGTACCAGGGAACAAGTTCGGGGACGACGAAGTACCAGATGAAGATCTGGACAATCAAGGGAATATTGCGGAAGAGTTCAATCCAGGCTTCACAGACGCCGCGGATGAATTTATTTGGCGCTGTTCGCAGAGTGCCGACAATGATGCCGATAAAAAGTGCCAGCGCAAAAGCGGCGATGGTGAGGCCGATCGTCCACCAGGCGCCGTTGAGGATGTAGACCCACCAGGGGTCTTCTGTAAGGAGGGACTGCTCAAGAAGCGAGTCCAGACTGAAATTGAGCGCCATGACGCAATCCTCTTTTTATTTCTCCGACGACGCTGCGCAAGGGGGTCTTCCCGTGAAGCCCTCAGTCAAGTTTCTGAAGGGGCGCGCCGTCCGGGGCGGGAGTCTGTGACGTTTGAAGAAGATCCCGGGTGCAGCCAAAGTGCTAGCAGACCGCACCCGGGATTGAAAAAGATCAATCAGAAACGGCAGGACCGGATCAGATGCCCTTGTCGCTCGGGTTCTTGAAGAGCTCCTTCGTGTAGGAGTTCATCTTGAAGTTGAGGTTGGTGTTCTTCGGAGGAATCGGCGACTCAAACCACTGCGTGTAGAGCTTCTCAAGTTCGCCCGACTTGATCATGTCGGTGACGGTCTTGTCGACAACGGCCTTGAATTGCGGATCGTCCTTGCGGAACATGGCGCCGTAAGGTTCGACGGAGAGCGCCGCGTCAAGGATCGTGAAGTCCTCGGGATTGGAAAGGTTGGCAATCTGGCCGGCAAGCAGAACGTCGTCGATGATGAAGGCGTCGGCGCGCTTGTTGGCGACGAGCTGCATCGATTCCGCAAAGTCCTTCGTCATCAGGTAGCGGAACTTGAGCTTGTGATCGCGTTCGTAGGCCTTCGTGAGGGCCACGGATGTCGTGCCGGAGGTGAGCGCAATGGTCTTGCCGTTGAGGTCGTCAATCGTCTTGATGCCGCTCGACTTCCAGACGGCTGCGGAGACCTGAATGCCGAAGTAGCTCACCGAGAAGGCAGCTTCCTTCTGACGCTTCAGAGAATTGGTGGTCGAGCCGCATTCGATATCGACGGTGCCGTTCTGGATGAGCGGGATGCGGTTGGCCGAAGTGACCGCCTGATACTTGATGTCAAGCTTCGAGAGGCCGAGTTCCTTCTTGACGGAATCCGCAACGCGCTGGCAGACCGTGAAGGCATAGCCTGTAGGCTTGCCGTCGGCGTTGAGGTAGGAGAACGGAACCGAACTTTCGCGGTAGCCGAGCGTAATGGAGCCGGTTTCCTGAACTTTTTTGAGCGTGCCCGTAAGCTCAGCCGCGCTCACGGCGGTGCTGGCGGCGAGAAGACATGTGGCAGCGACGATGGCTGTGCGGCGGGAAATCTTGAACATATCTGGCTCCTGATCTCTGAATGGTCTCTTGGAATGCTGCAGGTGCCGTATGCGTATCGGGGCGAACCTGTAATAACTATTGAAGCAATAGCTGTGCCAAAAGTCGGGAGCGCGGGAAATGAGGTTCACAAATGAAAAATGCCCTGCATTGCGGCTGCAGGGCATTTTCGAGTGCATCAACGTGGTGCATCAGCACTCATTTGGTGCATATTAATCTTCTGCTTGAAAGACCGGGCGCCGTCCTTCGAGGAAGGCTTTGAGCGCTTCCGCTGCTTCAGGCGTTGCGCTTTGGCGGGCATAGATTTCTTCCTCAAGCCTGATGCTTTTCTCAATTTCTTCGCCGCGGGCGGCCTTGAGGACAGCCTTGGTGCCGGCTACGGCAAGGGGCGGCAGCACGGCAAGGCGCGCCGTCTTGGCGGCAACGACATTGTCGAGGTGCTCATCCTCAACGACGCGCGTGATGAGGCGCATGGCTTCTGCTTCATCCGCACTGATGGGTTCGGAGAGAAGCAGCTTTTCGGCGGATTTGGGAAACCCGGCGGCGGCCGTGATGATGGCGCCGGCTCCCCAGCGCGGCGTGCGGGCGAGCGCTACCGAAGGAAGCGAAAAAAGAGCATGAGGGCCTGCATAAACCAGATCGCAGTAGAGAAGCGCCGTAAAGGCTTCTCCCACGCAGGGGCCGTTTACCTGGGCGATGACAGGCTTCGTAAAGGCGCGGATGGCGGCAAAAAATTCTCCTGCAGCGGCTTCAGCATCCTGCGGTGCCGCAAGCATTTCCTCAAGATCCGCACCGGCGGAAAAGACCGAGCCGGCGCCCTTGAGCAGAACGACGCGGACTTTGGCATCGCTTTCGGCATCCGTGAGCGCTTTTGCTAGGGTGCGGAACATATCGCACGTCAGTGCATTGCGCCGCTCCTTGCGGTCGATGGTGAGATGAAGAATCCCGTATTGAAGGGTGGTCTGAATGCTCATTGTTTATCTCATATCAGGTATCGCGGAGCGTTTTGCTCCAGGCAACCGTCGGGGAAACTGCCGGGGCTGGAGCAGCTTCGTAGCCGCTTGACCGCATGAAGCTTTCCATCGGTTCGTTGCCGCGCAGAACGTAGCCCGTCATTTTATGGAAACCCTCAAGGAATGCTTCGGATTCGAGCCAGTGAAGAAGTTTCCGGGCGATGCCGAGGCGATGCATGTCGTCGCGCACGCAGATGCCGAATTCAGCTTCCAGTTCCGACAGGGCCGACCAGCGTCCGCAGGCCGCAATGCGTGCGTTTTCGTCTGTTGATTCAACGAGCACCCAGGCGCCGCTTCTTGACCAGTCCGGACGGCAGAGCTCAGCAATGCGCTCATCGGAAAGGGCGGCATTCGTGTGGAAGCGATAGTAGCGGGAGGTTTCCGAGAGTTCCTGAATGAAGGCTTTCAGAAGCGGGAAGTCGTCTTCAATAAGTGCTCGCAGAGAGAGCGTCCTGCCGGAACGAAGCTCTATTGTACGCAGGAGCTCCCATTGGGCAGGCTGGAGGGCGAGATGACTAAAGTTCCGGTCGGCAGCCAACGGCGCATCATAAAGCGCGGCTTCGGCATCCAGAACGAGTAGGCCGTCAGGAACCGGCACCACCGGTTCAAGGCGGAGTTCCCGAAGCGCCGGGACGGCAGCGGCGAGATCTGAAAGCCGGCAGATCGCGTTGAAGAGCGTCTCCCAATTGATTTCCGGAAGACCTCGGTAGTCGCCGAGCGCAATGGCCGCCTTCGGGGTTTGCGCAAGACGTTCTGCGGCCAGCCGGGAAATGGGGGGAAGTCCTACGGCACGGTCGTCGTATAGGGAAGAGGCGAGACCTGCTCCGCCGAATTCCACGACAGGGCCGAGAACGGCATCCAGTTTGATGGAAAGCCTCAGTTCACGCTCAAGGGAGTGGGATGCCATTTTTTCAACCAGCACGCCTTCGGGACGTGCAAGGGGAGAAAAAACCTCAAGATTGGCGGTGAGTTTTTCCCAGGCTTGAGCGAGTTCGTCCGGACCGGAAATGGAAAGAAAAACGAGACCGGAGGCGCTGCGGCTCCCCAAACCTTCGCTCACGGCTTTGATGGCGACGGGCCAGCCGATTTCCTTCGCGGCATCAATTGCCTGTGCCAGCGACATCGTGAGCTTCGCCGGGACCGGCTGAAGTCCCAGCGTGCTGACGAGTTCGCGAACCTCCCGGGGTCCGAGTACATGGCGGCCGGAATGAAGGACGTGCTCGAAAAGCGTGCGGATTCTTTCCAGTTCTTCTTTTTTGAGGAAGCCCCTGCCATGCTGAGGCGGCGAGCGGCGCTCGCGGATGATGTCCTCGCGTTCGGCAAGAAGACCGAAGGCTCGCATTGCGAGTTCCGGCGTGCGTACGGGGATGATGCGCGAATCGGGAAAAGCGGCCAGCTGACGGCGCACAACCGGGGTGCTGCGGCTGGAGATCCAGGAAACAAAGACCGGCTTATAGGTCTTCATGGCTGCGCGGGCGATTTCAGAGAGCGTCGGATCGAGCGTAGAAACCGGACTCGGGCCGATCACTACGGCGGCGCCGTGGATCCCGGCGTCGTCGAGCACCATGCCGAGCGTTTCGGCAAAACGTTCTCCAGGCGCGCTTGCGCCAAGAACGACAGGGTTGACGGGGATATGTTCTTCCGGATGCGTCTTGTGAAGCGCCTGAATGGTTCGATTCGAGAGCCCCCGGATGATGATGCCCGCAGAGTCGGCGGCATCAGCGGCGAGTGCGGCTACGCCGCTGTCGTTGGCAATGATGGCGGCCGAGCGGCCGGCAGGGAGGGTTCCCGAAGAAAAGGCCGCTGCTGCCGCGCAGAATTCCTCATAGGTGCGGACGCGCAAGGCTCCGGAAGCGGCGAGGAGTGCGTCAAACGCTTTGTCGTCGCCCGCATCCGTGCCGAAGCGGCCGGCAGCGAGTCTGTCGGCCGCATATCCTGAACCGGGACCGGCGCGAAGCACAATGACGGGTTTTGTTTGAGAGGCTTTTCTCAGAGCGCATGCAAAGGCTCTGGGGTTTCGGAGCGCCTCAACTTCAATCGCAATCACGCGGGCGGCGGCATTCGAGGAGAACCATTCAATGCACTCCGCCATGCTGATGTCGGCTTCAAGTCCGGTATTGATGATGCCGGCAAAGCCCAGGCGCGATTCCTCAGCATGATCCATGAGTCCGGTCGCAACCATTGCCGACTGGGTGATGAGCGCAACCCCGCCCGGCAGAGGCATCCTCGGCCAGAAGCTGGCATTGATGCCTTTGGCCGGATTCAGAATGCCGATTGAGTTGGGGCCGATGAGCCTTGCGCCCATCGCGCGGGCGGATTCGAGGAGCTCTTCGATTTCAAAGCGATCAGAGAGCGGCCCCTCTTCCTGGGGCGCGAAGAGAACGGCCTCGGGCGGTTTGCCCGCGAGCTGCCTGAGGGCGGCAGGAAGGTGCTTTCTGCCTACGCAGAGGATGGCAAGGTCTATTCGGTCTGTTGGAATTTTGGAAATATCCGCAAAGCAGGGACGCTCGCCGATGAAGCGGTATTTGGGATTTACCGCCCAGAGGCGTTCGAGTCCCGTCGAGAGCGTGACGGAGCGCCAGACGTAATAACCGCGGCTTCCCGGATTGCTGCTTGCGCCGATGACGGCGACGGAACGAGGGGAAAGCGCGGCGGATAGCTTTGAGCTCAACATGAATCGGCCATGCGGAAAGTGCGTGCACTCGAAAGTGTAGCCGGAGAGACCTGTCGACAAGTGCTTGCTAAACTGCAATATAAGGGCCGGAGGATCGGTTTTTGCGATTATTTCCGGCGCCTCTCTGCTTCACCCTGGCGCGCAAAGCGGGACTTTCTTCAGAAAGCCGTCCGGCACGCGTGCTGCCGCTTCCCGCAGCTAAGCAGATTCCCCCGGAGGTAAATGTATGAAGGTCAATGGCATTCCCACCCGCACCATTCGCGCACTTGATGACGGAACTGCCGTCGAAATCATCGATCAGACGCTGCTGCCCTATCGATTTGAAAAGCGCGTGCTTTCGGACTGGCGCGACTGCGTGGAGGCGATTGATGTGATGCGCGTACGCGGTGCGCCGCTGATCGGCATTACCGGCGCCTGGGCTGTCGTGCTGGCGACGAAGGAAAACCCGGAAAACGCCGCGCTCATCAAGGCGGCCGAGCAGATTCAGAATGTTCGCCCGACAGCGGTGAATCTTTCCTGGGCGGTTCAACGGATGCTCGCGGCGCTTCTGCCGAGGGATCCGTCTCTGAGGTTCCCGGCTGCAGTGAAGCTCGCAGAAGCGATGACGCAGGAGGATGTCATGCTTTCGCGCGCGATTGGAGACGCGGGCTACGGCTTGATTGCCGAGCTCTACAGGAAGCTTCGCCGGCCGGTCAACATCCTCACGCACTGCAATGCCGGGTGGCTCGCCACCGTCGACTACGGCACCGCGCTTGCACCGATTTACTTTGCCTTCGAAAGAGGCACGCCCGTGCACGTCTGGGTAGACGAGACGCGGCCCCGCAATCAGGGGCTGCTGACGGCCTGGGAGCTCGGTCAGCAGGGCGTTCCGCATACCATCATTGCCGACAATGCCGGCGGCGAACTCATGCAGAAGGGCGCGGTCGATATGGTGATCGTCGGCGCCGACCGCATTACGCGCCGGGGAGACGTTGCCAATAAGATCGGCACCTATCTCAAGGCGCTCGCCGCCAAGGACAATGAAATTCCCTTCTATGTGGCGGCGCCTTCCTCGACGATCGACTGGAAGTTGAATGACGGCAAGCGCGAAATCCCGATTGAGAACCGATCTGCGTCCGAGGTGCTTTCGCTGCGCGGCATTGACCGTTCGGGCGAGGTTGCCACCGTGCAGCTCGCTTCTCCCAATGAATCGGCGGCGAATCCGGCTTTCGACGTGACGCACAACCGCTTCATCACCGGCATCATTACCGAGCGAGGCGTTTTTTCGCCCACCAACCTTGCTGCAGCCTTCCTGGATCAGATTGCAAATGCAGGACTCTGAGGAATTTGCGCTGAGGCGCGCCGTGATTGAAACGGCGCGCGAACTCAACCGCCGCGGCATCAACGTCAACAAATCCGGGAACATCTCTGCCCGCTTCCGGGAAGGCTTCCTGATCACGCCTACGGGGATTCCGTACGAATCGCTGATCCCCGAAGACATCGTTTTTATTGATCTGAAAAGCGGCGGATTCACCGGGAAGCGGCTGCCGAGCTCCGAGTGGGAAATGCATGCCGAGGTATACCGCGCCCGGGCTGATGCAGGGGCTGTCGCGCATTGCCACTCGGCTTACGCCACAGCGCTGGCGTGTCAGAACATGCCGATTCCGGCTTTTCACTACATGGTGGCGGCTGCCGGCGGCGATTCGATTGACGTGGTTCCCTACGAAACGTTCGGCACGCATGCGCTCGCCCTGCGGGCTGCAGAAGCGCTTCAGAAGAAAAATGCCTGTCTGCTCGAGCATCATGGGTCGCTTTCTCTTGGGAAAACGCTCGGGAAAGCCATTGCGCTTCTTGCCGAGGTCGAGAATCTCGCCCGGCAGTACTGTATTGTTCGTTCGCTTGGCGAACCGCGCCTCATTCCGGCTGATGAGATGGCGCGTGTCGTTCAGAAATTCAAAACGTACGGTCGTCAGCCTGGAGATAAAGAGTGAAAAAGCCCATACCTGCCCCCCGCGAATGGCTGCGCTGCGACGGTACGACGGTTTCCTGCACGGAATCGGTGCGCGTGCTCGAGGAAAACTGGCATGAAGTCGCTGAACTCCTGGCCGAAAGCTATGAGGACGCAGTTCTCCTCGGCGTCGGCAAAAAAGAATTCAAGGACGCGATGAAGCGTCTGATTGATGATCTCGAGTGCGATTGGGCCGAGAAGACTGCTCCGGTGGAGTCGCTCCCGAAAGGAAAGGCAAAATGAAGAAGCGTCTTTGTGCAGCGCTCTCCGCAGCGTTGGTTCTTCCTTTTTTCCTTGCCGCCTGCGCTCATCCCCAGCTTAATGACATGGACCACCCACTGCATCGAACCCGTTCGAGCGAATGGGCGCGACAATAGGTGTATCTACCTCTAATACCGCAGGAGGCCATGCCATGACAAAGAAGCATACGCAAACGACGCTTGATGTTTCCATCGAATATTCCGCGATCGGGCTGGACCTCGCCAAATACGACGTTTCCTTGGCAGCGGTGACGCTCAACGAGGGAGAAATTATTTGTATCGACCGCGTGACTTATGCTGAGCTCTATGAGCTTGCCGACAAGCTCTCCCCGACGCTGTTTGCAGTTGAACCGTGCTGCGGCTACTCGCAGCTTGCCCTTGAGCTCGAGGCTCGCGGCCATGAGATGCGCGTTATCAACGGCAAAGTCGTCAAGATGTGGATCGACACGCATATGTCGGGCCAGAAAACCGACATCAACGATGCGCTCGCGCTTGCCCGGCTGACGGCCGATCCGGATCTTCGGCCTATTCGCGCGAAATCTCTCGAAGAATGCCGCATTATGACGGTGCAGGGCGTGCGTCAGCAGCTGATCGGACAACGTACGAAGACGCTCGTCAGCTTCAAGGGCTTTGCCCAGACCTGGGGAATCCACATGCCTGCCGGCAGGCGCAATCTCAAAAAGATGCGTGAAGCCGTGGAAGCTAAGGCAGACATGATGGGCGACGCAGCTGTCTCTGCTCTGACGACGATGCTTGACCGCGTGAAGACGCTCGATGATCAAATTCATCAGCTCGACAAGGACCTTGAAGCACTGGTCAGCGCCAATGCCAACGGCAGGCTGCTGAAGAGCGTCATGGGCGTCGGCACTCAGATCGCCGCCCGCTTCATTACGGTTGTCGGCGATGTAAAACGGTTTGAAACGTCACGCTCGCTTGTTGCCTACATCGGATGCGTGCCGAAAAATTACATTACGGGGCATGTGAATAAGCCCAGACAAAAGAAGAGCTCTGCTCCCGACCTGAGCAGCAAGGGCCAGGGGCGAATCAGCCGCCGCGGCGACAAATTGCTGAGATCCCTGCTGATGCAGGGTGCGGCCTGCATCTACATGCAGTACTGCAAGAGGCAGCTGCCCGACTGCCAGCTCACAAAGTGGATTGACAAGCAGCTGGCGGTGAGGAAGCCCTACGGCAAGATCATGGTGTCGCTGGCGGCGAAACTCATCCGGATCGCATGGGCGGTGCTCACCTACGGCAAAAAGTTCGACATCCACAGAGCGGGCGTCCCCCGCTCGGTGCTGGCGGCGATGGCCGTTCAACCCAGCAATGAGGCTGCCGCTGCAGCATGAGGCATCGGCAATTCCATAACTAATCGCGTGAAATGAGAAACCCTTTTCTGTAAGGCTTGTCCGACAGCTATTCATGTCGAATTGCACTTGATGCATGTGGCTTTTTATTGGCAAGGACAAGACTTCTGATGAGTTCATTTTGGCCATGGCATGCAAGCATGCCGACAGGCCTGAGAGATTAACGGAAGCGGCCTCTCTCGTTGATGCGTGATTACTGGGACTGGAATACTGCCGGCAACAACCAAAATGACATAACACGGATTAGCCGATGTAGGGTCGCTAAGTCCGAATGCGGGCTGCGCTTCGCTTGTCGCATTCGCACATAGCGACATTGTATCGGCGGAGGTCCTGTAAAGCGGCTTACGCGGCATATGCTCCGCTCGGCCTGAAGGCCGTGCTCGCTATTCCACGACCGCTTGACAGGAATAGGCTCAGTGCCTGAAGGCACCAGGCCAGCAATGCCGCCAGCTGCCGCTATAAGGCGCTCGACTAACTCACTGCCCGCAGCTTCGCTCCTGAGCTCGCGCGTTACCGTACTTGGAGCTTGACAAACGTGGGTGGTCCAGAGATTGACATGGGGGAAAGCGACAGTCAGATTGTTGAATACCTCGGCAATCCAGACGCCCGCGTAGAACTTCCCGACGGCAGTACGCGGCTCGTCTACTCCGGGCAAGGCGCGGCACAGGAGGTGTGGTGGCTTACGCTTGATAAAACCGGGAAGCTCGTAAGCCGCATCAATGCGCTCGATCGCGAACACTTTGCCTTGATCAAGCCGGGCGTTTCCACCGAAAAGGATGTCTGGAATCTATTCGGCAAGTGCGCGCAGAAGTATGAATTTGCCCTCTCGAACCAACATGCCTGGATGTATCGCTTCAAGGATGAAGGCGCTTTCGATATGGCCTGCTGGGTGCAGTTCAACCCCGAGGGCATTGTGACGGAAGTGGGCTATACGCTTGATCCCTGGAAAGACCAGGACCACTGGCTGATTTCGTTCTGATTTTTTACTCCGGGAGCGGTCTTCATGGACACTGCCCTCAACCGCATCAAACATACGGCTCAGGGGCGCTGGCCCGAAATTTTTGCCGCTGCCGGAATGGATTCCGGGCACTTTGTGAAGGCCAATCGTCCGTGTCCGCTTTGCGGCGGACGGGATCGCTTCAGCCTTCTGAAGGGAGAGCGGAATGAACCCGACGGGCGCTGGTACTGCCGGGGCTGCGGGTATGGAGACGGCATTGAGCTTGTGAAGCGCTTTAAGGGAACAACCTTCCCGCAAACGCTTCGCTGGCTCGAGTCGTATCTCGGCATCGAGCATCGGCGTGAGAGCTTTCGCCTCCGTCCGGAGGCGCTCTCGGAAGCGGAAAAGAGCGCCCGGAGGAGGGAACGCAATCTTGCTTTCTGGAATGCGGCAGTGCCGCTCCGGGAGTTGAGCCGCGAGTCGCCGCAGTGGAGGTACCTCGCTTCGCGCGGACTTGGGGCTTGCGACGTGAGCGCAATGCTGCGTGCGGAAGCAGAAGCGGATGCCTGGGAAACAGATGATGATGGGCAAAGCCGTCCTGTCGGGAAATACCCCGCGCTTCTCGCGGCAGTGACGGACGGCAGAGGCGAGATCATCACGCTTCACAGAACTTTTCTGACGCCCGGTGGCGGCAAGGCTCCGCTTGCGTCTCCCAAGAAGCTCGCACCCGGAGCAATTGAGGACGGTCTCATCAGGCTCTTTCCGCCTACGGCGATTCTTTGCCTCGCCGAAGGCATAGAAACAGCGCTTTCCGTTCATGAAATGACCGGGCTTCCTGTCTGGAGCGCCATTTCGCTTACAGGCTTCAGAAAGTTCGGAGCCGTGCCTGAAGGCGTGAAGAAGATTCACATCTGCGGCGACAACGACCGCTCTTATGCCGGAGCGGCGGGAGCCTACGAATTGGCCTCCCGCATCAGCAGAGGCCGGCCGGATATCGAGGTGACGGTTCATATTCCGCCTGAACCCGGAACAGACTGGAATGACGTTCTCCGTTCAGGCGGAAGACTGGAAATCCGCTGAAGCCTTATTTCTGCGGCGTACGCTTTGTGAGCACTGTGGCCGAAACGCCGGCTACGATGATGACGGCGATGCCGATAGCCGTGGCGGGAGCAATGGGTTCGGCAAAGAAGATGAGCCCGAGCACTGCGGCAAAGACAATGGCCGAGAACTGAAGCGCGCTCGTGAGAAGCATGTTGCCGGCGCCCCATGCGCGGGTGAGGCAAAGCTGCGCGAGGGTTGCGGTTACGCCGATCCCGAGAAGCGCCGGGAGGTCCTCTGTCCGGATTGGATTGAGTCCTCCCGCGGTAACGAGCTGGCCCAGAAGCCCGCAGACTGTTCCGAAAAGCGTGAAGTAAAACACAATGCGCCAGTCGGGTTCGCCGATTTTGGTGAGCCCCTTCACCTGCATGTAGGCGAGCGCCGAGAAGAATCCGGAGGATAGTCCGATTGTTGCGGCAAGCTCCTCGCCTGCATGCACTTCCGGGCGAAGCGCGAGGACAACGCCGATGAAGCCCGCGGCAATGGCGGCAAGGAGCCCGAGGCTCGGGCGGCGGCCGGCTCGAAGCGCGAGCACGGACACGAAGAGCGCCATATAGAGCGGGCTCGTGTAGTTGAGCGTCATGGACGTGCCGAGCGGCAGTACGCCGAGGGTCCAGAACCAGATCGTGAGGCCGAGCGTACCGAAGAAGCTTCTTTTCATATGCGAAAAGAAGAATTGCGTTCGCAGCGTCTGCCGCTTAAGAAGCACCCAGAGTGCGATCACAATCATGCCGAAAAGCGAGCGGTAGAAGACGAGCTCAAAGGTGGAGAAATGTTCTGCGCCGAGCTTCGTGCAGACAGCCATCAGCGAAAAGAGAAAAGCTGCGGCGAGCATCCAGAGGCTTTGCATGAGAGAGTGTCCGGGAGCGGAGAAGTAGAGGGTAAAGAAACGAAAGCCCCGCAGTTTGTGCGGGGCTTCCGTTGGAGCCTCAAAAGAGAAGAGGTTCCTTCAAAGAAGGCATCAGGCAGGGATTACTGCTGAACGTCTTCCTTCTTCGGTTCGCGGCGCAGCTTGATGTGAAGCTCGCGCAGCTGCTTTTCGTCAACCGTCGACGGAGCCTGCGTCAGGAGGCACTGAGCGCGCTGCGTCTTCGGGAAGGCGATGACGTCGCGAATCGAATCCGCTTCGACCATCATGGCAACGATGCGGTCGAGGCCGAAAGCGAGGCCGCCATGGGGAGGCGCACCGAACTTGAGGGCGTCGAGGAGGAAGCCGAACTTCTGACGAGCCTCTTCAGGACCGATCTTAAGCGCGGCGAAAACCTTTTCCTGAATGTCCTCGCGGTGGATACGGATCGAGCCGCCGCCGATTTCCCAGCCGTTCAGGACGCAGTCATAGGCCTTGGCGTAGCAGTGTTCCGGATCCGTGAGGAGCTTGTCTTCGTCGCCGTCGAGCGGGCAGGTGAACGGATGGTGGCAGGCAACCCAGCGGTCTTCTTCTTCCGAGTACTCGAACATTGGGAAGTTGACGACCCAGAGGGGCTTCCAGCCCGGCGTAAAGAGCTTGTGCTCCTTGCCGAATTCAGAGTGGCCGATCTTGAGGCGCAGGGCGCCGAGGCTGTCCCAGACGATCTTCGCCTTGTCCGCGCCGAAGAAGACGACGTCGCCGTCCTTGGCGCCGACGCGTTCGAGGATGGCCTTAAGCTCTTCGTCGGAGAGATTCTTCACGATCGGCGACTGGAGGCCTTCGCGTCCGCGGGCGAGCTCATTCACCTTGATGTAGGCGAGGCCCTTGGCGCCGTAGATCTTGACGAACTCGGTGTAGGTGTCGATTTCGGAGCGCGGCATGGAAGCGGCGCCCGGGACGCACATGGCCACAACCTTGCCGTTGTGGAGCGACTTGACGCCGGAGAAGACCTTGAAGGCCGAGTTGGCGACGATGTCGGTCACTTCGTGCAGACGCAGGCTGATGCGGAGATCGGGCTTGTCCGAACCGTACATCGCCATCGCGTCGTCGTAGAGCATGACGGGGAACGGATCAACGAGATCAACGTCGATCGCTTCCTTGAAGACCGTGCGGACGAGCTTTTCCATCAGGCCGCGGATCTCGTCCATGTTGAGGAACGAGGTTTCAATATCGACCTGGGTGAATTCAGGCTGACGGTCGGCGCGAAGGTCTTCGTCGCGGAAGCACTTGACGATCTGATAGTAGCGGTCGAAGCCCGCGATCATCAGGAGCTGCTTGAAGAGCTGCGGGGACTGCGGCAGGGCGTAGAAGCACCCTTCCTGAACGCGAGACGGCACGAGGTAGTCGCGGGCGCCTTCAGGGGTGGAGCGCGTAAGGGCCGGCGTTTCGATGTCGATGAAGCCGTTGGCGTCAAGGAACTTGCGGAACGCCATCGCCGTGCGGTAGCGGGTGCGCAGGTTCTTCTGCATGACCGGACGGCGCAGGTCGAGCACGCGGTACGTGAGGCGCGTCGTCTCGGAGAGGTTCTCGTCGTCGAGATGGAACGGAGGCGTGGCCGAAGCGTTGAGGATCTCAAGTTCGTGGCAGAGAACTTCGACGCCGCCCGAGATCAGGGAGTCGTTCTTCGTGCCTTCAGGACGCGCGCGGACGAGGCCGACGACCTTGAGGCAGTATTCATTGCGGCAGCGGTCGGCGGTGGCAAACACTTCCGGACGGTCCGGATCGCAGACAACCTGCACGAGACCCTCGCGGTCGCGAAGATCGATGAAGATCACGCCGCCATGGTCGCGGCGACGATGGGCCCAACCGTAGAGGGTCACAGTCTGGCCGATGAAGGACTCATCAACCAAGCCAGAGTACACGGTTCGCATAAAAGCTCCCAGAATTGCTGGCCGCAGGGCCAGCAGGGTATGAAAAAAATAGCGCGCCCCAAACCCTTTCGAGGCTGGGGAGCTGCCTTGAAATCTGTCGCGCTTGGGGGTTGTCCGGCGCTCCGTCGTTTGTAGCGGCAGCGCTCCGGGACCAAGCCGTAGCATGAGTTTAGCTCGAAAGACCGCCTCGCGAGCGCGTTTTCCCCTAATCGGCGGGCTTTTTTGCCTGATTTTCTGCTGAAGCGTCGCGCTTTTCGGACGTTCTCTTAAGAGCGCCTTCCGGCGTCATGACGCCGAGCGAGACATGGAATTTAAAGGCCTGTTCGATCGTGGCCGTGGTCTTATGCAGCTTTTCGCGCTCGACCATGATGACGTAGCCCGAGGTCGGGTTGGGGGCCGTCGGCACGAAAACGGTCACCATCTCCGTGGCAGAAAGCGTCTCGAGCGTTTCTTTCCCGGGAGTCGCCACGATGAAGCCGTAGGTCCAGCATCCTGCGATGGGAAATTCAATGAGCACAACTTCTCTGAAGCTCTGGGTCCGGTCGGAGAGGACCGTAGCAAGGATCTGCTTCACGCCTGAATAGATCGGACGGACCACGGGGATCTTGTCGAGAAACCATTCCCAGCGCGACACAATCCATTGTCCGAGCATGTTGGCGACAAGCACCCCGGTGAGGAGAATGACGGCAGCGGCGAGGAGAAGACCGAGTCCCGGGATTTCAAAACCGATGAGCTTTTCGGGATTGAGCTCGGGCGGCAGAAGGTTGAGGACGGCGTCGGACCAGCGAATGAGGCTTTCGAGAACCCAGAGCGTGATCGCGAGAGGTACCCAGAGCAGAAGACCGGCGGAAAAGTATTTCTTGAGCATGATGAATTGCGCAAAAAAGCCGCGCAGCGAAAAGGTTCGCGGCACGGCTTTCAGAAGCAGCGCATCTGCAAGGCGAGCAGCGGCGCAGCAGAAAAAGTTCCCGAGACTACTTGTCCGAATGCGTGTGCGCAGCCGGAACGGCCTTGGGGCCGCTGTTGAAGTCGGTGGCAGCCCAGCCGGAGCCCTTCAGCTCAAAGCCAGGAGCTGAAAGTTCCTTTCTCAGGGTGTCCTTGCCGCACTTCGGGCATTTTGTCAGGGGCTTGTCGCTCATCTTCTGCAGGAAATCCTTTTCGAACCCGCAGGAGGTGCACTTATATGCGTAAATCGGCATGATCGCATGGTCCTCGCTAGAGGACCGAAAAAAGTTCAGTCAATCGCCACGCATTATAGGAAAGAGGACGACAGTTTTTTCTTGCTGTCGTCCTCTTCTTTGAAGTCGAAGTTCGTCAGGACTCGGGACGAAGGCTGAAAAGCTCCGTCCCGAAGTTCGCAGTCAATCAGTCCTCATCGGCACGCTTGAAGTGGGCCGCAAGCTCTGCCTGACGGGCTGCCGGCACCGGCTGGTAGCTTGAAAGCTCCATGCTCCAGGCGCCGGTACCCTGCGTGAGGGCATGAAGGCGCGTCGCATAGTTTTCGAGCTCGGCGAGCGGTACGAGCGCCGTCACTTCGATGTCGCCGCCTGGAAGCGCTTCGGTGTTGGTCACCTGACCGCGGCGGCTGGCAAGGTCGCCTGCGATGTCGCCCATGTAGGCTTCGGGAGCCGTCACTTCAACGGAGACGATGGGTTCGAGCACCTGAGGCGCCGCTTTGGCGAGCGCGTCGAGGAAAGCTTTCCTGCCAGCGGCAACGAAGGCGACTTCCTTGGAGTCGACCGGATGGCTCTTGCCGTCGTAGACGGTAACGCGCACGTCTTCGATCGGGTAGCCGGCGACAAAGCCCGTCGCCAGAACCTCGCGCACGCCTTTTTCAACGGCCGGGATGAGGTTGTAGGGAATGACGCCGCCTTTTACCTGATCGACGAATTCGAAGCCCTTGCCGCGTTCGAGCGGTTCGATGCGCAGGTAGACCTCGCCGAACTGGCCGGCGCCGCCCGTCTGCTTCTTGTGGCGGGCATGGCCTTCAGCCGGTGCGGAAATGGTTTCGCGATAGGGAATCGAGGGAGCGGCCGTTTCCACTTCAAGCTTGAAGTTGGCGCGCATGCGGTTGAGGATCGAGCGCACGTGCATGTCGGTGAGGCCGCGGATGACGGTTTCATTGAGGACCGGATCGTGCTCGACCGACATCGTCGGGTCCTCGCTCTGCATCTTCGCGAGGACTTCGTTCATGCGGCTTTCGTCGCCTCTGCGCGCCGGGCGAATTGCAAGGCCGTACATGGGGCGCGGGAAGTTGATGGGACGCATGCGGACGCCGCCGTCCATCGGATCGCCGTGAATGACGGAGCCGTACTGAAGTTCGTCGATCTTGGCGAGCGCGCCGATGTCGCCCGGCGAAAGGAGATCCGTTTCCTGCGTGTTCTTGCCCTGCAGAATGAGCGGACGCGTTGCCTTGATCGGCTTCTTGCTGTCGTCGACATAAAGGACGGAATCTCTCCGGATCGTGCCCTGGTGCACGCGGAAGACGCCGATCTTGCCGATGAAGGGGTCGTTCACAATCTTGAAGACCTGAGCGATGACCGGGAGGTTCTTGTCCGGATAGGTGCGGAAGGGCGATCCGTCCTTCTTCTGGAAGAGCGCTTCATTGGCTTCGCCGGGATGCGGCAGGTGGCGGATGATCACCTTCATGAAGTCGCGGATGCCGATGAGGTTCTTCGCCGAAGTGAAGCAGACCGGGATGACATGTCCTTCGCGGAGCGCCTTGGTGACGAGCGGGTGCAGAAGCCTCGGGTCGACATGGCCTTCCTCGAGGTAGCGCTCGAGCATTTCGTCATCCTCCTCGACCACGCGCTCGATGAAGGCGCGATGAACGTCTTCAACGGTCATGATGTCGCTGTCGCCGTCCTCGCGATCGAAGCAGTCGATGACGTGCGTGCGGTTGCGCGTCGGAAGGTTGATCGGCAGAACGCCCGGGCCCCACGTTTCACGCAGTTCCTCCAGACACTTCTCAAGATCGGCATCCGGCAGGTCGAACTTATTGATGACGATCATGCGGCAGAGCCCGCGCTCCTTGGCAGCCTCCATCATCCGGCGCGTGAGAAGTTCCGGACCGCGCGTCGGGTCAATCACGGCGCAGACGGATTTCACGGCGTCGAGCGCCGAGAGGTCCTGGCCGAGATAGTCGGGGTAGCCCGGGGTATCGAGGATGTGAATGCGGACAGGCGTAAGGTCCGCCATGGCCGTGTCCACGTGAGCAACCGCGAGGCGGATGGAATGTCCAACCTCTTTTTCGAGTGCGTCGTTGTCGCACATCGTGTTGCCGCGTTCAACGCTGCCGAGCTCCGGAATCATGCCGGAGCGGTAGAGCATGGCCTCGATCAGAGAGGTTTTGCCGCAGGAACCGTGGCCGACCAAAGCGAGGGTGCGCAGATTCTCGGTGGAATAGTTGCTCATGGCTGATCCTTTATTTTTAGGAAAGATTCAGACCATTCTGCACTCTCATGCCGGGGAATCGGAGAAAAGCTGAAGAGAGCTTGATCAAAAGCGCAAGACAGAATCAAGCTGTGGCCGCGAGCACGCGATTGTGTGATACTTATAAGTTCACGTTCCGTCGTCAGAGGCTTTGCAGTTCCTCAGGAGGACGGACGATCAGCTGGTAGCCCACGCCGCGCACGCTTTCAATGGCAAGCGCCTTGCCCACAACAGCGCTCAGCTTGTGGCGGATTGAGGAAACATGCACGTCGATGGCGCGGTCATATGGGCCCATCGGCCGGCCGAGCACCTTCGGATAAATTTCCTCCTTGGAAACCGGTCCGCCCGCGTTGCGGGCAAGAAGTTCAAAGAGGGAAAACTCGGTAGTGGTGAGCTCCACAGGCCTGTTGCCGGCCTTTGCAACGCGCTCGGTGGGGTTGACGACAAGCGGCCCCACAACAATGGGGGTTGCCGTCGCCCGCGAGCTCGAGGATCGGCGAAGGATGCCGCCGATATGCGCATAAAGCTCCCGGGGCGGGCAGGGTTTTACGACCGCATCGTCGGCACCGGCTTTTTTGATCGCTTCGGCGTCTTCTTCCGTATCGGCAAGCATGAGTACCGGCGTGTCAGAGCGGGTCCTCAGCGCCGCAAGCATGGCCTCTCCGGTCATGCCAGGCATGACTTCGTCGCAAATGATCAGATCGAGCGCTTCATGTTCGACAGCGTCAAGCCCTGCTTCAACGGCATGCGCAGGAAGCGCATGAAAGCCCTCAAGACGAAGGTAGTCGACAAGCAGCGTGCACCGTTCGGCGTCGGTGTCGATGATCAGAATGCGGCGAGGATTTTTAAACATGTGCCAACTGATGCTAAACAAAGGTCCCGCCTATCTTAACAAACCTTTGCGGCTAAATACGGTTGACGAAAGCGTTGGGAAGCCATCGACTTAGAAAGCGCTTAGGCCTGAATGAGTCTTCTCTGAAGCTGAAAAAAGTGCTAACCGGAAAGTTTTGAAATATGCGGCATTTGCCGCTTCTGAGCGCCTGTTTCAGCAGACAATTGCCTCAATGAAAAGCATTCCTATCGGAGAATAAAAAATGCATGCAGGTCTGCGGCCTCTCTCACTCGCTGCCGCGCTCTGTCTCGGACTCGCCGGATGTGCCGTCGAGCATCCGGATCTTGATCGAATGACGGCGGATATGACGCCGGGGAATTGGCAGCGCTCCTCCCTGCCGACCGGCAGCATTGTTGCCTGGGATAATTTCTGGGCGCGCTGGCAGGATCCGGTTCTTACTGCACTCCTTGAAAAAGCATTTGAAGCCAATCCGGATATCGCAACGGCTGCGGCAAATCTGCGTTCAGCCGAGGCGAGCATCACTTCTGCCAATGCGGCGCTCTGGCCGACGGCTTCGCTGGGTGCAAATGCCGGGAAAAATCGTTCCGGCGGAACGACGCGCGATTCCTTCTCGCTCGAGGGTTCGGGCGGACTTGCGCTCAATCTTGCCGGGGCTGAATTCTGGAAAGCGGATGCGGCAGAGCTTTCTGCGGCCGCGTCGCGCTATTCGCTCGAGGATGTCCGCGCGGCAACCGCCGCAGCGGTCGCCGAAGCCTACGTCAATCTTCGTGCCGCAGAGGCGCAGCTCGAAGTGGTCAAGAAGTCGCTCGCCAATTACATGGAGACGGCGGAAACTTCCCGCTGGCAGTTTGAGGCGGGAACGGGCGCGGCGTCAGAAGCTGAGGACGCCATGGTGCAGCTCGCTTCCGCACGCGCCCGCATTCCGACGCTTGAAGGAAGCATCTTCGAATACCGGAATGCGCTGATGCGGCTTACGGCGACTCCGGTGGAGCAGCTTGAACTTGGAACTTCCAGCGTCATTCCGCTGCCGCCCGATGATGCGGCCGTTGCCATCCCTGCAGAAACGATTGCCAACCGGCCTGACGTGCGCGCGGCCCGCCTCAATGTTGAGGCGGCTCTTCTGCAGCTGAAAAGCGCAAAGAGCAATTTTTTCCCTTCTCTCAATCTCTCGGGAAATATCGGCACGACGGCTGCCACCGTGAGTGCTCTGGGTACTGCCGGCACGGGCGTGGCGGGACTTGCCGCAGCGCTTACGCTTCCCGTTCTCAACTGGGGATCGCTTATCGCGGGTGAAGAGAGTGCGGCGGCGGAAGTGGACAGAAATGTAGCCGCCTACCGCTCAACGCTCCTTGCAGCGCTTGAAGAAACCGACAATGCCATCTCGTCAATCGCCAATGCGGAGCGGCGCCGGACGGATCTTTCCCGTGCTGTTGAGCATGCGAGATCTGCCGAAATGCTGGCGCGCCAGGAATATGAAGCCGGAATCGGCGACTACACGATGCTTCTCTCGACGCAGCGTTCGCTCCTTTCCGCAGAGGAATCCGAATTAAGCAACCGCGCGGATCGCGCCGCGGGCTACATACGTCTTTACCGCGCGCTCGGAGGCGCCTGGGCAGTGGATGCCGCAAGAGAAGACGGTGCTCAGAAGAATTAAGAACAATAAGGAATTTTGGTCATGACAGACGATAAGAAGACGCCTCAGGCGAATGAATCCGTGAAAGAGCTTCTGGGCGAGGTGCGCAGGCCCTGGTATGTCCGTGCGCTTCCCTGGGTTGTTGTTCTGGCGATCGCCGGCGGGGGCGCCTGGTATTGGCAGCAGAATCAGGCGGCAGGAAGCCGGGTGCAGTATGTGACTCAGCCTGTGACCAAAGGCGAGATTCGCGTGACGGTGACGGCGGACGGCACGCTCAACCCCACGCGTACGGTGACGCTTGGCTCCGAACTCTCCGGGATCGTGCGCAAGGTGAATGTGGACGTGAATGACGAGATTCACGCGAACGACGTGCTGATTGAGCTCGACACCCGCAACCTCGAGTCCAAAGTGGCGAGCGCCAGGGCGGCGCTGGCGAGCGCTAACGCGAAGCTTGCGGAAAGCCAGGCGACGCTTCGCGAAGCCGAGGTGAAGGATAAGCGCTTGAAGGAGCTCAATAAGCTCTCGGGCGGCAAGATGCCTTCGCGGACCGAACTTGATCAGCAGGAGGCCGCGGTGGCAACCGCCAAGGCTGCTGTTGAAGTTTCCCGCGCTTCGATTATTGATGCGGAGGCTTCTCTGAGTCAGGCTGAGACGGATCTCTCGAAAGCCATGATCCGCTCGCCCATTGAGGGCGTCGTGCTGGCGCGCTCGGTGGAGCCCGGCTACGCCGTGGCGGCAAGTCTTCAGGCGGTTGAACTCCTCACGCTCGCCACCGACCTCACCAAGCTTGAGCTTCAGGTGAAGGTGGATGAAGCCGACATCGGGAGCGTCAAATCCGGGCAGCGGGCCTACTTCACGGTAAGCGCCTATCCGGACAAGCGCTTCCCTGCCACGCTGCGCAAGGTGGCCTTCGGTGCGACGACGACGGAAAATGTTGTGACCTACACCACCTATCTGGATGTGGAGAACGCCGATCTGCAGCTTCGTCCCGGCATGACGGCATCGGCAACCATTTCCACGGCCCAGCGCCGGGATGTGCTTCTCGTGCCCAATTCCGCCCTGCGGTTTGTGCCGCGCGAGGCGGCGCAGAAGGAATCTTCAAGCGCTCGCTCAGCCTTCATGCCCGGGCCTCCCCGCCATTCAGGCTCGCAGAAGTCCGCCCGCGAGGATTCCTCTCAGGGTCAGGCCGAACGCGTGCGCACGGTTTATGTGCTGAAGGACGGCGTCCCGCAGCCGGTGACCGTTCGCACCGGGCTTACGGACGGCGCGCATACGGAAATTCTCTCTGGAGAAATCCATGAAAAGGATGCGGTCGTGGTTGATCAGCAGCGCGCTCAGAGATCCTGATGGTCCGGATAGGGAGTTTATGAATGACGGATATTCCGCTTATTGAATTCCGCGGCATCGGGAAGCGCTACGGCACCGGGGAGGCGGCTTTTACGGCGCTTCACAGCATTGATCTCACGATTCATGAGGGTGAATTCGTCGCCATCATGGGGCCGTCGGGTTCGGGCAAATCCACCGCCATGAACATTATCGGCGCGCTCGACAGACCCTCCTGGGGGGAATATCTCTTCGAGGGCGTGCATGTGGAGAATCTCAGCAACGATGAACGAGCGATGCTTCGCCGCCGCTATATCGGATTTGTCTTCCAGGGATTCAATCTTCTGCCGAGAACGACCGCGCTCGAGAATGTTGAGCTGCCGCTTCTTTACAGGGGACTCAAGCGTGCCGAGCGCCAGAAGCTCGCCTTTGCGGCGCTCGATCGCGTGGGGCTCGCCGACTGGGCGCACCACACGCCGGCAGAGCTTTCGGGAGGCCAGCAGCAGCGCGTCGCGATTGCCCGCGCCATCGTCATCAAGCCGAAGCTTCTCCTGGCGGACGAACCGACAGGGTCGCTCGACAGCGCGCGAAGCATTGAAATCATGAAGCTCCTTTCGGACCTTAATCAAACGGACGGCATCACAGTTTCGCTTGTTACGCATGAGCCTGACATGGCGAAGTTTGCGCGCAGGCACATCATCTTCAAGGACGGACACCTCGTGCGAGACGACCGCGGGCTTCCGGGCGAAGGCCCTCAGACGCTTGCTAAGGAAGACGGAGGGGAAGCATGATCTGGAACGCATTTCTTCTTGCCGTACGGCAGATCTGGCGCAACCCCATGCGAAGTCTTCTCACGGTGCTCGGCGTCGTGATCGGCGTCGCGGCCGTCATTACGATGGTGACGATCGGCAATGGCGCAAGCGAGGCGATTCGCTCGGAAATTGAATCCTTCGGCAATAATCAGCTGATGCTGCGCCCGGGCATGCGTCTTGGCCCCGGACAAAGGATCGGGGCGCCTTCCTTCAAGATGGAGGATGTGACGGCGCTTCAGACGCAGCTTGCGGGTGTCGTTGCAGTGGCGCCGCAGGTAAGCAAGAGCGTCACGCTCGTCGCAAACGGCCGCAACTGGCAGACCAGCATTACGGGGACGACATTGAGCTACTTCACAATCGACAACCGTACTTTTGCGGACGGCCGAAGCTTTGAAGAGGCCGAGGAAATGGCGGGTTCCGCCGTCTGCGTGATCGGCTCCACCATTGCCAATGAACTCTTCGGACGTACCGACGGCGTGGTGGGCGAACTGATTCGAACCGGGAGCTTTTCCTGCCGCGTGATCGGGCTTCTCGCCACCAAGGGTTCCGCGGCCATGGGAGGAGACCAGGACGATGTCGTCATCATGCCGGTGAGGACCGTGCAGCGCCGTCTGATCGGCGACACGCGCGTCTCTTCCCTTCTGATCCTGATGGACGGCAATTCCGACCGTGAGCGCCTGAAGCAGGCGGTGAAGGACCTGATGCGCGAGAGACGTTCGCTTTCTGCGGGCGACGATGACAACTTCCAGATCATGGATACAGCTGAAATCGCTGAAAAGGTTGCCTCGACGACCGGCATCATGACGACGCTTCTCGCGGCGGTTGCCGGCGTGAGCCTCCTGGTGGGCGGCATCGGCATCATGAACATCATGCTTGTATCGGTGACGGAGCGCACGCGCGAGATCGGCATTCGTCTTGCCATCGGCGCGCTCGGCCGGGAGGTGCTCATGCAGTTTCTGATCGAAGCACTGATGCTCGGGTGCCTTGGCGGACTTCTCGGCATGGCGGTTGCATTCGGCGCTTCTTATGTGTTCTGCGCCTGGATGGAAGTTCCGTTTGCGTTCGATCCCTTCATTAATCTCCTCGCCTTCACGGTTTCGGCGCTCACCGGCATCGTATTCGGCTTTTTCCCGGCAAGACGAGCGGCGAGGTTGGATCCGATCGAAGCGGTGCGCCACGAGTAGCTGACCCGCAAAGCTTTCGGACTTGCATCAATGAGAAGGCCTCTGGAGAAGCGCTTCCCCGGAGGCCTTTCAGCATGTAGAGGAGGGACTGAGCGCCCGTTCCTCAGGATTTCTGATCTTCTTCAGCAGGCGTTCTCAGGAGCCTTGCGGAATTGAGAATGACGATGACGGAGCCGGCGTTGTGCACCAGGGCGCCCAGGACGGGACCCATCAGGCCGAGCGCAGCGAGGATGATGGCTAGAAAGTTGATTCCCATCGCAAGCGTGATGTTGAAGCGGATCATCCGCATCATGCGGCGCGAGAGTCGAACAAGCCATGGAATGACGCGGATGTCGTCCCTGACGAGCACGATGTCGGCGGCGTTGACGGCGAAGTCGCTTCCGATGCCGCCCATGGCGATGCCGACCCAGGCGCGCTTCAGGGCCGGGGCATCATTGATGCCGTCGCCCACCATGGCGGTGCGGATCGTGGCGCGCTCAAGCGACTCGAGGCGGCGGAGCTTGTCCTCAGGCATGCAGCCCGCATCGACGAACCGTTCGTCAATGCCGGCTTCTTTGGCAACATGTTCTGCAGCTTCCTTATGGTCGCCTGTCATCAGCATCGGCGAGACATTTTGTTTTTCCAGATTGCGCATGACATTGGCGATCCCCGGGCGCATTGCGTCCGAGAGCGCCATGAAGCCGGCAACCGTGCCGTCAAGCGCGATGAAAACCGTGGTGGCGCCTTCTGCTTCAAAAACGGCGGCTGCGGACTGAGCCTCTTCGATGCCGACGGCACCGATGCGCTTCAGCCAGGAGAGACGGCCGACAGCGACAGCGCGACCCTCGATCCGGGCGCTCACGCCGCTTCCCGATTCCATTTTGAAGTCGTTCGGGTTCGGCAGTTGAGCCCTTTCAGCGTCCTTAAGCCCGCGGATGATGGCGCGGCCCAGCGGGTGGCTGCTCGGCTTCTCGGCAATTGCCGCGAGGCGAAGAATGTCGCTTTCGGTATAGGCGCTCGAGAGGCTCTTCACGCCGCAGAGCGTGGGCTCTCCCGTGGTGAGCGTGCCGGTTTTGTCGAATGCGGCGCGATCGATTTCGGCGAGGCGCTCAAGCGCATCGCCTTCGCGCACGAGCACGCCCCGCTTGGTGGCGCAGCCGATTGCCGCCATGACGGCTGTCGGCGTTGCAAGTACCAGGGCGCATGGACAGAAGACGACGAGAATCGTAACGGCGCGGATTTCTTCTCCGGTGGCGAGCCACGTGATGAAGGCCATGGAGAGCGCGGAGGCCACGATCCAGGTGGCCCAGCGGTCGGCAAGCCGCACGATTTTCGCCCGGCTCGCGTCCGCGGATTCGACAAGCTTTGCCATGCGGGCGATCGTGGAGGATTCGCCCACGGCATCTGCCCGAAGTTCAAAAACCCCGAAGCGGTTGATGGACCCCGACATCACGTGGTCGCCCGCGGCTTTGTCTACCGGGATCGGTTCACCCGTCAGGACGGATTCGTCAACGGAAGTGCTGCCCGAGAGGATCTCGCCGTCCACCGGGACGGTTTCACCGGGATTGACTCGGATGGTTTCGCCTTTCTTCACCTCTGAGGCAGGGATGATGCGTTCCGTGCCTGATGAAATCACGCGTGCGGTTTCGGGAGCAAGCGACGCGAGACGCTCAATGCCCTTGCGCGCCTTGGCGACGGTCATTTCTTCAAGCAGAGCGCCGAGCTGCATGATGACGGCGACTTCGCCTGCAGCGAAATATTCGCCGATGATGACGGACGCAATGAGGGCGAGCGAGACCAGAAGGTCCGCCTTAACGTCAAAGCGCGTAATGAGTCCGATTGCCGCCTCGATGACGATCGGCGTGCCGCAGAGGAGAATCGCAACCCAGGAGAGGTCGATGCCGGAGACCGTGATGTCAAAGAAGCCTAATAGGAGAGCAATGGCGGAGACGACGATCAGAACGATCTGGCGCCGGGGCTCATCCTGCCAGACGGCGTGCATGAAGGAAAGCGGAGACTTTTTTTACTTATACCCGTATGGGTATCGAAATGGGCTAAAAAACAAGCCGCACAATGTGCGGCCATGTTTTGAAAGTACTGTACCCCATGGGGTATGGGGTACAGCTTATGCCTCCGTCAGCGGGCTGTCAAGGTGCCCGCCGCCATCAGGACATGCGGGCGAAATGTTCAACCGCTTTTGCGAACTTGGCAACCGTGGCATCGGCATCACCCTTCGCGATGCCGTCGCGCACGCAGTGCTGCAGGTGCCCTTCCAGGACAATTTGCCCCACTTTATGAAGCGCACTCTTGGCGGCATTGATCTGCACGAGGATGTCCTCGCAGGGAACATCCTCATCAACCATGCGGTCGATGGCCTGAACCTGGCCGATGATCTTTTTGAGGCGCCTGTGAAGATTCGGCGCATCCATGCACTGCTTCATGAGAGTCCAGATCAGAACGGAACGTCTTCGTCAAGGCTGTCGATCGGAGCGGACGCTGCGGCAGGTGAAGGCTGAGGAGCAGGTGCCGGAGCCGCCTGGCGAGCCGGTGCGGGACGCGGCGTCGATTCAAAATCGTTCGAGGGCGCGTAGCCTGCATCGCCGCCGTTATCCTGGCGATTGTTGCGGCCGCCGACGAACTGCATGTTTTCACTGACGATTTCGGTTGTCCAGCGATCGTTGCCGCTCTGATCGGTCCATTTGCGCGTGCGCAGGCGGCCTTCGATCAGGACGGAACTGCCCTTGCGCAGATAGTCCTTGGCAAGTTCGGCAGCACGGCCGAAAAGAATGACGCGGTGCCATTCGGTTTCTTCCACCGGCTGGCCGTCGCGGTTTTTGTAGCGGCGCGAGGTGGCAATGCGCAGGGTGGCGATGGCGGTGCCGCCGTCGGGGGTATAGCGGACTTCAGGATCGGCGCCGAGGTTGCCGAGAACAATAACCTTGTTGATGGAAGCCATATTCGGACAAAAAATAAAAGGTAATGGTGTGAAATAAAACTAAGTTAAGGCTTCCCCAGGTTTTCGGCTGGAGCGTTCGGGCTCCTTGAGGCCAATCGCTGAGGCGAGCCACAGAAGCATAGCAAAAGCGCAGGTAAAGAAGACGGCTTCTGCGCTCCACTCACGGGCGATGAAGCCTCCCAGAGCGCCGCCAGCAAAAAGGCCGAAGTTCTGCAGTGTGTTGTAGATCCCGAGAGCAAGCCCTTTGTCGCTTTTGGGAGCCATTTTGGAAATAAGGCTCGGCAGTGTTGCTTCGAGCACATTGAACCCCACGAAGAAGAGGCCGAGGAGAAATGCAATTTCCCAGATCGAATGCATGAGATAGGCAAAAAGCACGAAAGCGACCGTGAGAAAGCCGATCACCAGCTTCATGATGCGTACCATCTTGCCGCGCTTCTCCCCCATGATGATGAGCGGCGCCATCACGATGAAGCCCGCCGTGACGGCAGGCAGATAAACCCACCAGTGGTGCTCGGAGGGGAGATTCATTTCGAGGAGCCGCGTCGGGATGACGACAAAGACTGCTGTGAGGCATGCATGAAGGACAAAAATGCCGATATTGAGTCTGATCAACTGGTGGTCGAGCAGAATTTCCTGCCAGGGCTTCCCGGATGTTTTGGTTCTCAGGTGCTGAGGGGCGTCGGGAACAACGAATTTCGCGACCAGGATCGCAGCGAGCGCAAGGAGGCCGGTGAGCGCAAAGATTCCGGGGACGCCCCAGAGGTCGGAAAGAAGCGGCGCAATGACGAGTGAAACGGCGAACGTAAGGCCGATGGAGGCTCCCACCATCGCCATTGCCTTGGTAATGACTTCCTCACGCACGGAGTCTGAAATAAAGGCTGTGACTGCGGCGGAGATGGCGCCGGCGCCCTGAAGGGCCCGGCCGAAAAAGATGCCCCAGATGGAGCCCGAGCAGGCGGCGATGAAGCTCCCGAAAGCAAAGATCAGGAGGCCTGCAATAATGACGGGCTTTCTTCCAAAGCGGTCTGATGCGGCACCGAAGGGGATCTGCAGAATGCCCTGAGCGAGCCCGTAAATGCCGAGCGTAAGGCCTACCATGAACTCATCGTTTCCCCCGGGAAGTTCACGCGCATAAATGGCAAAAACGGGAAGAATGACGAAAAGGCCGAGCATGCGAAGCGCGAATATTCCAGCGAGCGAAATGCTTGTTTTTTTCTCGCGCGGCGTCATGCGCCAGGGGGCTGACTGAGTCATGGAAAAGGTGGGGCGATTGTGTTGTCTGCCGGTCTATGTTGGCCGGTCCGAATGTCCGCGTTATAGTTTTTCCACTTTTCCAGTGCCTTAAAAGCGGGTAATTTCAAGCAGTCATGGATGTCATTTCTATTCGGGGCGCGCGCACGCACAATCTGAAGAATATTTCGGTTGATCTTCCGCGCGGCAGATACATCGTGTTTACCGGCGTTTCGGGTTCGGGGAAAAGTTCGCTTGCCTTCGATACGCTTTATGCCGAAGGCGAACGCCGCTATGTTGAAAGCCTTTCTGCTTATGCCCGGCAGTTCTTAGAGCGCCTTCCCCGGCCTGAAGTGGATGAAATCCGCGGACTGCCGCCGGCGATTGCAATTGATCAGAAAACCACCCAGGGAGGCGCGCGCTCGACTGTCGGCACGGCAACAGAAGTATCGGACTACCTGAGGCTTCTTTTTGCCCGTACAGGGGATCTCTACTGCCCGGTTCATCACCTTAGGCTGGAGGTTCAGTCGGTTGCTTACATGACGGATCGTCTTCTGGTGGATGCCGCCGACAAGAGGCTGCTGATTCTTGCTCCCGTGAAGCGTCAGCATGTTTTTGAGGCTCAGGAAGCCCGGCGGCTCCTCGATGAACTGCAGAGTGAGGGATATCAGCGCATTCGAGCGGACGGAGAGGTCCTCAGTCTTGACGACGCGGATGGAGAAGTCTGGGCAGACGGGAAGCCTCATGATCTGGATGTTGTCGTCGATCGTCTGCGCGTGCGGCCGGATGCCCGCGAGCGGATTGCCTCCAGTATTGAAAATGCGCTCTCGCTTGCGGATGGACGCGTGATTGCGCAGGACATGGATTCAGAGTGGAGCGCCGCCTTTACTTCCAAATATGCCTGCCCTTTATGCGACTTTACGGCGGGAGAGCTCGAGCCCGCTCACTTTTCAACCACCAATCCCAGGGGAGCTTGTTCCGCGTGCGCCGGCACGGGAGAAAGAATTTCCTTTCTTCCTCAGTCGGTTGTTGCCGATCCTGCCCAATCGATCGGCAGCGGTGCGCTTAAAGGCATTGATCCAAAGCGTCTCATTGCCGCCGCAGAAGCGCTCGGCATCGATGCGTCAGTCCCCTGGCGCGAGCTTGATGCGTCTAAGCAGGAGGCGCTTCTCTGGGGAAGCTCGGAAACCAAAGCACTTCATCCGCCTTTCCCGGGGGCAATCCCCGAACTCGATGAAAGATGGAGCGAGCTTTCCGCGCCGGAACAGGCCGCACTTCAGGAGGCACGGGCGCCGCAGCTCTGCAGGGAATGCGCGGGGAGCGGACTGGGGCCGATCGCCCGCAATGTCTGGGTGGGAGAGCGGTCGGCGGAGGGCTTCACCTTCGTAGAAGCTTCCCGCATGACGCTTCTATCCTTGCGGGAACGACTGGAGGGGCTGAAGCTCACGGGAAGCAAGCAGTCAATCGGCGAAAAGCTTATTGCGGGAGCCGTGCCCCGATTGAAGTGCCTCGAGTCGCTCGGACTCGGCTATCTCACAATTGCAAGACGCGCCAATACGCTCTCGGGCGGAGAGAGTCAGCGAATTCGTCTTGCAGGGCAGATTGGATCCGGGTTGTCCGGCGTTCTCTACGTGCTTGACGAGCCGAGCATTGGTCTGCATCCGAGAGACGGAGACCGGCTTATCCGGACGCTCAAGGATCTGAGAGACCTCGGCAACACGGTTGTCATTGTGGAGCATGACGAAGACGTCATGCGCGCGGCGGACTGGATTGTGGATCTCGGGCCCGGCGCCGGCGAAAAGGGAGGCCGCATCGTCGCGGTCGGGACGCCCGACGAGATCATGCAGAATCCGGATTCCGTGACGGGACCTTACCTTTCGCATGCAAAGACCGTTGCTCAGGGAACGGTCGCAAAGAAGTTTTCTGCGGCGAAATCCGAATGGCTGAGACTCATCGGAGCTTCGGGGAGAACGCTTAAAAATGTGACGCTCGAAATTCCGGTCGGCGCGCTCACTGTCGTGACGGGCATTTCAGGTTCCGGAAAGTCGACGTTAATTACGGATACGCTTCTCCCGGCAATGGCGGGCTTCCTTAATAATGCGAAGACGCCGGCGCTGCCCTTTGAGCAAATTGAGGGGAGCAGTCTTTTCGATAAAGTCATTTCCGTTGATCAGACGCCGATAGGAAGAACGCCGCGATCTAATGCCGCTACGTATACAGGGCTTTTTACGCTGATTCGTGACGTGTTTGCGCAGACGCTTACCGCTCGCGAGCGCGGCTACGACGCCTCGCGCTTCAGCTTCAATGCACGGGGCGGAAGGTGCGAGGCTTGTTCCGGAGACGGCCTTGTGCGCGTGGAGATGCAGTTCCTGCCGGATGTCTTCGTAACGTGCGACGTCTGCGGCGGGAAACGCTACAACCGTGAAACGCTCGAATGCCGCTGGAAGGGGTTCTCGATTGCGGATGTGCTTGATCTCACCGTGGATGAGGCGCGGGAAGTCTTCGCTCAGCAGCCTCAGATCATCCGCAAGCTCGATACGCTTGCCGACGTGGGGCTCGGCTACATCCGGCTTGGACAAAATGCGGCAACTTTCTCGGGCGGCGAAGCGCAGCGCGTGAAGCTCGCGGCTGAGCTTGCGCGCCGCGACACGGGGAAAACGCTCTACATACTCGATGAGCCGACGACCGGACTCCATTTTGAAGATACGGCGAAGCTTCTGAGCGCCTTGAGGCGTCTTACTCAGCTCGGCAATACAGTGCTCGTCATCGAGCATGATCTTGCCGTTGCCGCTGCTGCCGACTGGCTCATTGACATGGGACCGGAGGGCGGCGATGCGGGAGGGGAAATCGTGGCGGCGGGCACGCCCAAGGCATTGATTCGCAATAAGAAAAGCATTACCGGTCCATGGCTCAAGGCTTATTTCGAGAGGGCTTGAGAATGAGCGGCATTCTGATTCTCGGCGGCGCCGGCAGGCTCGGGCGCGAGCTGGATAAGACGCTCCATCAGCTTGGGGCGAGGAATGTGGTTGCCGCGTCGCGCGCTGAAGCGGATGCGGCGGATCCGGCATCCGTGCTGAAGCTCTCGAATCGTTTTCCCGGCGGACGCCCCAATTGGGTTGTCTGCGCTGCGGCATGGTCCGACGTGCCGCGTGCGGAAGTCGATAAAACAGGCGCGTTTCGAGGAAACGTTCTTGCGCCCCGCGGAGCTGCTCTTGCTGCGGCGCATTGGGATGCGCCGCTCCTGCACTACTCGTCCGACTATGTTTTTTCCGGCGGCGGCCGTCGTTTGCTTCACTCTGATCTGAGGCCGAAACCCCAGGGAGCGTATGGACGAACAAAGCTCGATGGGGAGCGTGAAGTGCTCCGCATTACCCGCAAGGCTTTGGGAAAGGCGCTTATCGTCAGAGCAGGCTGGCTCTATTCAGAAGCGACAGGGGAAGGCTTCCCCAAAAAAGTACTCGAACGAGCATTGTCCGGAAAACCCATCACCATGCGGACCAATCAGTTTGGGAGGCCTTCAAGCTATGAGTCGCTGGCCTTCTGGTCGGCCTCCATGATGCTCGGAGGCGCAGAAAGCTCGCTCGAGAAAGGCGTGCCGGAAGTGCTTCATTTCGCGCCGCCCGGGGAAACCGTTTCACGGTATGCGCTGGCGAAAAGGATCCTTTCCCGCGCTGCGGAAGTCTCTGAAAAACAAGGATCCGGACTGGATATCTTCTTCACAAATGCGCTCATCGGCATGAAGGGCTTCAGAGCGCATCAGAAGAGTCAGCCTGAGAACTGCAGACTTTCGTGTGAACAACTTGCATTTTTCAATGCAAGCTATTGTTATTCATGGCAGGAGTCTGTGGATAAGTCCGTGGATAATTTCCTCCTGCCACGATTTGCAATTGGGGAAACTCAGGATTGATTCGACTGTGCCTTGAGTTCCTCGGCGCGCTTTTCTTCAAAACGCCAGGCGTCGCGGCACATGTCGTCGATGCCAAGCTTCGCTTCCCAGCCGAAAAGTTCCTTTGCCAGCGTCGGATCGCACCAGTTGGCGGCAATGTCGCCCGCACGGCGGGGTCCGATTTTGAGGGGAACCTTGCGCCCGGAAGCCTTCTCAAAAGCCTTGACGACTTCGAGCACGCTGTAGCCTCTGCCGCAGCCGAGGTTCACGGCTTTCCAGCCGGTGTGGCTCATGGCATAAGGAAGCGCCGCGGCGTGGCCGCGGGCCAGATCCATCACGTGAATGTAGTCGCGCACGCCCGTGCCGTCAGGCGTTTCATAGTCGCCGCCGAAGACATTGAGGCAGGGGAGGCGCCCGTTTGCCACCCGGGCAACGTATGGAAGGAGGTTGTTGGGGATCCCGTTGGGATCTTCCCCGATGAGACCTGACGGGTGAGCACCGATCGGGTTGAAGTACCTCAGACAGATTGCGCTCCAGTCCGGGGCCGCCCGGCAGAGGTCGGAGAGGATCTCCTCGATCTGAAGCTTGGTGCGCCCGTACGGGTTGGTGGCTTCTCCCGTCGGGTCGGATTCATGCAGCGGAAGGCGTTTCGGCGTTCCGTAGACCGTGGAGGAGGAGCTGAAGATGAGTCGCCTGACGCCCGTCTTCTTCATGGCCTCAAGAAGCCGGATCGTGCCGATCAGATTGTTGTCGTAATACTCAAGCGGCTTCACCACGGATTCGCCGACGGCCTTCAAGCCGGCGAAATGGATGACGGCTTCAATGCTTTCGTCGCGAAGGGCCCTTTCAAGGCGTTCTTCGTCACGGATGTCGCCCTCAATGAATTTCGGGGTCTTTCCGGTGATTGCCGCAATGCGTTTGGCGACGCCCAGGTCGGCATTCGAGAGGTTGTCGTAGAGCACCGGTTCGTGGCCTGCTTCCTGAAGCACCACAGCCGTGTGGGAGCCGATAAAGCCCATGCCGCCTGTCAGAAGTACGCGCATACAATCATCCTATTGAGTATTCTCGGGAAATCCTGAAGCACGAGAAAATCAAAGCTTCTCCTGCTTCCTTCAGCAAAATCCGCCAGGAGCCCTCGCCCCGGATGGGGCGGGGAGGAATGGCGGCTAATCGGTTGTCTGATTCTCAATGTATTTTTTAAGAACTTCCAGGGAAGCTCCGCCTACTGAACAAGCAAAGTAGCTGCGCGACCAAAACAGCCCTGTTTTGCCTCCTTCAAGAATCCCTGGATATTCCTCGCGTATCTTTCGAGACGAACGCGTTTTAAAGCGGTTCACCATCTCGCTGATGCTCACCTTCGGAGGATAGCTCACGAGCAGATGTACGTGATCCGCTTCCCCGTTGGCCTCCAGGAGGCTGCAGCCTAAATCTTCGGCCGCGATTTTTAGGGCAGCAAGCACGCTTTCGAGCACTTCCGGCGTCATCACTTTTCGCCGGTATTTCGTTGTGAAGATCAAATGCACATGGAGTTTCGTCACGCTGTGACGCGCTCTTTCGTAGTCGTCGAACATCGAAATTCTCCTTGACCGCTAATTCTTAATTATGATAATATCATAATATTTTTTTTAAAATAAATTCATTTGACCGCCACATGCTCCGTGCTGCGAAATTCCGCATCTACCCAACTGCCGCTCAGGAAGCTTTTCTCTGGGCACAGTGGGGTGCTGTCCGCAAGTGCTGGAACATGGCGCTCTTCCTGAAGAAGCATTACTACCGTACGCGGGGCGTATCGCTTGACCTCATCCACGAGATCAAGCCACTCATCGCCAGAGCCAAGAAGTCGAAGAAGTACGCATGGCTCAGGGAATACGATTCGATGGCGCTTCAGGAATCGGTGCGGAATCTCAACAAGGGCTACCGCGCTTTCTTTGATGGAAGAGCAGGCTTTCCGCACTACAAGTCCCGCAGAGGGCCGCAGTCGAGCTATCACTGCACCAACGTCTCCGTCGGCCCCAACTACGTGCGCGTGCCGAAAATGGAGCCGATCAAGGCTCGGATTCATCGGGAGGTCGTCGGCAAGGTGAAGAGCATCACGCTTGAAGCCGATGCCGCCGGCGACTACTACGCCGCCGTCCTCTGGGAAGATGGTCTTGCTGAAAAGGAACCTCTGAAGGAGATCTATGAGGATCAGGTCATCGGCATCGATGTCGGCATCAAGGATCTCCTCACGGAATCGAACGGACGCAAGGAACCGAACCCGAGGCATCTGAAGCACGCCCGCAAGGTGCTGCGCCGCAGATGCCGGCAGTTTTCAAGAACTCAGAAGGGCAGCCGCCGGCGCGAGAAGGCGCGCCGTAGGCTCGCACGCGCGCATAAGCGCGTGGCGAATGCCCGCACCGACAACCTTCACAAGGTCTCTTCGCGACTCGTGAACGAAAGTCAAGCGCTGGCTGCGGAGAGTTTAAGAATCATCAACATGCTGAAGAACCACCACCTGGCGGAGTCGATTGCTGATGCCGCCTGGGGCGAGCTCTTACGAATGATTGCCTACAAAATGAAGCGGGAAGGAAAGTACTTCATACTGATCGATACTTTCTATCCCTCTTCAAAGACGTGCTCCTGCTGCGGCTTCAAGCTTGAGAAGCTTGATCTTGCTACGCGCGAATGGACGTGCCCGCACTGCGGCGCTCACCATGACCGCGACGGCAACGCTGCAGCCAACATCCGGGCTGAAGGCATCAGAATACTGAGGGCGGAGGGGCTACCCGTCCTGCGGAGAGAAATGTCCTCTCCAAATGCTCGCTGAGGTCGTGTAAATCCCGGAGACATCCGGGTTGTGACCGAAGAAGCGAGAAGCCTCGCCCAATTCGAAGAATTGGACGGGGAGTAGTCACCAAGCACCGCAAAAGGAGTCGAGAGAGCCATGCCGAAAAGAAGAACCTCAGTTGCTCTTGCAGCGCTTGCGCTCTTCGGGCTCTGTATTTTCGGAAAGGTAACCGGAACGGCCGTTGCAAAAACGCCTGATGAGGTGCGCGCGGCGTGCCGTGCTGAAGGCCGGCCCTGCGTGGGACTTGTGCTTTCAGGGGGCGGCGCCCGAGGGTTTGCGCATGTGGGCGTGATACGCGTGCTCGAAGAGCTCGGCGTCAAGATTGACGTGATTGCCGGTACATCCATGGGCTCCATGGTCGGAGGCGCCTATGCTGCGGGCTTCACGCTCCCTGAGCTCGAGGATACGGTCCTCGGCGTGGATTGGGACCGCATGCTCGGTCCCCGGCCGGACAGGCAGCTCGTCAACTGGCGCAGAAAGCTTGACGACTATAAGAGCCTTCCTTCTAGCGGACTTGAAATGTCGCGCGAGGGGACGCCGATGCTGCCGGCAGCTTTTGTTCCGTCCGAAGAACTCGAACTTTTCCTTGCACGAAAAACTTCGGCCTTCGATATGGTTCGGGACCTCTCGAGGCTTCCGATTCCCTTTGCTGCGCCTGCAACCAATCTGGTGACGGGCTACCGCGTCGTCATGCAGAAGGACTGCACGCTGAGAGAGGCCATGCGCGCTTCCATGTCCATTCCGGGCGCCTTTGCGCCTTCGCAATATAAGGGCGAGCTTCTGGTCGACGGCGGCCTGGTTGACAATCTTCCCGTAGAGCTCGCGCGCGAAATGGGGGCGGATGTGGTGATTGCCGTGAATGTCGGCACGCCGCTCTCAGATAAGGAGAAGCTCACGAACGTGGTCGGCGTGATGGCGCAGATGGTGAATCTCCTGACGGAACAGAATGTGAGAAAGTCGTTGGGCGAACTCTCTCCCGGGGATGTTTTGATTACGCCCGACCTCACGGAATATTCTTCCGCCGACCTCAAGAAAAGCGCGGAAATCATCGCTCGCGGCGAAGAGGCAGGAAGGAAGGCCGCAGAGCGGCTTAAGGGCCTTGCCAGGCCGAAGGCCGAGTGGACCGCGTGGAATAAGGCTCGTACGGAACTATTTGATCCCCCCGAAAAGAAGAAGACCCGGGTTTATGAAGTGCTTGTGGCCGAGGATAAAAATTCCCGCATTCCTCCCGAAAGGACGATTGAACGTGCGGCCATCCGGCCGGGCAGCGTGCGAACGCGCAGCGAACTCGATGCCGCGGCGCGCTCTGTATTTGCGGACGGATATTTTGAGAGCGTGACCTATCGATTGGATCCGGGCCCTGACGGGACTTCAGTCGTGGTGCTCGAGCCCCGCGAAAAAGATTCCGTCTGGTCGAGCGTGCGTTTCGGCGGGTCGCTTGAAACTGATTTCGACAAGGTGAGTTCCTTCAACTTCCTCTTTGCGCATTCCTGGCATCTCCTCAACAGCTGGGGTGCGGAATGGCGTAATGAAATTCAGATCGGCGAGCGCCAGCGCTTTCTCTCTGAGTTCTATCAGCCGCTCGGAACCACACTGCCGCTTTTCATTCAGCCGAGCATTTCCTTTGAGCGTCAGTCCTACGACATCTACGGCACGGAAGGCCGGCAGGCGATTGCGCGCTGGCGCGCGACGCAGTTCGACAGCCAGGTTCTTTTCGGCTGGGAAATGGCGAGACTGGGTTATGCCGGCATTTCCGCAGGCTGGATTTCCATGCGGGCCAAGCCGGAGATCGGCCGCGATCCGCCGCCGCAGGAACGATACGATGCGCCCTATGTCGGCGCGCATCTTTTCCTCGATACGCTCGACAACGTGAGCTTCCCGACCAAGGGATACCGCCTGACGGCTGAGGGGCGGACGAGTGACGAAAATATCGACGGCCGCGGCGGCACGCATGTCTTTGAAGTGAACGTGCTCGTTCCCTGGAGCCGGGAAAAGTGGACGGCCCTTCTCGAGGCTGAGATTGGGCGCTCGACCGTTGCCGGAGCATTTCAGCTTGGCGGCGCAAGCCGCATGGTGGGCTCGCCCTACGGACGCTGGTCCGGGTCTCGTCTGGAATATGCGCGCTTCGCACTTGCGAGAAACATTTCGGAATTCATGCCGCTTCAGGCACCCGTCTGGGCCGGCATGCAGGCGGAATTCGGGCGTGCCTGGAACAGCGTGATGGGCGACGATCTGACGAGCGGCGGGCGCGATTGGCATAAGTCGGTTTCGGCCTATGTCGGCATTGACAGCCTGATCGGGCCGGTGATGCTGACGGTCGGCCGCACCATGGGGGAAGGCACCGGGATTTACTTCCTCTGGGGATATCGGGAGTGAGGAATGTCCATATCCGTCAAGCTTCAGGCGTGATACGAGAAAAAATAAAGAAATAGCCGGAGTTTCAGAAGAAATCCGGCTATTTTGAATGGTGTGAGTTGTAAATCGATCAGAGTGCTTCAGACTTTCCGCCTCCCGGAGGGATGTTCTTGACGGCAAGATTGAGCGCCTTGAGCGAGATGCTGATTTCGCTCGAGAAGAGAAGTGCTGAAAGCACAATGAGGAGCGTTGCGGCTACAAGAATCACGCTCTCGAGCACCATGAGATTGATGCCGAGAAAGCGGCTTCCGACGCTGACGGCGACGAGGAGTGCAGAAAGGAGCGCGGAGAGCGCAACCGAGAGCATGCCGCGGCGCAGGAGCGACGCACGCATGTAAAGAAGGTCGATTTCTTCGTCGATGATGGGAAGCAGCGCTTGAGAGGCGTCTTCGTGACGCTTCTTCATGAGCTGACGGATTCGGTTCGTCGCATGGTTGTAGCGGTTCGTCATGCAGATCATGAGAAGGCCCACACCGGAAATGAGCGTAATGGGGCCGAGCGCCAGAGCGAGCGACTGGTTGAATTCGGTGATGTTGATCATTTCAAGTCTCCGTTAGTCCATGGGCAGCGGGGACTTGCCCGGAAGGTGCTCGATGGCCATGCGAAGCGCATGCAGGGAGACGCGGACCTCAAGGCTGAAGTAGGCGGTCGATGCGACGATGAGCGCGAGCGCGAACCCGAGCCAGATCGAGGAGGCGAAGACAAAGTTGAGATCCGAGAGGTGCGCGAAGACGTTCGTTGCGACGAGAAGACCCGAGCAGACGTCTGAGAGCACCAGGCAGAGCATCGCGCGGCGCAGATATTTGGCGCGGCGGAAGATCAGGTGGATCTCGCGGTCGATGTCGGGTTCGTTTTCATAGTCGCCGACCTCGCGGCGGGCGAGAAGCTGTCGAATGCGGTCCGTCGTGTGGTTGTATCGGGCAACCATGCAGAGCAGCATCAGGCCGACGCCCGAAATGAGCGTGATGGGCGTGAGCGAATTGGCAAGCATGCCGGAGAAGAAGTCCATTGCCGTGCTCCAGGTCAGGCAGCGGCCGGAGCTTCCCGGAGGAAGTCGGCAGTCTTCGGGTTCACGATGCGCTTGAAGTCTTCGGTCGAAATGATGATCGAGACGTCGCGTCCGCCCGCATTGAAGGCGAGTTCGTCGTAGCGAGTGAAGAGCGTCGGATCACAGATGAGCTCAAGATCCGGGTGAAAGCTTACGGGAGGAACCGCGCCGAAGATGCAGCCGGTAAGCTCCATCACTTCCTCGGGAGAAGCGAGCGAAGCGCGACGGCCGCCGACGGCGGCGGCGAGCTTCGAGAGGTCTGCCTGCATGTCTGCAGGAAGAACCCCGAGGACATGCTTTTTGACGCCATTGCCCTTGACGGTGCAGCAGAGGGCTTTGGCGCCCTGACCGAGTTCGGTGCCGCGGATTTCTGCAACAGACTGGCTGGACTGTCCGGCCTGGGGGTGATGAACGACGCGGAAGCGCGCGCCGCCTTCAGTGAAGAGCGTCGTAAGGCGCTCGAGAACGTGGTCGATCATGATGAGAGCGAGAGGCTTGGGTCAGAAAGCGTTTTTCTTATGTGCCGCGCTTAGAATACGCCGGTTCAGGCGGAGAACGATTTTGCTGCGGCTTTTTCGTAAAGAAAACCCGCAAGTGTACGCCTGCAACTGATTTTTTTCTTCTTCAAGGATGCTTTTGATGGACATTCCGCAGGGCGTGGTTCTGGCGTTCGACTTTGGTCTCGCCCGCACGGGCGTGGCGGTCGGCAATACCCTTACGGGTACGGCGAGAGCGCTTGCAATCATTGATTCGCCGACAAATGACGCGCGCTGGCAGGGTATTGCGCCTCTCATTGAGGAGTGGCAGCCGGCGTTCCTCGTGGTCGGCGTGCCGCGTCTGGGCGACGGAACGCCGTCAACCCTTACGGCGCGCTGCGAGCGCTTTGCACGGCAGTTGGGCGGCCGCTACCGCAAAAAGGTCTTCACCGTCGACGAAAGGTTTTCCTCCGTTGAAGTCTCCTGCGGCCGCGATCGTATCGACGATAAAGCGGCGGCCGTCATCCTTGAGCAGTTTTTCCGCGAGGCCGGTACGGCTTCAGATTCTTCCAGCTTAGAGTGAACCATGCGATACGTTGTCGGTTCCGTCAGACTCGTCGGACTCTTTTTCCTGACGATCTTCATTTTCTTTGTGGCTATCGGCATCCTTCCGGTGCTTCAGGTCCGCTCGCGGGCAAAGGTTATTAAAACCCTTGCCCCCGTCATTCCCTGGGTGCTCGGGATGAAGGTCCTCGTCAAGGGGCAAATTCCGAATGCAGCGGCTGCCCGCGGACTGCGCGAGGACGGTCCCGGGTATCTTGTGAGCGCGAACCACATTTCCTTCATGGACATCTTCCTCATGGATTCCATCCTGCCGGTGCGGTTCATCGCCAAGAAGGAAATCGGAAGCTGGCCTGTGTTCGGGCCGATCACAACCCATGTCGGCACGATTTATATCGACCGCTCGAGAAAGCGCGCCGTGCTTGAAGTTGCGGAAGCCATGGCGGCTGCACTGAAGGAAGGCACCAACGTGCTCTTCTTCCCGGAAGGCACGACAGGACCGGGCGACAGGCTTCTTCCCTTTTATGCCAATCTTTTTGCGGCGGCGGAGCCTGCCGGTGCGGAGCTCCTCCCGGTAACGATCCGCTATACGCTCGACGGGAAGACGTCGCTCATTCCCGCATATGCGAATCTACCCCTCTGGACGGTGCTGAAGCAGATTGTCCTTACGCCGGGGCTCGTCGCTGAAGTCACCATCCTCAACCCGATTTCGACCGCGGGGCGCGACCGCCGCGAACTCGCGCTCGAAGCTTCCCGCGTCATGTCGGGCGCGCTCGGGTGGCCCGATGCCACAGCTGAAAAGGAAAAGGCGCGCGAAGAGAAGCTTCGCCAGGCGGGCGTGCATCACGCTGATGCCGTCCGGGCATAAGCGGTAGAGAAGGAAAAGAGAAAAGGCAGGACCCGAAAAATCCTGCCTTTTTTAGTGAGCTTCAGGAATACGCCTTCGGGTCCGCCCAGCAGGGGCACTTTTCCGTAAAGATCCTGCGGTCGCGGATTCTCAGCGCCGTAAGCTCGCCGCCCCAGAGGCATCCCGTGTCGATTGCCATCAGATCCGGACGGTTGATGAGGCCGAGCGTTGACCAGTGTCCGAAGCAGACGGGCGTGCCCGCCGTCTTTCGCAGCGGATAGTCAAACCAGGGCATCAGGTTGGGCGGCGCCTTCCCGGTGCCTTCCTTTTGATCAAAGTCGAGTTCGCCGGTTTCGCGGTCAACGAAACGGATCCGGGTGAAGCCGTTGAGAATTGCGCGCATGCGCGCTTCGCCTTTGAGATCCGGATCCCATTGCGTGCCGCCGTACATGCCGGCAAGGGCCTCCTTCCAGTGACGGCCGGCAAGGTGTTTTTCTGCTTCCCGCGCGAGCATTCTTGCGGTCGGCAGATCCCAGGCGGGATTGATGCCCGCATGAACGAAAGTGATGCCGTCCCGCTCAATCATGAGCGGCCGGGCGCGCAGCCACTCAATGAGCTCGTCGCGGTCGGGAGCCGACAGAATGTCGGAGATGGTGTCTCGGCGATGAACGCTGCCGGCGCCGGCGGCAACGGCGAGAAGATGAAGGTCGTGGTTTCCGAGCAGCGTGTCGGCCCGGTTTCCGAGATTCTTCACAAACCGCAGAGTTTCAAGAGATTCCGGGCCGCGGTTCACAATGTCGCCGAGAAAAAGAAGTTCGGCGTCTTCGGGGATCTGCTCGAGCAGTCCTTTTAAACTTTCCAGACATCCCTGAAGATCTCCGATCGCGAAAAGTTCGCGCGCCATGCGAAATGTCCTCCGTGTCTTGCTCAGTTGCGTCAATGCGCGCTAAGCTCCTGCGCGCATCTCTCGTGCGCAGGCATTCTAAAGCGGCATCTGCCTGGAGGATGTCCTGCCCCCGTTCCGCGATATTCAAGGTTTGAGTTCATATGAAGCCCGTCCGTAAAGTAGTCTTCCCCGTTAATGGTCTCGGCACCCGCTTCCTTCCGGCCACCAAGGCGATGCCGAAGGAAATGCTCCCGGTCGTCGACAAGCCCCTCATTCAGTATGCGCTTGAAGAAGCTGCCGCCGCCGGCGTGACGGAAATGATCTTTGTCACCGGCCGCCACAAGCGTGCCATTGAAGATCATTTCGACCGCTATCCGGAACTTGAGCGCGAGCTTGAGATGAAGGGCAAGGAAGAGCTCCTCGAAATCGTCCGCGGCATTGTTCCTCCGGGCGTGCGCTGCATCTACATTCGTCAGCCGGTTCCGCTCGGACTCGGCCATGCCGTGCTTTGCGCGCAGCCCGTGGTGGAGGATTCTCCCTTCGCCGTGATCCTTGCGGACGATCTGATCGACGGCAAGGTTTCGACGACGCTGCAGCTGATCCGCGCCCGCGAGGAGCAGGGCGGCGGCTCGGTCGTCGCTGTTCAGGACGTGGCGCCTGAAGAAACGAAGAAGTACGGCATTGTGAGCGTTGACGACCAGACGCAGAACACGTCGCGTCTGCGCGGCATCGTCGAAAAGCCTGATCCGAGCGTTGCGCCTTCGCGCCTCGCCGTGATCGGCCGCTATGTGTTTGAACCCGAAATCTTCGATCATCTCGCGAAGATTGCTCCGGGCGTGGGCGGTGAAATCCAGCTCACCGACGGCATTGCCTCGATGCTCAACGAGTCGCCTGCTTTTGCGCACCGCTTTGAAGGCACGCGCTTTGACTGCGGCAGCAAGCAGGGGTTCCTTGACGCCACGATTCACTTCGCCCGCAAGCGCGGCTTCCGCATCGGCTGATCACTCTTCAAGCTGAATCCATGAAAAACGGCCTGCCGGAGAATGCTCCGCAGGCCGTTGGCGTTTCTGGAGAATCGAGAAGCTTTTACTGGGCTCTCACTTTTTTGAGGAGCGCCGTCGTCGAGCGCTGGTGCTCAAACGTAATCGTGATGCACTTTCCGCCCCAGGTGGCGGCAAGCTTGGCTTCGGGGAGCTCCTCGGGCTCGTAGTCGCCGCCTTTGACGTAGATGTCAGGACGTGCAAGCTCAAGGGGCTTCAGCGGCACTTTTTCCGGGAAAATCACGACAAGGTCGACGGATTCGAGCGCCGCGACAACCGCTGCGCGATCGGCTTCCGTATTGATCGGACGGTCGTCGCCCTTGCCGAGCATTTTGACGGAGGCGTCGCTGTTGATGGCGAGAACAAGGCTTGCGCCCAGAGCTCTCGCCTGCGCGAGATAGGTGACGTGTCCGCGGTGAAGGATGTCGAAGACGCCGTTTGTGAAGACCAGGGGTTTGGGAAGCTTCGCCGCACGAAGGGGAAGCTCCTCCATCGTGCAGATCTTTTGCTCAAATGAAGGCGGCGGGCAGCGCAGGCTCATTGTGCTTTTTCCATGAAGGCAGCCATCCAGTCGGAGCGGACGGCAGAGAGGAGGTCCCGGGCCGCATGCGTGGCATCGGCCGAGGGTTCCGGCAGAGATTTCCCGTCAGTGCCGAGAAGTACGCGTTCGGGGAGGCCGGCAAGTCTCCCGGCAGTGCAGTCGCCCGGCTTGTCTCCAAACATGATGGAGCGGCTGAGGTCGATCTGCAGCGCTTCGGCAGCGGCAAGGATCATGCCCGGTTTGGGCTTTCTGCAGCTGCAGTCGATGCGCCAGGGCGGAAGGGCCTTTTCCGGATGATGCGGGCAGAAGCGAACGTCGGTGATGGGAGCGCCCGCGCGGGCGAATTCGCCCTTCATCCAGTCCGTGAGCTTCTGAAAGTCCTCAGTGCTGTAGTAGCCCCGTCCGATGCCGGATTGGTTCGTAACGACAACAAGGAGAAAGCCCGCATCGTAGAGGATCCGGGCAGCCTCAAGGACCCCCGGAATCCACTCGAAATGCTCCCGGTCGTGGACGTAGGCGTGATCGATGTTGATCACGCCGTCGCGGTCGAGAAAAGCTACGCGCGTCATCAGGCAACGGTCGGATACTCTTTGAGGAGCACCTTCATGTAGTCGGACGTGCCTTCCTCGACGGAGCGGAACTCCACGTCGCAGCCCGCAGCGCGAAGCTTCTCAAGGTTCGCCTGCGTATAGGCCTGATATTTCCCCTTGAGCGCTTCCGGGAACGGAATGTACTCAATTTCGCCTGCGCCCACGGCTTCTTCCAGCGTATAGGCGGGAAGCCCCTCGCTCTCGCGAATGGTATTGACGACGGAGAGCGAAACGGCGTTGAAGGGCTGAGCGCGGCCGGTGCCGCAATTGAAGACGCCCGAAACCGGACGATCGAGGAAATGCATGAGGACCTTGCAGACGTCCTCAACGTAGACGAAGTCGCGCTCCTGCGCGCCGTTGGCGTAGCCGAGGCAGCCTTCGAAAAGCTTCACCTTATGGTCGCGCCGGTACTGGAAGTACTGATGGAAGGCAACGGACGCCATGCGGCCCTTGTGCTGCTCATGGGGGCCGTAGACATTGAAGTACTTGAGGCCGATCACGGGCGCGCGGAGGTATCCGAGCTCGCGGCGCAGCACCTGGTCGAAGAGGTACTTGGAGTAGCCGTAGACATTGAGGGGGCCTTCATAACGGACGTCCTCGATGAATTCGGTGTGCGCGCCGTAGGTGGCGGCCGAAGAGGCATAGATGAAGGGGATCCGCAGCTCCTGAGCCCAGCGGTAGAGCTCCAGGGTGTAGCGGTAGTTGTTCTCCATCATGTACTTGCCGTCGAGCTCCATCGTGTCCGAGCAGGCGCCCTGATGGAAGATGGCTTCGGGCTTCGGAGCCGTGCCGGCGCGAACGCGCGCGATGAAGTCGCGCTTGTCGAAGTAGTCCGAAATCGCGCATTTCGTGAGATTGACGAACTTCTCGCTCTTCTCAAGATTGTCGACGGCGATGATGTCGGTAACGCCGCGCTTATTGAGCGCGATCACATTGTTGCAGCCGATGAAGCCGGCTGCGCCCGTAACGAGAATGCTCATTCAGATTCCTAAACGGAAAGGAAAAAAGAAGACCAGAAAAAGGCGTCATTCGCGGCCGTCCGGGGCTCACGCGAAGAGCTCCTCATAGGATACTGCAGCGGTGCCGAGTTTCCCGACAACGATGCCGCCGGCGCGGTTGGCAATCCGTACCGCATCCTCAATCGGCATGCCGGTTGCGAGCATTGCGGCAAGAATGGCGATCACAGTGTCGCCCGCGCCTGAAACGTCGAAGACTTCGCGCGCCTGAGCGGGCACGTTGAATTCGCCCTCAGGCCCGAAAAGCGTCATGCCTTCTTCAGAGCGCGTGAGAAGAAGGTAGGAGAGGTTGAGCTCGCGGCGCAGGTTCTGCGCGCGCTCGATGAGCGCCGCTTCCGACGACCAGCTCCCGACGACCTGGCGCAGCTCCGCGCGGTTCGGCGTAATGACGGTGGCTCCGCGGTAGCGGCTGTAGTCGTCGCCCTTGGGGTCGACGAGAATCGGAAGGTTCTTCGCACGGGCGCTTTCAATCATGTCGGCGATGTGCGAAAGGCCGCCCTTGCCGTAATCGGAGAGGACGAGCGCATTGGTTTCCGAGAGAAGTTCGTTGAAAAGGCCCAGGTGGCGCTTCAGAACTTCTTCAGCCGGGAAGGCTTCGAAGTCGCAGCGCACGAGCTGCTGCTGACGGGCGACCACGCGAAGCTTGACTGTAGTATTAAGCGCCGGATCGAATTCAATCCGGGGCGTAATTCCTTCCTCAATGAGGAGCTTTTCGATCGTGCGGCCAGCTTCGTCGCTTCCGAGAACGGAAAGGAGCGTGGAGGAGGCGCCCACGGAGGCAATATTGCGCGCAACGTTGGCTGCGCCCCCGAGACGTTCCTCAGTGCGCGTCACGCGCACGACGGGAACAGGAGCTTCCGGGGAGATGCGTTCGGCGTCTCCGAACCAGTAGCGGTCGAGCATGGCGTCGCCCGCAACCAGAACGCGGGCTTTTTTGAGCTGAGCTTTATCCATTGGTGGCACTTCAGGATCAGATGGAGAGGGAAGCCTCTCTGAAATCAATTTCTCCGGATTGTAAATGGGCCTTTCAGCCCGCGCGAGATCAGCAATTCCTGCTCTGCCGCCCGGCTAAAATTAAAGGCTTACTTCAGAAGCGGTACGGGGTTCTTCAAAATTGACGGGCTTCGCGTGCGCTTCAATTCGGTTTCTGTCCGGAGATATAGAGAGATGCAGCTTGATCCTTCCATTTTCAAGGCGTACGACATTCGCGGCATAGTCGACAAGACCCTTACAGAAGAGGCTGTCCGTGCTGTCGGCCGGGTGCTCGGCACTCTGGCAGTGGAAGCAGGAGCCCCCTCATTCTGCGTGGCCCGCGACGGGCGCGTTTCCGGCGAGCGGCTGCTCAATGCTCTGATTGACGGCATCGCCTCAACGGGCATCAAGGTGCTCAATGCCGGTGCAGTGCCGACGCCTGTTCTTTATTACGCGACGAAGCATTTTGGAAACGGCACCGGCGTTGCGGTAACGGGGTCCCATAACCCTCCGGAATGGAACGGCCTCAAGATGATGGTTGCGGGGGTCACGCTCTTTGCCGAAAAAATCCAGGATCTTCGACGCCGCGCTGAGGCTGGCGACTGGATTACGGCTGAAAAGCCAGGCGAAGTTGAAGTCATTGACGCGGTCGATCCGTACATTGAAAAAGCGCTCTCCGGGATCAGGATTGAGCGCCGCCTGAAGGTTGTGGCGGATGCCGGAAACGGCATCGGCGGCCCCACCATGCTGGCGCTCTTCTCGCGCGTTGATGTAGACCTGATTCCGCTCTATTGCGATCCGGACGGCACCTTCCCCAATCATCATCCCGATCCTTCGAAGCCCAAGAACCTTTCGGACCTCATTGCCCGCGTGAAGGAAACAGGGGCGGATTACGGTTTTGCAATTGACGGCGACGGCGACCGCTTGGGCGTCGTCACCAATACGGGCGACGTCATTTTCCCCGACCGCCTCATGATGCTTTTCGCCGCCGACATTCTTTCCCGTCATCCGGGAGAACCCATCGTCTACGACGTCAAATGCTCGAGAAAGCTTGTGGACTGGGTCGCTCAAAAGGGCGGCATTCCGACCATCAGCCCGACGGGGCATTCGCTCGTGAAGGCGAAGCTGCGCGAAACGAAGGCTCCCTTTGCGGGCGAAATGTCCGGGCATCTCTTCTTTAACGACGAGCGCTGGACGGGCTTTGACGACGGTATCTATGCAGCTCTGAGGCTCCTCGAGATCCTTTCCCGTTCTGAGAATCCGTCTGAAACGCTCAGAAGCCTTCCCAACGCCGTCAATACGCCGGAACTTCAGATCCCCATGGAGGAAGGCGCGCCCAAGCGCTTTATTGAACGCTTCAGTGCCGGATGCCGGTTTGATGACGCCGAACACGTGATTACGGTCGACGGCGTTCGCGTCGAGTGGAAGGACGGCTTTGCGCTCGCGCGTTCGTCCAATACGACGCCTGTTGTTGTGCTCCGTTTTGAGGGCGACACCCCGGAAGCGCTTGCGCGCATCGAAAAGCGCTTCACGGAAGAAATGAAGCGCATTGACCCTTCGATCAACATTCCTGCCTGAAGGATGCATCCGATGACTTCCGCTTCCAGCAAAAAGAATCAGGCTCCAGAGAGCGTGCCCTTTCTGCGCGACAGCGCTCCTGATCGCACGGAAATCCGCGCCTGCGGCATCAAGCTTGACATTTCCCGTCAGCGCATTTCCGCGGCGGACTTCGAGGGCCTTCTGAAATTTGTTGAAAAGAAGGGACTTCTGGAGGCCCATCGGGCGATGGTCCAGGGGGCGACCGTTAATCAGGGCGAGCATCGCCAGGCGCTCCATACGTCGCTTCGCGCGTTTTCTGCTGAGGCGCCGCGATACGATGAGGTGCTCGCGGAAAGAAAGCGTCTCTTTGATTTCGCCCAGCGCGTGCGCGACGGGCGCTGGCGCGGCTGCCGCGGCGACCGCATTACCGATGTGATCAATATCGGGATCGGCGGCTCAGAAATGGGGCCGCGCGCGGTCTGGCATGCGCTCAGAACGGCAAACCCGGATCTCAGGCTCCATTTCCTCGCTTCCGTCGACGGCGTGCTTCTTGAGCGCATTCTCTCCGTCTGCAACCCCCGGTCGACGCTTGTCGTCGTCTCTTCAAAGAGCTTTACGACCCGCGAAACGCAGGTGAATGCGACAGCGGTCGATCAATGGCTGCTCGATAACGGCATCGTGGGTGCTGACAGAAGCCGCCACATGGTGGTGGTCTCCGCCAACCCTGAAGCCGCCGACATCATGTGTCTGCCTCCCGAAAACCGCTTCCGTCTCTGGAATTGGGTCGGAGGCCGCTTCTCAGTCTGGAGTTCTATCGGCTTGCCTGTTGTCCTTGCCCTGGGAACGGAGGCTTTTACGGAATTCCTGATGGGCGCCAATGAAATGGACCGTCATTCCGTATCTGCCGATGAAGGCGAAAACATTCCGGTGCTTCTCGCCATGATGGAGTACTGGAACGCAACGAAGATGGGCATCACGTCCCATTGCCTTCTGCCCTATGACGAAAGGCTTCGCGTCATCGTGCCCTGGCTGCAGCAGCTCGAGATGGAGTCGCTCGGCAAAACGCACGGACCTGACGGGCATCTCGTTGAAGGCAACACCGGGCTCGAAGTCTGGGGCGCCAACGGCAATGAAGGGCAGCACAGCTTCTACCAGTGGCTTCGGGACGGCACCGGAAGAACGAGCATTGATCTTGTCTGGAGCGAAATGCCCGGCCATCGTTATGCCGAGCACTACCGCGTGCTCCTCGCGAATGCCCGTGCGCAGGCTGAAGCGCTCGTCATGCGCGGGCCTGAAAGCCCGTTTTTCAACGCCGTATCGACGATCGTGCTCGATGCCGTGACGCCAAGGCGTCTGGGGGCCCTGATGGCCATGTACGAACACAAGACCACGATGCTTGGCCACCTCTTCGGACTCAATCCCTTCGATCAGCCGGGCGTGGAGCTCGGCAAGCGGCTTTCGAGAAGCGCGGAGAGAGGTCTTGATCCGAAGAAGGCTCTCGCCGAGGCGAGTGCGTCATGACGGGAGCCAGGCGCATCCTCATCATCAAGTCTTCATCGATGGGAGACATCATTCATGCGCTTCCCGTAGCGCATGACATCCGGAAAGCGCTTCCCGAGGCGCGGATCGACTGGGTGGCTGAGGAGAGCTTCCGGGACATTCCGCGCCTTGCGCCGGCGGTTGAATCCGTGCGCGTCACGGCTTTCCGCCGCTGGCGAAAGTCTCTTTTGAGCAGGGAGACGCGTGCGGAAATCGCATCCCTGAAAAAAGAGCTGGCAGCAGAAGAGTACGACTGCGTTCTCGATATTCAGGGACTCATGCGCTCCGCTCTCGTTGCCCGCTGGACCGGCGTGCCGTCCACCGGGTACACGTGGGGAACCATCCGAGAGCCTCTTGCATCGCTTGCCTATGCTCATAAGCTTGATCTCCCTGAAGCGCTTGGCGCTGTAAAGCGGTATCGCCTCGCGGCAGCGCAGACGCTCGGCTACGAAATTGATCCGGAACATCCGCATTTCGGACTCCTTGCGAGAGATGAGCCTTCTGTCAGAACCGATGCAAAGACCGTTTCCTTTGCGGTGAATACAAGCCGCGATGAAAAGCTCTGGCCGGATGATTCCTGGATGGAGCTCGGCCGCAGGTTTGTGGCTGAGGGCCTCACGCCCGTCATCTACTGGGGCGGCGCAAAGGAAGAAATCCGCGCCAAGCGCGTGGCGGCCGGCATTCCCGGAGCCGTTGTGGCGCCGCGCGCCCGGCTTTCTCAGGTTGCTGCGAGCCTTGCACAGGCCGAACTGATGGTCGGCGTCGATACGGGGCTCGCGCATCTTGCCGCAGCGCTCGGCTGCCCGAGCGTCGGGATATTCGTGGCGACGCCTACGGAAACGCTGCGCCTCATCGGAGACGGTCCCTGCGAGAGTTTGGGCGGCACCAATCAGATGCCGACGGTCGACGAAGTGTTTGAAGCCGCCCGTCGCGTTCGTGCTGAAAAATAAAGAACTGCAGAATCATGAAAATCACCCCCGGGCTTTACCGCGCCATTACAACCGTGGCGCTCCCTCTGGCAAGTCTCTACCTCATGTGGCGCTCGCGACGGCAGCCGGCTTATCGGGACTATTGGGACGAGCGCTTTGCCTGGGGGACATATCCCTTGAGAACGCAGCGGCCCCGCGTCTGGATACATGCGGTGAGCGTCGGGGAAACCAATGCGGCGAAGCCCCTTCTTGAGGCCATGCTTTCCGCCTGGCCCGAGTGCGACGTGATCCTGACGCACATGACGCCCACCGGGCGTGAAGCCGGGAAGAAGCTCGTGCGCATGGCGCCCGAGCGCATCCATCAGTGCTATCTCCCCTATGACGCGCCTTATGCGGTTGAAAAATTTGCGCGGCAAACGCGGCCGACGCTCGGGGTCATCATGGAAACGGAGGTCTGGCCCAATCTCATGAGCGAAATGAAGCGCCGTCAGATCCCGGTGGTGCTTGCCAATGCCCGCGAGAGCGAAAAGTCCCGTGCGCAGGCGGCGCGCTTTATGGACATCATGGCGCCGGCCTTCAGTTCGTTCTCAGCCGTGCTTGCGCAGAGCGACGAGGATAAGGAAAGACTCGAGAGCCTCGGCGCCGTCGACGTGCAGGTAACGGGGAGCGTGAAATTCGATATCCGTCCGGACCTCTCGCAGGTGGCTACAGCCAAGGCGCTTGCCGCTAAGCTCACGCGGCCGGTGGTCCTGATTGCGTCGACCCGCGAGGGCGAAGAGGCGATGTTTGCTGAAGCCTTTAAGACGCATGCCGACCTTCTGCGCAAAGCCCATGTCGTTATTGTTCCCCGTCATCCGGAACGCTTTGACCGGGTTGAGGCGCTCCTGCAGGAATCCGGACTCAAGGTCGTGCGGCGCTCCCGTCTGGCGGCGCCCGAGGAGCTTCCGGAAGGCACGGACGTCATCCTCGGCGACAGCATGGGCGAAATGAGCTTTTACTGCGCGCTTGCGAGCGTCACCATCATGGGCGGATCCTTTGCGCCCTGCGGTTCGCAGAATGTGATTGAACCCGCAATGGCCGGTTCTCCGGTGGTGGTTGGTCCTTCGACCTTCAACTTTGAGCGCATCATCCGCGAAGGCATCGCCGCCGGCGGCATGGTGCAGGTAAAGGATGCCGCAGAAGCGCTGGATGTCGTGGAAAAGTGGCTGGCGGACCCGGGCGAACGGGATCGAGCCGGCGTTGCAGCAGCAGATTTTGCCCGGCGCTGCGCCGGTGCAACCGGCCGCATGATGGCTGTACTGGAGAAGTTATGGACGTACGCGCGCAAAAACGAATCCCGAATGTACTGACGATCGCCGGCATTGATCCTTCAGGCGGAGCCGGGCTTCTCGCCGACGTGAAGGCGATGAGTGCGCTCGGCGCCTATGCCGCGGGGGTTCCTGCAGCGCTTACCGCGCAGAATACGCGGGGCGTCGCGGGCGTCATGCCGATCCCGGCGGCTTTCGTTGAGGCGGAGCTTGAGGCGGTGTTTTCCGACCTGAGAATTGACGCCGTCAAGATCGGGATGCTCAACGACGCAGCGGTCATTGAGACGGTTGCTTCGCAGCTCGAAAAATATGCACCCCGCTGGGTGGTGGTTGATCCCGTTATGGTGGCAAAGAGCGGCGACAGGCTCCTGCGCGAGGATGCGCTCGAGGCGCTTAAGCGCCGCCTGATGCCGCTTGCGACTCTTGTGACGCCCAATCTTCCGGAGGCCGCTGAACTCCTCGCAAAAGGCGAGATGACGAGCCGCGATGAAATGTCGGCCGCTGCCCGGGAAATACGGACTCATCTTCATCCTGAGTGGGTGCTCGTGAAGGGCGGTCATCTCTCGGGCGATGACTCCGCGGATTGCCTTTGCGGGCCGGAAGACTTCACAGAATGGTTTTCAGCGGCGAGGACCCATACTAAAAATACGCACGGGACCGGCTGCACGCTTTCGTCCGCTATTGCGGCGCTCCTGCCGCAGACGGAAAGCGTTCCTCTGGCAGTGAAAAAAGCGAAGGAATACCTTTCGGGCGCCATTCAGCATGCCGATGAACTTTCTGTAGGCAGCGGGCACGGTCCCACGCATCACTTCTGGCAGCTGTGGCAACAAATGTAATTAGTTGTAACTAATTCATCTCCCAGCCTTGACGATTTAAAAACTGATCGGCATAATCACATCCTCTTCGGCGCATTAGCTCAGTCGGTTAGAGCAGAGGAATCATAATCCTTGTGTCCGCGGTTCGAATCCGTGATGCGCCACCAAATTTCGAAGGAAGCCCTGCCAGTGTGCAGGGCTTTTTTCTTATCTGCACATTTCACGCAACGGGTATAAGCCGTGACCGCGAAAAAACTCTATCTCCGCAGCTTCGGCTGCCAAATGAACGACTACGACTCCGGGCGCATTGCTGATCTGCTCGAAGAACGCATGGGCCTTGAAAAGACGGAAAGCCTCGATGAGGCCGACGTCGTCATTCTGAATACATGCTCCATCCGCGAAAAAGCGCAGGAAAAGGTCTTTTCCGACTTAGGACGCATTCGCGAGGCGAAGAAGTGTCATCCCGGCATGATGATTGCCGTGGGCGGCTGCGTGGCAAGTCAGGAAGGAAAGAAGATTCTTGACCGGGCTCCCTGGGTGGACGTCGTCTTCGGACCGCAGACGCTGCACCGCATCCCCGAGCTCCTTGCTGAACGGGAAAAAACCGGCCGGGCGCAGGTCGACGTGAGCTTCCCGGAAATCGAAAAGTTTGATTCGCTTCCCGCCCCGCATGCGAGCGGAGCCGCGGCCTTCGTTTCGATTATGGAAGGATGCTCCAAGTACTGCACTTACTGCGTCGTTCCCTATACGCGAGGCGAAGAAATTTCGCGTCCTCTGGTCGACGTTCTGGTTGAAGTCGCTCAGCTCGCAGATCAGGGCGTGAAGGAAGTGACGCTTCTCGGGCAGAACGTGAATGCATACCGCGGACGGACGCCGGCCGGCGACGAGGCGGACTTTGCGCTCCTTCTCGAATATGTGAGCGAGATTGAAGGCATTGAGCGCATTCGCTATACGACGAGCCATCCGCGCGAATTCACGCAGCGTTTGATTGATGCCTATCGGAAGCTCCCGAAGCTCGTCTCCCACGTGCATCTGCCGGTGCAGTCGGGGTCCGACCGCATCCTTGCCGCCATGAAGCGCGGCTATACGGCGCTTGAATACAAGTCGATCATCCGCCGCCTCAAGGCCGCGCGTCCCGGAATTGCCGTCGCAACCGACATCATCGTCGGATTCCCCGGCGAAACGGAAGACGATTTCGAGCGCACGATGACTCTCATTGAAGACGTGGGCTTTGATGCCAGCTTCAGCTTCGTCTACAGCCCCCGTCCGGGAACGCCGGCTGCAAGACTTCCCGACGACACGCCCTACAGCGTGAAGCTCGCACGCCTGCAGCGCCTGCAGAAGCGCATTGATGAGAATGCGGCGGAAATCAGCCGCGGCATGCTCGGTAAAATCGAGCGTGTGCTTGTTCTCGGGCCCGCCAAGCGCGGCGAAGGCGAACTGATGGCCCGTACGGACAACAATCGAATCGTGAATTTCCCCGGTCCGGCGTCGATCATCAATCAGATGGCGAACGTGCGCATTACGGAAGTCTTTCCGCATACGCTCGGCGGCGAACTCGTGTGAGACGCATCTCTAAGGAACTGTCATGTCCGAGGATGGAAAAAAGAAGGCAATGAATGAGGCGCCCGCTAAAGTGGAGCACCTGTCCTTCGTTGCTGCTGACAATGGAGCGGCGCTCGCGCACCTTTGCGGACCGCTCGATGAAAATCTCCGCCAGATGGAGACGATTCTCAATGTCACGATTTCGCGCCGCGGCGCGCAGTTTCGCGTGACGGGCGACGCGCATGCCGCGAGGCGCGCTCTGCGGGCGCTTGAGGTGCTCCTTGACCGCGTCAACCGCACCGGCAAGGAGCTCACCGTCGACGACGTGCAGTGGCATTTTGTCGGTGGGGACGACGTTTACCGCACCGAGCAGATGGAATCGGGCGAAATGGGGGCGGGAGAGCCTGTGCTCAAGACCCGCCGGCGCGATTTGCGCGGCCGCACGCCCAATCAGCGCGCGTACCTGAGGGCCATCCTCGAGCACGACATCAGCTTCGGCATTGGGCCGGCAGGCACGGGCAAAACCTATCTCGCCGTAGCGGCCGCAGTCGACGCTTTCGAGCGCGGCACGGTGGAGAGAATCGTGCTCACGCGTCCGGCCGTTGAGGCCGGCGAACGGCTCGGCTTCCTCCCGGGCGACCTTTCGCAGAAGGTGGATCCGTATCTGCGTCCCCTCTACGATGCGCTTTTCGACCTCATGGGGTTCGATAAGGCGCAGCGCCTGATGGAGCGCCAGTCGATTGAGGTTGCGCCCCTCGCCTACATGCGCGGGCGCACGCTCAACAACGCCTTCGTGATTCTCGACGAAGCGCAGAATACGACGGGCGAACAGATGAAGATGTTCCTCACGCGCATCGGCTTCGGCTCCAAAGCGGTGATCACGGGCGACATCACGCAGATCGACCTGCCGAAAGGCGTTCTTTCCGGCCTAAAGCAGGCTTCGCGCGTGCTCGAGGGCGTGCGCGGCATCAGCTTTACGCACTTCAGAAGCTCCGACGTTGTGCGCCATCCGCTCGTTGCCCGCATCGTTGAAGCCTATGATGCGGCCGCGCAGGCTGAGGAAGCGGCGAGAAAGGCCGAGCGCGAGTCGCGCCGGAACGATCGCCGAGAGGAGAATTGATCATGGCGCTTACGCTTCACCTTCAGCAGGCTGGACTTTTTCAGCTCCCGCATCGTTCGACCATGGCGCGCTGGATGCGCGCTGCGCTTGAGGGCCGCGACGGAGAGTTCACCGTCCGCTTCGTTCTTGAGGACGAAGGGCGCGAACTCAACCGCCAGTACCGTCGGAAGGACTATGCAACGAACGTGCTCACCTTCGACTACACGCGCGAACCCGTCGTGACGGCGGACATTGTGATTTGCCCGGCAGTGCTTGAGCGTCAGGCAAAGGAGCAGGAGAAGCCCTTCCGGGATCATCTTGCGCATCTCCTCGTTCACGGCGTTCTTCATGCCCGCGGCTACGATCATCTCAATGATGAGGAAGCCGAAGAGATGGAATCGAAGGAGACGGAGATTCTCACGGGGCTCGGCTTCCCCAATCCCTACAGCGACCGCATCGGCATGGTCCATGACTAAGCCTCTGGCGCGGTATAGTCAAAGTTTCTGTACTTAAATTTTCTTCAATGTCCAGCGAACCACCCTCAGGCCGCTCGAAGGGCCTCTTAGACCGCATAGCTTCCGCATTCCGCAATGGGGAATCCGACGAAGGATCCGCGAAGAATGACTTCGCGGAGGCGCTTTCTGAAGCAAGGGCCAACGGCATCATTGCCGCCGACGCTTATTCCATGATCGAGGGAGCGCTCAAGGTCCCGGATCTGCGTGCGTCGGATCTGATGATCCCCCGCGCACAGGTCGATGCCATCGATCTTTCGCAGCCGAGAACCGAATGGGTCCGCATGGTGCTTGAGTCCGGACATTCGCGCTTCCCGGCGGTGGAAGATGACCTCGACAACGTCCTCGGGGTGCTTCACGCAAAGGACCTCCTCAAGCTTCTCATTGATCCCAAGGTCGATCCGAAGACGCTCCTGCGCCCCGCGCGCTTCATTCCGGAGAGCCAGCCCCTCAACGTGCTTCTGCGCGACTTCAAGACGACGCGAAGCCACCTTGCGCTCGTGATCGACGAATTCGGGAGCATCTCGGGCCTCATCACGATCGAGGACGTGCTCGAACAGATCGTGGGCGACATCTCGGACGAGTTCGATCACGACGACAGCAAGACGAACATTGTGGCTGAGGGCGATCGCTGGCGCGTGAAGGCGCTCACGCCGATCGACCAGTTCAACAATTATTTCGGCTCTCAGCTCGTCGACAACTACTGCGACACGATCGGCGGCCTGGTGACGGACCGCTTCGAGCATGTGCCCAAGGTGGGCGAAGTAATTGAGGAAAAAGGCTTCCGCTTCCGTATCGAAGAAGGCGACGATCGGCAGGTCGAAGTTCTTTCCGTTGAACGAATCTGATAAGGAAGGTGCCGTGACGCGCTTCAAATTTCTCGGCGCGCTCGGCGCCGCCTGCCTGTCTCTGACGGCCGGGGTGCTGGCGGTTGCCGCCTACGCGCCCTTTCATTACACCTGGCTCGGGCTTCCGGCCTTTCTGCTCGGTTTTTTCCTGATCGTCAGAGCGGAGTCATTTAAGCCTGCGTTTTTGCGGGCCTGGCTTTTTGCACTCGGCCTTTTTGCCCCCGGGCTCTACTGGACGGTGCGCTCGATGAATGAGTTCGGGCGTCTCCCGATGCCCCTTGCGCTGCTCGGGCTTTTGCTTCTCGCAGCTTTTCTGGCGCTTTTCTGGGGTGCTGCGGCCGGGCTCGCGGCAAGGGCTTCAAAGACGCTTCTTGCGCGCGCCTTCATGCTGGCGGCATTCCTCACGCTTGCCGAGTGGCTGCGCGGCGAAGGGCTTGCCGACTTTGCGTGGCTTACGCCCGCGCTGGCGCTCCTTGATACGTCGCTCGAGGGGCTCGCTCCGCTGGGGGGCGCGCATCTCATCAATTTTGCTTTCTTCACGTCTCTCGCAGCGCTTGTCGTGCTCCTTCTCGGGAAGTCGAGGGCGCGCTTCTGGCTCCTCCTGATTCCGGTGGCGTTGAAGGGCCTCGGATTCTGGGGCATGACTGAGACTTGGTCGGAACCGGCGGGCAGGGCGGAAGTTCGTCTCATTCAAGCCGGACTTCCGGTCGTTGACGGCTGGAGCAAGGCTACGGCAGCGGAGCGCCTCAATGCGGTTGCCGACCTGATGAAGGAACCCTGGCCGTCCGGGGAACTTCCGAAACTCCTTCTTACGCCGGAAGGGATCCTGACGACGGATATTCTGAGACTGAAGCAAGCGGACCAGGAGGCGCTGATCCGATTCGTTGATGCCGCTAAAGGCGCACCGATGCTCTTCAACGGCTTCAGGCGCGATGAAGCGGGCGGCTGGCGCAATTCCTCCTTCTTTGCTGAGGACGGGCGCCTTACGGTGACGGATAAAAGGAAGCTCGTGCCCTTCGGAGAATTTGTGCCTCCCGGCTTCCGGTGGTTTGTGGATCTCCTCGGCATACCGCTCACAGACCTGACGCCCGGGAGCATGGACCAGAAGAATCTTGTCTTCGGGAAAAATTTCAGAGCAGGCGTTCTGATCTGCTACGAGAACATCGACGGCGAAGTGCTCCGCTCCTTCTGGAAGGACCCTGACGGGGCGCCGAACCTCCTTCTGGTGACGGCAAATCTCGGGTGGTTCCATCCGATGATGATCGGGCAGCACCTCGATATGACGCGGCTTCTCGCGAGGGCTTCCGCCCGCCCGGCGGCGAGCGTCAATATGGGCGGCTTTTCGGCTTTTGTCGGCCCGGACGGACGCGTGACGGCGCTTGCGAAAGGCTCGGGGAAGGATGTGCTCACGCGCGAGGTGGAGCTCCGCAAGGGCCCTGAGACGCCCTTTATGCGCTTTGGAAATGCCGCTGCGCTTATCCTGGCGGTTCTTCTCGCTCTTGCCGCCTTCATGGCCGGCCGGGCAGCGTGCAGACGCGAAGCTGAAGGTTCCTGACGTCGGGACCGCCTGGGTTCGGGCGCATTCATTCGCGATGAAGCAGGGCACAGAGCGTGCAGAGTCCGCACGATGCCGGCCTTCAGGCGCGGCAGACGCCTGATCGAGGCGAATATAATTATTGCTTTGCCTCGAGTGCCGCCTCCTGCGGCATTTCTTTCTTATTTTTTGCGCCTCCCCCGCCGGGCGGCGCGGACACGACAATGATTACTTTTCAGGAAGTGATCCTGCGCCTGCAGGAATACTGGAATCGGCAGGGCTGCGCGCTTCTGCAGCCGATCGACATGGAAGTCGGCGCCGGCACCTCTCATACCGCCACGTTCCTGCGCGCCCTGGGGCCTGAACCCTGGCGTGCCGCCTACGTTCAGCCCTCGCGCCGTCCGAAGGACGGCCGCTACGGCGAAAACCCCAACCGCCTGCATCAGCATCACCAGTATCAGGTTGTGCTGAAGCCCGCTCCCACGAACATCGTCGACCTTTACCTCGGCTCGCTCCGTGCGCTCGGCGTTGATACGGAAGTGAACGACATCCGCTTCGTTGAGGACAACTGGGAGAACCCGACGCTCGGCGCCTGGGGTCTCGGCTGGGAAGTCTGGATGAACGGCATGGAAGTGACGCAGTTCACGTACTTCCAGCAGGTGGGCGGCCTTGAATGCAAGCCCATCACGGGCGAGATCACCTATGGTCTCGAACGCCTTACGATGTATCTGCAGAACTGCGACAACGTCTTCGATCTGGTCTTCACGACCTGGAAGGATCCGGACGGCTCCGAGCGCGTTCTCACCTACGGCGACGTCTTCCATCAGAACGAAGTCGAGCAGTCGAAGTACAACTTTGAAGCGAGCGACTGCGACAAGCTCCTCAAGCAGTTCGACTATTTCGAAGGCGAAGCCAAGCGTCTCATGGACCTCAATCTCGCGCTTCCTGCCTACGAGATGGTTCTGAAGGCCGGCCACACATTCAATCTTCTTGACGCGCACGGCGCTATTTCCGTGACCGAGCGCGCCCACTACATCGCCCGCATCCGCGCCATTTCGAGAAATGTCGCGCAGAGCTACTACGACTCGCGCGAGCGCCTCGGCTTCCCGATGCTCAAAAAGCACGAAGCCCGCTGATACGGTTGATGGAGAGCAAACAGAAAATGACGAATCTTCTCGTTGAACTGCAGACCGAAGAGCTCCCGCCGAAGGCGCTGAGGAAGCTCTCGGAAGCCTTTGCCGAAGGCGTTCAGAAGAGCCTTGACGAGGCCCATTTCCTCGGAGAGGGAAGCAAGACCAAGGCCTACGGCGCGCCGCGCCGCCTCGCCGTCCACATCACGAACGTCCGCGCGGTGAGCCCGGATGAAACCTTCCGCCAGAAGCTCGTGCCGGTCAAGGTCGGCATTGCCGCTGACGGCTCGGCCACGCCCGCCCTTAAGAAGAAGATGGCGGCGCTCGGCATTGACTGCCCGGTCGAAAAGCTCGAGCGCGTCAATGACGGCAAGAATGAGCAGCTCGTTTACGAAGGCGTCCGCCCGGGTTCCGAACTCGCGCCCGCCCTTCAGAAGGCGCTCGACTATGCGGTGAAGCACCTCCCGATTCCGAAGGTCATGACCTATCAGCTCGCCGACGGCGAAACGACGGTCTCCTTCGTGCGTCCGGTCCGCTATCTCACGGCGCTCTTCGGCGCCGACGTCGTCCCCGTCGAGCTCTTCGGCCTCAAGGCCGGCCGCACGACGCGCGGCCACCGCTTCCATACACACGACCCCATTGAGATTGCGGATGCCGACAGCTACGAAGCCGCCATGCGCGCGGCCTTTGTCGAGCCCTGCTACGACGCCCGGCGCGCGCGCATCGAGACGGAGCTCAAGGCTCGCGCCGAAGCGCTGAATGCCACGCCCATCATGCCCGACGACCTCCTCGAGGAAGTCTCCGCGCTCACGGAATGGCCGGTCATCTATGAGAGCCAGTTCGAAAAGGAATTCCTCCAGGTTCCGGAAGAATGCCTCATCCTCACGATGCAGCTCAATCAGAAGTATTTCGCTCTGCGCGATGCTGCCGGCAAGCTCATGAACCGCTTCCTCCTCGTGTCGCAGCTTGTCGCGAAGGATGGCGGCAAGGCCATTTCCGAAGGCAACGCCCGCGTTGTCCGCGCGCGTCTGGCTGATGCGAAGTTCTTCTATGACCAGGACCGCCTCACGACGCTCGAAAGCCGCGTTGAGGGCCTGCGCCACGTGGTCTACCACAACAAGCTCGGCAGCCAGTACGAGCGCATGCTCCGCGTACGCGCCATTGCCGGCGCCATCGCAGATCTGATCGGCGCAAACCGCGCTGAGGCGGAACGGGCGGCCACCCTTGCGAAGGCGGATCTGCGCACCCTGATGGTGGGCGAATTCCCTGAACTCCAGGGCATCATGGGCGAATACTATGCGCACCACGACAAGGAACCCGATGACGTGGCGCTCGCGATTCGCGAACACTATCAGCCGCGCTATGCGGGCGATGCGCTCCCCTCGACGCCTGTGAGCCTCGCTGTGGCGCTTGCCGACAAGCTCGAAACCCTGGTGGGTCTCTTCGGCATCGGCCAGCTCCCGACGGGCGAAAAGGATCCCTTCGCGCTTCGCCGCCATGCGCTCGGCGTTCTTCGCATGCTGATCGAGAAGGAGCTCCACGTGAGCCTCCCCGAGATGATCGACGCCGCCTGGGCTGCTGAAAGGGAAGTTCCGGGCGTGACGGACAATCGTCCGGCCCTCGCCGAATTCTTCTCCGATCGTCTGCGCGTGATGCTGCGCGACCGCGGCGCCACGGCTCAGGAAGCCGACGCCATTCTGGCGCTCAATCTTGCGAAGCTCGCCGACATTCCGAAGCGTCTGGCCGCTGTTCAGGCCTTTATGGCGCTTCCCGAATCCGAGGCGCTTTCCGCCGCCAACAAGCGCATCGGCAACATTCTCAAGAAGGTCGAAGGCCATGTTGAGGATGTGATCGACATTTCGAATCTGAAGGAAGATGCCGAGAAGCGCCTCTTCGAGGAGCTTTCCGCGATTGAACCCGAAGCCGACGTGCTTTATGCCGAAGGGCGCTTCGAGGAGATGCTCGTTCTGATCGCGAAGCTTCGCGCCCCGGTCGACGCGTTCTTCGAGAGCGTGATGGTGAATGCCGAGGATCCGGCGCTGCGCGCCAACCGTCTGGCGCTTCTGAAGCGTCTCTACCTCGTCATGAACCGCGTGGCGGAAATTGCCCGTCTCGCGAAGTAATCTGCTTTAGGTCTTAACGGCATAAAGCGACAATAGGCCCGTTGCGGCATGCTGCCTCTGATGCGACAGCATTGCAGCGCGGGCCTTTCGTTTGGGTGCGAATTTCTGGAGGATGAGCCTTATGTCCTTTGTCCATACGCTGCGCGGGTGGATCTTTTACCTGCTTCTTGCCGTTTCCATCATTGGACTCACTATTGGCCTGCTCGTGACCTGGCCCTTCATGACCTACGAGCGCCGCTATGAGGCGATCTGCCGCCCGTGGGCAAAGCTTGCGCTCTGGCTGCTCAAGGCGACCTGCGGGGTTGACGTGAAGGCCGAGGGCGTTGAAAACATGCCGGACACGCCCGTTGTGGTGCTCGCGAAGCACCAGTCGGCATGGGATCCCTTCTGGCTCGGCGCCTATCTGAAGCACCCGCCCTGCTTCATCTACAAGAAGTCGCTCCACTGGCTGCCGTTCCTCGGCTGGGCGCTCGCCTCCATGAACATGATGGCGATCGATCGCAGCAAGGGCCGGCAGGCTTTTGAGCAGTTCATGCGCCGCGGGCCTGAATTTGAAAAGCGCGGCTGGTGGGTGACGCTTTTCCCTGAGGGCACGCGCGTTCCTCCGGGAGAACATGTCCGCTGGAAGACCGGCGGCGCGCGGTTTGCCTGCGCCATGGGGCTCCCGATTCTTCCGGTCGCGCACAATGCGGGCCGCTACTGGCCCAAGAACAGCGTGGCGAAGATTCCGGGCACCATTCAGGTGGTCGTGGGGCCGCTCATCGAAACGAAAGGGCGTGATCCCCATGATGTCACGGCTGAAGTTGAGGCCTGGATCGAAGCGCACGTGCTTTGAGCTGCGAGGCAACGCACCTGGAATAGATTTTTAGAAAGAAGCTCAAAGGAATACTGTGAACATAGTGCCCAGGATTGTCAGGGGAACGGACGACTCGCACCTGACGGTTGAATTTGCAGGCAGGAAGTATCGGATCAATGTCATTCGCAGCAAAAGACGCAAAAAGAACTTTCTGCTCCAGGCGGAGGCAAGATCTTCTTCCTTCAACCTCACCATTCCTGAGGCAGAGGATGCCTTCGCGATCGCCCAGCACTGGAGCGCCTGGTTCTTAACGGTGCTGCTGAAGAAGCCGTATTGCCTGCCGGAGGATGAAAGAGCGGCTTACTGGGCTCAAAGGGATAAAGCTGAGGCGGTGCCGCAGGATCCGCCGCCTCCGGCCCCGGCCAATCGCCATTCGGACGCATGGATAGAAAAAGGCGCGGATGATTCGTATCTGATAGCGCATGTTCCGGGCTTCTGCGTGCGCATTGATATTCTCCGCAGCGCCAGGCTGAAGAGCATGTCGCACATTGAGTTCAATCCGGAAAAGCGCTCCTTCACGCTGAAATTGCCGCTCTGGGCCGATGCCCTCAAGGAGGCGGATGCATATCTCCCGTGGATGCAGAAAGCGCTCCTCGTGGCGGATGCGTCATTGGGTTCCAATGGACGCCCCGGGGCCGGCGTCGGAAAAGAGCCGCGTGAGCACTCTGAGGACATTTCTCAAGAGGAGACTCAGGCGGCCGCTCCGGAAGTAGATGCGAATGGCAGTTCGGAGGCGGATGACGCCGACGACTGGCTCGGCCGCCTTCCGGGAGAGCATGTCATCGAAATTCTGGGCCGCCGGATACCGTATGTCATCAAGCCCCATCCGGGACGCCGCCGCATGAGCGTCTTCATCGTTCCGGGAAGAGGCGTGGAGGTGCGTACGCCCGCCTGGAATACGAGCCGGGCCGCAGCGGAAAGATTCCTCCGAGACCACGCCGACTGGCTGATGGCCAATCTGCCGCACGCCAACATGGCTCCGCTTGAATTCAGGGATGGCGCGTTAATTCCGTACCGGGGGAAAAAGGCCGTTCTGCGGCTCGGGGCGAGGAGCAGCCTGGTGGTGCCCGTCCCTGATGGATATGAGCTCTGGCTGACGCTCCCTCCGGGAAGTTCCGCAGAGGCGGTGAAGATTTCCCTGGCTGCGCTTCTCAGGGAGGCCGCCTGGCGCATCATCAACGATTGCTGGATGCGCGTGATCCCGAGGGCCAAGCGGCTTCCGAAAGGCTGGAGGCTTTCCGACGCCCGCTCGCGCTGGGGCGTCTGTTCGAACAAGGACAATATCCGGCTCTCCTGGCGCCTGATCGCGCTTTCTGACGAAGAGATCGAATACGTGGCGGCCCATGAGCTCGCGCACCTGATGGAATTCAATCATTCGCCGGCTTTCTGGCGCGAGGTCGGGGAGATCCTCCCCGACTGGCAGGAGCGCCACGAGCGGATCAGAGCCAGAAAGGCGAATGAAAAGCTCGATGAGCTTTAAAGCAAGAGCATCATGCGCCCTGACGGCGGCGGGCGGCGGCGTTGGCAAGCCTTACAAAGGCTTCGACATCAAGAGTTTCCGCACGAGCCGTCGACGGGACGCCTGCTTCAGAGAAGCCTTCTTCGTCAAGAAAGTCCGAAATCGCATTCCGCATGGTCTTGCGGCGCTGCTGAAAGGCAGCTGCGACGAGCGCGCTGAAGACATTCCAGTCGACGGGAAGAAGCTTTCCCTCGGGCTTCGGCACCATGCGCACGATCGAGGAGGTCACTTTGGGCGCGGGCGTGAAGGCTCCGGGCGGCACGTCGAAGAGCTTATGCATGACGTAGCGGTACTGGAGCATGACTGAAAGCCGTCCGTAGGTTTTGGAGCCTGGAGCGGCAATCATGCGGTCGACCACTTCCTTCTGCAGCATGAAGTGCTGATCAATGATGCGGTGCGCGGCAGGGAGGAGCGCAAAAAGGAGGGGCGAGGAGATGTTGTAGGGAAGATTCCCGAAGACCCTCAGGCGCTTGCCTTCGAGTACGGTCGACCAGTCGAGCGTGAGGGCGTCGGCCTCGATCAATTCCAGCGATCCATCCGGGAACTGCGTGCGCAGGAATGCCGCCAGATCACGGTCGATTTCAACCGCCGTCTGGCGTCCCGCGAGCGCGATCACCTCGCGCGTGAGCGCAGCCTGGCCCGGGCCGATTTCAATCAGTTCGTCGCCGGGTTTGGGATCAATCGCGCGCGCAATGCGCTCGATCCAGTGATGGTCGTGGAGAAAGTTCTGTCCGAAGCGTTTGCGGGCGCGATGCCCTTCAAGCCATTCTTGAGTCACGGTTCTTTGCGAGCGTATGAGCGAGTTCGAGGGCCGCAGTCATGCTGCGGGCGTCGGCGATGCCGCGGCCGGCAATGTCGAGCGCCGTGCCGTGGTCGACCGAGGTGCGCACGTAGGGGAGGCCGAGGGTCACATTGACGCCTTCGGCGAAGCCCACGTGCTTGAGCGTCGGGAGTCCCTGATCATGGTACATGCAGAGGACGGCATCCCACTTTTCCATTTTGCCGGGAACGAAGATCGTGTCGGCGGGAAGGGGCCCAATGATATCCGCAGAACCGTCGCGAGCGCGCTCCAGAGCGGGACTGATTACCGTAATTTCCTCCGTGCCCATGTGGCCGTTTTCGCCGGCATGGGGGTTGAGTCCCGCGACCGCGATCGTCGGATGCGGGATGGCGTAGGAAACCTGGAGTTCGCGCTTGAGGATCGAGAGGACTTCGTCGAGAAGCGCCGGCGTGATGGCGTCGGGGACCGAACGCAGCGGCAGATGCGTTGTTGCAAGCGCCACCTTGAGCGCATCCCTGCGGGGCGAGGAGACGAGCATCATGACGACGCGCGGGACGCCTGCGGCTTCAGCGAAGAATTCCGTGTGGCCCGTGAAGCGAAAGCCCGCTTCAATGAGGATGCTCTTTTGAACCGGAGCCGTGACGACGGCGCCGGCGGTCCCGTCAGCACAAAGGCGGTGTGCGGCAGCAAGCGTTTCAATGACGTAGGCGGCATTTTTGAGCGAAAGCTTCCCCGGAACCGGCGTTTCTGCGAGCGGCACATGGTGAAAGGACACCTGGGCGGGGGGCTCCGGGAGCCCGAGGCGGCGGGCTTCCGCGAGAAGCATGTCGCGGTCGCCGACCAGGATGACGGGGCTCGGGGACTTCCAGGCCGCCTTGACGGAAACTTCCGGACCGATGCCCGCCGGTTCACCGGTGGTGATCGCCTGAGGCTTGATGGATGTACGCATTTCGAAAAACTCTCAACGTGTCAAAAGAAAAGAGGACGGCGCTTTTTATCCGTCCTCTTTCAGATGAGCCGCTTCTCCCTCGAGAAGCGGCCGGATTGAGCTCAAAGCGCCCGAAGATCAGCGGCGAAGCGCTTCCTTCAGCTGCGGATCGCGGATTTCAACGTACGCTTCATCACGAAGCTCGCGCTCCCAGTTGTAGTTGGCTTCGTTGAGCTTCTTCTGGCGGATGGCCTGACGGGCGGCAACGCGCACGCGCTCGGGGTTGCCTTCCTTCGCGGTGCGGCGCTCAACCACCTGAATCAGATGGTAGCCGTAGGGCGTGCGGATGGGTTCGGAAACCTGACCGGGCTTGAGCTTCGCCATGGCGGCTTCGAAGTCGGGCACGGTGTCGCCGGGCTGGAGCCACCCCAGGTCGCCGCCGCGGGTCGCGGTCGAGTCGACGGAATGGAGGCGCGCCATCGTCGCAAAGTCGGCTTCACCCGATTCCACGCGCGAGCGGATGTCGTTGAGGCGCCGGATGACGTCGGCTTCCGGCGTAATGTCGGAAACAAACATCAGGATGTGGCGGGCGTGGGTCTGCTCGACCGGGCCGCCGCCCAGTTTCGCCTGCACGCCGTCGCGCTTCCCGGAGACCTTGAGCACATGCCAGGCGCGCTGGGAATTGAAGACGTAGTAGGTCTCGTTCGGATTCTTGCGGATGGCTTCAGCAAAGGGCGTCGGAAGGTCGGAAAGAGTCTTCCAGCCGAGCTCGCCCCCCTGCATCGCATCGTCAGCGCGCGAGAAGGAAGCGGCGAGAGAAGAGAATTCCTCGCCTTTTCGGGCGCGATCAGCAAGCGATTCAGCAGCAGCGCGGACGCTGTCGTTTTCTTCCGGCGTTCCGACCGGGAGGAAGATGTGCTCGACGTGGTATTCCGTCGTGTCTTCACCCTTGAAGCCCGCCTGCTCGGAGAGATACGCATCGATCTCGCTCTCGGAGATTTCGATCTTCTCCGTCACTTCGCGCTCGCGCAGGCGCTGCGTCGTGATTTCGTCGCGGATTTCATTGCGGAAGGCCGGGAAGGTGACGCCGTCGGCGAGAAGCCGCTGACGGAGCTCTTCAACCGAGAGATTATTCTGCCGCGCAATCTGCTCGATCGAGGCGTTCACCATCTGGTCGTCCACGCGGATGCCCGTCTGACGGGCGCGCTGCAGAATCGCGCGTTCGGAAATGAGGCGCTCGAGGACCTGCGCGCGCAGAAGCTCCATCGGAGGCAATTGAATATTCTGGCGGCGCAGGTTGATCGCCACCGTATGCACGCGCTGCTCAAGCTCGTGCTCGGTGATGACGTCGTTGTTGACGACGGCGATGATGCGGTCGAGTTCGCCCGCTTCGAGGGGAGCCGCCGACTGAGCGGCTTCAGCCGCGGGAGCGGGCGCAGCCGCCGGAGCCGTATAAACGGGACCGCTCGGCGCCGCGCCGTCCATGATGCTCGCAGCAGAAGCAAGGCCGGAGGCAAAAGCAAGCGCCGTGGAAACGGCAATCGCGGAAAGAAGCTTGGAATTATTCATAGAAGTCGTAAGGACCGGTCGCGCCCGGGAGCGGACCTGTCGTCTGATAGCCGCGGATGTTGCGGCGCAGTTCTGAAAGCGGATTAATGCCAATGCTACCGAGGCCGTAAAGCTCGAGTTGTAAGAAGAAGTTGGATTCTTCCCCATTGGCGGCAGTCGTGTAGCGCTGAGCGGCGACGCGCAGCGTCCAGCAGTCGTGGAGATATTCCACGCCGCCGATCATTTCGATGGGCTTCTTTCTAAGAAGCGAATAGTTGTAGCGGAAGAGGCCGTAAAGCCGCCCGGTGATCGGCCACTGCATCTGGAAGTCGATCTGCTTGATGTTGTTGTCGTCCGTGAGCTCGTTGGCCGAATAGTTGTAGCGGTAGTAAAGCCCCATCGTCGACATGCGCTTGGGCTGCCAGGTGAGGCCCGTCTTCACGTTCATCACGCGGTTGAGGGACGATGAGTACTGCAGATTCGCGGAGGCATAGAGCGAACGTGTCAAACGTGCGCCGACGCTGCCGAGAAGGTCGCTTCGGACGTTGGCATTGGGCTCCGAGATTCCCTGATAGTAGGGGTCGGCGCGCTTTTCTTCCGGAATGAAGTGCACGTCCTGGTCGGAGAAGTACTGGCGCTGGCCCACGCTCGCACGGAAGAGTTCAAGGCCGCTCGCCTTGTCGATGTAGCGCGTGGAGATGACGGCAGTGAGCTGATTGGCCTGCGAAACGCGGTCGTAGCCTGAATAAAGGTTCGGCGTGAAGAGCGTCGCGAAGGAAAGATCCGTAACGGTGGAGTCGAAGACCGGGATGTCGTCCTGATTGCGGTAGGGCGTATAGGCGTAGTAGACCCGGGGTTCGAGCGTCTGATAGGCGCTCTTTCCAAAGAAGCTCGCATCGCGCTCGAATTCAAGACCGGCATCGAGCGTCAGGGTCGGCGTGAAGCGGCTCGGCGTCTTGTTCTGGTAATAGGCGTCGCGGCTCATGTTGTCGAGCTGGTACCAGGCGCCCATGAATTCGGCCTTCGGGATCACGAACCAGCCGGCGCCCCGGAAGGGGTAGCTCACGCCCTGGCTCGCAACGACGCGCGTGCCGCCGATGCGCGAGGGATGCGAGAACTTCGTCGCATCGATCATGGTTGTCAACTCAAACCCGCGCCAGTCGGCGGCATAGCCGTTGAAGACCACCTGCGGGACGCGCTCGTAGGGAACGATCGTCGTCACGCCGTCGATTTCGAGCGTTTGATTCTTCGTAACGCGAAGCGTTGAATTCCAGTAGGTATCGGTCCAGGAGAGGCTGTAGTCCTGCGGAAGAATCGCTTCCGAAGATTCGCGGATGCTCCCGGAAAAGTCCGTCACGTAGTCGTCGTCGGAGACCCGGTTGTAGTCTGCCCGGAAGGCGAGCTTCTCGCGGTTGTACTCCGCCTGAATGCGGGTGCCCCAGCGCGAGTCGTCGTAGACGCGGTCGTCAGGGAGGTAGTCGAAATTGACCTGGGTTTCGAAGTTGTCGTACTTGAAGCGCCCTTCATTGCCGAGCATGACGCCGCGCTTCGTCATGACGCGGGGCGTAAAGGTGTAGTCGTAGTTGGGGGCGATGTTGAAGTAGTAGGGAACCGCAATGTCAACGCCGCGCGTGGAGCTCATGCCGTAGGTGGGCGTGAGAAAGCCCGAGCGCCGTTCCGTGCTGATCGGGAACGAAAACCAGGGGGAGGCGAGAATCGGCGCGCCGAGGAAATGAAGCACGGCGCCCGTGCCCGAAGCCGTCTGATCGTATTCGTCGATTTCGAGGTCGTTGAGGCTGATGAACCAGGCCTCGTCGTCTCGCTTGCAGGTCGAAATCGTCACGTCTTCAAAGTTCGTGCGGTCGCCCGAGAGGAATTTGACGTTCTTTGCGCAGCCGCGCAGATTGCGGGGCGCATATTCCCACTCGGCGTCTTCCATCGAGCCCGAACGCGAGGTGAGGCGGAATTTCATGCTCGGGCCGGAGAAGCTCGCGCCTTCGCGGGCAATGTGCGCATTTCCGGTCGCCGTCACTTCATCCGTCTCCTGACGGTAGCTGATGCGGTCGGCCGTGATGACGGCGCCGCCGCGCCGCACTTCCGCGTCGCCGATCAGGTTGAGCTCGTCGTCGGGGCTGCCCTCAATCCGGTTGGCATAGACGATGCTGACGGCATCCTCGCCCGGGTTGGCGCGGGCGGGATCAAGCCGGGTAACGGATTCAAGATCAAGCCGCAGAGCGCTTGAAGCGGCAGCCGCCTGCGCAGAGAAGGAAAAAGCGGCAAGCGCGGAGGCCACGCTGAGCACGATTGCGCGGACGGGAGGCAGAGACATGAGAGACTGCAGGCCTCGGGAGAGGCCTTTAAAATGGTCGACTTTCCTGAATGCGTCCGTTTTCCTCCACTCACTCGGAGGAGCAAAAGGGACGAATAGTGCTCGGATTTTATCAGCAACAGGATTCCGGTTTTCTTTTGTGCCAACCCATCCGCGGGAGATTATTGATGACAGAACGTGACGATGCGCTCAAGGCCTGGCTCGCCACTGAAGCAGCGAAGCTCGGCTTCGATCCGGAGTCGATGGCTCCTGCGAGCTCCGATGCCGGCTTCCGGCGCTATTTCCGCGTGACGCGCTCGGGAGGCGGCACCTATATCGTGATGGATGCGCCTCCGGCGCACGAAAACCTGCCTGCCTTCATCAGGGTTCAGAAGCTCATGAAGGAGGCCGGCCTCAACGTGCCGGAGATTCATGCGGTCAATCTGGAGTCGGGATTTGCCGTCATTTCGGACCTCGGACACGAGACCTTCCTCGATGTTCTCAATGAAGAGAATGCAGCGAAGCTCATGGACGCGGCCACCACTGCGCTCGTCAAATGGCAGACGGCGACGCGCCCCGGCGTGCTTCCTCCCTACGATCGGGCGGTTCTCACGCGCGAGATGGAACTCTTCCCCGAGTGGTACGTGAAGCGTCACTGCGGCGTGGAATGGGATGCAAAGCATCAGAAATGGTGGGAGATGAGCCGGGAAGCGATCCTGAAGGTGAATCTCGCTGATCCGGTTGTCTACGTGCACCGCGACTTCATGCCGCGCAACCTCATGATGAGCGATCCGCTCCCTGGCGTTCTCGACTTCCAGGATGCGCTCGAAGGCCCGATCACGTACGACATCGCCTCGCTCCTGCGCGACGCCTTCATCAGCTGGAACGAATCCTTCGTGCTCGACATCACGATCCGCTACTGGGAAAAGGCCAGAAAGGCGGGTCTCCCCGTTCCGACGGACTTCGGCGCTTTCTACCGCAGCGTGGAATTCATGGGGCTCCAGCGCCATCTGAAGGTGCTCGGCATCTTTGCGCGAATCAACTATCGCGACGGGAAGCCGAAGTACCTTGCGGATACGCCGCGCTTCATGAAGTATGCGCGTCAGACGGCGGGGCGCTACGTGGAGCTTTCGCCTCTGAAGCACCTCCTAGACGAACTCGCCGGCGTGCGCGAGAGCGCAGGCTACACGTTCTGACCCGAAATGCGCGCGCTTCTTTTCGCTGCCGGCGAAGGCCGGCGCATGCGGCCCCTCACGCAGATTCTGCCTAAGCCCCTCATTCAAGTCGGCGGCATTCCGATGGCCGTGCGGCAGATTCTTGCGCTCAGAAAGGCCGGGATCACGGAAATCGTGGTGAATGCCGCGCACGGCGCGAGGATTCTGATGGCCGAACTCGGCGACGGAAGCGCCTGGGGCGTGAAGCTTCTCTGGTCGATTGAAGGATTCTCAACGGAAGACGCGCTCGAAACCCGTGGCGGCATCGTTCGTGCGCTTCCGCTCTTAGGTCGCGCCCCTTTCATTGCCGTTGCCGGCGACATCGTGACGGACTTTGATTATTCGACATTGGTTCGCCGTGCCGAAACGCTTTCTCCTGCGGGGAGTCTCGCGCATCTCGTTCTGGTGCCTAATCCGGGCTTCCACGCAAAGGGCGACTTTGGCCTCGCCGACGGAAAGGTCTGCCGGACGGGGGAAAAATTCACCTTTTCGAGCCTTGCCCTCTGCCATCCCGCGATGTTTGCCGGGCTTCCCGACGAGCGCGCGAAGCTTTTTCCCTGGATGAACAGGAGGATCGACCGGGGACAGGTTTCCGGGGAGCTCTACAGAGGCCCATGGGCCAATGTCGGCACGCCCGAAGAACTTCGCCGTGCAGAAGCGCTTTTCTCCGGAGAGGCAGCGTGAAAATCGGCCCTCATGAGATAGGCGCTCCGGCGCTCATGCTCGCCCCGATGGCGGGCTATTCGGATCTTCCCTTCCGGGAGCTCGCGCGCACCTTCGGGTGCGACTACGCCGTGGCGGAAATGACGGCAAGCCGCGAGGATCTGCGCGAGCGGGAAAAAAGCCTCACGCGCTGGGTGGAAGCAGAGGAGTCGGGACTCCACGTCGTGCAGCTTCTCGGCGCGGATCCTGCCGTGATGGCCGAGGCCGCCCGGGCGGCTGAAGCGGACGGCGCGGATGTGGTGGACATCAATATGGGGTGCCCGGCGCGGAAGGTGCTTTCCGCGGAATGCGGGAGCGCGCTCATGCGCGACGAAAAGCTTGTTCGGGACATTTTGTCGGCGGTCGCAGGTGCGGTGAAGGTTCCGGTGACGCTCAAGATGCGCACTGGCTGGGACCGCGAGCACAAAAATGCGCCGCTGATCGCCCGGATGGCGGAAGACTGCGGCATCGCGGCGCTCGCGGTCCATGGCCGCACGAGGGCGGACGGATTCCGCGGAGAGGCCGAATACGAGACAATCGCCCGGGTGAAGGCGTCGGTTTCCATTCCGCTTGCCGCCAACGGCGACATCGATTCGGGCGGGAAAGCCCGGAGCGTTTTGAAGCTCACCCATGCGGACGGCCTCATGATCGGGCGCGCCGCGATCGGCCGGCCCTGGATATTTGCTGAAATCCGTGCGGCGCTTGACGGAAGGAGCTTCTCTCCGCCTGATCCGGCGCAACTTCTTCAGATCATTTTGGATCACAGAAAGCGCCATTTCGACTACTATGATGGCCCGCGGGCGATGCGCACCTTCCGCAAGCATCTTTCCCGTTATCTCCAACCGTTCAGCGGCGCCAGAAGGGCGCTCGACGAGATCCTTCGCGAAGAGGACGCTGAACGGCAGACCGACCTCGTGCGCGCCTTTTTCGAAGGCATCGCGCGCGAACCCGAGACTCTGCGCACTTCAGAAAACCGATGATCCCGAAGGACCTGCACGATTCCGCTGACGCTCCCGAAAGAGAAGCGTCCGCGGGCGGCGACCCCGTTGAGGAAAGACTCCCCGGGGATGAAAACGATCTCGAAGAAGTTATTGTCCGCAGGCTCGACCTCTATTTCGCCCGGCTTGAAGGCCGGGACCCGCATCCCCTTTACGATCTTGTCGTGCACGCCGTAGAGCGCCCGCTGATCGACTACGCAATGTCGATGTGCGCCAATAATCAGTGCGCGGCAGCCCAGTTACTTGGCATTAACCGGAATACTTTGCGCAAGAAGCTCCAGGAACACGGGATGCTTCCGGCGCGAGGGACTTCCAGAAAATTTAAGGAAAAATAGACATGCGCAAGCAAGCACTCCTCTCCGTTTCGGATAAGACGGGCATCGTCGAGTTCGCCCGCGGCCTCGTCGAGGCGGGATACCACATCCTTTCGACCGGCGGCACTGCGAAGCTTCTCGCCCGCGAAGGGATCGACGTTCAGGAAGTGGCCGACTACACGGGATTCCCCGAAATGCTCGACGGCCGCGTGAAGACGCTCAACCCCAAGATCCATGCGGGCATCCTCGCCCGTCGTCCGGTGCCCGAGCACATGGCAGCGCTCAAGGAGCACGGCATCGATCCGATCGACATCGTCTGCGTGAATCTCTATCCCTTCGAGCAGACTGTGGCGCGTCCTGACTGCACGCTCGAGGAAGCGATTGAGAATATCGACATCGGCGGCCCGACAATGATCCGCGCGGCGGCGAAGAACTGCGAGTCGGTTGCTGTGGTCGTTGATCCGGCCGACTATGAGCTGATCCTCGACGAAATCAAGGTTCAGGGCGAAGTTTCCGCCGCCACGCGCTTTGCGCTCGCGAAGAAGGTGTTTGCGCATACCGCCCGCTACGACGGCATGATCACGAACTACCTCACGAGCCTCGACGCGGAAGCGAAGCCTCAGAAGTTCCCGGCCGTGCTCTCGCGCCAGTGGGTGAAGGTTCAGGATCTGCGCTACGGCGAAAATCCCCATCAGCAGGGCGCCTTCTATCGCGAGCAGAACGTTGAGCCGGGCCTTCTTGCCGGCTACGAGCAGCTCCAGGGTAAGGAGCTCTCCTACAACAACATTGCCGACAGCGATGCGGCCTGGGAGTGCGTGCGCTCTTTCGACGCGCCTGCCTGCGTGATCATCAAGCATGCGAACCCCTGCGGCGTTGCGGTTGCCCCCACCTGCGAGGAAGCCTATGCGAAGGCTTTCCTCACGGACAGCAAGTCGGCCTTCGGCGGCATCATCGCCTTCAACGGCCCCGTTACCCGCGCCTGCGCCGAGAAGGTCTCGCACCAGTTCGCCGAAGTGATCATTGCGCCTGAATTCGATGAAGGCGCGCTTGAACTCTTCAGCGCGAAGAAGAACCTCCGCCTTCTGAAGATCGCCCGCGGGACGGCCCACAACGACTTCGACTTCAAGCGCGTCGGGGGCGGCCTTCTCGTTCAGACGCCCGACATCCAGCTCGCTACCGAAAAGGATCTGCGCTGCGTCACGAAGAAGGAGCCCACGCAGGCTCAGATCACGGATCTGCTCTTTGCCTGGAATGTTGCGCGCTTCGTGAAGTCCAATACCATCGTCTACGCACGCGACGGCATGACGCTCGGCGTCGGCGCCGGCCAGATGAGCCGCGTCGACAGCGCCCGCATTGCCATGATCAAGGCTGAGGAAGGCGGACTTTCTCTTGCGGGCAGCGTTGCCGCTTCGGATGCCTTCTTCCCCTTCCGCGATGGTCTCGACGTTGTGGTGGACGCGGGCTGCACGGCCGTCATTCAGCCGGGCGGATCCATTCGCGACGAGGAAGTGATCAACGCCGCCAATGAGCGCGGCATTGCAATGGTCTTCACGGGCGAACGCCACTTCCGCCACTAATCATTGCTTGTTTCATTTGGGCGCCGCCGGCATCATCGCAGGGCGGCGCCCATTCGCGTATATTGGACTGACTTCATTGCGCGGGACGGATGGAAAAATCGCTCGTGCTCAGGTTTGTCGAGCACCGTTTCCCCTCTGCGCAGTCAAAAGTAGCTTTCGGAGAAAAGTCTGTGAAAGATTTGAGCGAATCCATGCGCCTCACACGCCGCGCGCTGATCGGCGCCGGCATGGCAGCGGGCGTTTTCGGCGCCTGTCCTGCGCTCGCGGATCTGCGCATTGAAATTACCGGCGTCGGCGCGAATCAGCTGCCGATTGCCATTCGTCCTTTCCAGGGCGCTGCCGCTGCGCCGGTTGACCCGGCTGAAGTGATCGGCGCGGATCTGCTGCGCTCAGGCGCATTCCGTCTTGTGGATGCCGGTCCGGCGGATCCTGCAGAGAATCTTGAGAAGCCGGAAGGACTTACCCGCGCGGCGCAGGCCGGCGCCACCGTTTATGTCGTGGGGTCGGTGCAGCGAATCGGCACCGGACGCTGGGATGTGCGCTGTCTTTTCTTTGATGCCGTGAGCGGCGAGCAGCTCGATTCCGTGGGCTATACCGCCGGGACGGACCTCCTTCGCATGGCGGCGCACCGCTGCGCGGACAGAATCTATACGAAGCTCACGGGCGAAGGCCCGATGTTCGCTTCTCAGCTCGCCTATGTGGCGCAGCTTGCCGAAAGACGCTACGAACTCATCATTACCGACAGCGACGGCGGCGTGCCGAGAACAGCGCTTCAGTCGCCTGAGCCCATCATTTCGCCGTCCTGGTCCCCTGACGGCAAGAAGCTCGCCTACGTGAGCTTTGAGCATCGCAAACCCATTGTCTACGTGCATGAGCTGGCAACAGGCGTGCGCCGCCCGGTGGCGGCCTTCCGCGGCAACAATTCGGCTCCCGCCTGGTCGCCTGACGGGCGCACGCTCGCCGTCGCCCTATCGCGCGACGGCCTCACGCAGATTTATCTGATCGGCGCCGACGGTTCGGGGCTTCGCCGCTTTACGCAAAGCTACGGCATCGATACGGAACCGGTCTTCACGCGCGACGGCGCCTGGATCTACTTTACGAGCGACCGCGGCGGCACGCCTCAGATTTACCGTCAGCCGGTGGCGGGCGGGAATGCCGAGCGCGTTACCTTCGGCTCCAACTACGCCATCAGCCCGGACATTTCGCCTGACGGCGCCCGCATGGCGTACATTTCGCGCATTGATTCGAGCTTCCGCGTTGCCGTCATGGATCTTGCCACCGGACAGGATCTGCTCGTTACGAATACGGAGCGCGACGAGTCTCCGTCCTTCGCGCCCAACGGACGATTCATCGTGTACGCCACGGAAGTGTCCGGACGCGGCATCCTCGGCACGTGTTCTGCCGACGCACGCCTCTCGACCCGCCTTTCGGGCGAAGGCAACATCCGCGAGCCTGCATGGGGCCCGATCCTGCAGTAATCCGGATGGATAAATATTTTTATTTCAATTAAGGAGCTCAACAAAATGACTATCGCTTGGAAGGTTCTTGCCGCTGCGGCGGCAGCCGCTGCGCTGCTTTCGGGCTGCTCTTCGGTTTCGCTCGACGAGAGCGCTAAGGAAGGCACGCTCGCCGGCAATCAGGCCGCTCAGCAGCAGACGGTGCAGGACCCGTTTACGGATCCCTCGAACCCGCTTTCGCACCGCTCGGTCTACTTCGCCTTCGATTCGTATGAAGTTTCTCCCGAGTACGCTGCGATCGTTGAGGCGCACGCCAAGTGGCTCGCCGAACATCCGAACGTGAAGATCGTCATTCAGGGCAACACCGATGAACGCGGCGGACGCGAATACAACCTCGCGCTCGGCCAGAAGCGTTCTGAAGCCGTGCGCCAGCGCATGCAGCTCCTCGGCGTTACGGGCGACCGCGTTGAGGCGGTTTCCTTCGGCAAGGAAAAGCCCGTTGCCACCGGCCATACGGAAGAGGCCTGGGCTCAGAACCGCCGTGCGGACATCGTTTATCCGGAAGGCACGGGCGCTCAGACCAAGTAATGCCCGAGGGGACGCTTGAAGTCCCTCTGTCAGACATCCGGCCGGCGGCTCTCCCTCGCTTCTGCGAGAGACAGGCGCCGGCATTTTTATTTTTGATCGACCAAAATGATCCTTTCGCTCACTCCTCTTGCCCGCCGTACGGCAGCAGCGCTCCTTACGCTTACGCTCGCGGGTTCGGCTTTTGCCTTCGCTGACGACGACGCCCGCCGGGCCATTCTCGAGCTTCGCGAAACCGTGAAGCAGATGCAGTCCGACATCGATACGGTGCGCTCGGGGCAGCTTCAGCTTGCCAATGAAATTACGTCCCTCAGGGAACAGAACCGTCAGCTCACGGGCCGCGTTGAAGAACTGACCAATCAGCTTGCCGTGGAAAAGCGAAATTCCCGCACGCTCTATGAATCGGTGGATAAGCGCCTCGGCGTCTTTGAGCCTCAGATGGTTGTGATCGACGGACAAAGCGTTCAGGTTCAGGCCGATGAAAAGAATGCCTATGAGGCGGCAGTCCAGCTTCTCCAGGACGGGAAGTTCCTCGATGCTGAGAAAGCCTTCAAGGAGTTCTCAACCCGCTGGGACAAGTCGCCCTATCGTCCGGACGCTATTTTCTGGTGGGGCACGAGCGCTTTCGCTGCCGAACACTATAAGACTGCAATTTCAACCCAGAATCAGCTCCTTCGCGAATATCCGAAGAGTTCGCGCGCTCCCGATGCCATGATGCTCGTGGCGAGTTCCCAGGCAGCGAGCGGCAGCATCACTGCGGCGCGTAATACATTAAACAAGATCATCCGCACTTATCCAAAGACGGAAGTGGCTAAGGAAGCGAGCCAAAGGCTGAAAGACTTAGGCCAGAAGAAGTAAAGATAAGGAGGAACCCTGCCTTGAATCAGGGGTTTTCTCTAGGGCATTGATAGAAAAATAATTCGTGAATATCCTTTTCGATAAGGGTAAATTTCAATCAGCAGAAATGCATCGCATCCCTTAAAGGGGTATGGTTGCATCTACTCCCTCTCCGGCGGCGGGGCTTTTTCCTTCAAAAGAGCCTTCCGCGCCGGGACGAATGAAAAGATGCCGGCTTGAGCTGATTTAAGCCGGCAATTGACCACGACTTGAGTCTGTCCGACTGCATCGGACGACAAAATGGAGGTGTCCCTATGACCCAGTGCTGCAAGCACACCGGCGCGGCTGTTTTCCATTGCCCGCTTACCAACAAGGGTGTTGCTTTTACGGAAAAGGAACGCGAGGAGCTTGGACTGAGCGGCCTGCTTCCGACTGCCGTCTCGACCAATGACCAGCAGGTCGAGCGCATGCATGAGATTCTTGACCGCTTCGAAAAGCCGATCGACAAAGCGCTCGTGCTCGACAGCCTCCACGCGACGGATGAAGATCTCTACTTCCGACTCCTCACGCGCTACACCGCCGAATACATGCCGGTGGTTTATACGCCGACCGTGGGCGAATACTGCCAGCGCTTCAGCCACATCTTCCGCTATCCGCGCGGCCTCTTCATTTCCTACCAGCATGCGGGCCATGTCCGTGATGTGATTGAACGCGCGCCCAACAAGGAAGTCGACGTGATCGTCGTCACCGACGGCGAGCGCATTCTCGGCATCGGCGACCAGGGCATCAACGGCATGGGCATTCCTATCGGCAAGCTCGCGCTTTATACCGCCTGCGCCGGCATCGATCCTGCCAAGACCCTTCCGGTCGTGCTCGACGTCGGCACGAACCGTGAGGAGTACCTGAACGATCCGCTCTATCTCGGCCTGCGCAAGCCCCGCAGCCGTGGTCCGGAATACCGCGCGCTCGTCGATGAATTCATCGCTGAAGCCCGCCGCCGCTGGCCCAATGTCCTCATTCAGTTCGAGGACTTCGGCAACCAGAACGCCTTCAAGCTTCTGGCGGACTACCAGGAAAAGATTCTCTGCTTCAACGACGACATTCAGGGCACGGCCTCCGTCGTGGTTTCGGGCCTCTACAGCGCCATGCGCATCAAGAAGGAGAAGCTCACCGATCAGATGTTCCTCTTCTTCGGCGCCGGTGAAGCGGCCTGCGGCATTGCGAACCTGATTGCCGACGCGCTCGTCTCCGAAGGCATGACCCGCGAGGAAGCCCTCAAGCACTGCGCGCTCTTTGACTCGAAGGGCCTCGTCACGAAGTCCCGCATGGATGAGCTCGCCGCTCACAAGAAGCCCTTTGCGCACGACTACGCGAAGTGCACGGACTTTGTCGAAGCGATCAAGATGATCAAGCCGACCGGCATCATCGGCGTCGCTGCCCAGCCGCGCACCTTCACGACCGAAGTGCTCGAAGAGATGTCCAAGCTCAACGAACGCCCGATCATCTTCGCGCTTTCGAACCCGACCTCGCGCGCCGAATGCACGGCCGAGGAAGCCTATCGCGTCACGAAGGGCAAGGCCCTCTACGCCTCGGGCTCGCCTTTCGCTCCGGTCGAATACGAAGGCAAGACCTTTGTTCCGCGCCAGGGCAACAACAGCTACGTCTTCCCGGCTCTCGGCCTCGGCGCCGTCTTCAGCCGCTCGAAGTGGATGCCTGACGGCATGTTCCTCGTGGCTGCGAAGAAGCTGGCCGAGCTCGTTACGGATGCCGATCTCGAACAGGGTTCGCTCTATCCGTCGCTCGACGACATTCGTCCGGTCTCGGTCAAGATCGGTGCGGCTGTTGCGGCCTATGCCTATGACAACGGCCTCGCCGGCAATGAACGTCCTCAGGACCTCGAAAAGGCTGTTGAAGCCTTCATGTACCGTCCGTAATGACGGCTGAGCCGGACTTTCCCAGTGAGAGATTTCCGGCTTGAGCGTCCGAGCATCGAAGCCTTCGCTTCCGACATCTTCACGATGTCGGGCGAAGGCTTTTTTTCGATGTTGAAAAAAGGAGCCGTCGGCACCCGCCGGCGGCTCAAAAAATGGGATTTGAAAAAAGATAAGGAGAGCGTTTTAGAGGCCGAGCGCCTTTTCAACGTCGCCCAGCATGCGGCTCATGCTCTCAACACCGCCTTCGCCCAGGTACCAGGCGGGCCCGGTGAGTTCCGTAACGCGCCCGGCCTTCACGGCATCGAGTCCCTGCCAGACGGCATTTCCCTTGACGGCGTCGGCAAAGAGCTTCGGTTCCTTCGCGCCGACCGCAAGATCTTTATTGAGCACAAAGATGCGCGAGGGCTTGAGCTCGGCGAGTTCAGCAAAGCTCTTTTCATTCATGGCGGCGATTTCGGCAGCGGTAGGCTTCGGGGGCGGGTTGCCCTTGGGTGCAGCCTTCTTCGGAGCCTCGCCCGTGCGCGGAGGCTTCACGTTCGAGAAGCCGAGCGCATTCGTGAGGAGGGAGCAGCGGCCGTTGTCCGGCAGAACGATGATTCTGCCGCCCACCATCATGAGAATGGCGATTTTTTCGCCGGCAGCTTTCTTCGCGATGACGTCAACGCGCTGCTTGGCGGCCTGAACAGCGGCCTCGGCCTCTTTTTCTTTCCTGAAGATGCGTCCGAGGGAGCGGAGATTCCCTTCAAAGCTTTGCCACGCGCCCGTCTGGTAGTTGGGGACGAGGCAGACGGTGGGAGCCGCCGTTCGGAATTCATCGATGGCGCGGGCAACGCGGCCGGAAATGAAGACGAGATCCGGATTCACGGACTTGACGGCCGGGATGTCGATGGTCTTCATGCCGCCGATCAGCTTCGCGCCTGCAGGCACTTTGACCCAGGTCACGGCGCCCGGCGTCACGGAACCGACCACGCGGTCGGAGAGGCCGAAGTAGGCGAGATTTTCAAGAATGGAAATGTCGAGCACTGCAAGCCGCTTGGGATCAACGGGTACGGCAGCGTCTCCCGTCTGCGAGGGAACGGTTACCGTTTCCGAGCCAAAAGCGGAGGAGGCAAAGCCCGGGAGCGAAAGGATTGCGCCGGCGGCAAGAAGATTGCGGCGGGAAAAATTCATGACGGTTCTCCGGAAGCGTTACTGAGCAAGGCCGAGGGCTTTTTCGACATCCTTAAACTGGATTTCGAGCGAGGTGTAGCCGCCTTCGGCGAGGTACCAGGCAGCCGGAGAGAGGTAGACGATATGGCCTTCCTTCTTAGCCTTCGTGCGGTCGACGATTTCGTTCTTCAGCACGTCCTGAGCGAGCTTCGCACCCGGGCGGGCGATGGCGGAGTCGCGGTCAAGAACGAAGAAATAGTCGGGATTGAGCTTGAGGAGAAGTTCGAACGAAGCTTCGTTGCCGTGGTTGGCGTTGGCGTCCTGAGCAACGTTCTTGAAGCCGAATTCATTGCTGATGATGGCGCAGCGCGCCTGGCTGCCGAGAAGGTTCACGTGGCTGCTCGTGACGAGACTCACGATGGCAGTCTTGCCTTCAGAAGCCGCGCGGATTTTTTCAATGCGTCCCTGGAAGTGCGCAATATCGGCCTTGGCCTCGGATTCCTTCCCGAAGATCTTCGCAAGGTTCATGTGATTGTCCGCAAAGCTCTCGAAGGTGCCTTTCGTGCGGTCGATCGTCATGTAGACGACGGGAGCAATTTTGGAAAGCTCGTCGTACTTCTTCTGGAGGCGCCCGGAAATGAAGATGACGTCCGGTTCAGCGGCCATGAGGCCCTCGAAGTCGATTTCCTTCAGGGTGCCGATGTTTCTTACCTTCGAAGACTTTTTGAAGTATTGCGGCAGATAGGGAAGCGCGGTCGTCTGCGTGATCGCGACGATGCGGTCCTTTGCCAGTCCCCAGTGGTCGAGCGTGTCGAGAACGGCGTAATCGGCGATGGCGATGCGCTTAGGATCTTTGGGAACCGTTACCTTGACGGGCTGGTTCTTGCCGTTGAGGGAATTGACTTCAACCGTTTCGGCGCCGAAGGCGGGTGAAGTCGGAAGGAGCGCGAGCGAAACCGCAGAGAGCGCGGCGACGCCGAGCGTGCGGCGGGTGAAAAGCATGGGCATGGTGGTGTGGCTTCCTCTGTATCAGGGAGTGCGTGTGAAGAAAATCGGTGTTAGTGAAAGATCGCGAGCGGACGGCCGTCGATCTCGTGAATCTGGAAGTCGACCCCGTAGATGAGCTTGAGCTGCTCGGGCGTCATCACCTCGTTCACGGTCCCCCAGGCGGCGATCTTTCCGTTTTTGAAGGCGCAGATGTAGTCGGAATAAAAAGCGGCGAGATTGATTTCGTGAAGCACGAGAATCACGGTTTTTCCGAGTTCGTCGCAAAGCCTGCGCACGAGCTTCATCATCTGCGTGGCGTGATAGATGTCGAGGTTGTTGGTCGGTTCGTCAAGGAGCACGTATTCGGTGTCCTGCGCGAGCACCATGGCGATGAAGGCTCGCTGGCGCTGACCGCCCGACATTTCGTCGATGAAGCGTTCGGCAAAGTCCTCGAGCTCCATGTAGCTGATCGAGCGGTCGACAATCTCCCAGTCCTTTTGGCTCAGGTTCGAGCCCGAGTGCGGGAATCGGCCGAAGGCGACGAGTTCGCGGACCGTGAGCTTCATCTGCACGTTGTTGGCCTGGGTGAGAATGGCAAGGTGCTTCGCGAGCTCCCGGCTTTCCCATTTCTCGAGGTCCTTGCCCTGAAACTCAACGGCGCCCGAACTTTTTGCAACCAGGCGAGAAATCATGCCGAGCACGGTGGATTTGCCCGCACCGTTGGGACCGATCATGGAAATAACTTTTCCATGCGGGAGGTCAAGCGAGACGTCGTCGACGACCGTCGCATCTTCGTAGGTCTTGCGGAGATTCCTGATGGTGAGCATGGCGGGTTATTTCTGCGTGAGGATGAGGTAGAGGAAGTAGAGGCCGCCGCCGATCGTGACGAAGACGCTCACGGGAACGCTGTAGACCATGATGTGCTCGACAGCGAACTGGCCGGCGCAAAGAATGAGCATTCCGACAAAGCCGGCGCCGGCAATGAGGTAGGTGTGGCGGTAGGTCGTGAAGACCTGACGCGCGACGTTGGCGGTGATGAGGCCGAGGAAGGAGAGCGGTCCGACGAGCGCCGTGGCGACGGCGATGTAGAGCGCGACGCCGACCATGAGGCGCCTCAGGACGCGTTCGTAGTCGACGCCCAGGCTGATCGCCTGATCGCGTCCGAGGCTGATGATGTCGAGGATCGCAATGTCCTTTTTGAGCCAGAGCGCAATGAGAATGAGGATGAGGATCCCGGGGATGATGCAGGCCATGTTGACGTTCGTGAAGCTCGCCACGAGCGTATTGAGGAGCGCATCGTATTCATTGGGATCCATGATGCGCGTGAGCGAATTCTGCATGCTCGAGAAGAAGGTCGAGAGCACCGTGCCGATGAGGAGCACGTAAAGAACGTTCCCGCCGGTCTTTTTGAAGATCGAGTAGTAGATGAAGGTCGCGATCACGCCCATGAGGACGATGTCCACGGCAAAAGCCATCACCGGGTTTGTTGCGAACTGACTGCCCGAACCAAAGAAGAAGACGACGGCGGTATGAATCAGCAGATAGAGCGAATTCATGCCGAGAAGGCACGGCGTCACGATGTTGTTGCGGATGATGGTCTGAAAGACGATCGCCGCGGCGGAAATCGAGAAGCCGGCTGTGAGCATCACGATGAGGCGCGGTGCGCGCAGCTCCATCGCGTAGCTGAAGAACTTCGGATTAACGAAGGCAAACTGGTAGAGCGCCGCGGCGACAAGCGTGAGTGCAACAAGCACCATCATCGCGAGCGCGAGCTTCTTCAGACGCGGCGACGAGAAGGACGAGGAAGCCGAAGCAATCATCGGGTGCCTCCATTGATCGAGGTGCAGACCGGCGTTTTCTTCTCAAAGCCGAAAAGCTTCATGAGCAGGTCCTTGTTGAGCGACCGGCGGCCGAAGCGCAGGCGGTAGAAGATGAGCACGATGAAGATGAGGCTCCCGAGCGTGCCGATAATGAGTTCGATCGGAAGCTCGTAGGGCAGGATGATGAGACGCCCGATCAGGTCGCAGCAAAGCACGAAGAGCGCGCCGAAGAGCGCCGTATCGGCGAGCGTGGAGCGCAGGTCGTCGCCCTTGAAGATCGCGACGAGATTGGGAACGATGAGGCCGATGTAGGAAATGCTCCCGACGACGGTTACGATGGAAGCCGTGATCATCGCGGCGATTGAAAGCCCCGAAAAGAGAACGAAGGTGTAGTTGACGCCTAAGTTCTTCGAGAAGTCCCGTCCCATGCCGACGATGTTGAACCACTTGGCGTAAATCCACGCAATGGCGATCAGGGGCACAACGAGGTAGACGAGTTCGTAGTTGCCTCGGAGCACAAGGGAAAAATGGCCGACCAGCCAGGTCGAGAGCGCCTGGGTCATGTCGAAGCGAAAGGCCAGAAAACTCGTGATGCCGCCGATGACGTTGCCGAACATGATGCCGACGAGAGGCACCATGACCGGGTCCTTCATCGGCATTCTCAAAATGAACCAGACGAAGATCCAGGTGCCGATGATCGCTGCCGCAAAGGCAAATGCAGCGCGCGACCAGATCGTGGAATCCGGCATGAAGAGGAGCGCGATGAGGATCCCGAACTGCGCCGACGAAATCGTGGCGCCGGTGGTCGGGGAAACGAATTTGTTAGCGCAGAGCTGCTGCATGATGAGGCCGGCAATGCTCATGCCGGCCCCCGTGCAGAGGATTGCAAGAAGCCTCGGCAAGCGGGAAATCAGAAGAAGCTCAAGGCTTTCGGCGTCTCCCGAAAGGAGCGACGAGAACGTTACGTCTGCGGCGCCGACAAGAAGCGACAGGAGACCGACGATGAACGTAAGCGTCAGAAGGATGGCGGTTGATCTGGGCATGAATGTTCGAAAAGCGATGCCGGGTAATCCCTTGGACAAGGTGCAGTTTCGAGGCATTCTGCATAAATCCCACTATCGAGAATGAATGAAATTACATTTATTTACAAAAGAATAGTAACGATTCTCATTTACTTGACGTGCATTGTATTTGTATTAATGCATTGAAATATATGAAAAATAAAACTTGTTTTAGATCGAACAAACTGCTGATTTGGTCAATTCTGAAGATAGTGGATCTTACTTACATTTAGCTACCATTCGATGGTGACGCTTCTGAAGCAAAGGGAGAGTGCTGATGAGTGTCCCCAAAGGTCCGCATTGAGGTCTGTTGCCGGAAGTGCTTTGCAAGCCTTCTGGCGCGACCGTTCGCATCGATTCCCTTCAAAAAATGTACTGCTGCAATTCACTCTCCCTGCCGTCATTCGAGATGACGTCTCTTGAGTTCTCCATAACGCGCAACAAAGCGTTGGAAGACTGGTCGGCCTGCAAACTCAAGGCCAAAGTAGGGATCTGAGAAATATGCAGGACGAATAGGTCTGACCTATCCCTCTGACATAACTCTTAGTAATAAAAATCAATATTGTTACATTTAATTACAAATTAGTGATAATGATTTTTATTCATGAAATGTCCCGATAATAGGGTTTTACTCTATTGATTTTTATGAGTTTGAAATTTTGTATGACATCGAACTAGTTTCGGAAATGCTTCATTACAAGAGAATGAAACTCATTTACATTTGAGTACTATTCGATCGTGACGTGTCTAGAGGTCTGAAGGACTTTCGAACGCGCCAATGCACATCAACCACAAGACCCGCCTCCGGAACGGCATTGCGTCTCCAGACTTTAAGCGCGGTCTTACGCACGTACCAAAACAGAATGAACTACAACCGCAAAGCGCTCGTCATGCTGCCGCTTGCGATGGCTGTGTCTGCCGCCTTCGCTGCTGATGACGACTACACCACTCTTGATACTTCCGTTGTTTCCGCTGCCGGCTATGCGCAGGACACGCGCGAAGCGCCCGCGAGCGTCTCCGTGATTACGGAAAAGGAACTTGCAACGAAGCCGGTGACGGACCTGGGCTCCGCTATCGGTGACGTTCCGGGTGTGGATATCTCCACCGATAAAATGGGAGCCTCTGAAATTTCTATTCGAGGGTTTGACACCTCCTATACGCTGATTCTCGTTGACGGCCGCAAGCAGAATACCTCCGGCAGTATGGTTGAGAATGGGTTCGATCCGGGGCGTGTCTTTATGCCGCCTGTGGGTGCCATCGAACGCATTGAAGTGATCCGAGGCCCTGCGTCCACGGTCTGGGGCTCAGACGCGGTGGGCGGCGTTGTGAACATCATCACAAAAAAGCATCCGGATAAGTTCACGGGGTCGATCTCAGTTGAACGTACGCAGTTTGATGATGACGACAGTTACGGCAACCGTTGGGGCACGAGCGCCTATCTCGGCGTGCCGATTAAGGAAGATACCCTGTCGCTCCAGTTGCGCGCTAAATATCTGGGTCGTGATGCATCAGGTCTTAAAAAGCCGGACGCTACCTCTGGCAACCCGTATGCCACGCATTCACCGACGGATGGATTTGCCGGCAATGTCGGGGCACGACTCAATATGACGCTGAATTCATCGAACGATGTCTATATTGATGGCGACTATACCCGGTATAAAGGCGGGGCTATGAATACATCGAAGAGGGGCATTCAGACGTATAGATGGTGGAATAAGTACAACGCCGTAATCGGGCATCAAGGCAGGTACGACATTGGAACCCTTGACAGCTATTTTCAGTACAACGCGCTTGAACAGGTAAAGACGCGTACTAGTGCTGGTGGTGGCACGGGGCCTTGGACGGAACAAACGGGGAGCCCCATGAAGGCTAGCAGAAGTTATTCCTTCAACACTAAGCTGACGTCTCCGCTTGATTTCGGCGCAAATGGGAATCTGATGCTGTCAACAGGGCTGGCCGGCGAGTATGAAACTTTTGAGGACAATACTGCCACCGATCAGCCTAGCGGTAAGCTGGAACTGGATCAGACGATTCTTTCAGCTTTTGCGGAAGGCGAATATTTCATTAATGAGGAATGGATCGCGACGCTTGGTGGGCGTCTCCACTGGAGCGATGTTTTTGGAGCTCATTTCTCTCCCCGAGCCTACCTCGTTTATAAGCCTATGGAGCTCATCAGTTTCAAAGGCGGTGTTGCAAACGGATATGCTCCCCCTGCAATTAAAAAGCTCTATGACGGCGCGTACAGTAATGGTGATCCTAAGGCGTATGGTAACCCAGATCTGAAACCGGAAGAAAGTTGGAGTTATGAACTCTCCACGACGCTGCAGGTCCCGAGCGCCTTTAATCTGACACTCGGTGTTTTCTGGACGGATTTTAAGAATCAGCTGGATACGGAAATTATCAACGCCAACGACGATACCCGGGATATCAATCACGGCAAGGTGCGTTCGAAGGGTGTAGAGGTCCTTCTTAATACGGCATCGTTCTATGGTTTCCGGTTCTCGGGAGGCTATACCTATACGAATGCTGAAATTCGTGATGGTGATCTGACGCAGCGTCCTGGCAACTGGCCTGCCAGCAAGCGCCCCAATAGCTTGCCGCGTCATTCGCTTACGGCACGTCTCGATTACGACTACCAGACCTTCAATGCGTATGTCAAGACGACGTCGAAGTTTGATTCAGAGAATCAAAACACTAGGGGCGGTCCCGATCTCGACAAGTTCAAGAACTACACGGTATTGGATATTGGTGCGTCGTACGTCTGGGCGAAACACCATACGTTTGCGGTCGCACTTAACAACGTCACGGATGTGGGGCTCGAGTGGGTGCCCAATTCCAATCATGACGGCTATGCCAATGCCTATCGCGACTACCTTGACGGCCGCAATCTTTGGCTCTCCTACACCTACTCTTTCTGATAAGTGCGTAAGCATTTAATGGAAATCTCATGAACCGCAGGCTCGGCCGGCTTGAAACCGGTCGGGCGCAATCCGCAAATCGGGGAGCATTTTCCTGCCCCCTTTATTTCCATTTGTCTGAGGTTTAAGAATGGAATTCCTCAAGGAAAGCGTTGACTACGCGATCTTCGCCATTTTGGGGCTGATGGGCTTCATCACGATCTGGCTCACGATTGAACGCCTGATGTTCATGAAGAAGTGCCGTCCTTCGGACTATGAAACGAAGGATGAGTACGACGAAGCGCTCACCAACAACCTGACTACCCTCTATATCATCTATTCCAATGCGCCGTATGTGGGTCTTCTCGGCACCGTAATCGGCATCATGATCACTTTCTACGACATGGGCCAGTCCGGGAACATCAATGCGTCCGACATCATGACGGGTCTGTCGCTCGCGCTGAAGGCGACGGCGCTCGGTCTCACGGTCGCGATCCCGACCCTCATTATCTACAACGGCCTCCAGCGCAAGATCAACGTGCTTTCGTCGCGCTGGAAGAGTGCTGAAGGGGAGCAGTAAATGATTGAGATCCCGAAAAAGGAGCCTCTCAACATTGTTCCCTTCATCGACATCATGCTTGTGCTCCTGGCAATGGTGCTGTCGATTTCCACTTTTATCGCCAAGGGTGAAATCCAGATCAATCTGCCGAAGTCGAAGACTGCGGCTTCTCCTCAGCAGGCCGATCAGCATCCGAAGCTCGTGCAGGTGGATGCTGCAGGCGACTTCTTCTGGGACGGCGAAAAGATGTCGATCGACGACCTGAACGACGTGATCGCCAACATGCCGCGCGAGCAGCGCGTTCTTCTGCGCATCGACAAGGAGTCGAAGTTCGACCGCTTCATTCAGGTGATTGACCTCTTCAAGGCGAATAACCATGAAAACTTCACCATCGCAACAGAAAAAGAAGGACACTGAACGCACCGTTCAGTCGTTTCTTCTCGCGTGCTGCGTCTACGCGCCGCTCCTCTGGGTGATGTTCTGGAGTGCGCCGGCGCTTACCTATAAGCCTTCGGGACAGGTGGCGTCGGTGTCGCTTTCGTTCGCGCAGCTTTCCGGGGGCGGAGCGCCTCAGGAAGAGGTCGCTCCCGAACCGCAGCCTGAAGCTGCGCCTGAACCGGAGCCGGAACCGCCGCAACCGGAACCCGAACCGGAGCCCGAGGCCCCGCCGCCGGAGCCTGAGCCCATTCCAGAGCCGGAACCCGAACCTGAACCGGAACCGCAGCCCGAGCCGGAACCAGAACCGGAGCCCGAGCCTGTCCCGGAACCTGAACCTCAGCCGGAACCGCCGAAACCAGAACCCAAGCCTGAGCCGAAACCTGAACCGCCTAAGCCGAAGCCCGTCAAAAAGGAAGTGGTGAAGCCGGTTGAGAAACCGAAGCCCAGGCCTGAAAAGCGGGTTGAAAGGCCGAAGCCTGAGCGGCCGCATCGTGTTGAGACCGCAAGGAAAGCCGATGCGCCGCAGCCTGCTGCAGCGCCCGCGGCAATTGCGCCGGGGCCGGCAGCACAGCCGGCCGGCGCTCAGACTGCACATGCAGAGAACGGCATCTCCACTTTGGTTTACGGTGAAATAGATGATCCGTTCCTGACCGAAGTGAAGCGCGCGGTGGAGGAATCGCTCCACTATCCGCGCAAGGCCAGAATGTTCCGCATCGAGGGCACTGCCATCGTGCAGTTCATCGTCAATCCGAGCGGAAAGCTGACCGAACTCAGGATTTTCAAGTCCGCGGGTCATCCGCTTCTCGACAAGGCCGCAATGCGTGCCGTGGCGGATGCTGAATCGCGCTGGAGCCATCCGAAGGGGACCGTGCGTTTGCGCTTCCCGATTCAGTTCCAGCTGAAAGGCTGACCGCTCTCCTTTAAGAGCCTGAGAAAGCCTCCGTTTCCGAATGCGCGAAGAGCGCGGCAGGACGGAGGCTTTATCATTCCCGGGTCATGACAGAAGCTCCTTCATCGAATCCGGATCCGAACCACAAGGCACCTGCGGGAGAAGAACCCCGCCCGGGCGCACGGGTCGTTGCGCGCCTCTACGGCGAACCGATGACGGAGCTCCCCGAGGGACTCTATATTCCTCCCGACGCGCTCGAAGTCGTTCTTGACCGGTTCGAGGGGCCGCTCGATCTTCTCCTCTGGCTCATCCGCAGCCAGAAGTTCGACGTCATGGATATTCCGATGACCAAGCTCACGGAACAGTACATGGCTTATGTGGAACTCATCCGCCGCTCGAATCTGGAACTGGCATCCGCTTATCTCGTGATGTCGGCGACGCTCATGTCGATCAAGAGCCGGATGCTCCTTCCCAAACGCCCTGATGCGAGCGAAGGCGAGGAAGCTGAGGATCCGAGAGCCGAGCTCATGAGGAGGCTTCTCGAATACGAACGCATGCGGGAAGCGGCAAAGCTTCTCGATGAGCTCCCGCGACTCGACCGGGATTTTCTCGTTCCGGCGGGGGGCTTTTTTGACGTTCCCGTGAAGGACCTTCCCGTTATTACGCCCGCTGAGCTTTCGCTCGCCTGGGAAGCCGTGGAAGCCGATGCCGCGCTCTCGGCGAACCACCACGTGACGCGCGAAGAACTCTCAGTGCGCGAGCACATGACGGGGATTCTGAAGATTCTTCAGGGCAAGGACTATGTTCGCCTCACGGACCTGATGGGCGATGAGGCGGATCAGCCGCAGCTTACGGTCTGGCTTCTGGCTTCGCTCGAGCTCGCAAAGGTTTTTCTCATTCAGATCCAGCAGGCGGAGTCCTACAGCCCCGTGTATCTGAGAAACGACGACCGGGCATTCATGGTCTATGAGGAAGCGCCGTCAACTGATAAGGAAAAGACGCCCGAGGAACTCGAAGCTGAATGGAAGGAGTTTTTTGAGGGCATTCAGATGCCCGGCACGCAGGGCACGCTCTTCTAATCGGGTAGAGGGCCCCTTTGCAGGGTGCCCCCTCCCACACCGCATGGCCCCGTGATTGGGCCTCTTCGGACATGCCGTTCGGCATCCGGCGGTTTCCAAACATGAATGAAGGTTGCTATCTCATCTCAAGCAGAGAGTACAGCTTGTTGCGTCGAAAGAAGTCGATCGGGTAGGCCTTGTGCATGGTTTGCGTCCCTGACATCCTCCAGGCGCCTGACCCGACACCGGCGGCTTTTCTGGCTTCAGCAGTGGGGATCCCCAACTTGATCAGAGCCGCCAATCGGCGTTTCGGCTTTTTCCATGCCAGCCACACCAGCTTCCGAAGGTGTCTCCGGATATGGCAGTCCAGCTTGTCGTATACCGATTTGCGAAGGTCAAGCTGGAAATAATTCCGCCACCCTCGCAGGATCATGTTGAGTCGCTTGATGGTCGCGAGAAGCGATGAGCCTCGCGCCCGAAAGAAGACAGCCTTCAGCTTCTGCTTCAGTCTGTCGATGCTTTTCGGGTGTGCGACTGGCTTCCGGCGCCAAAAGGTGTAACCGAGAAATTTCGCCCTTCCAGGGCGAAAGACGCCGCTCTTGTCACGGTTAACCCGCAACTTGAGCGTCTCCTCGATGAATTTCGTTGCCGTTGCCAGCGCACGTTCGCCCGCGCGACGCGACTGCACATACAGGCCGACGTCGTCAGCGTAGCGGCAGAATCGAAGTCCGCGCTTCTCCAAGAACTTATCGAGTTCGTCAAGGACGATCAGCGACAGGATCGGGCTGAGCGGTGACCCTTGCGGCGTGCCTTCCTCTCGAGCTTCAACAAGCCCGTCAGACATGATGCCCGTCCGCAAATACCGTCGGATCAGCTTCAGAAGCGCTTTATCGGTGCAGTCCTTCTCGAGGCGCGACATCAGTCTGTCGTGGTTCACCGTATCGAAGAACTTCGCAAGATCTATTTCCACGATGAAGCGACAGCCGCCTTCAATGTAGGCGGTCGATTGCTTGATCGCGTCATGCGCACTGCGTCCCGTACGGAATCCATAGCTGTATTCCGAAAAGGTCGGGTCGTAGTGCGCAGTCAGAATCTGCGCGATTGCCTGCTGGATCACGCGGTCCTGCACCGTCGGGATGCCCAGCATTCTGGTGCCTCCGTTCGGCTTTGGGATATCGACGCGACGCACCGGGAAGGGAATGTACGTTCCCTGCCGGATGTGCGCGCAGATGCTCGCACCATGCTTGGCAAAGTGCCCCGAGCATTGGTCGACAGTCATGCCGTCAACCCCCGGAGCTCCCTTATTGGTTATCACCCGGTCGCATGCCTGAAGCATGTTTCTTGGTGATAGAACCTCTTCCAGTGTTATCACTGGTCCTCCTGCTTTCGTCCAATGGTGCATCCCTACGGTAGCTTGTTCGACCTCCGGCCCCGCCCCTTGGATCTCGGCTTCCGTCCTCCATCCTCCGGGCAGATCTACTCGATTTGCTTCGATTACGGTTTCCCGCGGCTACTGCCGTCGCTGTCGAAGAGATATGCATCCTCTACTTGCAATGTTTGAATTCGGCCCTTCGGCAGTTTCGCCTACTACGGCCTCGGCTGACTTCCCAACCAGCATCCCTCCGCCTTGCGACGTCGGTAGCCATAGGCACTGGCAGGGATCTCCCCGGGTATCACACATGCGCTTCTAGCCCTATCCGTCGGATTTACGTCCCAACTGTGTCCGTAGAAGTATGGGGTTAACGACTTCTTGCTCGCTCTCCCAATTGAGACGCCTCGCATCCGCTTCCTGTTCGTCGGACTGGCTATTTGCTATCGGCTTCCTTCATCAGTTTGTTGCCTCCCTGACTCTGCCGAGTCGCTAGACCTTCCCCTTCTCGGGCGGTCAGTGGACTTTCACCACATAAACACACGTGCGCTGCCGGGCGCACAAGGAAAAGGCCGCCCGAAATATCTCGAGCGGCCCTTTAAGGCGCGAAAGCTTCAAACCTTCAATCAGGCCTGAAGCGCAGCCTGTTCCTTCTTTTCTTCCTCAGCGAGTTCCGCGAGGACGATATCAGCGCGCGCCATGGCAAATTCCATGTCGGGGACGAGGTTGGGTCCGAGCGCCTGCGCAATGCCCGTGCGTTCGAGCTGACGGAGCGGATGGCCGGAAGCGCCCGCAATGATGAGTTCATGATGATGGCGATGGAGCGCTCTCACAAAGACCTCAATCTGGTCCATCGCGGAATTGTCGATGTTGACGAGATCCGTGAAGTCTAGGATGACGATCTTCGCGGAGTTCGCGGCCATGAGGCGATGCGGATCAGTGACGTGCTCGAGCTTCGAGATGGAGCCGAAGAAGAGCGCGCCTCTGATGTGCCAGGCCTCCACCGTATCGGGCATGTGGAAGGGCAGCGTCGCGGGTTCCACAACCGTGATGTTGTTCATGCGGATGAGGAAGAAGATGCAGGCAACGACGAGACCGAATTCCACCGCGACGGTGAGGTCGAAGATCACCGTAAGGAAGAAGGTGAGAAGAAGCGTTGCCTTATAGGAAAGCGACATGCGCTTCAGACGCACGAATTCCTTCCAGTTGCCCATGTTCCAGGCAACGAAGACGAGGATGGCAGCGAGCGCGGAAAGCGGAATGCTCGCGGCGAGGGGCGCAGCGACCAGAATGACGACGAGAAGCGTCACGGCGTGCACCATGCCGGCCACGGGCGAAAAGGCGCCCGACTTGATGTTCGTCACCGTACGCGCGATGGTGCCGGTGGCGGGAATGCCGCCGAAGAAGGGAACGATCATGTTGGCGACGCCCTGACCCATCAGTTCCTGATTGGGGTCGTGGCGGTCGTCGGTCATCGTGTCGGCAACGCGCGCGCAGAGGAGGCTTTCAATGGAGCCGAGCACGGCGAGCGTGAGCATGGCGCCGTACAGCTGCTTGGCGCTCTGCCAGTCGAACTCAGGGAGCCGGAGCTCAGGAAGGCCCTGCGGAATGCCGCCGAACTTGCTTCCGATCGTCTCAACGGGGATGTTGAAGAGGCTCACGAAAACCGTCGACAGGATGAGAACGACGACGGTGCCCGGGAGGTGCGCGATCCAGCGCTTCCACTGCGGACCGTTCATCGAATAGCCCTTCGGCCAGAAGAAGATCACGAGGAAGCTCGTGAGCGCAATGCCGAATGCCCAGGGATTAAAGGTCTTGATGTGCGCGATGATCGTGAGGATCATCTCAAAGAAGTCGGCCGGCATCTTGGCAATCGAGAGACCGAGGAAATCCTTCACCTGCTGCAGGCCGATCATCACTGCGATGCCGTTCGTGAAGCCGATCACGATCGAAATCGGGATGAATTTGATGAAGCCCCCGAGCTTGAAGAGCCCCATAAAGAAGAGAATGATGCCCGAGCCGATGGTCGCGAGCATCAGGTTCGAGAGCCCGTACTGCGCGATGATGCCGTAGATGATGACGACGAAAGCGCCTGCCGGGCCGCCGATCTGCACGCGGCAGCCGCCGAGGAGCGAAATCAGAAAGCCCGCGATGATGGCCGTGTAGAGACCCGCTTCCGGCGGAACGCCGGAGGCAATGCCGAATGCCATGGCAAGCGGGAGCGCCACCATGCCGACGGTGAGGCCGGCAGAGATGTCGCGGGTAAGCATGTGGCGGCTGTAGCCCTTGATGCTGTCAAGAAGCACCGGCCGGAAGTGCGCGAGCGGCAGATGGTGCAGGAATTCTCCTGCCTGCTTTGAGAGGCTCATTTTTTTGAGAGAAAAGAGGAGCAATGAGGGAAAAAAGAGAGGGCCAATAGTTTAAGAAAAAAGGCGCGGCCATATGGCCGCGCCCCTTTGCGCTATCTCAAAGCGCTTCCCGTTTGTGCGGGAAGCGCGGGTTATTCCTTAGCGAATGCGCATGCCGGGCTGGGCGCCCGAATCGGGCGAGAGCAGGAAGAGCCCGAGCGACTTGTCGGCAGCATCCGACGCCGCAAGCACCATGCCTTCGGAGACGCCGAAGCGCATCTTGCGCGGAGCAAGATTGGCGATCATCACCGTGAGGCGGCCTTCGAGGTCGGAGGGCTTATAGGCGCTCTTGATTCCGGAGAAGACGTTGCGGGTGCGGCCTTCGCCGAGGTCGAGCGTGAGGCGCAGGAGCTTGGTCGAACCCTCAACCTCTTCGCACTTGACGATCTTCGCGACGCGAAGATCAACCTTCGAGAAGTCGTCGATCGTCACTTCCGGGGCGATCGGTTCGCCGCCCGGAACGGTGGGTTCGGGTTCCGGCGCTTTTTCCGGCACGAGGACGTTCAACTGCTTCTCCATGTCGACGCGCTGCATGAGGTGCTGGTAGGGCTTGATCGGATCCGCGCTCGAGAGGTGCTTGGCAGCATCGGCCCAGGCGAGCGGAGCGATCGAGAGGAAGTTCTCGACGCGTTCGGCCGTAGCCGGAAGTACGGGCTTGAGGCAGAGCGTGAGGAGGCGGAAGCATTCCAGCGCAACGGAGGAAACATGGTGCAGTTCCTCGGCCTTTTCGGGGTGCTTCGCGAGCTCCCAGGGCTTCTTTTCATCAACGTATTCGTTGACGAGGTCTGCCAATTCCATCACGAGACGCGTGGCGCGTGCGAATTCACGGGCTTCGTAGAAAGCCGAGACTTCAGGAACGCGGCTCATGAGATTCCCGACCAGGGGATCCGTCATGGCGGAATCAAGCACGCGGCCTTCGAAGCGCTTCACGATGAAGCCGGCAGCACGCGAGGCGATGTTCACGTACTTGCCGATCAGGTCGGAATTGACGCGCTGCGCGAAGTCGAGCTTCGTGAAGTCGACGTCTTCAACGCGCGAATTCATCTTGGCGGCGAGGTAGTAGCGCAGCCACTCGGCATTCATGCCGAGCTTCAGATATTCCAGGGGCGAAATGCCCGTGCCGCGGCTCTTGCTCATTTTTTCGCCGTTCACGGTCATGAAGCCGTGGGCGTTGATGTGATCCGGCACGCGGAAGGGCTTGCCGGAGAACTTCAGCATGGCCGGCCAGAAGAGCGTGTGGAAGTAGATGATGTCCTTGCCGATGAAGTGAATCTGCTCGGTTTCCGGATCTTCGAGGAATTTTTCGAAGTCAAAGCCCTTCTTTTCGGAATAGGCCTTGAGGGCGGCGAGATATCCCACAGGAGCATCGAGCCACACGTAGAAATATTTGCCCGGAGCGTCCGGGATCTCAATGCCGAAGTAAGGCGCATCGCGCGAGATGTCCCAGTCGGCGAGGTGTCCGTCGGCGCCGAGCCATTCGCTGTCCTTGGCGAGCACTTCTTCCTGCACGGAGGGCTTCCCGTCCTTGCCCGTGCCCTTCGTCCAGTGGCGCAGGAACTCAACGCACTGCGGGTCGGAGAGCTTGAAGAAGTAGTGCGTGGACGTACGCAGTTCCGGGCGCGAACCAGAAAGCGTCGAATAGGGATTGATCACCTCAGTGGGCGAATAGACGGCCGAGCACTTTTCGCAGTTGTCGCCGTACTGGTCGGGAGCGCCGCAGCGCGGGCAGGTGCCCTTGATGAAGCGGTCCGCGAGGAACATGCACTTCACGGTGTCGTAGAACTGCTCGACATCCTTCGTGTAGATGAGGCCTGCGGCCTTGAGGCGGCGGTAGATTTCCTGCGAGAGCTCGTGGTTTTCCTTCGAGTCGGTCGAACCCCAGTAGTCGTGGCTGATGTGGAAGCCGTCGAGGTACTGCTTGCGGCCGGAGGCGATTTCAGCGACAAAGGCCTGCGGGGTAAGACCGCGCTTTTGGGCGGCAATCATGATCGGCGCGCCGTGCACGTCGTCTGCACCGACAAAATGCACAATGTTGCCGCACATGCGTTCGTGACGAACCCAAATGTCGGCCTGGATGTATTCCATGATGTGACCCATGTGGAAGGCGCCGTTCGCATAGGGAAGAGCCGTGGTCACGAAAAGTTTGCGCTGAGTCATGTGTTGTCTTCAGATTCTGATGAGAATTTCAGCGAGGGCGCGTCTCAGCGGCCTGATGGAAGCCGGTCCGGGCGCCCGCACTGATGCGAGAGGAAAATGCGGCAAAGAATTTACATTATCTGCCGCCCGGGCGCCCGTGAGAAGATGAGTTTTTAAGGGAGAAGCCGCACCTTATTTTGAAGCTTCAGCCTGAACGGCCTCTACGAGCTCGGCCCATTTCGGGGTTTCGGACTCAATAAAGCGGATGAAGTCGGCGCTCGTGCCGGGACGGGGTTCGGCGCCTTTCTTGGAGAGGCTCGCAACAACCTCGGGACGCTTGAGCGCGCGCGCGAGTGCAGCGGACACGCGATTGACAAGTTCATCCGATGCGCCCTTCGGGAGCACGATACCGTCCCAGGCGGAGAGTTCGACGCCGGCGACGCCTGCTTCCGCAAAGGTCGGGATGTCGGGAGCAATCTCGAGGCGCTTTCTCGAGGCGGAGCCGAGCGCCGTGAGCTTGCCGCTACTCACATGCTGCAGCGCATTGGGAGCAACGTCGATCATGAAGGGAATGCGGCCCGAGAGGACGTCGAGCATTGCTGCGGCCCCTCCGCGATAAGGAACGTGCGTGAGCTCGAGTCCCGCACGGCGTGCGAAAAGAAGTCCCGCAAGGTGGCTTGTGGTGCCGATGCCCGAGGAGGCGAAGTTCACTTCCTTCGGGTGCGCCTTAGCCCAGGCGACGAGGCTCTTCAGATCCGTGACGCCCTTGATCGCATTCGGATTGAGCACGCCCACGAGGCCGATTTCGGAAATCATGCCGACCGGGCGGAGTTCTTCGCGCGGATTAAAAGGAACGTTCGGATAGAGGAGCGGATTGACGCAGAGGATGCCGTTTGTGACGTAGCCGAGCATTGAACCGTCGGCGCGGGCACGGGAAAGATGGCGCGCACCGATCGTGCCGCCGGCGCCCGGACGGTTGTCGACCCAGATTTTCGTGCCGAGCTCTTCGGCAAGAGCGCCCGCAACCGATCGAGCGAGGACGTCGCCGCCGCCGCCCGCAGGGAAGGGAACGACAAGGCCGGCGGATTCGGTATTGGCAAAGGCATTCGAGGCAAACGCTCCGCTTGCGGCGAGTCCCATGAGAAGGCCGGCGTTCTGAATGATCTGACGACGCGTGAACATGAAGGTCAGCTCCAGTGAGTTGAGAATTGAATCGTCGGTGATTGATTGGGTATGCGCTTCTTGTATTAGGAGGAAGGCTCGCCGAGTGTAGCTTCAGTTGAATTCGAAGCCGAGCACTTTAATTTTGCGAATTGTTTCCGGCCATAGTTCGCTTGGCGTAAGGAAGCTTTTCGGGAGGCTAATTAGAATCTCTCAAGCATTCCAAAAAGAGCAGCAGTAACGGCTCTTTCCTATTTCGAGGAGTCCCCCATGACGATTTCCACTTCTCAGGTTGAGGAGCGCCTTTCAAAACTGATCGACCCCGTGGTCGGTACGGACTACGTCTCTGCCCGCATGCTGAAGGGCATTGAAACCGACGACAAGGGCGGTGTTGTGGTTCATATCGAGCTCGGCTATCCCGCCCGCTTCGCGATTGAGTCCGTCAAGGCCGCAGTCGAAAGCGCCGTGAAGGAACTCGGCGCCGAGACGGTTCGCGCAGATGTGAAGCAGAACATCATTGCGCATAAGGTGCAGGGCACGCAGCGCGTTCTTCCGGGCGTGAAGAACATCATTGCCGTTTCATCCGGCAAGGGCGGCGTCGGCAAGTCGACGGTGTCGGCCAACCTTGCGCTTGCGCTCAGCTACGAAGGCGCCAAAGTGGGCGTTCTTGATGCCGACGTCTATGGCCCCTCGCAGCCCACCATGCTCGGCGCTCACGGGCAGCCGATGACCGTCGACGGCAAGACCATGGAGCCGCTTGAGGCGCACGGCATTCAGATCAATTCCGTCGGCTTCATGGTCGACGAGGATGAACCGATGATCTGGCGCGGTCCGATGGCCTCGGGCGCGCTCAATCAGCTCCTCACGCTTACCAACTGGCACGACCTCGACTACCTCATCGTCGACATGCCCCCGGGAACGGGCGACATTCAGCTGCAGCTCTCGCAGAGCTCGCCCCTGACGGGCGCCGTCGTCGTAACGACTCCGCAGGACATTGCGCTCATTGATGCGAAGAAGGGTCTCAGAATGTTCGAGAAGGTGAACGTTCCCCTGATCGGCATCATCGAAAACATGTCGGTCTTCATTTGCCCCTGCTGCGGCAAGGTCCAGCATATCTTCGGCGAGGGCGGTGCGAAGCGCATGAGCGAGACCTACGGCGTCCCGCTTCTCGGCGAACTTCCGCTTTCCGCGGACATCCGCGAGGCTGCCGACAGCGGCAATCCCACCGTCGCGGCTGATCCGGAAAGCCCGGCCGCGAAGATGTACCGCTCGATCGCAATGAAGATTGCCGGCGCGGTCGCCAAGCTCGGCAAGGACTATTCCGCCCGCATGCCGACCATTTCGGTGAAGAACGACTGATAAAGGGCTTCTTCCAAAACAAAAATCCCCGCGGCTCCTTTCGGCTCAGCGGGGATTTTTTTAAGTAACGCGCGAAAGACGCGCCGCTTCAGGGCTTAATCGTCGAAGGTCGGCGTTTCAACGCCGAGCACCTTGTGGAGCTTCGGGCTCGTCGTCGTGTACTGGAGGAAGACGCGCTTTTCAGGGAAGACATAGTCGCAGGCAGCAAAGGCAGCCAGCGCGCATTCATGGAAGCCCGAGAGAATGAGCTTCTTCTTCCCAGGGTACGTATTGATGTCGCCCACGGCGAAGATGCCGGGAATGCTCGATTCAAAGCGTGCGGTATCGACGACGATCTGCTTGCGCTCAAGGTTGAGTCCCCAGTTTTCAATGGGGCCGAGCTTCGGCTGAAGACCAAAGAAGACGAGGAGATGGTCGAGCGGGATGCGGCGCGTGACGCCGTCGGCGCCGGAGACGGCGACTTCTGTGAGCTTGCCGTCTTCTTCCGTGAAGCCCGTGACCTGGCCCACTTCAAACTGCATTTCCCAGTTTTCGCAGAGTTCCTTCATGCGGGCGACGGACGCCGCCTGCGCGCGGAAGCCGTCGCGGCGGTGGACGAGCACAACGCTCTCGGCCTTGCCGACGAGGTTGAGGGTCCAGTCGAGCGCTGAGTCGCCGCCGCCCAGGATGACGACATTCTTGCCTTCAAAGATCGAGGGATCCTTGCAGCTGTAATGAAGCTGGGTGCCTTCGAACTTCTCGATGCCCTTTACGCGCAGCGGCCGCGGCTGGAAGGAGCCGACGCCGGCCGCGATGATCACTACCTTGCAATGGAAGCGCGAACCCGCGGACGTGGTCACGTGGAAGGTGCCGTCCTCGAGCTTCTTCACGTCGGTCACTTCTTCGCCGAGATGAAAGACCGGAGCAAAGTGATGATTCTGCTTGAGGAGGTTTTCGGTGAGCTCATAGGAGGAGCAGACCGGAACCGCCGGGATGTCGTAGATGGGCTTGGTCGGATAAAGCTCCATGCACTGGCCGCCAACGGTGCGCAGCGAATCAATGACGTGGCACTTGATTTCAAGAAGGCCAAGCTCAAAAACCTGGAAGAGGCCGACAGGACCGGCGCCGACGACGACGGCATCGGTTTCGATCATTTCATCGGTAGGAGCGGCAACGGTAAGAAAATCTTCAATAGCCATAACGAATGGCGCGGTTCGCGCCCGAAAAAGAGGCGCGCCGCGTCGCAAAAATGAAAGGGGGGCAAAAAGTTGGGGCTATTTTCGCACACTGCCGCAGGCGAAAGCGTCGTCCGGAAAGACGACTTTTTGAGCGGCTTCGGGTGCGCTGCTACCGCTCGGCCGCCTTCTTTTCGTCGTCGTACTGCCGCCTCAGGTCTCTGAGCCGCGCATCAATTTCACTCATGGTGTAGAAGTCGCCGTCATTGGCCTTCTGCGCGAGCGAATACTGATAAACCGCTGCTTCCGTGGCGCCGAGCTGCGCGTACATTTCGCCCGTATGCATGTACTGGAGGCTCTTTTTCCCGAGCGCTTCATAGGAACGCGCAAGGAGCGCGTGGTAGTCGCTCGAGGTGTCGGAGAGCGCAACGCCGCTTCTCAGGAAATTGATGAGCTCCTCGTGGCGGCCGAGCGCATAAAGGAGGTCGACATAGTTTTCCGCCATCATCGCAGAGAGCGGATAGCGCGACAGCGCCGCTTTGGCGGCCGCAAGCGCGTCGAGCTTCGCTTTCTGGGTTTTGGCCGCATCAAAGGCCGTACGCGTGAGGTTCCGTTCGAGAATGGCCGAACGGATGCCGCACTTCATGGAGTCCTGGGCGGCGCGGTAGGCCGCGTCCGTATTCTTCAGCATGCCTTCGGCCACGGAAATGCCGTAGGAGAGCGTGCAGGCTCGGGTGCCGGAGGCCGCGGAAAGATCGCGGGCGAGCTCTCTTTTAACTTTGTTCCAGCCGTCCCAGTTTGTTTCCTGCAGCACTCTGGCACGGACCTGAATGAGGCCGAAGTCGGCGGAATCCTTGTGCCGCTGTGCGGGGAGCTGCCGCGTGCGGTTCTCCATGTCTGCCATGCGTTCCGCGGTGAGCGGGTGGGTCGACAGGTAAGCGGGAGCCGCAGAGCGGTAGAAGCGGTTGCTCGCCTGCAGACGCGAGAAGAAGTCTTCCATCCCGTGGGGATCAAAGCCCGCGGCATAGAGCGTGGCAATTCCCAGTCGGTCGGCCTCGCGCTCGGCGTTCTGCGAATAATTGAGCTGCGACTGGATCATTGCGGCCTGCGAGCCCATTGCAATGGCTGCAGCGGCGTGGCCGCCGGAGCTGCCGCCTGCGCGTGCGGCAAGGATGGCGAGCAGAATGGAGCCGAGCGTGAGGGCGAGGTTCCCGGTCTGACCTTCAATCATGCGGGCAATGTGGCGCTGCGCGACGTGACTCACTTCATGCGCCATGACGCCTGCGAGTTCGCTCTCGCTCTGAGCGGCAATGATGGTGCCGGTATGGACGGCAATGTAGCCGCCGGGGAGCGCGAAGGCGTTGAGCGTGTCGTCCCGGATGGGGAAGAAAAAGAAGTTGTAGGTGCTCGAGCGCGCCTGACTCACGAGCTGATAGCCGAGACGCCCGAGATAATCCATGATCTCCGGGTCTGCAAGGTAGGTGGGATCCGCCCGCACCTGAGCCATCAGCTGCGTGCCGAGACGATATTCGTCCTGAGGAGAGAGCCCTGCATCGGCAGTGGATCCGAGCGCAGGGAGATTCAGGTCAAGCGCGCTCGCGGCAGAGGCCGAAACAGGAACGGCTGCCGTAATAAGGCTTGTGGCAATGGCAATGACGGACTTCAGAAATCGGGACATTGTGATCCGGTCTTCAATGAGCGCGTTTGGGTGCTAATCTCGCCTCGGGCAGCGCACTTCCGACTGCAGAGTTTTTTTCACTGGATCCAAGCATTATGGCCCGGCGAGGCTTCGTGCTTGCGTGAGAAAACATTAGAGAAGTGTCGAAAAATTGCCTGAATGGATCAAGGCTCTCATCAGGAGGAAGATATGAACGGACTTACGCACTTCGACGCCAAGGGCGACGCGCACATGGTCGATGTCGGCGCCAAGGCGGAAACGAAGCGCATTGCCCGCGCCCGCGGCGAAATCTGCATGGCGCCCGAAACGTTTCAACTCGTTGAGGCTGGAACGGCAAAAAAGGGCGACGTTATCGGCGTTGCCCGGATTGCCGCCATCATGGCTTCAAAGAAGACGGCGGAAATTATTCCTCTCTGCCACCCGATCGCGCTCACGCGCGTTGCGGTCGATTTTGAGCTTGATCGAGAGCATTCGCGCGTCATCTGCTTCGCGCAGTGCGAATGCTGCGGCAAGACCGGCGTCGAAATGGAGGCGCTCACGGCCGTTCAGGCGGGGCTTCTCACGGTCTACGACATGCTGAAGGCCGTAGACCGCGGAATGGTGATGAAGGATATTTGCCTGCTTGAAAAGGCGGGCGGAAAGTCCGGCCACTGGCTTCGCGAAGGCGAAGTCTGAGCCCAAGCGGGTCAGCTGCCGATGCGGTCTGAGAGAAGCCCCATGCAGGAGGCTTCGTAGACCGCTTCGCCTCTCGAATGCACCTGAAGCTTTCGATAGATCTTCTTGATGTGCGCCGTCACCGTGTGGTGAGAAATCGAGAGAATGTCGGCGATTTCTGAGAATGAAATCCCCTTGGCAAGGAGCGTCAGAATTTCGGTTTCGCGCTGCGAGAGCAGAAGATTCTCGGGCGTCTCATGCTTCTGCGGCTGCGGGGGCTGAGGCGCAAAGGTGCGCGAATGAATGGCGCGCAGAACACTTCTTGCCACGGTGGGCGATACGGGAGAACCCCCTCCCTTCAGAAGCCTCACGCTCGTGACGAGGTCTTCCTGGTCTCCCTTGAGGATGTAGCCGGTGGCGCCCGCAAGAATGGCGCGGATGACGAACGGATCCTGCGAGAAGGCGGTGTAGATGAGAATGTCGAGATCGTCGCGCAGGTGCTTGATGCGCGTAAGAACCGGGGCCATGTCGTCAGCCCCGAGCATGACGTCCGTGATCAGCACGTCGAGCTTTGCGTCGCAGCGCATGGCGGCTTCGAGTTCGGCCGCGCTCGTGGCGCTGCCCGCAATCTTCATGTCAAGTGCGCGCGTGAGACGCTGGGCGATGCGGTCGCACTCCGCCTGATTTTCGGCGGCAATGAAGATGCGCAGAGGTTCGCGGATGGCGGATCCCTTCCTGAGTGATTCTGTCATCGGAAAAGCGGGAAAAAAGATCTGGAACGACCGAACGACGTCATGAAGATCGGGTCGTCCGGGCCTGCCGCCCTGCGTCAGGCGGGGGCGATCTTATCACGGGATCCCGGATATGCGTGATGGCGACATATTTCGGAGGCATGAAAAAGCCCGCCGCTCCGGAATGGAATCGGCGGGCGTCAGGTGCGGCTGAAGCGCCGCACCGTGCTCACTGCGTGTTTTTCACCGCATCAGGGCTGGCGGATCACGAGGAGCGGCACATTGCCTGTTGCCGCAATGCGCGTGGCGGTCGAGCCCATGATGGCGCTCTTGAAGCGGCCGTAGCCGTGCGAGCCCATGACGATGAGGTCGAGCCGGCGCTTGCGGGCAAAGGCGGAGATTTCGTCGCCCGGGTTGCCGACGAGGCAGACTTCCTTCGCCTTGATGGCGGCCTTGGCGAGGAGCGGACGAAGCGGTTCAACGGCTTCATTGAATTCCTCGCGCTGCAGGTCAAGCACTTCCTCTTCGGAAAGTGCCGGAAGCGCCATGCCAGCCATGTCGGGCATGACGGCGCCTGCGTAGTCGCTCACCACATTGATCAGATAGAAGGTAGCGCCGGTGCCGAAAAGCGAAATGTGCTTGAGGGCATAACGCACGGCAGCGCGGCCGTACTTCGAGCCGTCGACGGCGATGCCGACGCGAAGCGCATCGTCTTCAGTGGTGGCTTTGCCGCGGATGACGAGCATCGGGCACTTCGTTTGAGCAAGGACGCCGTTTGAGACCGAGCCGAAGAAGAGTCCCTTGATGGCGCTCTGGCCGCGCGAACCCATGACGATGAGGTCGGCGCTCGTTTTTTCCGCCGCCTTTGCAATCGACGGGGCGGGTTCGCCCACAACGAAGGATTCAATGGCCTTGAAGCCTACTTTCTGCAGGATCTTGCGGGCGGGTTCAAAGACCTTTTCCGCTTCATCCTCGTAGTAGCGCTGGATGGCGTCCTGGCCGACTAAGCGGCAGGCGCGGGCCGGCAGCGGAAGCTGAATGTTGAGCAGCTCAATATCAGGATTGCTTCCGAGAAGCGTCTGGCGCGATGCGATGAACGAGACAGCGTTGAGGGAGTTGGTGCTGCCGTCAACCGGTACGAGAATGCGCATGGATTGTCTCCTTATGACGGAGGGAGAAGATGCGCTCGATGAAAGAGACTTTCCGCTGGTCCGGGGAAGATCCTTTTCGGGGCGACTCCCTCTCTTTATCTGGATGAAGCTACGTTACCACGGCAGGCGGGGAATGCAGTACGGCGCAAAGCAAAATTTATTCAAAATCTTTCTAAAGTTTGTCTAAAGGCAATGGTATGCAAATTCAAGGTGAGACCTCTAGATAATTAAAAATATAGATTGATCAGTGTGTTGAATTTCTTATTGCATTGCTTCCCGTCGGCATGTAGGCGTAATTGCTTAGAGTTAAAAGCAGAAAAAGAGGCGCGGGCGGAGCGGGAGGGTCCAAAAAGCCTTCAAGTTTCCATCAGAGGCGGACGCACAGCACGGCCGCGCCCTAAAATGTAAGTTATGGCGCAGCGCTCATAAGCATGCGCCGGGAACGCTTTGACTAAAAAGGAAGAATCAGCATGTACAAGCGCATTCTTGTGCCGACGGACGGATCGGAACGTTCTGTGAAGGCGGTTGAGGGCGCGGCCCGCTTTGCCAAACCCCTTGGCGCAACCCTCGTCATCATGACGGTGATCGAGCCCTATTCCTATACGAACCTTGCGGAATATCGCCCTGAGTCGATCGAACAGTACGACGAGCGCGTATCTGCTGAGGCTGAGGAACGTCTCGCTGAGGCCAAGCGCGTGGCGGACGCCGTGGGGGTGGAAAACAAAACCGTGATGGTGAAGAGCTTCTCGCCCTCCGAAGCCATCATCGAGCAGGCCGAAAAGAACGGCTGCGACATCATCTTCATGGCGAGCCACGGGCGCAAGGGCATCGCTGCCGTGCTCCTCGGATCGGAAACGCAGAAGGTGCTTACGCATTCACGCTTCCCGGTCATGGTTTATCGCTAAGATTAAGAATTCCGGTCGTCCGAATTAGGGCGGCCTTCAAAATTTTCGATTCGACTACTTTGTGGGAGCTGCAATGGCTGAAGATACTCAGGCCGGTACGGACGAACTCGACGCTCAGATGGATCCGAAGAGCCTTGTGCGCGAAGAAATCATTTCTGATCGCCGCGTGGGGTCGCTGCGCGTGCTGACGCCGATTCTTGTTGACGGTACGCGCGACGAAAGCCGCGACATCGTCTTCCTGGGCGAAGCTCAGATCATGACCCAGGTGGGGCCGATTCCCATCAATTTTGAAATCCCGGCAAAGACTCTTGCCGAAGCGGTTGCGGGCTATGGCGCCGCTGCTCAGAAGGGACTTCAGGATACGGTTGAGCGTCTTCGCGAAATGCGCCGTGAAGCCGCCAACCAGATTGTGACCCCCGGCATGCCCGGCTTCCAGGCACCTCCGGCTGCCGGCAACGGCGGTCTGGTGATGCCCTGAGCGACAGTGCCGGGTTCAGAGATCCTGGGCAATCAGCATTGATTGCCTTCGAAGCGGAGCGTTCCTGCCTTGATACGGGAACGCTCTTTGCTTCAGGGAGTGCAGCTTCAGGGATGTGCAGGGACAGAGCGCCGCAGGCGAATATCGACGACGTCAGCATTTCAATCTCTCAGATTGAAAAGGCCCCGTCGCGCCTTCTGCGCGAGGGACGCTGCGCGAATGCCCGGGTGACGGAAGTCGAGATTGATGGCAGAAAATGGGTGGTGAAGGATTTTTCCTGCCGCTCATGGTTCGTGAGAAATCTGATTGCCCCCATCCTGATTTCGCACGAAATTGTTTCCATCCGAAGGCTGAAGGGCATCAGCGGAATCGCCCAGCATATCGTGCGCGTGGGGCCGGGCATGCTGGCGATTGAATACATCGAGGGGCGGTCGCTCGATAAAGCTGCGCCCAGGAGCGTTACGCCCGAGTTTCTTGAAAAACTTGAGGCCCTTATCCGCCAGGTGCATGAACGGGGCGTCGTGCATCTCGATCTGAGGGGCGGCGGCAACATCATCATGCGCCCGGACGGCACGCCCGGGCTGATTGACTTTCAGTCCGGTCTCGTGACCACGCATATGCCCCGCGTGATCGTGAAGCAGCTTGAAGCCATGGATATGTCGGGCGCTTACAAGAAGTGGAAGCGCTATCAGCCCGAAGCCATGGGGGAATACCGCGCTGAGGAGCTTGAACGGGTGAATCGGCTTCGCCGCTTCTGGATTCTTCACGGCTACTGCGGCCGCAGAAAGAAGAGAAAGTAAGGGAAAAATCCCTAAATTATCAGAGCGATAAAACTTCGGATACGGTATTATCCGTAGCCGTCTTCCGCGCTTCGCAGCGCCCATCTGAAGGGCGTCAGGAGCCGAAAGAAGCTTTATTTCGCCGAATTCTTGCAGGAACACATGGCACAGTACGTTTTCACGATGAATCGCGTCGGGAAGATCGTTCCCCCGAAGCGTCAGATTCTTAAGGACATTTCTCTTTCCTTCTTCCCCGGCGCCAAGATCGGCGTGCTCGGCCTCAACGGCGCGGGCAAGTCCACGCTCCTCAAGATCATGGCGGGCGTGGATAAGGACCATGAAGGCGAAGCGATTCCGATGCCCGGGATCAAGATGGGCTACCTTCCGCAGGAGCCTAAGCTCGACCCCGAGCAGACCGTTCGTGAAGCGGTAGAGGAAGGCATGGGCGAAGTCATGCAGGCTCAGGCAAAGCTTGATGCCGTCTATGCGGCATATGCCGAACCGGACGCGGATTTCGATGCGCTCGCCGCGGAACAGGCCCGCCTCGAGGCGATTATTGCGGCTGCCGGCACCGACGCCTCGACGCAGATGGAAATCGCCGCTGATGCGCTTCGCCTTCCGCCCTGGGACGCCAAGATCGGCGTGCTTTCGGGCGGCGAAAAGCGCCGCGTGGCGCTCTGCCGTCTTCTCCTTTCGCGTCCCGACATGCTGCTTCTCGACGAACCGACGAACCACCTGGACGCGGAGTCCGTCGAATGGCTTGAGCAGTTCCTGCACCGCTTCCCCGGAACGGTCGTCGCCGTGACGCATGACCGCTACTTCCTTGACAATGCTGCGGAGTGGATTCTTGAACTCGACCGCGGCGAAGGCATCCCCTGGAAGGGCAACTACTCCTCCTGGCTCGACCAGAAGGAGCGCCGTCTTGAGATCGAAAAGCGTCAGGAAGACGCCCGCATGAAGGCTATCAAGCACGAGCTCGAATGGGTTCGCCAGAATCCGAAGGGCCGTCAGGCGAAGTCGAAGGCACGACTTTCGCGCTTTGAAGAGCTCTCCTCGGTCGAATACCAGCAGCGCAACGAAACCAATGAGATTTTCATTCCGGTTGCCGAGCGCCTCGGCAACAACGTGATTGAATTCAGCCACGTCTCGAAGGGGTTCGGCGACAGGCTGCTGATCGACGATCTTTCCTTTGTCATTCCGCCCGGCGCCATCGTCGGCGTCATCGGTCCCAACGGTGCCGGCAAGTCGACGCTCTTCAAGATGATTGAAGGACGCGAAAAGCCGGATTCGGGCGAAATCAAGATCGGACCGACGGTGAAGCTTGCGGCCGTGGATCAGATGCGCGATTCGCTTCCCAACGACAAGACGGCCTTTGAAGCGGTTTCGGGCGGACAGGATATTCTCCAGGTCGGCAAGTTCTCGATGCAGAGCCGTGCCTACCTCGGGCGCTTCAACTTTAAGGGCGCCGATCAGCAGAAGCTCGTCGGAAACCTTTCGGGCGGCGAGCGCGGTCGACTTCACCTCGCAAAGACTCTTCTTGCGGGCGGGAACGTTCTGCTCCTTGACGAACCGTCAAACGACCTTGATGTTGAAACCCTGCGCGCGCTCGAAGAAGCGCTCCTCGAGTTTGCCGGCTGCGCGCTCGTGACGTCGCACGACCGCTGGTTCCTCGACCGTATTGCAACGCATATCCTCGCTTTCGAAGGCGATTCCAAGGTGGTCTTCTTCAACGGCAACTACAACGAGTACGAAGCCGACAAGCGCCGCCGTCTCGGCGAGGAAGGCGCGAAGCCCAAGCGCCTGCGCTTCAAGCCCCTGAAGCATTGATGCTTCTGAGCGCTTAGCGGCATGAAAAAAGCCTGTTTCCCGGAATATGTAGGAAACAGGCTTTTTTTCGGAAGTTTAGTCAGAGCGCTATTCAGGCCTTTTTGCCGCAGCACTGCTTGAATTTCTTTCCGCTTCCGCACGGGCAAGGATCGTTTCTGCCGACGCGGGGAGCCTCGCGGCGGATGGGTTCATTGGGAACATTGAGATCCTTGAGGCGGAAGACGCTCTCAACCATTTGGTAGAGCGCTTCGCCGAGATCCTTTGCCGGCGGGCACAAGTTTTTGGCGGCCTGGTAGACCGCTTCAGCGTCTGCCTCGAGCTCGTCGTCTTCAGCGGCCATGCGGGCGGCAATCGGGATCAGAGCCTTCTGCGTCGCATCCGATTCCGTCACCTCGTCCGGCCACTGCGTTGCGCCCATCATGAAGCCTGCTGCCCAGGGAACGACCGCTTCAATGCCTTCTTCGTTCGTGACTTCCTTGCCTTCGTCATCAACGAGCGGGAAGATTACCGGGTCGAGGCCGCCGCCGGCATTGAGGGCGGCTTTGATTTCGCGCATGCGCATGCGGATGAGTTCAAGGAGGCGTTCGTCGTCGGGCAGCGCTTCCGGGTCCCCCGATGCACTGAAGACGAAGGGAAGCACATCTTCTTCGGAGGGTTTTGCGGGGTTGAGCGCCGTGGCGGTAAGGTAGCCGTCGAGCACGCCTGCGTCCATCGCCTCCTCACTCTTGAGCGCTTCGATGCGGTCCTGCATTTCTTCAATTTCAGCGCTGTCAATGAGCTTGGTGTCTTCAGCCATGAATGTCTCCTTCGGGGATGTATGTTGATGTCGCGGACGCGGACGATTGCGCCTATGACTGGTTCGAGATCATAGCGCAGAGATTCTTCAGAGCTCTTTGGTTTCCGGCTGTTTCGGAGCGGCTTTGTGCGCCGCCCAGGAGGACTCCTCTCGCGGATAATGTCGGACTCTCTTCAATCACAGCTTCAGAGTTTCACCAAGTGGACTGGCTTTATTCTCTCCAGGCAGCCGTGCTCGGCATCGTCGAAGGTCTTACGGAATTCCTGCCGATCAGCTCAACGGGTCACCTCATCATTGCGAGCGACATTGTTGGCTTCGCAGAGACTCCGGGAGCCGACGAATTCGTTGTCGCCATTCAGTCCGGCGCCATTCTCGCGGTTTGCTGGTACTACCGTGCCCGGATTCTTTCGATCCTCAGGGGACTTTTCTCGAATCGAAAGGAGCAGAGGCTCGCGATCAACACGATCGTGGCATTTCTTCCGGCCGCGGTGATCGGGGTGCTTGTGGCGGGCGTCATCAAGGCTTATCTCTTCAACCCCATGACGGTGGCCGTTGCGCTTATCTTGGGCGGCTTCATCATTCTCTGGATCGAAGGGAGACAGGCGAAGCTCGGCACTCAGCCGAGAGTTGCCACGATGGACGACATGACCTGGAAGGATGCGCTTCTCGTGGGATTCATGCAGTGCCTTGCCATGATTCCAGGGACCAGCCGCTCGGGCGCCACCATTATCGGCGGCATGGTTCTGGGGCTTTCCCGTCGTGCGGCAACAGAATTTTCTTTCTTCCTGGCTATTCCGACGATTTTCGGCGCTACGGTCTACGACCTCTGGAAGGCTCGCAACGATCTGGTGCTCGACAACCTTCCCGGGCTTGCGATCGGCACGGCCGTCTCATTCGTGAGCGCGCTCCTAGTGGTTCACTGGCTCCTTCGTTTTGTGGCGGGCCACGATTTCCGCGGGTTCGGGTGGTACCGCATTATTTTCGGCATAGTGATTCTTGCCGCAACCACAATGGGGTGGGTTGAGTGGCGGGCGGTTTAGTCCCTCCGTACAAAAAAGGCGCCTCTGGAAGGCGCCTTTTTTCACCGGGAAAGCGGGATTACTGGCGGATGAAGACGAGATCCCAAATGCCGTGGCCGAGTCTTTCGCCGCGGGCCTGGAACTTCGTCTGCGGCCGTTCGCAGAGGGGATTCGCCATGACGGGGCTGAAGCCTTCATGGAGGTTCCTGAGCTTCGGTTCCGCAGAAAGAACTTCCATCATCTGTTCGGAATAATTTTCCCAGTCGGTGGCGCAGTGGATGTAGCCGCCCGGGGCAATGCGGGAAACAAGCATTCCAATGAAGGGCTGGGCAACGAGGCGGCGCTTATGGTGGCGCGCCTTGCGCCACGGATCGGGAAAGTAGATGTGCACGCCCGCGAGGAAGTTTTCCGGGATCATGTCGCGCACGACCTCAACGGCATCGTGACGCACGATGCGCACATTGGTGAGCGCCATTTCATCAAGGCGCTTTGCGAGTGCGCCCACGCCGGCGGCGAAGACTTCGCAGCCGAGAAAGTTGATTTCCGGGTGCGCCGCCGCAATCGCACAGGTGGTTTCGCCCATGCCGCAGCCGATCTCGAGCACAACAGGGGCTTCACGGCCGAAAGCGGCATTGAAGTCGAGGAGCTTCGGCTCATAGTCGACCGCATAGCGCGGAAGCGCTTCCTCGAGAGCGCGTTTCTGCGCATTCGAGATGTGTCCTTTGCGCATGACGAAGCTGCGGATGTGGCGCTGCTTGAGTTCCTCGAGTTCTTCGGGCGTAAGTTCCTTCTTTTCCATGGTCTTTCTGCGGACAGTTGGGCGAAAATTGAGCTCGCGATTATCCCGCGCCTGAGGCAAAAGCGTCAACGCCCGGGCCTGGGTTCTCAGAGAAAGCGGCTATTCGTACATTTGCCCGGCGAGAGAACCGAGAAATTCCATCATATCGTCAGCGTCGCCGGTTTCATAAAAGACGGCAAGTTTTGCATAAAAAACTTCACTATCTTTTTTGAGGACCGTCACAGGATAGTATCCATTCGAAAGGAGAATCCCGTTCATCATGAGGACCGAAGTGCGTTTGTTGGCGTCAAAGAAGAACTGAGAGCGGGACATGAAGAGAAACGCCGCAAAAGCGCGTTCAATGGGATTAACTATCTGATTGCGAAGAAAACTGAAGCCCTTTTCTGCAATTGACGGCAAAAGACTTGCGTTCGGCGGGATATATGCCGTTCCTTGAATGGAAACTTTTGAATATCGCAGGACTCCCCAGTCAAGAGCCTCTTCCTTGCCGACATATTGGTGAAGCGCGCAGGCAGTTTCAATATCCAGATTAAATGTGCCGCTGCGAACCATTTCGATCAGTTTTTTTGCGCCATCGGCGAAGTTTTTGACCTGCATGAGATCATCAATACTGATGCCGCCAACGGATTGACCAGCAAGGATTGTGGATGTCTGTGGAAGTGTTGCCGGATTCTGCTCTAGCGTTGAGAGACTATTCCAGGTGATTGCCGCGAGGTTGGAGTGAAAAATTCTGGTGGCTTTAATCGGATCTCCGATACAGGGTAGTGCAGGCGTTTTAAGCGTTTGCCAGAACATGCCATTGAGCTCGTTCCGCTTTGCAGTATCCGACAAGTCTGCCATGACAACAGTCTCTCTGAAGAGTTTGAAAATTGAGGGAAGTGTATCGAAGACGAAATGTCGCGGCAAAAGAAAACCGCCAATGGTTCCGGCAGCTTGTACCGGGACCCAGTGGCGGCTTCAATGAAGCATCGTGATCTTCAGGCTTACTTGTGGGAGAGCCTGCGCACGAGGTAGTCGCCGAGCGACTGAAGGCCCTGAACCAGAATGATGAGGACGAAGACGACGGGCCACATCACTTCAGGCATGAAGCGCTGGTAGCCGTAGCGGATGCCGAGGTCGCCGAGGCCGCCGCCGCCCACGACGCCCGCCATGGCGGAGAAGCCGATCAGACTCACGGTAGCGATGGTGAGGCCGGCGAGAATGCCGGGGAGCGCTTCAGGGAGGAGCACCTTGCAGACGATCTGCGCATGGGAAGCACCCATGGCCTGAGCTGCTTCAACAAGCCCCTTGTCGACTTCACGAAGACTCGTTTCCACAATACGGGCAATGAAGGGCGCAACCGCAATCGTGAGCGGAACAATGGCTGCCGCCGTACCGATGGAGGAACCTACCACGAGGCGAGTAAACGGAATGATCGCGACGAGGAGGATGATGAACGGAATCGAGCGCAGCGCATTGATGACGATGGCGAGGCAGAAGTGGAACTTCGGCATCGGCATGAAGGACTTCTTGTCCGTAACAAAGAGCAGAATGCCGAGCGGGATGCCGAGTGCAGAGCCGATGCCTCCCGAGACGAGCACCATGATGATGGTCTCGAGGAAGGAGGACGAGATCATGCTGACGAGCGTATTAGACATTCTGGATCTCCTCGACGAGAACGCCGCGGTCGCGGATGAATTCCACGGCTTTTCGATAGGTTTCACCCGGGGCTACGACAAGAAGCGTGAGCGTGCCGAGCGTACGGCCCTGAAGGTCGTCGACCGTACCCCTCAGGATGTTGAAGTTGATGCCGAATTCACGCGAAGCAAGCGAAATGACGGGTTCCGTCACCTCGCCGCCGATGAAGGAAAGATGGAGCAGGTGCACATTGTCGCGGCCATTGAGGGCGCGCGAGGCATTCACCGTATCGACGATGGACTGAGGCAGATCGCGGGCCATTACCTGGCCGATGAGCGCGCGCGTGGTTTCGGACTGCGGACGCGCAAAGATGTCGATCACGTCGCCTTCCTCAACAATTTCGCCCTTATTCATGACGACTACGCGGCCGCAGATCTGCTTCACGACGTTCATTTCATGCGTGATCATGACGATCGTGACGCCGAGTTCCTGATTAATGCGCTTCAGGAGCTCCAGGGTGGCGACGGTGGTTTCGGGGTCGAGCGCAGAGGTTGCTTCGTCCGACAGAAGCACTTTCGGGTCGTTTGCGAGTGCGCGGGCGATGCCGACGCGCTGCTTCTGGCCGCCTGAAAGCTGGGACGGATATTTATTGGCGTGCTCGTCAAGACCCACAAGGTGGATGAGCGGCGTGATCTTCTCGCGGATCTGGTCCTTCGGCGTGCCGGTGAGTTCAAGCGGCAGCGCGATGTTGTCGTAGACCGTGCGCGAGGAGAGAAGATTGAAGTGCTGGAAGATCATGCCGATGGAGCGGCGGACCTTGCGCAGATTGTCGTCGGAAAGCTTCGTGAGATCCTGGCCGTCGACGATGACGCTGCCGCTCGTCGGGCGGTTGAGCAGGTTGATGCAGCGTACCAGCGTGCTCTTGCCAGCCCCCGAGCGACCGATGATGCCGAAGATTTCTCCGGAGCGGATGTGTATGGAGACATCCTTGAGCGCATCAAACGCCGTTCCGTCAGGACTGACGTAAGTCTGCGTAATGTGTTCGAGCTTGATCATGGGATGAGGTCAAAAGAGGGTTGCGGCGGAAGCCTTTAGGCAAGGTACTTCCGGAAAAACGTATTTGATGCAGTCTACAGGCTGCGACGGCGGCGCTTAGGGCAGCTCTTCGCAGAATTCAGCGGAATGCTGAGGTATTACCTGACGGCGCCGGAGGTAGAAAAACAAAAAGCCCGCCATTTTGGCGGGCTTTTTGAAATTGGTGGGAACGCAGGGATTCGAACCCTGGACCGACGGATTAAGAGTCCGCTGCTCTACCAACTGAGCTACGTTCCCGAAGATGATGCAGATTATAACTTTCCGCACCAGCTTCATTGAAACCTGGTGGGAACGCAGGGATTCGAACCCTGGACCGACGGATTAAGAGTCCGCTGCTCTACCAACTGAGCTACGTTCCCAACTAACGAATGCTTACTGTGTTTGGTGGGTCGTGCGGGATTCGAACCCACGACCAACGGATTAAAAGTCCGCTGCTCTACCAGCTGAGCTAACGACCCAAGTGACGGTCATCAGCCGCACAGGAGCTTTCGTTTGAGGAAGCGAATTTTGCCCCAATCAATTTCACTTGTCAAGGGCGTCAAAAAAGAAACGGGAGACGACGAGATGCTCGCAAGCGTCTATTTGTGTCGAATGTTAGGGTAACCACTAACAAAAGAGACCATTGCGCATCCGACTGAAGTAATGCTATTGTTCGTTTGTCACAGGATGACTGTGAATTGATTTTACCCAACTATCAATAAAGTAGAAGATCATTTTTGTGCAAAATATTCAAAAAATGATCTTTTGATCCTCGTTCGAAAAATTATTGAGAATTTTTCATTTGAACGGGTGAAACGAATCTCTTTTGTAAGGACGAACATCATGGCTACAAAGAACGGCGCACGCTCCCAGCCCGTGGAACGCAAGGAAGGCGACGAGCGCAAGAAGGCGCTGTCCATCGCGCTTGCCAGCATCGAAAAGCAGTTCGGCAAGGGCGCCATCATGCGCATGTCCGACAATCTCGAACCGCAGAACATTGAAGTCTGCTCGACCGGGTCGCTGTCGCTCGACCTCGCGCTCGGCGTGGGCGGGCTTCCGAAGGGGCGCATTATTGAGATCTTCGGGCCGGAATCCTCAGGCAAGACGACGCTCTCGCTTCAGGTGATTGCAGAAATGCAGAAGACGGGCGGCACCTGCGCCTTCATTGATGCCGAGCATGCGCTCGACATCCAGTATGCGCAGCGTCTCGGCGTTAAGGTCCCCGATCTCCTGCTTTCGCAGCCGGATACGGGCGAACAGGCGCTCGAAATCGTTGATGCGCTTGTGCGTTCGGGGTCAGTTGATCTGATCGTCGTTGACTCGGTGGCCGCGCTTACGCCCAAGAATGAAATCGAAGGCGTGATGGGCGATTCGCTGCCTGGTCTTCAGGCGCGTCTGATGTCCCAGGCGCTTCGCAAGCTCACCACCAATATTTCCCGCACGAAGTGCATTGTCATCTTCATCAACCAGATCCGCATGAAGATCGGCGGCTACGGCAATCCGGAGACCACCGCGGGCGGTAATGCACTCAAGTTCTACAGCTCCGTGCGTCTTGACATCCGCCGTGTGGGTGCGATCAAGAAGGGCGATGAAGTGATCGGCAACGAAACGAAAGTGAAGGTTGTCAAGAATAAAGTTGCGCCTCCCTTCAAGCAGGTGAAGTTCGACATCCTCTACGGTCAGGGCATTTCACGTCTCGGCGAAATTATCGACATCGGTACGGAACTCAATGTGCTCGAGAAGTCGGGCGCCTGGTACTCCTACAACGGGAATCGTCTCGGTCAGGGTAAGGAAAAGGTGCGTGATCTTCTGAAGGAAAACGTCGAGCTGCAGCAGGAGATTGAGAAAAAGATCCGCGAGCTTAAGGGTGCGCATGTTTCCAGCATCACTGCGGTGGATGATGAGGATATGGAGGCGCTCGACATGCCGACGGCCGATGCGGATGTGGACGATGTCCCGCCCGCCCGCGAAGTGGATGACGATCTCTAATCCTTAGATCAACCAAACATTCAGGAGGCCTCCGCCTAAGCAAAGCGGAGGCTTCTTCGTGCCGATGGAAGTTATTTTTAAGGATGATGATCTGGAGCCGGTTCCGGAAACGGCAAAATCGAAGCCAGAGAAACCGTTGAAGCCCGGCGCATCTTCTGCAGCCCCGGCAAAAGCCGCAGTCAGGATTTCCGAGCATCCGCGCGAGGAGTCGCTTTTCGGTGATCTTGAGGATGCACTGGGACTCGAGCCGGTGTTTGCTCCGGCCCCCGGTCCTTTCGGCGCGCCGCCCGCAAAGTTGCCGGATTGGATAAAGGCATCTGCGGAGGCTCCTCCTGCCCTCCCTGAAAGCGTGCCGGCATTTGAGCCCGATGACTTGAGCGATGAGGCTCAGGTACCGAGAGCGGGAAAGCCTGCCCGGCGGAAAAAAGCCGAAAGGAAAAGCATCAGGAGTGCTGCAGAAGCTCCGGAAGCGGGCTCGGCAGGACCTCATATCATTACGTCCCCTGAAGATGTCGCCGCTTTCGATGTGCTTCGTGAAGACGGCACCGTGGTCGAGGTGGATCGCGATACCTGTACGGATCCGGAGGTATTTGAAGCCGAGCGCAGAAGGCGCAGCGGCGGCAGAAAGCCCAAGCCCGTCAGGAACATCCTCACGCGCGCGGTGGATGCGCTTTCAAGGCGTGAATATTCCCGGCGCGAGCTCGGCAGAAAGCTCCTTCAGGGGCTCCTCGAGGGGGAGACCCGCGAGGAAATTTCAGCGGCGCTCGACAAGCTCGAAAGCATGGGGCTTCTTTCGGACGAACGCTATGCGGAAGCCAAGATCCGTTCGTGCGCCGGACGCATGGGCGACATGCGCCTGAAGCGCGAGCTGCGCATGAGCGGAGTTTCCGACGAAGCGATTGAAGAAGCCATGGCGTCGCTCGAAGAGCCCGAAGAGGTAAGGGCGCTGCGGATATGGGGCCGTCGCTGGAGCGAGCTTCCAAAGGACTGGAAGGAGCGTGAAAAGATGGTCCGATACCTGGCAACCCGGGGATTCAGCATGTCTGCGATACAAAAAGTGCTTCGCGGGGAGGTGGAGCTGCCCGAAGATCAGATGTAACGGGCAGGCCAAATTACAGCGTGTGTAAACCTCTGCGTTTAAAATCTCAAGTCCAAAAAAAATCCTAATAAAGGGGAGACACTGTGGAATATTTGTGGGATCTGTTGGTGAATCTGCATTGGGGGGCAGTCGGACAGATCATCATGATCGACATCCTCCTTGGCGGCGACAATGCTGTCGTCATTGCCATGGCTTGCCGCAATCTGCCGCATGAGCAGCGTGCGAAAGGCATTTTCTGGGGTACCGCGGGCGCGATCGGTCTGCGCGTGGTGCTGATTACCTTTGCAGTGATGCTTCTCGACCTGCCCTTCCTCAAGGTCGTGGGCGCGCTCCTTCTGCTTTGGATCGGCGTCAAACTCCTGATTCCGGAATACGATTCACACGAAAAAATTGAAGGCAGCTCCAAGCTTCTCGGTGCCATCAAGACCATCATCGTTGCCGACTTCGTCATGTCGTTCGACAATGTGATTGCCATCGCGGGCGCGGCCCAGCAGGCGCATGAAGCGCATCAGACGCTGCTCGTCATCTTTGGCCTTATCGTTTCCGTGCCCTTCATCGTTTTCGGCAGCCAGGTCGTGCTGAAGCTCCTCGACCGCTTCCCGATCATCATTTACTTCGGCGGCGGTCTGCTTGGCTGGATCGCGGGCGGCATGATCGTTTCAGACGGTTATGTGGCGACGCACTGGCCGGAATTCAGCTTCATGGCGCACTATCCCTTCTGCATCGGCGGTGCGGCGGTAGTCGTCATCATCGGCCACCTGATTGCCCGCAAGAAGCGTGCGGAACATGAAGCTCAGCTTGAACTGCGCCAAGTTTCGCCCAAGGCGGAAAATGCCGGGGAAGCGAAGAGCGAGTAATCTTCTCTGAAGATCAATAAAGAAACGGCGGGAACTTTCCTTAGAGTTCTCCGCCGTTTTTCTTGTTTGCGTTCGAGGCTTTTCGAGGCTCAGCGCTCGACTACGTCGATGAAGCCGCCTCCGAGACAAACGTCTCCCTGGTAGAGAACCGCACTCTGTCCGGGAGTGGCGGCCCACTGAGGCTCGTCAAAAAGCAGTTCGAAGGAATCCGGCGTGATGGAGCCGATTCTGCAGGGGCCGTCCTTCTGGCGATAGCGGGTCTTCACGGTCACGGGAAGCGACGGATCGGGAGCGACGCCTGAAATCCAGCTCGGATGTACGGCAGTGAGCTCATGCGAGAGAAGCCAGGGATGATCGTGGCCCTGGCAGATCCAGAGCGTATTGGTCTTGAGATCCTTGGCGGCAACGAACCAGGGTTCGCCCGTTGAATCCTGCTGGCCGCCCACGCCGATTCCCTTTCTTTGGCCGAGCGTATAGAAGGAGAGGCCGATGTGTTCGCCCACGATCTTTCCGTCAGGCGTTTTGATGGGGCCGGGCTTCGTCGGGAGGTAGCGATTGAGAAACTCCCGGAAGGGACGTTCGCCGATGAAGCAGATTCCGGTTGAGTCCTTCTTTTTCGCATTGGGAAGGCCAATCTCGTCAGCAATCCTGCGCACTTCCGTCTTCAGCATGCCGCCCACGGGAAAAAGCACCCGGCGGATCTGTTCCTGGGAGAGCCGGTGGAGGAAGTAGCTCTGGTCCTTGCCCGGATCGACGCCCCGCAGAAGTTCCGTCATGCCGTTGTCGCGTCTGACGCGCGCATAGTGGCCGGTGGCAATCCAGTCTGCGCCCATGCGCATGGCGTGATCGAGAAAGGCCCGGAACTTGATCTCAGAATTGCAGAGAATGTCCGGATTGGGCGTGCGGCCGGCAGAGTATTCGCGAAGGAAGTCGGAAAAGACGCGTTCCTTATATTCGCGCGCGAAATTGACTGCCTCGATGTCGATGCCGATCACGTCGGCGACAGCCGTCGCATCAATGAAGTCCTGGCGCGAGGAGCAGTACTCGCTGTCGTCATCATCCTCCCAGTTTTTCATGAAGAGACCGATGACTTCATAGCCTTGTTCCTTGAGGAGCCAGGCGCTTACAGACGAATCCACGCCTCCGGAGAGGCCGACGACGACTTTTTCTTTAGACATGGGAAAGAGCACCCTAGAATGCGGGGGCCGGTAAAAAAGTTTCAACCGGCGCTGATTTTAGCGAGGGAGCAATGACGAGTACGTCGGAATCGATCGGCATTCTTGAAGAGGCGCAGCGGCGGGAAAAGGAGTTTGCTGCTCGTCTCGGCATTGAGCGCGCAGTGCTTTCTGCGCCGATGACGGGAACGGCCGGGGCGAAACTGGTTGCGGCAGTGAGCGCTGCCGGGGGGCTTGGCGTGCTTCCGACGGGCGGCATGACGGCGGAAGATATCCGGAAGTCGGCAGAGGAAATTCGGAGCCTTACGGATAAGCCCTTTGCCATTCAGATTCGAATTCCCCCGAAAGTCACGCATCGTCAAGAGGATCTTCATGAGCTCGCCGAAGGCCTTTCGGAAGTACTGAAGGATCTGGAGCTTCCTGATCCGCTCTCGCCCGAGGGTGAAGCGTTCTACGATTTTGCTTCAGCGCGCGAGCGTGAATCCTTTGATGAGCGTTTTGCAACCATTCTTGCAGCAAAGCCTTCGGCTGTTATTTCGACTTCCGGGGGCTTCCGCGAGCCCGAGGCGGAAGCGCTCTTCGATGCCCGGATCATGAATATCGGCACGGCGACAACGCTTCGCGAAGCCAAGGTGCTGCGAGCGGCCAGGGTGGATGCAATTATTTGCCAGGGGTCTGAAGCGGCCGGACCGAGGTCTAATTTTGAGGATCCCGACGACGTGCTCACGGGCCTGATGAGTCTCGTTCCGGCGGCGGCGCGCGCTACGCGACTTCCGGTGATCGCTGCGGGCGGCATCTCAGAAGGAACTCAGGCGCTGGGTGCGCTTCTCGCCGGGGCAAGCGGCGTAATGGCTGGTACGGCCTTTCTTTCAGCGTGCGAGTCGCTCGCGAGCCCCTATGTGAGAAATGTCCTCATCTGGGCAACTGCGGCGCACCTCACGATGACAAGACTCTATACGGGACGGCTTGTGCGGGCGCTTCGTTCGCCGCTTCTTGACGCGCTTCAGGATTATGAGCCGAGGCTCCCGGCCTGGCCTTCCCCCGAGGCACTGATGAGGCCGCTCACGGAAGCCGCTCGCCGGCAGGGCCGCGAGGAGCTCGAGGCGGTTTATCTCGGGCAGTCTGCTGGCAGAAGCAACTGGCGTACTGCCCGGGAGGCAGTTGAAGCGCTCTCCAAATACTTCTAAGCGCAAAAAAAGCCGCTGCGGTTCAGGATCGAACGCAGCGGCTTTCTGAGAGATGTTCAGCCGCTTAACGACCGAGCAAATGCATGATCGGGAAGGCGAGAAGCGGAGCCAGGAAGGCGGAAATAATGCCGGAAACGCCCATTGCAAGGCCGGCGAAGGCGCCTGCCTTCTGACCAATCAGGAATGCAGCGCCCGTGCCCATGCCGTGCGCAGAGAGGCCGAGTGCGCAGCCGCAGACCGGTTCGGAGCGGATCCTGAGGAGCTTGAAGAGCGGACGGCCGATGATCGAGCCCGTCATGCCGGTAAGCACGACGAGTGCAGCTGTCAGATCCGGCAGACCGCCGATGCTTTCCGAAATGCCCATGGCGATCGGCGTCGTGACCGATTTCGGCACGAGAGACATCAGCGTTGCCGACGATACGCCGAGGGCGCTCCCGATGAGGATCACGGAAACGATGGCGGCCGTGCAGCCGGCAAGAAGCCCGAGCGAGAGCGGGAGCCAGAGGCGGGCAAGCTTGGAGCGCTGTTCATAAATCGGCACAGCCAATACGACTGTTGCCGGGCCGAGCAGAAAGTGAATGAATCCCGCTCCCGCGAAATAGGTGTCGTACGAAATGCCTGTAACGACAAGAAGCGTGATGAGGATGGCAACCGAAATAATGATCGGGCTCGCGAAGGGATTGAATTTCGCTGCGCGGAATACGACCTGACCAAAGACGTAGAGCGCAAGCGTCAGGCAGAGCCAGAATGCCGGATTTGTTTCCAAATGGGCAAAAGCATTGAGGAAGATGTCTTCCATTTCAGTTAATCCTCATCCTTGATCTTCATCCACTTTTCGACGGCGATGATGACGTAGGCCGTCACGAGCATGGCGATGATGGTCGAAAGAACGAGCGTCACCATGATGCCGACGCCTTCATCGAGAAAGCGCTGGCCGTGGCGCATGATGCCGACGCCTGCCGGCACGAAAAGCAGCGAGAGGTTTGCGAGCAGCACGCCCGCGGTCGGGCGCACAATCCCGATCAGGTTGTCCTTGACAAGGAAGGAAAGCAGCATGAGCACCATGCCGATAACCGGCCCCGGAACAGGGATGCCCGTGAGGCGGCTGATGAGTTCGCCGACGACCTGGTACCCGAGAACGATCGCAATGGAGGAAAGCATGAAAATGAATCCCGCAGGGCTCTTCGAGGGTTTGTCCCATTAAGGTAAATTCGGGTCCTGCATTCTTGGATAATTAAGAGATGGCATTCTGTCACGGTTTCAAGAAACTGCTGTCTTAGCTTCCTTGACGTGAGATAAGAGGATGCGATTATTTCGGTAAAAGAAAGGTTTATGACACAGGAAAAAGATGCAGCGTTTGTGCTGCGCGGTGAGTACATCACCCTTGATGCACTTCTGAAGGCGGCGGGAATTGCCTCTACCGGAGGCGAAGCCAAGGTGCTTATTCAGGAGGGCAAGGTCCGTGTGGATGGTGAGCCTGAAAGCCGCCGCGGGAGGAAGCTCCGCGGCGGCGAATGCGTGGAGGCTCTTGGAAAGCGCATCCGCGTTGAGGCTACGGAAACCCATAACCCGAAGGAAGCCTGATCATCAGGCATCCTTCGCAAATAGTCATAAGAGGAGATTTCAATGACTCAGAATATTCCGCCCCTTTCGGAAGAGGTGTTCGCTCAGGTGAAGAAGCTTGCCGCGATGCCGGCGGTGAAGGCTGCCATGGAGCAGGCTGCCCGCGAGGTTGACCGCGCCATGGAGGAGCAGATTGAGCTTTGCGAGATCGAAGCGCCGACATTCCACGAGGAAACCCGTGCGAAGCGCGTGGCTGAACTCATGCGCGCCTATGACCTCACGGATGTTGTGACCGACCCGATCGGCAACGTCGTCGGACGTCGTCCCGGCAAGGGCAACGGTCCGGTGCTTGCACTCGGCGCTCATATGGACACCGTCTTCCCGGCCGGCACGGATGTCAAGGTTCGCCGCGAGGGCAACATTTATCGTGCCCCCGGCATTGGCGACAACTGCTCGGGCCTTCGTGCGCTCCTGCAGATTCTGCGCATGTTCAATGACCAGAAAATCGAGACCGAAGGCGACATCCTCTTCGTCGGTACGGTGGGCGAGGAAGGCAACGGCGACATCCGCGGCTCCAAGGCTCTCTTTGACGGCACGCGTCACATCGACGGCTTCGTCGCCATCGACTCAACCGATGTGGGCCGCATCCTCCACGGCGCTACCGGTTCGCATCGCTGGCGTCTTTCCGTCGACGGCAAGGGCGGCCACTCCTATGCGGAATTCGGACGCTGCCCGTCGGCGATTCATGCAATCTGCCGCGCAGGCGCCAAGGTCGGGTGCTTCAGGGTGCCGGCTGATCCGAAGACTACCTACACCATCGGCACGATCAAGGGCGGCACGACGGTCAACACAATCGCTGCGCACTGCGAGGTTGAGGTCGACATGCGCTCGGTCAGCAACGAGGAGCTCCTGAAGCTTGAAGAACGCGTCCTCAAGGCGTTTGAGGAAGCCGTCCAGGAAGAAAACGACTTCTGGGGCATCACGGATGAAAGCCTGAAGCTTAAGCTCACGAAGACCCAGATCGGCAACCGTCCTGCCGGCATGCGTCCGGACGACTGCCCGGTGCTTCAGACGGCGCGGTCCGCACAGAAGGTGCTCGGCATTGAACTCACCAAGTACATGTGCGCTTCGACCGATGCGAATGCGCCGATGAGTCTCGGCATTCCTGCGACCTGCCTCTGCTCGGGCGGCCGCGGCATGAATGCGCACTCGGTGACGGAATATTTCGAGATGGTCGACACGCAGCTCGGTCCTCAGCTGGTTTTCCTCACGGCCGCCGCCCTCGTTGGCGCCTGCGGCGAGAAGCCGGTGCTTCCCGTGCGCAAGTGATTTTGCCGCTCGGAGGCCAACGGTGGTCTCTGAGCGGGCAGGTCGCTGAACTGCCATAAACAAACGGCCGTACATCTCTCATTGAGGCGTACGGCCCGTTTTTTCAACCCGGCGTCGACGGGATTAAAGATCCTTCAGTTCGCGGCGGAGAATCTTTCCGACAGGCGTCTTCGGGAGGCTCTCGACGAAGACGATCACGTGCGGGACCTTGTAGCGCGTAAGTTCCTTGCGGCACCAGTTCTTCACGTCTTCTTCGGTGAGCGCCGGATCCTTCTTCACGATGACGGCCTTCACCGTTTCGCCCGATTTCGGCGACGAAACGCCGGTGACGCCTACTTCAAGGACGCCCGGCATGGCGGCAATGACGTTTTCGACTTCATTCGGGTAAACGTTGAAGCCCGAAACGATGATCATGTCCTTCTTGCGGTCGGTAATGTAGACGACGCCCCGATGGTCCATGTGACCGACGTCGCCGGTTCTGAGCCACCCGTCGCGAATAACGCCCGCGGTTTCTTCAGGCTTCTTCCAGTAGCCGCGCATCACCTGCGGTCCCTTCACGCAGATTTCTCCGGTGTAGGGCGTGGGATCCTCGCCCTCGGGACAGAATCCGAGATCGCGGAAGCCGTCGCCGCGGATGGATACCTCGGTGGACGGAATCGGCACGCCGACAGAACCGTCCCAGGGCGCTCCCGGGATATTCCCGCAGACGGCCGGACTGCATTCCGTGAGGCCATAGGCTTCAAGAATCGGGCACTGGGTCTGGGCGAGCCACTCTTCGGCCACGACCTTCTGCACCTGAGCGCCGCCGCCGCAGGTGAGCTTGAGGCGCTTCAGCTTCGCGCGCTTGAAGACCGGGTTGCGCAGGAGCGCAGCAAAAAGCGTATTGACGCCGATGATGACGGAGACATCATGCTTCACGCATTCGCCGGCAAGGGAATCGAGGTTGCGCGGATTCGTGATGAGCACCATCTCGGCGGCCCAGTGCGTAAAGACCATGGTCGCCGTCAGCGAGAAGACGTGGTAGAGCGGAAGCGCCGTAAGAACGGTTTCCTCGCCTTCCTTGAAGCGCTGCGAGATCCAGGCGCTCACCTGAAGAACGTTCGCAATCATGTTGCGGTGCGTAAGCTCCGCGCCCTTGGCTACGCCCGTCGTGCCGCCTGTGTACTGGAGAAACGCCAGGTCCGAGGACTTGACGTCCACGGGCTTGAAGCCGGCGGAGCGGCCGATGGAGAGCGCATCCCTGAAGTTCACGGCTCCGGGGAGCGCATAGGCAGGCACCATCTTCTTCACGTGGCGGATCATGAAATTGACGATCTCGCGCTTGGGGAAGGAAAGCATGTCGCCGGCGCCCGTCAGAATGAAGCGCGTGCAGCTGGTTCCCGGGACGGCCTGCTCAAGCGTGCGGGCGAAGTTCTCGATGATCACGATCGCCTTGGCGCCGGAATCCTTGAGCGAATGATGAACTTCACGCGCCGTATAGAGCGGGTTGATGTTCACGACCGTCATGCCTGCGCGCAGAATGCCGAAAACAGCAACAACGTACTGCAGCAGATTGGGCATCATGACGGCGACGCGGTCGCCGGGCTTCAGGTCGGGCAGCGACTGCAGATAGGCCGCAAATTCCTTGGAGCGCTTTTCAGCGTCGGTGTAGCTCAGGTTGGCGCCGAGGTTTGTATAGCCCGTGCGCTTCGGGAACTTCTTCGCCGCAGCATCGAGAATCGCAGGGATGTTGGGAATGCTGTCAGGATCAATGGTGTGAGGAATGCCGGCAGGATAGGCGCCGTACCAAAGGAAATCGGACATGAGCAATTTTTTCGAAAAATCAGGGTGAAGCGCAGTTTAGTCGATTGGCGTGACAAAAACTCAGCGTCAGAATGCAAAATGCCGGCCTTCCTTTCGGGAATAACCCGAATCAGAAAGACCGGCATTTCTGAGGATTCCGCTTCAAAGGCGGTCTGCGCCAGAGGATTGCTTAGGCTTCAAGCGTCAGGCAATGGCGGGCGTAGTCCTCGACATCCTTCCAGTCGGTGTAGTCGATGATGGCGGTCGGCTCAGTCGGACCCTTCGTCATCTTCATGATCATCTGGATCATCTTGGTGTCAAGCCAGCCCCAGTTCGGGTAGTCGACCTTGCCGGCGAAGCAGTGCGCATCCTTCGGCTTCCAGGGATTGCCCTGGAGGAACTTGCGCGTATAGACGTTGCCTTCGGGCGTGCACTTGGCGGGCGTACGGGCAACGACGGAGACCGAGAAGAAGCTCGTCGCCTTGGCATCAAGAACGGACTTGTAGCGATTGACGAAGGCCACGAGCTGACGGCTGAACTTGCCGTAGAAAACCGGAGCGCCGACGATCACGAGATCGTACTTGTTCCAGTCAAGCCCTTCGCGATCCGCTTCCATGACGCACATCAGGTCAGCCTGATTGCCTTCGGCAATGACCGTTTCCCAGATGCGGCGCGCAATGCGGGCGGTGTGGCCGGAATTGCTGTGGTAAAGAACGAGGACTGACTTCATAGGATTCCTTTGCTCCGATAAATTGCTTTCGCTGAAAAGAAAATGGTGTAGGAGTCCCGCTCATGCGGAGAAGGCAAGACTCGTACCCGCCAATCTTCTGAGGGTGTGCCGCTTGGCTTCCTGGTGAGGCGCTTGAATTGCATGGTGCGGCCGGAAAGCTGACCGAATCGTGCGCTCCGGGGCGTCGGAAAAAGCCTCGAAGCCCGAGGGGTACGGAAAGAATATTACCCCGCGGCGATTTTCTAGTTCTTAAGGAGGATTACTGCCTTTTCGCCGCTGAGCGCTTTATTTCAAGAATGGATCGAAAAATTCGCCCAAGAATCGCAGATTTGCAGATGGTAGGTGTAAAATCGTGCGCTTCGAACAAAGAGCTCGCGCATTACTCATTCATTTTGAATGAATGGCGGCGCAGCATGTCCGGCGCGATGAACTCTCCCTAATGAGAGGCTCAAACACAAGACGCCGGGATTTACGTTTCCCCATACAAATGGATTCATATGGCAAAGGAAGATCTCATTGAGATGTCGGGTCAGGTCCTGGAAGTTCTCCCGGACGCCCGCTACCGAGTGAAGCTCGACAACGGTCACGAACTTATCGCTTACACCAACGGCAAGATGCGCAAGCACCATATCCGCATTCTCGCCGGCGACCGCGTCTCGCTTGAGCTCTCGCCGTATGATCTGACGAAGGGCCGCATTACCTTCCGTCATATTGAAGGCCGCGCACCGGCTCCTCAGGGCCAGCAGCGCCGCCGCTAATAGCTTTTAGGAACCGGAGATCCGGTTCCTAAAAGCGAAAAAAGCCCGCTTTCAGGAATTCCTTGAGGCGGGCTTTTTTGCGTCTTCAGAAGCGGGCTTCCTCTAGAAGACGTCCTTATAAGTAATGAAGAAGATGGTCGTCAGGTGATAGAAGACCGGCGCCGCAAAAGTGATGGGAGCAAGGCGGGCAAGGAGGCCTCGCGTAATGTAGATGTCGCCCTCGCCGGCGAGCCTTTCTCCGCCCATGCTGCGGCGGACGCAGTTGAAGACAATGTCTCCGAGGACGCCTGCGATCACGACGGCAAGCGCCATAAGGAGCGCCTGCCAGAAGCGGAAGGGCGTAATCCAGAACATGAGGGCGCTTGCGATGATGCCGCCAATGCCGCCGATCACGTTGCCGACGACGGTGCGGTTCATGTTGAATCGTAGCGTTCTGCCTCCGAGCATTGAGCTCGCAATGGAGCTTGTGAGGTCGGACACGAAGATCACGAGGAGGAAGAAGAGCATGAGGAGCGGCCCGGAGGAGCCGTAGCGCGTCAGGTCAAGCATGGCGATTGCCGGCGCATGCGAGAGGCAGAAGACGCAGAGCATGAGACCCCACTGAACCTTCGCGACGCGCTCAAGATAGCGGTCCGTGTCGCGTGAAAAAGCCATGATCACCGGCAGAACCAGGAAGAGGTAGACCGGGATGAAGAGCGTGTAGATCTCCGGCTGATCGAATCCGATCGCGAGATACTGGAGCGGAATTGCCAGATAGAAGGCGATCACGAGCGCATAGTGATCTGTGGGCTTCGTGGGCGTAATGGCAATGAATTCCCTCAGCAGGAAGAAGCTGATGAAGGCAAAGAAGACGAGGAGCGCCGGCTGACCGAGAAGAAAGGCGATTGTAAAGACGACAATAAGCCACCAGGCCATGCGCAGGCGCGAGCTCACAGCGCGCAGTCTTTGCTGCCGCTCCGGAGCGATCGCGCGGCCAAGCGCCCAGGAAACATAAAAGGTGCCGAGCGCCGCGAGCAGTACCAGTCCGAAGAAAAGGAAGGTATACGCCTCTTGAATGGTGAATCCGAGTCTCATGCTTTTGACAGTTCAATAACGGCGTCGCGCGCGCGGTTGAGGAAATCTTCCTTGAGGTCCTGAGGCGAGTGCTCAATGGGCGCGCCGAAGCGCACCGAGCAGACGGTGGGTACCGGTATCAGGACGCCCTTGGGCATCGCGCGGTGCAGGTTCTCAATGTAGACCGGGATGAATTCGACATTCGGGAATTCGGTCATCAGGTGCCAGATGCCGGATTTGAACGGACTCGGCAGCGGCTGAGGCCGTCGGGTGCCTTCGGGGAAGATGATGAGGGAATCTCCCTGGCGCAGGGCTTCGCGCAGCGGATCGAGCGGGTTGGTGTGCTCGGTGCGCCGGCGGTCGATCAGAACGCAGTGGAGTTCATCGAGCGCGATGCGGCGTCTGATGAGGCCTTTTTCCCAATAGTCTTTGGCTGCGACCGGGCGCACATGCCGGCGCAGCGCCGGAGGGAGAGAGGCCCAGATCACGATGGTGTCGAGGTGGCTCGTGTGATTGGCGAAGTAGATGCGCTGCTTCGGCGATGGGGCGCAGCCCTGCCAGTGCGGATAGGCGCCTACGAGAAGGCGCGTAAGCCACACGATCGGAGTCATCAGCTTGAAGGGACTGAACACTTCTTTTCCGTCTGAATGAGTGAATCCCGACATTATCCTGCAGACGGCGCGGGTTTGCCGAAGCAGGGAGGAATTTGAGCGCGGATCACGCGAGCATGCGGGTAATGAATGCCTCGAGTTCGCCAGCTGCGAAGCGCCCGGCGAGCATGTCGACGTCTTCGCCGCCTTTGAAGAAGACGATGGCGGGAAGCGAAGAAACGCCGCAGTCGGCGGCCAGATAGGTTGCCTCCTCGATATCGGCGACAGCAAATTCGGCCCGGGCCGAGTGGTTTTTTGCGGCCGAGAGGAATAGAGGCTTCATGGCGCGGCATGCGCCGCACCAGCTTCCCGAAAAGAAGAGAAATACAGGGGAGCCCGATGCAATGCGGCGCGTGAGTTCAAGAATGGCCCGGGAGTCTGACATGGTTTCGTTTCAGCGGGTTTAGTGTTGCGTGCCGGCTTCCGTCTGGCGCTGCGCAAAGGGTATTTTGTCGATGGTCGGGTCGTCAATTGAACCCTTGACTTCATACTCCGTTGAGAGAATGTTCGATATCTGGTCCTTGAGCACCCATTGCGCGAGAAGCGTGCCGATGCCGACGGCGGGATTGGCAATGGCGAGCGCAAGCGAAGCGCCTTCGGCATTGATGCTCGGCAGAACAAGCGCCTTCAGATCGAGGATATTGTTGACGAGGTCAATATCGCCTGATGTCACAACCGTTGCAGCACTTCCGGCAACCGTGGTGCGCTTGACGTGGATGACGCCGTTTTCGATCACGGAGCTGGTGGTGAATGAATCGAAGCGGAAGCCCTGTGAGAGTACATCGCGGAAGTCAAGCGTGAGCCGCCGCAGGAGATGCTGCATGGAAAGCAGCGAGAGGAGCCGCCCTGCGCCGGGCTCAACCTGGAGCAGCTGTCCGGATCCCGCCTGAGCAGAAACTTCGCCCGTGAGCGTCTGAAGGTTGAATCCGCTCGGGCGGCCGATCCACGAAAGATTCAGCTTTGCTTCACCGGGCGCTTCCCGGAGGACGCCCTTGATGTCGAGGCTCGAAAGAACATTCCCGGCATCCTTGATGTCGATGACGGAGTTGAGTGTGGAGCGTCCCGGATCATCCATGCTCACGCGGTGCCAGCGGCCTGAACTCGTGAGCGTGCCGCCCGCATTGCGGATGGTGAGCGCGTTGAGCGTCCAGTCGCGTCCCCCTTCAGGAGCAAGCCTGTTGTCGGCGGAGGCCTCCAGCTTCCCTACTCTTCTTCGTCCGTAGGAGAGGTCATCGATCACGATGCGCAGATCGGGCAGCATGGGGAGCTCTTCGAGCGCATCCGCGAGCGCAGAGTTGTTTTTAGGCGGCACTGCGGCCGAAAGCGGCTGCGTGCCGGTACCTGTCGGGACGGAAGCTGTTTTGTTTTCGGCGATTTCCGGAAGGCGGAGACTGTTGAGCTTGAGTGTCAGCCGAGGCGCTCCATTGGTCGTCTCGTAGGCATATTCGGCCTGTCCCATCGCCATGTCGCCGTGGATCCTGAGATGCCAGAGTCCGGGAAGCTGCCGCCAGACGCCGTCAATAGTGCCGAGCGTCTGTTCTTTCCAGGTGACAGTGCCCGCATAAAAATCGAGTTTGGTGATGTCGGGTACGGCACGGTCCCTGGCGGCTTCCTTCTGAGGCGCTTCCGGCGACCTTTGCAGCTTTTCCCAAAGTTGGGTCCACTGCGTGAGGTCGAGCTTTTCGGTGCGGACTGCAGCCTCTATACCCGAAGAGACGGTGCGCATGGGGGCGCCAAGACCGATGTAGCCCCGCGAGAGCTTGTCCGCTTGCCAGCCGAAGTCCAGATTAAGCAGCGGCGATGCAGAGACCGTGAGTGATGCATGATCCCCCGCGAGCTCATAAGTGAATTTAGCGGGGATTCTCGTCTGCGCCGGCTTCCCGAGGGGCTCCGGAAGGTCGCTTGCGAGTCCGGTCAGGCTGGATTCCCCTTCAATTCTGAGGGGGTCCTTTGAATTCCAGGGGATTGTGGCGCGGGTTTGAACTTCAGTTTTTCCGGAGAGCGCGCCGAACCAGGGTTTGACCCAGTCTGCATCTACAAGCCGCCCGAGATCGTCGGGGATTGCCGCTGAATGGATGTCGAGCGTGACCCCATTTTTGTCTGAGCGGGCAGAGGCCGTGACGGGGCCGGCTGCCGTGGTTCCCTTAAAGACCTGCGGCGTTGAAATGCCCTTGGAGGACACGGTGAGCTTGCCCGAAAGGTTCTTCACTTCCGGGAGGAACGGCTGATAGGCAAAAGTTCCCTGCGAGAGCGCGGCATCAACAGAATATTCCGTGGTTCCTTTTCCCAGCGGAACTCTGAGCGAGAGCACGGCTTCGGCTGCGCCGCTTCCCCGGGATTTTTCAAAAGGCTTCCCAATAAGAGAAGTGAGAAATTTAGCTTTCCCGAGGTAGCTGAGCGCTTCGCCGAAGTCGCCCTTGATTTTCCCGTCAACGGTGAGGAGCGGCGGATTGGAAATGAAGGATGGGATTTCCACCTTGACATCGGTTGCTGAAAGCGCACCGCATTTTGCGGAGTTTCCGGTAATGGTCATCCGATTGCCGACAAAGGCAAGGTGTGCACTGGCATGGCTGAGCACCGGGAATTCGCCACCCCGGACCCAGCCTTTGCCGTCCTTGCCTTTTTCCCGCGTCGGCATGAAGTCCATGGAACCGTCGGCAACATCCCCCTCAATGCGGAATTCTCCTTCGGAAGGATTCCAGCCGTCCCAGGGGAAGGCATTCAGGGGGCCCCGGACGACAAAGCTTCCTCCGGTAATGCGGCCTCCCATAATCGCGGCTTCGACGTAGTTGAGCGCCGGATCCCCGATCACATTGGGAAGATATTTGATGACGGACGTACCCGTACCGCGCTCGACCGATCCCGCAATATCGATCGTGCCCGCGCCGCCCGAATTTTTCCATGTGCCGGCCGCCCGTGCGGAGAGATCATCGTTGGCGACTTTGATGTCTTCGAAGCTCAGACTGACTTCCGAGTGAATGGAGGCTTTTACCCGACCGGTAAGACTCGTGATGTTGAGCTGCGGATTCCTGAAGACGCCCGGGAAATAGAGGGCGCCGTAATGCATGTCGAGCGAAATGTCGAATTCGCCCGGCGTATTGGTGAGAACAGAGCCCGAAAGGTTGCGTATGCCTGGGAACCCGTCCTCTCCCGGAGGAATCGTGATGCCGCGAAAGACTCCGGCGAAGCTCCAGTTGCTCGGATTTTTGTAATCGCTGTGAAAGGATGCGCTTGCTTCCTGGAGAATGCCCGAGATCGGACGTTCGGAGAGAAAAGCGAGCGCGTCATGGGGGAGCGGCAGCGATGAGGCAATTTTGGCGAGCGTTCCGATAGACACTTCAGAGGCTTCAAAATTGCATGAGCTCACGTCATCGGCAGCGTTTTTCACGCAGTCGGCAGTCATCGTTGCCGGTCCGAAGCGTGAGCCGTTGAGTCCATGCTGGAAGGCAAGACGTTCGGCGCGAAAGTGCATGCCGTCGGCATCTTCAGAATAAGCAACGCGTCCGGAAAGACTGGAAAGATTGAGTTTTTCGAGTTCCGGCGCTATCTGAGCATGCACCTTGGAAAGGTTGATGTCCGAGAGGAGCCTCGTGATGCGCCCCGAATCAAAGCTGACCCATGTGCGTGCGGCGCCCGTTCCGGTGCGCACGATGTTTCCGAAGCCAATGCGGTGCAGGATGCGCGCGAAATCGACTCGCGAAAAGTCCGCATAGGCTTCACCCTTCCAGGTGAAGGGATCGGCCTTGTCGGAGAAGATGTTCTTTTCAAGCCGCGCGCGCAGATCGAAAGGTCTGGCGACATTGTCCGTTTTGAGAATGCCGGAGAGTGCTGCCCTGTAGTCGAAGAGCCTTTGCTCAAAAGCGATGTTTGCGTGGTTGACGGCAACCGGAAGGGGTTTGGGAAGCGTTTCGTCCGTATAGAGGAATGTTCCGTTCTCAATGAGGATCCGCCCCTGGTTCAAGAACCATCGGAGGGCTGGAATTTCGGTCTTCGGAGATTCTCCGACCGAGGGATCGGATTGAGCAGTGCTGCTGATATCCAGCGTAAAGCCGCCGATATCGAAAGTTCTTTCATTTAAGCGCCTGACATTGAATGTAGGCGTGGAGATGATGAGCGTTTGAAAGCGGGGTTCCAAATGCCAGAGAGAGCTCCAGGCGAGTTCGGCCTGAACTTTCGGCAGGTGCAGCGACACCGGTCCGTCCCTGCGCGAGAGCGTGACATCCTCGAGCGTGATGACGGGACGCAGCAGCGTGAAGCCTGTCTGCATGCGGCGTGCCTTCACGTCAATGCCGGTAGCTTCTCCCAGCATTGTCTCGTATTGGCTGAGGTGCTTCGGAAATTGCGTGGTGAAGAACCACCGTGAGAAAACAATTGCCGAACCGGCGATGAACCAAAGCACGAGCAGAATCCAGCCGGCTATCCCGAGCCATCTTCTCAAGGAGGAAGAATGTCCGGTCTGAGCTTCACGGTGGAGGGATTCGGGACGCACTGCAGAGTCGCTTTAGGGTTGAGGAAAATGCTTCCCGAAACGTTAGCACGGCGCCGCGTCTGCAAGGATTATCAAATCGAAACGTAGAATTGCAAATACACGCGCTTCTTGCCAGAAGGAGAAAAATATGACGAGGCCGACGTTGAGGGAAGTTGCCGAGCTTTCGCTCTTTGCATCGCGATCACTTAAAGCCATGGTGCCGGGCGACGCAGAAGAAGAAAAACTCGCGCGATTTGAAGCGCTGGCTTCCGCGCCCTGGTCGCGCGAACGCATCCGCGAACAGATTCTCCCTGCCGCAGACAGCGTGCAGCTTTCGCTTACGCTCAGGAAGCTTCGCCGCGACATCATGCTTACGCTCATTGGACGAAATTCCACGGGCGCCTGCGGTTTTCATGAAGTGGTCGATACGATGACCGTCTTTGCTGAAGAAGCGGTTCAGGCCGTGGTTCGTGTTCATGGGCGGGAGCTTGCTGAACGCCTCGGCGTGCCGATGAGTGCCGAAGGCATTCCGCAGGATCTCCTCGTTGTCGGCATGGGCAAGCTCGGCGGTCGGGAACTCAATGTCTCTTCCGACATTGACCTTATTTTTCTCTATGGTGATGAAGGCGAAACGAAGCCTACGGCAGAGTTTCCCAATGCCCGCCGTTCCGTGACGGTGGACGAGTTTTATGCCCGTCTCGCGCGTCGGATCATCCCGGCGCTGAATGACCCGGAGGGACCGGGATTCGTATTTCGCGTCGACATGCGCTTGAGGCCGAACGGCGACGCGGGGCCGATCGTATGCTCGGCCGACATGCTCGAAGAGTATCTCTACACGCAGGGGCGCGACTGGGAGCGCTTCGCATGGCTGAAGGGCCGGATCATAAGCGGTCCGGTATTTTCAACGCCGGAGCAGTTTGAGACGGAATCGCGCTACATCCGCTCGCTCGTTCAGCCTTTCGTATTCCGCAAATATCTCGACTTCAGCGCCATCAGCTCGCTCACAAAGCTCCATGAGCTTGTGCGGGCGGAAACGGACCGCAGGGAACTCGCCCGTTCTCGCGAAGGGTGCAACGTGAAGCTCGGGCGCGGCGGAATCCGAGAAATTGAATTTATTGTTCAGACCCTTCAGGTGATCCGCGGAGGGCGCGATGCGACGCTTCGCGGACGTTCAACGCTTCCGATGATTGAGGCGCTCGCCCGAGCGGGCGCCCTCACGCAGGAAGCTGCGGATACGCTGTCCGGACATTATGTTTTCCTGCGCGATGTCGAGCATGCGCTTCAGTATGTCGACGACCAGCAAACGCAATGGCTGCCGCGCGAGGGCGAGATGCTCGAACGCGCCGCCGGCCTACTCGGCCTTTCGCCGGAAGAGCTCTGGACGAAAATTGAGCGCGTGCGCGACTATGTGGCGAAAACCTTCGACGGCGTCTTTCAGGTCAATGCAGAAAAAGCGGAAGCGAAGGATGCCGACCGCTGGCCGGCCGGCTGGGCGGATGGATCTCCGAGAGCGCCGGAGCTCCTTGAGGAATTGCTGGGCAAGCTGGGCTACGGAGAGTCCAGCGGGGAGCTCGCTATGCGCATTCTTTCGCTTGTCAGCGGCCGGCGTGCGCTTGTGCTTTCTGAGGAAGCCCGTACGCGCATGCGCCGCCTCGTTCAGTTTGTTGTCGAAAAGTGCCCGGAATGGATTGAGCGGTCGGGTACCCGCGTGATCTCGAGCGCCGAAGAGCTTTCACGCTACCTGCGTTTGCTCGAAGCGATTGCCGGGCGTTCGACCTATGCCGCGCTTCTTTACCAGTATCCTTCCGCGGCCGCCCGCGTCGGGCGCGTGCTTGCGGCAAGCCGCTGGAGCGCAGACTACGTCGTGCGTCATCCTATCGTGCTCGATGAGCTTGTTGATTCGAGAAGTTCGGAAATGGACGACTTCACGCCGGTCGACTGGAGCGGCTGGCGGGAGAATCTCCATGCCCAGCTCGTTTCTGCCGAGGGAGACCAGGAGCGGCAGATGAATTACCTGCGCGATGCGCACCATGGTGCAGTTTTTCGTCTTCTGGTAGCGGATCTCGACGGGCGATTCGCCGTGGAGCGCCTTGCCGACCAGCTTTCCGCACTCGCTGATGCAGTGATTGCAGAAGTGCTCGACCTCGCCTGGGCGAGCTTGCCGAGGCACCCTGAGGAACCTCCGAAATTTGCCGTGATCGGCTATGGCAAGCTGGGCGGCAAAGAGCTGGGGTATCAGAGCGACCTCGACCTCGTTTTTCTCTGCGACGATCCCGATCCGGAAATGGATGCACTCTACAGCCGCCTGGTGCGCAGAATGATGAGCGCGCTTACCGTGCAGACATCGTCCGGCAAGCTCTTTGATGTCGATCTGAGACTGAGGCCCAATGGAGAGAATGGACTTGCGGTTTCCTCCTTCGACATGTTTTCGCGCTACCAGCGCAATGTGGACGGCAACGGCGCCTGGCTCTGGGAGCATCAGGCGCTGACGCGCGCGCGTTTTGTCGCGGGAGATCCGGATCTCGGCCGCAAATTTGAGGCTGAGCGCGTGTCGATCCTGCGAGAACCCCGCAACCGCGATGCGCTTAAGGTTGAAGTGAGCGCAATGCGGGCGAAGATGCTTGAAGGACATTCGAATGCGAGCGGTCTCTTTGATCTCAAGCACGACCGCGGCGGCATGGTGGATGTGGAATTCATCGTGCAGTACCTTGTGCTCGGGTGGAGCGCTGATTTTCCGGAGCTCGTCAACAATTTCGGCAACATTCTGCTTCTCGAAATGTGCGCGCGGCTTGGCCTCATCAATGAAGAGTCCGCTGCCAGAACAGTGCTTGCATATCGCCGCTACCGGGCGCTGCAGCATGAGATTCGCCTCAATGCCGGCGAAGGGGTGCCCGCACGCGTTCCTCTCGACATGATTGAAGAGGAGCGTGAAGCCGTCAAAGCCCTGTGGCGGGAAGTCTTCGGCAATGACGGACCGCAGCGGCAGTAGGCATTCCGAGGGATCTTCCAACAGCAACAGAATGTGTCAGCGAAGAGCAAGGAGAGCGCAGCGGACTAGAATCGAAAATTCTTTCTGAACGCGCGTTCAAGTTTTTTTGCATCTTTTCTCGTCATGCCCATTTCCGAGTCCGATTACAGTGCTCCGTCCTGGTGTCCGGGAGGCCACCTTCAGACCGTTATTCCTGCGCGTATTACCGCTCGTCCAAAGGTGACCTATCGACGGGAAATCGTTACTACGCCGGACGACGACATCGTTGCCTGGGACTGGGCGGAGCCTGAACCGATCGATCCTGAAGCGCCCGTACTGGTGCACTTCCATGGTCTCGAGGGCGGGAGCGACAGCCATTACGCGGAAGCCCTCATGCACGAATGCGTGCGCATCGGCTGGCGCGGTGTGGTTGCTCATTTCCGAACCTGCGGCGGCGTCATGAACCGGCTTCCCCGCGCTTATTTCGCGGGCGACACTGCGGACAACAGCTGGGTGCTCAGAACCGTCCACGGACGATTCCCGCGGGCGAAGTTATATGCCGTGGGCGTATCGTTGGGCGGCAATCAGCTTTCAAAGTGCCTGGGAGACCTTGGGAAAGAAGCCATCGGTCTCGTTGAAGGCGCCGTGTCGATCTGCGCACCGATTGATCTGGTCGCCGGGAGCGAGCGCATCAGCAAAGGCGTCAACACGCTTTATGCGGATATGTTCCTGAAGACGCTCAAAATGAAGCTTGAGGAAAAAGCACGCCTCTACCCAGATCTCTTTGATATTGAGGTCATCAAGCGCTGCCGAACTCTGTATGATTTCGATGACATCTACACGGCTCCGGTTCACGGCTTTAAATCCGCCATGGACTACTGGCAGAAATGCTCTGCGAAGCAGTATCTGCCGGGGGTGAGAGTTCCGCTCCTTCTTCTCAATGCGCAAAATGATCCGTTTCTGCCTGCCTGGGCGCTCCCCACGGCCGCAGAGATGAGCTCGTCCGTATTGGGTGAATTTCCGAAGGAAGGTGGTCACGTGGGCTTCCCTGAAGGCGGAAGATTCCCCGGAGACCTCGAATATCTCCCGCGCCGCGTGATGAAGTTCTTCGGCACCGGCTGCTAAAGCCTGCAGTTTTTTGGGTGCCGCCCTTCATTCTTTTTGGACGTGCGCCGGATGTCTGCCGGAAGGTGCGTCCTCAAGGAGCAAGCTATGGCTATGAGCCCTCAGGCGTTTTCCAACCGGAACTTTCAGTACGGCCTCATCACCCTGATTCTCTTCATTCTCACCATTCCGCTCGGCAACTGGGTGGTGATGAACGTGGGTCTTGTCTGCGACCCGGCAGGCCCCTGCCTGATACCTGTCTGGCCCGGCGTCTGGTCGCCCTCGGCCGTGATGCTCGCAGGCCTTGCCCTGGTGCTTCGCGATGCCGTGCAGAATCTGCTCGGCAATCGCTGGACCATTGCCGCGATCGTCGCGGGCGCCTTCCTTTCCGCCTTCCTTGCAGAACCCTCCGTTGTGCTGGGTTCAACTGCGGCTTTTCTCTTTTCCGAGCTCGCTGACTTTGCGGTCTACACGCCCATGAGGAAAAAGCTGCCTTCGACGGCCGTGATTGTTTCCGGTCTCGTGGGTTCCGTCGTCGACAGCATGATTTTCCTCACGCTCGCTTTCGGGTCGCTCGATTATCTCTTCGGGCAGGTGCTCGGCAAATTCTGGATGAGCCTTCTGGGGGGCGCAATTCTCTGGATGTGGCGTCATCGCCGCGTGCGTCAGGAAGCTCTGGCGCGGGCGCTCTGAGTTCCACAAGGCGATCTTAAGGTCGAAGGCGGAAAATTCAGGATGCATGCGCTTTGTCACGGATTCCGCAGATCCGGGGCATTCATTGACAGTGCATTCTGAAGTTTCAACTTTAGGGAGCAGCGCCGGAATTTAATGATCCGGCTCTCCTCCCCCAAGCGTCTCAAGCATCTCATGGAAGACTCCGCCCGCACACCTGCGCGTCCGAAGACCGCGCTTCTTCTCATTAATACCGGTTCGCCCGAGGCGCCTGAAACGGGCGCTGTGCGGGAGTATCTGGCGGAATTCCTGTCTGACAGCCGCGTGATTGAACTTCCGAAGTGGAAGTGGTGGCCGATTCTTCACGGCATCATCCTGCGCGTGCGTCCGGCGAAGTCCGCAAAGCGGTATCAGGGCGTCTGGACGGAAGAAGGGTCTCCCCTCATTGTTCATACGCAGAAAACCGCTCGGAAGCTCCAGCAAAAGCTGGGTGACGGCGTGCGCGTTGTCTGGGCGATGCGCTACGGGAAGCCCGCGGTGGAAGCGTGCGTTCGCAGACTGGTCGAAAAAGAGGGCATTGAACGCCTGCTCGTGATGCCGCTCTTTGCGCAGTATGCGGCGCAGACTTCTGCGGCGTGTCTCGACGAAGTCTTCGAAACGGCGCTCTCCATGAGGAACGTCCCTGCGCTCCGCACGGTGCGCGAATATCACCTGGAGCCCGATTACATCCATGCTCTGGCGCTTCACATAGAGCGCTTCTGGGATAAGGCTGGCCGTCCGATGGATGCGGGCGGGCGTCTCCTCATGAGTTTCCATGGGATACCCGCGAAGAGCACGGCTCTGGGCGACGTCTACGAAGCGCAGTGCCATGAAACTGCAGCGGCATTGGCCTCGCGGCTTAATTTGCATGAGAACGAATGGGCGGTGAGCTTTCAGAGCCGCTTCGGCCGCGACGAGTGGCTTCAGCCCTATACGCTTCCCTTTGTTGAAAAGCTGGCCCGCGAAGGTCTTCCCCGCATTGATGTGGTTTGTCCGGGCTTCGCCGCGGATTGTCTTGAGACGATCGAGGAAATCGGCGACGAACTTCGGGGCGCCTACCAGAAGGCCAACCCCGGCGGCGTCTTCCATTACATCCCGGCGCTCAATGAGAGCGATGAAGCGGTCGAAGCTTATGCGGCCATCGCCCGGCGCGAGCTCTCTGGCTGGATTTAGGCCGCGGCGCATCTCGGCGTTTTCCTCAGGTCTCTGCGGTCTTGAAAAAGGGGCGCGTCATCCCCATATATGAGGAAAACCAGATCTGCCGGAGGGGCGGCATTGTCCGTGCTTCCTTAGCAGGAAGCGCCGGGGCGGCGCTTCTCCGGACGCTTTCTACAGGAAAACCGAAATGACTGAAGCTCAGAACGAATCTGCAAAGAAAGAGAACGAAGCCGGCTGCTGCTGCGGTCAGGGCGGCTGCGGCTGCCATGATGCAGAGCCTCAGGCGAAATGCGCTCCCGGCGCAGAGGCCGAAGAGAAGCCTGCCGAGGCGAAAAAGCCGACGGTTGAGGAGCTTCAGGCTGCGCTCAAGCTTTCTGAAGCCAAGGTTCTTGAGCATTACGACCTTTACGTGCGTGCGATGGCAGAGCTTGAAAACACCCGCCGCCGCTCGAACGAGGAACTCATCAAGACGCGCAAGTTCGCGATTGAGAAGTTTGCCAAGAACCTGCTGCCCGTCGTCGACAGTCTCGAGAAGGCGCTTGAAGCCACGGACGGTCAGCCCGACAGCCCCTACCGTGAAGGCATGGAAGCAACTTACCGCCAGTTCCTCCATGCACTTGATGTTTCTGATATGAAGCCGATCGATCCGAAGGGTGTTCCCTTTGACCCGCATCATCATCAGGCGATCACGATGGTGCCGGCTCCCGAAGGCATGAAGTCGGGCGACGTTGTCCAGGTCTTCCAGCGCGGCTGGTGCATCGGCGACCGCGTGCTGCGTCCGGCCATGGTGAGCGTCGCGCAGTAACGGACGAGCAATCGTTTTGAAAATGCCCTGTCGGGAAGGAATCCCTGCAGGGCATTTTTTTGCTGAGCATGCCTTTCAGCTCAATCGGGAAGCTAAGAAAAGATTTTTTGCAAACCGGCCCTTGAAAAAGAATGGACCGGCCCCATATAGGCATTAAAGAGCGAATGAACGAAGGCAATTCTCCCGCGAGGAGGAAAGCCTTCAGGACAGATTTCACAAGCGCTTGATTCCTGAGCGTGCTTCATTTCAGCTGAGCGCGCCGGGAACTGAGCAATCCATAAGGAACCACTAAACATGGCAAAGATCATCGGTATTGACCTTGGTACGACGAACTCCGCAGTCGCCATCATGGAAGGCGACCACGTCAAGGTCATCGAGAACAGTGAAGGCGCCCGCACAACGCCTTCGATCGTTGCGTACATGGAAAACGGTGAGATTCTCGTCGGTGCTCCCGCAAAGCGTCAGGCCGTCACGAATCCGAAGAACACGCTCTTCGCCGTGAAGCGTCTGATCGGTCGTCGTTTCGACGATGCGGAAGTCCAGAAGGATCTGAAGCTTGCGCCGTTCAGCATTGTCCGTGCGGACAATGGCGATGCGTGGGTCGAAGTTGCCGGCAAGAAGCTCGCTCCGCAGCAGGTGTCTGCTGAAGTGCTTCGCAAGATGAAGAAGACCGCTGAGGATTACCTCGGCGAGCCGGTCACGGAAGCCGTGATTACGGTGCCTGCCTACTTCAACGACAGCCAGCGTCAGGCGACGAAGGATGCCGGCCGCATTGCCGGCCTCGACGTCAAGCGCATCATCAATGAACCTACTGCTGCTGCGCTTGCCTTCGGCATGGACAAGGGCGGTACGGCCGATCGCAAGATTGCCGTGTATGACCTGGGCGGCGGCACGTTCGATATTTCGATCATTGATATCGCGAACATCGACGGCGACAAGCAGTTCGAAGTGCTCTCCACGAACGGCGATACGTTCCTCGGCGGCGAAGACTTCGACCAGCGCCTCGTCGACTACATCATCAATGAGTTCCGCAAGGACACCGGCGCTGATCTGAGCAAGGACGTTCTCGCCCTGCAGCGCCTGAAGGATGCTGCCGAAAAGGCGAAGATCGAACTCTCGAGCCGTCAGGAAACGGAGATCAATCTCCCTTACATCACGGCAGATGCCACGGGTCCGAAGCACCTCAACATGAGCATTACCCGCGCGAAGTTCGAGAGCCTCGTTGAGGATCTCGTGCAGCGCACGATCGCTCCGGTTTCGAAGGCGCTCAATGATGCGAAGGCCTCCAAGTCCGACATCACCGACGTCATCCTCGTGGGCGGCATGAGCCGCATGCCGCGCGTCCAGGAAGTCGTCCGCGAATTCTTCGGCAAGGAACCCCGCAAGGACGTGAACCCCGATGAAGCGGTTGCTATCGGTGCCGCCATTCAGGGCTCGGTTCTGACGGGCGAACGCCGCGACGTGCTCCTGCTCGACGTGACTCCGCTTACCCTCGGCATTGAAACCCTGGGCGGCGTGATGACCGCGATGATCAAGCGCAACACGACGATTCCGACGAAGCACTCGCAGGTCTTCTCGACTGCGGAAGACAATCAGCCTGCCGTGACCATTAAGGTCTATCAGGGCGAGCATGAAATGGCCGCGTCGAATAAGCTCCTCGGCGAGTTCAACCTCGAAGGCATTCCGCCGTCTCCGCGCGGACTCCCGCAGATCGAAGTGACCTTCGATATCGATGCCAACGGCATCCTGCATGTGTCCGCCAAGGATAAGGCTACGGGCAAGGAAAACAACATCACCATCAAGGCGAGCTCCGGACTTTCCGAAGAAGAAATCAAGCGCATGGTGTCTGATGCTGAAGCGAACAAGGAAGAGGATCACCGCCGCTTCGAGCTCGCTCAGTCCCGCAACACGGCCGATGCCGCCATCGCTCAGGTTCAGAAGACCCTGAAGGATTTCGGCGACAAGGTTGAAAGCGCTGACCGCGCTGCCTGCGAGAGCGCCATCAAGGACGTTGAAGAGAAGGTCAAGGGCGAAGACAAGGCTGCCATTGATCAGGCTGTTGAACGTCTGATGACTGCCGCGCAGAAGATCGGCGAAAAGATGAATAAGGCCGCTCAGGCAGCCTCTCAGGGCGAGCAGCAGGCGCAGCAGGGCGCTGAAGCCGGCAAGAAGGACGACGATGTCGTTGACGCCGACTTCACGGACGTGAAGAAGTAATCCTTCAGGTTCGGCCCGTTCTGTTGGTCCCCGGAGATGCCTCCGGGGACGAAAGCGGAACTCCAGGCGCAGCAAAGGCGCTTCCATTAAGAGAAGGGTCGGCTAGTATTACCAGCCGGCCCTTTCTCAGCTTTTTGAAATCAACGACATCGACATGGCGGAAGAGAACTATTACGAGGTGCTCGGCGTAGAACGCGGAGCTTCCCAGGACGACATCAAGAAAGCCTATCGGCGTCTTGCCATGAAGTATCACCCGGACCGCAACCCGGGGGACAAGGCGGCGGAAGAGAAGTTCAAGCAGATCGGCGAAGCCTATGCGGTTCTGTCCGATGAGCAGAAGCGCGCTGCTTACGACCGCTTCGGCAAGGCCGGAGTGGACCCGAGCGCAGCAGGTGCCGGCGGTTTCGGTCAGGGCGGCTTCGGCGGCTTCAGCGGAATGAATTCCGGCGACTTCCAGAGCGCCTTCGGCGACATCTTCTCCGATCTCTTCGGAGGCGGACGCGGTCGCGGAGCCGGTCCTCAGGGGCCTCAGCCGATGCGCGGCAACGACGTGAGCTATACCCTCGAGGTGAGCTTTGAGGATGCAGCGCACGGGCGCAAGATGGATATCCGCGTTCCTGCCTGGGATGAATGCACGAGCTGCCACGGCACCGGATGCCGTCCGGGCACGTCGAAGAAGACCTGCCCGACCTGCCACGGCGCAGGCGTTGTCCGCATGAGCAACGGCCTCTTCCAGGTTCAGCAGACCTGCCCGCAGTGCCACGGCACGGGCGAAGTCATTGCGGATCCCTGCCCTGACTGCAGCGGTACGGGATTCAAGCGTTCGGCCAAGGTGGTCGAGGTCAATATCCCCGCCGGCATCAACGACGGTCAGCGCATCCGCATGAGCGGCAAAGGCGAACCCGGCACCAACGGCGGCCCTGCGGGCGACCTCTTCATTGAGATCCGCGTGCGTCCGAGCGACATCTTTGAGCGCGACGGCGACGACCTGCACATGCAGCTTCCGATTTCGTTTGTCACCGCAGCCCTGGGCGGCGAAGTGACGGTGCCGACGCTCGATGGCGAAAGCCGCATCACGCTCCCTGAAGGGACGCAGAGCGGCAAGACCTTCCGTCTGCGCGGCAAGGGCATTGCGAATCTGCGTACGCATCAGCCGGGCGACCTTTATCTCCACATCGAGATCGAGACGCCGGTCAATCTCTCCGACAAGCAGAAGAAGATGCTGCGCGACTTCGACGCCTCTCTGAAGGAAGGCGGCGACAAGCACAATCCGAAGTCGCAGGGATTCTTTGACAAGGTGAAGAACTTCTTCCAGAAGAAGTAACGCCCTGCACAGGCAAAAAGAAAGCCCGGATGTTCCGTAATGGATGTCCGGGCTTTTTTCGGTCTTTGTCAATCAGTTTTTCGGATTGTCGGCTTTCTTTCTCTTCCTTGCAAACCAGGTAAAGAAGACCGGCACAAAGATGGTGGAAATGAAGGTTGCGGCAAGCATGCCGCCGCAGACGCCCGTACCCATGGAGTGACGTGCAGCCGCACCCGCTCCAGTGGCGGTGACCATGGGCAGAACGCCCAGGATGAAGGCGAGCGAGGTCATCAGAATGGGGCGCAGACGGAGCCCCGCCGCTTCAATCGCCGCTTCAAAGGGGCCCTTGCCTTCCTCTTCCATCTTCTGAGCGGCAAATTCCACGATCAGAATGGCGTTCTTTGCCGTGAGGCCGATGAGAACGAGGAGTCCGATCTGGAAATAGATGTCGTTGGCTGTGCCTCTCAGCCAGATGGCCGTCATGGCGCCGAGGAACGCATAGGGAACCGCAAGCACGACGGCAATCGGGAGAGACCACCTTTCGTAGAGTGCGGCGAGGATGAGGAACATCACGAGAAGGCCGAAGCCGAACGCAGTTGCCGACGATGCGCCGATGCGCTTTTCATGGAAGGCCTGACCGGTCCATTCGACCTGGTAGCCCGGGGGGAGATACTCGCGGGCAGTTTCCTCCACGATCCGGATGGCGTCGCCCGAACTCAGGCCCTGCACCGCCGCGCCCATAATGGGGGCGCCGAGGTAGCCGTTCATGCGGGCGAGCGACTCGGCAGCCGAAATGCGCTCGAGCGAAATCATGGTTGAGATCGGCACCATTTTCCCGGAAGCGGAGCGCACGCTTGCGCGTCCGATGTCGGAGGGAAGCGACCGGAATTTGGCATCGGCCTGCATGACCACGCGGTAAGTCTTGCCGTTTCGCGTGAAGTCATTGATGTAGTCGGATGCCAGGAGCGCTGAGATCGTGCTGTAAATATCGTCAACGTCCACGCCGAGCGCATACGCGCGGTCGCGATCGACATGAAGCATGAGCTGCGGGCTGTCAGCAACGAGGGAGCTTCTGAGGCCGGTAAGTTCCGGGCGTTTGGAGAGCTCGTCGATAAAGCCGTCGGTGATTTCCTGAAGCAGCAAGGGATTGTCGGAACCGTGGGCAGTCACATAGCCCGAGAAGCCGTTCGAAGACCCAAGCCCGGGAATCGCTGCGGGCAAAACGGCAACGCCGCGGGCGTCCGGACTTTCACGCAGCCATTTGGAGATTTCCTGCTGGTAGTCGTCCGCCGTCATCGTCCTTTCGCTCCAGTTCTTGAGCTGGAGAATGAAGGTTGCGGCATTGGCGCGGATGTCGCTGCCCAGGGTATCAAAGCCCATCATGGTGACGACGTTGCTCACGCCCGGGAGCTCCCGGATCTTCGCGAGGAACCCTTCGGCAACCGCTTCGGTTCGCGGGAAGGCAGAGCCTTCAGGCAATTGAATCGCCATGCGCACGATGCCCTGGTCTTCACGCGGAACAAACGAGGTCGGCGTGCGTTCAAGAAGTTGCCAGGCGCCGATGCAGGTGAGGATGAGAATGAGGGCGGAAAGTAAGCGATGCTTGAGGGCGAGGCGAACGATCTGCAGAAAGCGTACGGTGAAGCGCGCGAGCGCTTTATTGAACCAGACGAAGAAGGCTAAAGGCTTCTCGTTCGCGTCCTTGAGCAGAATGGCGCAGAGGGCCGGCGTGAGCGTAAGCGCTACAAAGCCCGAAATGACGACGGAAACGGAAACCGTAACCGCAAACTGCCGATAGAGTTCGCCCGCAATGCCGCCGAGGAATGCCACCGGGATGAAGACGGCGGAAAGCACCAGCACAATGGCGACAAGCGCCCCGGAAACTTCCTGCATCGCCTTGATGGAAGCGTCGAAGGGCGAGAGCTTTTCGGTGCGCATCAGGCGTTCGACATTTTCGAGCACCACAATGGCGTCGTCGACCACAATGCCGATGGAGAGCGTCATCGCAAAGAGCGTGAGCGTATTGAGCGAAAAGCCGAAGAGCCAGAGGCCTGCCATGGTGCCGATGAGCGAAACCGGAACGGCCAGCATGGGAATAAGCGTGGCGCGCCAGCTCTGGAGGAAGAGAAAGACCACGACGAGGACGAGGAGACCGGCCTCCGCAAGCGTGTGATAGACCTCATTGAGCGAGGCGCCGACGAATACGGTGGTGTCGTTCGTGATGACGTAGTCGAGCTTCCCCTCGGGGAATTCTGCGGCGAGCTCCGTGATTCGCGCCTTTACTTCCGCTGCCGCCGACATGGCGTTGGCGCCCGTTTGCAGATAGACGCCGACGTTGACGCCTGGCTGGCCATTCATGTCGACGCGGAATTCATAGCTTCGCTTGCCGGTTTCTGTGGTGGCGATGTCTCTCAGGCGCACGAGACCCTGGGCGGAATCGCTCTTGACGACGATTTCGCCGAATTCTTCGGGCGTGAGAAGCTGACCGGGAGTCGAAATCTTGTAGTAGAGCTGCTGATCAGGAAGCGTTGGCGACGTGCCGATGCGGCCGACCGCGCGCTGTGCGTTCTGCGCGGAAACCGCGTCGTCAACATCCTTCGTCGTGACGCCAAGCTCGGTCATGCGTTCCGGGTCAAGCCAGATGCGCATGGCGGACTGAACGTTGCCGAAGACATTCACGTCGCCGATCCCCGGCAGGCGCTTGAGTTCATCGACGATGTTGAGGGTCGCATAGTCCGCCATTTCCGACGCCGACATCGACTTGTCGGGCGAATAGAGCGCCATCATGAGGAGCTCGTCGTCGGAGCGTTTTCGCACCGAAACGCCCTGGTCGCGCACGGTCGAAGGCAGCCGCCTTTCCGCCGTTCGGACTCTGTTGTTGATTTCAAGCATGGCGTCGTTGGGGTCGGTGCCGACCTCAAAGACGCACATGATCGACATGTCGCCGTTCGAGCGGATGCTCGTCGTGTAGTAGAGAAGCCCTTCGATGCCGGAAAGCTGGTCCTCAATAGGGGCGGCTACGGTACGCGCGATGGTTTCAGCATCAGCGCCGTCGTAGGTTGCCGAAATGCGCACCGAAGGCGGCGTGATGTTGGGGTACTGCGAGAGCGGAAGTACTCTTAATGCAACGAGGCCGGCGAGGATGATGAAGAGCGAGAGAACGGTGGCGAAGATGGGTCGCCGGATGCAGAACTGACTGAGCATGAGAGCGCCTTAATTCTTTGCTTTCGCAGCCTGAGCGCCGGGGGCTCTCTCGGTCACGGGCGTGCCGTTCTGAAGCTTGATGAGCTGGTCGATGATTACCTTTTCGCCGTCCGCGAGCCCCTTGCGGATGATCCAGTCCCTGCCTTCCCAGAGGCCTACCTCAACTGCCGTTTGGATTGCTTTGCCGTCTTTCAGGACAAAAAGAGCATAGGTGCCGTCCGGCAGCTGCTTGACCGCGCGCTGCGGCACGCGCCAGGCATTGCGGTCCACCGTTGTCTGATAGCGGATGCGAACGAATTCGCCGGGAAGGATCCCTGCGTCAGAGGGCACCTTGACGCGCAGCGTGCGGGTGCCGGTGTCTGCGCCATAAGTCTGAGCAATGTAGTCGAGCGACGCCGGGACTTCCTTCCCGTCCGTGCGAAAGACTCTCACGCGCGTTTCATTCGTGATGTCTGCGCCTGCGAGATCGCGATCCGAAGGGGCGAAGAGAACGCGGATGTCGTCCTTCTGCGTGATGGAGGCAAGTACGGAACTGTCTTTGATGACAATGGCGCCGGGATTGAAGAGCGCTTTGGATACAAAGCCCTGAACGGGAGCGCGCACCTGGGTCCAGGAGAGGTTGATCCGGGCGTCTTCCTCATTGGCTTTGGCCTGCGCGAGCGCGGACTGCTTCTGGCTTCTCAGACTTTTCGCATCATCAAAGTCCTTCTGGCTCCCCGCTCCGCTCTTCAGCAATTCAGCATTGCGGCGGTATTCGCGATCGGCTTGCCTCAATTCATCCTCGAGCTGCCGTCGGGCGGCTTCTGCGGAAGCAAGCTGTGCGGCAAGGCTGGAGGGATCAATTTCAAAAAGGACTTGTCCTGCCTCAACGAAGTCGCCTTCCTTGTAATTCACCCGCAGGATCCGACCGCCCGCCTGAGGCGTCACATTGATCGCAGCGCCGGCCTCTGCCTGACCGATGGTTTCGAGCCAGTGCACTTCATCTTTCGATTGAACCGTAACAGTGGTTACGGGAAGCGGCTGCCTGGGGGCCGCGGTTTTCTTCTCCTGACCGCAGCCGGAGAGGGTTAGGACGGCAGCAAACAGGATGGCGCAGCAGGAGAGAGTTCGTTGCATGGCAGAGGGAAAAAAGAAGGACCGGAGGGGGCGCGCGGGGTGCTCGAGTGCGCGCCTGCCGAATTTTTACATGCTAAGCACAGAGACTTAGCGCTTGCATGGATCTTCGCAACTCCTTGAAAAGCGCGGATTCCGTGAAAACTCGTATTTTCTTGGAGGTACTCCGCGAAGCGGCCGTTCGGGCTTCGATTTGTAAAGAGAAAGGTGATGGAAATACCGGTGCGGGAAGCGTGCGAGGATGCGGGTGAATCCAGAGGAAGCCTTACTGGGAGCGGATATCAGGCACCATTACGAAGCAACGAGGGGGATGGCAAAAGGAAATGTAAACCCGGCTTCCTCTATTTGTAAATTTTTGTACTTAGTCAAAAGTAGAGCAGTTTTCTACCCCTTTTTTGAGATTCGAGGCCGATAATGCCCTCGTCCTCACTCTAAAGAGAGAAAAGACATGCTCGGATATGACTTTTGGCTACAGCTGATCATCGTTTTGATCTGCTTGTTCTACGGCGCCCGAAAGGGAGGTATGGCCCTAGGCCTCATTGGCGGCCTCGGCCTGTTGGTGCTGATTTTCGGCTTCCACATTCCCATGGGCAAGCCCCCGGTCGACGTGATTCTTACGATTCTGGCCGTGGTCTGCGGCTCCGCTAGCCTTCAGGCTGCCGGCGGCCTTGACTGCCTCCTTCAGATCGCTGAACGCGTTCTGCGCCGTCACCCCCGCGCCGTCGTGTACGTCGCTCCGTACCTCTGCTGGTTCCTGACGATCCTCTGCGGTACCGGTCACGTCGTCTACACGATGCTCCCGATTATTTACGACGTTGCCATTAAGAACAACATTCGTCCGGAACGCCCGATGGCTGCTTCGACGATTGCTGCTCAGATGGGCGTGATCTGCTCGCCGGCTGCTGTGGCTGCGGTCTCGATGATCGCTCTGCTCGACGGCTATGAAGTTGGCGGCAAGCCCTTCGGCTTCGTTCAGCTCTTCTCGATCGTGATCCCGGCCGCCATCGTCGGCCTCTTCGCTGAAGCGACCTATTCGTCCTTCCGCGGCAAGGACCTCGATAAGGATGAAGCCTTCCAGAAGCTCATTTCCGATCCGGAACAGAAGAAGTACGTCTACGGCGAAAGCACGACGCTCGTCGGCAAGGTTTTCCCGAAGACCGCCTGGGCTTCCCTCTGGATCTTCCTCCTTACGATCGCTTTCGTTGCGCTCCTCGGTTCTGAGCCCAGCCTCCGTCCGATGGTCGGCAAGAAGGCCCTCGGCATGACCCAGCTGATTCAGATGTGCATGCTGACCGCCGGCGCTCTGATGGTCATGTTCTGCGGCGTCCGTGCCTCCATGATCTCGAAGGGTTCGGTGTTCCACGCCGGCTGCGTCGCGATTGTTGCGGTGTACGGCGTTGCCTGGATGGCCGATACGATGTTCATGGCTCACCTTGCTGACCTTAAGGTGATCCTGGTTGACTGGGTTAAGGAAGCTCCGTGGACTTACGCTCTCGTGCTTCTCCTCGTGTCGAAGCTCGTGAACTCTCAGGCTGCTGCTGTTGCGACGATCGTGCCGGTCGCCCTTCAGGTTGGTACGCCTCCGGGACTCGTGGTTGCCTTCTCGTCCGCCTGCTACGGCTACTACATCCTGCCGACCTATCCGTCCGACCTGGCTGCTCTGCAGTTTGACCGCTCGGGCACGACCCACATCGGCCGCTTCGTGATCAACCACTCCTTCATCCTCCCGGGCCTGATCGGTGTTCTTACCGCCACGGGCATGGGCTGGGTGCTCGGCAAGCTCTACGGCTACATCTAAAGACACATAACTACTGTGAGGACGCTTTGATGTAAGCCGACTGATTCGGGAGCTTCTCCCGAATCGGCACTGAAGCAATAAAAACGGGGATCCCTCTTCAATGAGGGGTCCCCGTTTGATTATGGAGAGCCGCTGCTTGAATGCGGCAAGCGCTGCCAAAAAGAATGCCCGGACGCCAGATGAAAGGTGCCCGGGCATTCGTATATGAAAATCACCGTTGGGTGATGTCACATACGGCGGAAGGTTTTAGGCGAACCGCTGAGTCCGATTTTCGCGAGCTTTTCGTCCGGAATCCGATAGTCGCGTTCCGACGCCCAGACGGCGGCTTCAACACGAGAGCGGAAGTGGAGCTTCTTGAGGAGATGCTTCACATGCACCTTTACCGTGCCGTCCGTGATTTCGAGGTACTGAGCGATCTCGCGGTTGGAAAGACCGGAGGCGACGCAGCAGAGCACTTCGAATTCGCGCTTGGTGAGAAGCTGCGTGACGTTTGTTTCCGACTCCTCAATCGTGCCGGAACGCAGGTGTTCAGCAAGCGCTGAGGTGATTTTTTCCGAAGCCGCCATGCCGCCCTGGGCAACAATCTTCATCTGATCAACAAATTCGTCGATCGGGATATTGCGCAGGAGGTAGCCATTGGCATCCAAGCGAATGGCCTGCATGAGGTTTGAAGAGCTGTTGGGTGAGCTCATCAGCATTACGGCGCGGCAGGAAGGCTGGCGGTACTTGATGAGGCGCAGCAGATTGAGGGGTTGAAAGCCTTTGGCATCAAGGTCGATGATGACGATGTCGGGCTTGAGTCCGATGAGCGAGAGCGCTGTCTTCTCATCCCCGGTGAGACCGAGAATCTGGAAGTTGGCATTGGTGGTGAGCGCATCAGCAATGCCCTTGCGGAAGAGCGGATAGTCGTCCACGACAACTACGCTGGGTTTCCGATGTTCCATGGTTGTAGTCCTTGTCCGGACACAGTTGAGAGATAACCGCGTCCGGGCGTCCAAATGAATCAGGCGGCGTCAAAGTCCATTACGGTATGCCAGAGAAGGTCTGCGCCCTTCATGAAGTCGGAAAGCTCCATGGCTTCATGGGGATTATGCGAACCATTCTGATTGGCGACGAAGATCATGGCGACCGGGATGCCGCAATTGCCGAGCATGGCCGAATCGTGACCCGCGCCAGAGGGAAGCCGCATGACGGGGAGGTGAGCGCGCTGGGCGCTCTCCCAGAGACGGTCTGCAAGCGCTTCGTTCACATGCGCGGGCGCAGTGAAGAGCGGCGCATCAAATTCGAACCGGACGCCTCGTTCCTCTGCGAGCTTCTTCGCCTCAGCGAGGAGATCTTCATGGAAGGCGCGGCAGGTTGCTTCCGAGAGGCTTCTCATGTCAATCGTGAAGGTGACGAGCCCCGGAATAACGGAAATCGCCGCGGTCGGCGCCGTCTTGATGACGCCTACCGTGAAGACGAGATCTTCGCCGCGCTTCAGATATTCATCCCACTTGTCGTCCATGCGGGAAATCAGGCGCGCCGCAGCCATCACCGCATCGTGGCGATACTGCTTATCGACGGCGCCCGAATGCGCGGTTTCGCCGATAACCTTCACTTCCTTATGGCGGATGTTGCCGCGGATGCCGGTAACGATGCCCGTGCGGGCATCCTTCTGACTCGTGAGGGTCGGCCCCTGCTCAATATGGAGTTCAAAGAAGGCGGCGATTCGGCTCGTGTCGATGACGGGCTTTCCCGTTGTGAGCGCTTTCGGGTCAAGTCCGCAGGACGCGATGCATTCGCCGAGCGTTTCGCCCGAGGTACGGTGCTTGAGGGCAAGGTCGGATTCCTTCAGCCGCCCCATCATGCCGAGCGAGCCTACATAGGCCTTGCCGAAAAAGGAGCTTTCCTCGCAGCGCATCATGAGAACGCGGTAGTCGCGAGCGGGCGTAACGCCTTCGCGGCGCATGCGGCGCGCTACCGAGAGCGCCGCCACGATGCCCGCAAGTCCGTCATAGTTCCCGCCCTGAGGAACAGAGTCGGCATGACTGCCGGAAACCACCGCCGGAAGCTTGCGGTCACGTCCGGGAAGCGTCATCCAGACATTGCCTGCGGCATCTTTGGCGATTTCAAGATTAAGATCGCGGCCGATACCTTCGAGATAATCCAGCACTTTACTTTCAAGAGGCCCGTAACCCTGACGGGTCACGCCTTCATGATCCTTGCTCATGCTGCGGACATGATCAAAAATCGCAGCGCAGAAATCCGCGTCGCTCAATTGAGAGAACTGCGTCATATTGATATTTATAGATAATTCAGGAGGTTTGAAACCGATGCCTTGGCGTTCGGTTCAGTTCCGCCAAAAATACTACCAATTAAATACCTCAATAGAAGGTATTGCGTGCAAAGCTTCCTTGAAAAATTGATCCTCAGTAAATGATTGCGCGAAGGCTTTGAGGACATGAATACTTTGTTTCTCATGAAGTTTGCAGTGCTATTCCCGGGGAAAAGCAAAGTTGAGGCGGCAGGAGCGGAAGAAGAGGTTCTACCAAAAAATGAGGAATCAGCGGAAGGGTTCTGCTATGCAAGGCAAGCCGGCGTCGAATGCCCGCTCACGCTAGGCACGGATGAGGCCGTGAGGCGATTCAAGCTTCGTTCCATTGGACGAGCTCAACTCTCTCGGTGAAAACTCGGGTATGAAGCATTGGGATGCTCTAAAATACGCCTCTCTCCGGATTCGAGGCGCTTTCTGTCTGCTCATCCGGAGGTCAAGTTTTTGGTCGCCCGGGCTCTTCCAAGAAGCAATCCCAGCGGGCGGCAAGGCCTCTCCTCGCGCGACCGCAGCCGAGGCCCAGCGCTCTACCCATTCCCTGTAAAGAGGTTGATACAACATGTCGGGTCATTCCAAGTGGGCCAATATTCAGCACCGCAAAGGCCGTCAGGACGCCAAGCGCTCCAATCTTTGGACGAAGCTCGTCCGTGAAATCATCGTTGCCGCCCGCATGGGCGGAGGCGAGCCGGAGTCGAACTCCCGTCTGCGTCTTGCGCTCATCAAGGCGCGTGCGGGCAATGTGCCCAAGGACACGATCCAGAATGCCATTCTGAAGGGCACGGGCCAGCTCGAAGGCGTCTCTTATGAAGACGTCCGCTATGAAGGCTACGGTGTGGGCGGCGCTGCGCTCATCATCGACTGCACGACCGACAATCGCGTTCGTACCGTTGCCGACGTCCGTCACATCCTGTCGAAGAATGGCGGCAATCTCGGCACCGAAGGTTCGGTTTCCTTCCAGTTCAAGCACGTGGGCGACTTCTTCTTCGCCCCGGGTTCCGTGACCGAAGATCAGGCGATGGAAGTCGCGCTCGATGCCGGTGCCGATGACGTCCTGACGGATCCGGATGACGGCTCGATCGAAGTCACCTGCGCTCCTGAACAGTTTGATGCCGTGCAGAAGGCCTTTGAAGCGGCCGGCATGCAGCCTGAAGTCGCTGAAATCACCTGGAAGCCCCTTAACGAAACGCACCTCGAAGGCGAGGAAGCTGCCCGCATGCAGCGCCTGATCGACGCCCTCGAGGAACTCGACGACGTTCAGCAGGTTTATACCTCGGCTGATTTCGAGCTCCCTGAGGAAGCGTAATGCCCGAGACGGGACGGAAAGCTCCCGGGAGCGTTATTTCCCGGAAGACTTTCTGAACGCCTTCATCAAAAAGGCCGGAATGAAGTGAAGCATTCCGGCCTTTTTCCAATAAAAAAGCCCCGTACCGGTGCTTCAGGACCGGATAGCGGAGAAAATAACCATTGAGACCGGCGCTTTTCTTTGCCGGTTCTTCCCACTTGAAATTCTGGAGAATTTTGCAATGAAGCTTCTCGTCATCGGCAGCGGCGGCCGTGAACATGCTCTGGCCTGGCGTCTTTCTCAGGGCGCCGGCGTGGAAAAGGTATTTGTGGCGCCCGGCAACGCCGGTACGGCATTGACCGACAAGCTCGAAAACGTTGCCCTTTCCGGCAACGAGGAACTCATTGAATTCGTGAAGAAGGAAGGCGTTGCCTTTACGGTCGTCGGCCCCGAGGCGCCTCTCGCCGCCGGCGTCGTTGATGCTTTCCGCGCTGCCGGCCTTGGCATTTTCGGGCCTGAAAAAGCGGCTGCTCAGCTCGAAAGCTCGAAGGACTTTGCCAAGGCCTTCATGAAGCGCCACAACATTCCGACTGCGGACTATGAGACCTTTACGGACCCGAAGGCGGCCCGCGCCTACGTGGAAAAGAAAGGCGCTCCGATCGTCATCAAGGCCGACGGCCTTGCGGCGGGCAAGGGCGTCGTCGTCGCCATGACGCTCGACGAGGCTTATGCCGCGATCGACTCCATGCTCGAAGGCCACGCTTTCGGGTCTGCCGGCGCGCGCGTCGTTATCGAGGATTTCCTCGACGGCGAGGAGGCCTCCTTCATCGTCATGGTGGATGGCGAACACATTCTTCCCCTCGCGACGAGCCAGGATCACAAGCGCCTTCTTGACGCCGACCAGGGTCCCAATACCGGCGGCATGGGCGCCTATTCTCCGGCGCCCGTCGTGACGCCCGACATCCATGATCAGGTGATGCGCGAAATCATTCGCCCGACGGTTGAAGGGATGGCGAAGGAAGGCGTGCGCTACACGGGCTTCCTCTACGCTGGCCTTATGATCAAGCGGCGCGCCGACGGTTCTGCCGACGTTCGCACGCTCGAATTCAACTGCCGCATGGGCGACCCGGAAACGCAGCCCATCATGATGCGCATCAAGAGCGATTTTGCGAAGGTGGTGGAAGCCGCTATTGCCGGCAAGCTCAATGAAGCGTCCATCGAATGGGATTCGAGAAGCGCCCTCGGTGTGGTGATCGCCGCCCGCGGCTATCCGCAGCATCCGGAAAAAGGCGCCGTCATCGATCGCCTCCCGGCAAATGGTCCGGATGCCCGCGTCTTCCACGCCGGCACGAAGACGGATGCGGAGGGGCGCACGATCGTTTCGGGCGGCCGCGTTCTTTGCGCAGTAGGACTGGGTTCTCCCCTTGCCGAAGCGCAGAAGACGGCTTACGAACTTGCCCGCGGCGTGCACTTTGACGGCATGCAGATGCGTTCCGATATCGGTTGGCGCGCGATCGGCCGCTAACCGTTAACAACTCCACACGCCTCAGAGCGGGCGGGAAATGATATGGTAGGTGTCTCTCTTCTCCATACTTCCAGAGAAATGTTCAAGCCATTCTTCACGTCCGCTCTTATTGCTGCATTTTTTGCCGCGGCACCTGCCGGAGCCGAAGTGGCATCGCCCTTCGGCTACCCGTCGACCACGCTCGACGCGCCGGCGACGCTGACGGAACCTGTCGGTCAGTTCGTGCAGTTCGGCCGCGTGCCTTTCTTCCTGGGAAACACAGGTCTCAGTGAAGTGGCTGAGCGCTATCACGCAGCGCGACTGCGCGAAGGTGCCGGCTATTTTGAGCGCGATTTTGCATGCTTCACCGGCACGGAAGGCGGCAGACCGATGATCGTCTGGCTCATCGCAACGGCATCGAGCGAGATCACGGAGGCGCAGATTGAGTGGGTGAAGGATGATCGGGAAGTGCCGCGGACCTGCGGCAAGCTTGATGCGCGCAATCTTCCGGTTCGTCTTGGTCTTACCGGACTCGGCATGACGGAAAAGGAAGTTGCCGAGCATATTGGAAAGCCTTCCCACGAAGACGGCTTCGGCTGGAAATTCTGGTTCAGCCAGCGGTTTCTTAAAAATGCCCGGGGCCTCGAGGAGCTCGAACTCAATTGGGTTGGGCTCAAATTCAAAGACGGCCGCGTTGATCGGGGCTTTGCCTCATTCACGCGCAATCCTTAAGGGAGCACTGGATTGTGATACCCCGCGGAATCGGACTTCTCGGCGGCACTTTCGACCCCGTTCATGAAGGTCATCTCGCTCTCGCGAGGGCAGCAAAGGATGCGCTTCGGCTGGTGCGGGTTGATTTTCTTCCTGCCGGGAATCCCTGGCAGAAAGATCTTGTCTCCCCGGCAGAGGTGCGGCTCGCCATGCTTGAGCTCGCTTTGGATAAAATGGCGGGCTTTCGAATCGAAACCCTCGAACTCATGCGCCTCGGCCCCACCTATACGCGGGTGACGCTGAAAACGCTGAGAAAGCGCCTTGGCCCCTCGATTCCGCTCGTGCTCATTCTGGGGGGCGACCAGTGGAGAAATCTCCACACCTGGAGAAGCTGGCAGGAACTGGCTGAATATGCGGATCTTGCCGTTTGCAGACGAGGAAGAGAGGCGCTTCAGACCTCTCCGGAAGTCGCTTCCTGGGCGAAAAGCCGGATGACCAGTGCGGAAGCACTCACCGAGGCGCCGGCCGGTGGGATCGCTTTTTTCGACATGGCGCCGCATGAGGCGAGCGCAACGGAAATCCGCCGCGTCATCCGCACTCAGCCCTTTGCTGAGGCGATGAAGAAGGTTGACGGCTGGCTTCCTCTCGAGGTCGCGGCCTACATTCGGGCGGAGTCGCTTTACGGCGCTCACTGAGCACGCTTTTTTCGATGGGCGCATCAGCTTCAGGCACGCCTTTTTCTCTAATTCTTTTCAAAAGCAGAACTTATGGAACTCAACGAACTTGTCGCCACCGCCATTGAAGCGCTTGAAGACGTCAAAGCGCGCGACATCAAGATTTTTAATACGGAAAAGCTGACCGACCAGTTTGAGCGCGTCATCATCGCTTCGGGTTCCTCGAACCGCCAGACGCGTGCGCTTGCCTACGCGGTCTCGGGCGCTGTGAAGGAAGCGGGCGGCGAAGTCCTCGGCATTGAGGGCGGCGATACGGGCGAATGGGTCCTCGTCGATCTGGGCACTGTGGTGGTTCACGTGCTCCAGCCCAATGTCCGCGACTACTACAACCTCGAGGAAATCTGGGGCGGCAAGGAAGTCTTCCTTGAGGCGCAGCAGTCGGAGTGCGCTCCGCACCTGATGCCGCACCGCGCTGAAAAGCAGGCTTAAGACGGCATGCGCGTTTTGATTCTTGCTGTCGGGCAGCATATTTCCGACTGGGCGCAGGATGCGGTGCGCGGCTACCTGGGGCGTTTCCCGCGCTCATGGCGGGTTGAATTGAAGGAAATCCGCACGGAACCCCGTGCGGGTCAGACGCCGGCCAGACTCATGCAGCTTGAGGGAAGCCGCATCCTTGAGGCGCTCGAGGAGGACGACTATGTCGTTGTGCTCGACGAACACGGCAAGGACTTCACTACAACAGAGTTCGCGCGGTCGCTCAACGAATGGATGAGCGAGGCGTCGCGCGTTGTCTTTGTGATCGGCGGTCCCGACGGACTTGCGCCTGAGGTGAAGGAAAAGGCGAGGCGCCTGATGCGGCTCTCCGCAATGACGATGCCGCATGCGCTCGCCCGTGTATTTCTTGCCGAACAGCTCTATCGCGTATGGTCGATCGGCGCCGGTCACCCCTACCATCGCGCCTGATTCCTAGGAAGCAACGCAGCCCATGCAGAACTTTATCTATCTTGCGAGCAAAAGCCCGCGCAGACGCGAACTCCTCCGGGCCTACGGCTGGGAGCCTCAGGTGCTTTCTGATCCGTCTGAACCGAGAGGCTGGTTTGCCGGGGATGAAGAAGAGCTGCCGGGCGAAACGCCCGCAGACTATGTGCTTCGCACGGCGGTAACGAAGCTGATGGACGGAATTGCTGCGAAAAATGAGCTCGATGATCCGCGCATGGACGCACCGGTCCTTGCGGCAGATACGGTGGTGAGCCTGGAGGGAAAAATTCTCGGCAAGCCCCGGGATCGCGAGGAGGCTGCCCGCTTCATGCGGGAGCTTTCCGGCCGGACGCATGAAGTGCGCACGGCCGTTGCCGTTGGCCGCTCGCGCGAGGACTATCGGGCTCTGGTGGTGCTTTCGAAGGTCACGATGCGCCAGATCTCAGAAGAGGAAATCGGACGCTACGTAATGACGGATGAGCCGTACGACAAGGCCGGAGGCTACGGCATTCAGGGGCTTGCCGGCCTTTTCGTGCAGTCGGTTGCGGGAAGCTACACCGGCATTATGGGGCTTCCCGTATGCGAGGCGGCGGAACTGCTCAAAAGCTATGGCGCGCCTGCGCCGGCGCTCTTTCAGCCGATGCCGACAAGCTCAACATCGAAATAAAGGTCGGCGTTGGGCGGAATGACGCCCGGATAACCCATTTCGCCGTAGGCCAGATGGGCCGGAATGGAGAGGCGTCGCTTGCCGCCCTTTTTGAGGCCGATGAGCCCCTGATCCCAACCCGGGATCACGAGACCAATGCCGCAGGTGAAGTCAAGCGGCTCTCTGCCCTCGCTTGAGTCAAAGATCGTGCCGTCTTCAAGGCGGCCCGTGTAGTGCACGCTCACGGGGTCGCCCGCTTTGACTGCGGGACCGGTGCCTGCGACGATGTCCTCGATAATGAGATCCTTTAAAGGCATTTCGTGGGTTCCTATTCTATGGAATGAATCGGGCGGAGAGAAATTCGCCGCTCCAGGTTCTATTTTGCCCGCTGCAGGCCCTGAGGAGAGATTCGGTGAGTGCGAATGCGGATTTGCTAAAATCCGTCAACGGCATCTTCATCGGAGGATTGATGCAGGAGCCCCGGATTCGGACGATCTGAGTTTTTCAGTCGCTTCAGCGGGCAGGGCCATCAACAGGGGCCCGGAGAACATCCATAAATCCTCTCCGATTGCCTCATTCATCTCAAGCGCGCGAAGCATCTCCACTGCGCGCCCAAGCAAACACATTGCCCGGGAGGCTCGCAAAGCTTCCCATTTCGCCTGCATGTGTCGGGGCGGAATACCTGCAGAAGCGCTATGCCGCTTTGCCGGCGGGCTTTTCAAGAATTCATTGACTTTATGCAGCTGCCGCTGCGCCTGAAATCCCGGGCGTATTCGGACTGCATGCCTGTGGGACGACTCGTCCGGCTCACTTCAATCCGGTGAGCGGGAGGGCTTGAGTCGGGCAGGGATAAAAGTTGGAAACATCGTGAACCTCTCGAAATTCCATCTGGCTGATTTTTTTCAACAGAAGCTTAAGAAATGGAACTGGTCTCAGCTCTTGCCGGCTCAGACTCTGCTTTTACGCGAATTCCGCGCGGGGCGTCCGCATCTGATCTGCGCACACGGCGGAAGCGGCAAAACGTCTGCCGCACTGCTTGCGCTTGCTGAGTATCTGAATCCCGAGCAGGATTCAGAACTGGAGCGCGGACGGCCTCCCAGAACGCTGATCATTACGCCGGGACTCGATATTGCAGCGCGCCTTTGCTGGCGCATGGATGCAATGGTCTATCCGTCGCGTCTGAATACGTTCCCTGTACGGCCGGGCGAAGATTTCAACCGCAAGCGCCGCGCTCTGGTAGGCGTTGATTTCGTTGCCGGTCCGCCGAGATTCCTTGAGCGTGTCGGAGATGATTTCGGCCTTCAGCTCGACAGCATTGAACGCGTTGTCGTGGCGTATTTTGAGTACTTCGCCTCGAACGAAGATGAATTGGAGCGGCTTAAATCGCTTCTTGGAAAACTTCCTGCCGGGGCGCTGAAAACGATTGGCATTCTTTCCAATTACTGGAGCTCCGGTATTGTTGAGGCCGCAGAGGATATTGTTCCCGGCTGCGGCGTTTTCCATGTCGGCGCCCGCTATCAGCCGCCGGAAATTTTCGAACGTTTTGATCTGGTTCCCAGAACAACCAAATACAGTTTCTTCCGCGCGGATATAGCGATGCTGCCCGAGGGCGCCCGCATTCTGGTCATCGTTCCTCACCGCGCCAGAGCGGTCGATTTTGAGGAAGCGCTCAGCCAGATGAAGGTGCGCATTATCGCCAACAGGCTCCTTGCCGAGGGTTGGGTTTGCGTCTCGAGGTCGATTTCCCGCGGGGCGAAGCGCCGCGTGCTTGTTGCAACGCTCGAGGATCTGAAGTACATCCCCCCGGGAAGCTTTGAATACATCTTCTTGATGAATATGCAGGAGTCTCCTGCGGTTTATGAGCGCATAGCGGCGATCGCCGTGCTTCGCGATCGCCCCGGAGAAATCCGAACCTATGTCCATCGTGAGGACATCAACGCTTTTGCTTCGCTGCGCACCCAGCTGGATGCAAACTGGCGTTTTGTCCTTCGACAGAAGCGCAGTTCGGGCTTTTCTGATGATCAGATGGAGACGGAAGAAGCCTGCGAGGCGCGGCGGAAAGATTGTCTCGAGATTGTTGGAGACGAGCGGATTGCTATTGTCTGGCGGCGCCTTAACGCATCTCCCATGAAGGAGGTGAAGGCGGCAGCTGAAGCCGATGTCGCACTGCCAAAATTTCCTGACACCGCTTATGAAGATTGCCGGCCGAAGGAATCGCATCCCGGGGAGACATTCCTTTCGCCTTTCGGAGAAGCGCTTCAAAAAGCCGACAAGGCTCTTCGGAAAGTGGAGTCCGTTGATGCGGCGGCTCCGGAAACGCCGGAAACCCTTCCTGAGCATCTCGTCTCTCCGGGCTCTTATGAGGTGGCTCCCGGGGTAACGGTTAAGCAGATTCTTGAACTTTCGGACATCGGGTACGGCGGAATGACGCGCGTTCCGGAGGCGCTCAAGCATGAGCCTGTGAAGTCGCAGGAAGAGGCCTCTCCAGAGCTTCAGCCGGATGCGTCTGATGATGAGAAGGAATTGCCTGTTGCGGCTGAGGAGCCGGAGCTGCCTCAAGCTGCTCCTGCGGCGCCATTGCATCATGACGAGGAGACTGAGGCGCTCACAGAACCCGAAGAGGATGACGACTTCGAATGGGAGGAGGCCGAGGATGAGGATTCGGCCGACTGGGAGTCGGATGACGCGTTCGAGGCTGAAGACGACGATGATGCGGCTGATTCAGACTTTGAGGATGAAGACGGCTACGCAGATGACGGCGAGGCGAGTGAAGACGAAGAGGACGATGAGTCTGAGGAGGAGGAAGTCTATGAGGACATGCCTCAGCCTCATCGCCGCACGCTCACGATTCGCTCCGACTACCGGCCGAGCGAAGAGTATGAGCCTACGGTGACGATCACCGAGCCGCTTTCCTCCAATACGGTGGAGCTGCGCGCCGCGCAGGATCGCATGCGTCGGGCCATGAAGGGCGGCGAAAAGCTGACCCATCAGATGGTCGGAAAGCGCGGCACTATCCGGCAGTCGAAGCGCCGCCGTACGGAGGCGATGCCTGAGATGGAAGGCATTCTCCCCGCTCAGCCCGGAGGAAAGCGTCCGGGACAGAAGAAATTCGGCCGCGCGACAAAAGATTTCAAGGACAATCGCAAGAGTCAGAGTTCAACTCGGTTGAGAAAGCCGCAGAATCCGAACCAGAAGCGAAAGACGCGTCTGGTTAAGGACGCGCCGGCTCAGCCTGACCGGGAGGAATTCCGGGATGATGTGCTGACGGTGCCTCTTCAGGCGGATGGTTTCCCGCTTCCTCAGGATGAAAACGAAAGAGCTCCGCGCAAGCGCCGCGAGAAGTTCAGGAAGTCCGGAGGACCTAATCTCCGTACGCCCTTTAAGAAGCGCCGCGGCCCCTTTGAAAAGGAAGAGACTCCAATGGAAGCGCTTCCGCCTGAGGTTCGCCCGGAGGAAGCCTTCCCCGATGCATTGGCTTCAGGCGAGGCTTCCGTGCCTGCCGTGGTTGAAAAAACGGAAGACGGCGGCAATCGCCGCCGCAGGGATTTCTTCAAAAAGAAGAAGACGCCGCGACTTGCGAAGCCCAAGCCTTCTCTGGGACTCCCCCCGGACGAGGGCTTTGAGGATGACGACAACTTCGGCAACTCCATTCACTACCGTCCTCGCCAGCCGAAGAAGCCTTCCGGGCTTGCCTGGCAGAGTTCCGGCGCCTGGGGGACTGATCAGCCGACAACGCTCTCCTTTGCGCAGACGACGCCGGCCGAAGACATCGACCGCACCGGCATGAGGACGGTTTACGGAAGCACGCCTCCCCTTGACGGCATGAAGCATGAGGGCGGGAAAAAGAAGTTTGGTAAATTCCGTAAATCTGGAAACTTTAAGAAAAAATTCGGTCCCCGTCCGCCGCGCAAGCCGCGCAGCGAATAGAGGTTTGCTTAGAATCGAAAAAACATTTTGCTTCTCCCCCGTGATGCCATGACGAAACTTAAAGTGAATGCGCTTCTTCTTGCCCTTGCGGGCTCAGCCCTTCTGGCAGGCTGCGCCGCGCCCGGGGGGGAGGGCAGCGGGACGACTGCGCGCGGTCACAGTGCGCTTTCGCGCGACCCGCTCCTCGATGCGCCCTATCATTCAGAAGCAACCTGCGTGACGGAACGTCCGGTGACGGTGCTTTCGCGAATGAAGGAAACGCCGCTTGCCTGCGCGGATCTGGGCGTCTCTGCAACGCTTGACGAATTGCGTGATGCCGGCTGGCGCGTGGTAACGCTTGATATCGGTGAGGACAGCGAGAGCGAGCAGCACGTGGGATTCCCTGTCACCGTCATGATCCGCAAGCTTTTCTGATGGCTTGAAGCTTTTTTAGGAGTGCCTATGAATTCAAAGAAGGAGGCGCTCGAGCGCCTTCAACGCTGCAGAGAAGAGATGAGTCGTCTCGGGCTCGCGGGCGTGATTGTTCCGACAGCGGATCCTCATCTTTCTGAATATGTTCCGGCAGACTGGAAGCTCCGGCAGGCGCTTTCAGGCTTCACGGGAAGCGCCGGCACGCTCCTGGTCGCCGATGACGCTGCGGCGCTTCTCGCCGACAGCCGCTATTGGGAGCAGGCTGAAGTGGAGCTCCCCGGGGAAATTTCTCTCCTCAAGCTCACCGGGGATCCGGTCGCAATGATTGCGGAGTGGTTTGCCGGTCACGTCGTTCCAGGGAATGCTGTCGGCGCAGATATGGAGCTTCTTTCAGCCGCCTTTGCCAAGGAGCTCTCCGAAACGTTCGCCCGTGAAGGGATTGAATTAAGAGGGAGCTTTCCGGATTGGAAGGTGCTCTGGCCTGAACGCCCGCTTCCCCGTCTTTCTTCCGTAAGGGAAATGAAGCGTCCGGGAAGGTCGCGGCAGGAGAAGCTCTCTGCCGTGAGAGCGCTCATCCGGGAGACGGGAGCTTCTGCGGTGCTTCTCACGCTCCTCGATGACGTCGCCTGGGTGACCAATCTGAGGGGCGACGATGTGCCCAATAACCCGGTTTTTCTTGCGAATCTTCTCGTGAACGAAAAGGAGGCCGTACTCTTTCTGGATGCGAAGAGACTCAGCCCGGGTGTCGAGGCTCGGCTCCTCGAAGACGGCATCTCGCTCGCCTCGCCTGAGAATCTTCTTCAGGTGCTCCGGCACTGGGCGAAGGAATGGAAGATTCTGCTCGATCCCGAACGTACGAATGCAGAGTTTGTGCAGCAGGTTCCGGCGGAGCGCCTCGTCTGCGGCGCTTCTCCCGTGATGATGCTGAAATGCAGAAAGAGCCCGGAAGAAATTGCAGCCATCTGCGAAGCGCACGAGCGCGATGCGGTTGCCCTGGCAGAGTTCTACGCTGAGCTCGATGAGCGCCTCTTGAAAGGCGAACGGGTAACGGAAGCGGATTGCGCCCGGATGCTCCATGCGTGGCGCGCAAAGGATGAGGAATTCTTTGAGGAAAGCTTCCCGACCATTGCCGCTTTCGGTCCGAATGCGGCCTTTCCGCACTATACGGCGCCCGAAGAAGGCGGCGCTTTGCTCGAGGGGAATGGACTGCTTCTGATTGACTCGGGCGGTCAGTACGAATGCGGCACGACCGACATTACGCGCATGACGCCTGTAGGCACTCCGACAGATGCCATGAAGCGCGATTGCGGTCTTGTCACCCGTGCGATGCTGAGGCTTCTGAAGCTGCGCTTTCCCGAAGGGTCGACCGGCGCTGGAATTGACCTTGCGGCGAGAATCGATCTCTGGTCTGAGGGCCTGGATTTCGGGCACGGCACAGGTCACGGCGTCGGTTATGTGCTCAATGTCCACGAGGGGCCGGTCACCATCTCGCCGCGCGCCCGGGCGATACCTCTGGCGCCCGGGAATGTGCTTTCGGACGAACCTGGACTTTATCGGGTCGGCCGTTGGGGAATCCGCGTTGAAAATCTGATGGTCTGCCAGAAGGACATTGAAACGGAGTTCGGCAAATTTCTGAAGTTTGAAGCGCTGACGATGATGCCGATTGATACGAGAACGCTGCCCGAGCCTTTTGGCGACCTTGCCGAGGATCTCAACCGCTTCAATGAGGAAAGAACTGCCTTTCTGAAGCCCCGCGTTTCCGAGCGCTGCCGCAGGTGGCTTGAGCGTGCGGTGAAGCCCGTGAGCCATTCATAATTTTTCCAAACCCCCAAAAAATCGTGATGAGTAAAGGGCTTCCTCACCCTCTATCATGAAAGATGAGGAAGCCCTCGGCGCGCGACCTGTCTGCGTACGTTTTTTTGGTAACGTTTCTGACGCTTGCCGTCAAAAAATTGCAGCGGAACTTTCGCACCCTATATTGCTCTGTTCGCTGGCTTGAACGCTGGTGACTAGGCGTGTGGAAAAATGAGCGTAGCTTCCGGGTGGTTGCTGCGTCTACCTGTTTCTCCAACATCTTCGTGGTTGCCAGGGCTTCCTCGAACCCCAATCATTTCTTAATGGAGGGGCTATGAGTAAGTCTAACCGTACCGATACGCCATTGCGAGCTGCCCGTGCGCAGATCAGTAATCCCGAAATTACTGTTCACGCGATGTACCGCTCGGCAATAGGCATTGACGTTCATCTCAACCTACTCGTCTGCTGCCATCAGAAGCAGGTTGCAGGTCATCGTGAACAATCTGAGAGCCGGGATTTCAATACCGACCGCGCAAGCATCGATGCTTTCGCCGCCTGGTGCCGTGAATGCAATCCCGACATCATCCTTATGGAATCAACCGGGTCATTGTGGCAGAGCCCGTACGAAGCCCTCGAGAGAGCCGGCTTCACTTCTGAGCAGCTGGCTCTGATCAATGCCCGCGACGCCAAAGCGGCAGCCGGCCGCAAAACGGACCGCAAGGACGCATCACGTCTGGCGTCTCTTGCCCGAACGGGAAACTTCAAAAAATCCTTCGTGCCGGAGAAGGCCTTTCGTCTGCAGCGCGTCATTTCACGTGATCTGCAGAAGAACAGGAATGACATTTCCCGAACTTCCAATCGTTTCGGCAAGTCTCTGAATCTCACCGGATGCCGGCCTACAACGGTATTCAGCGACATCCGCGGAGGCAAAGCTGCCAGCCTCATCCTGATGGCCAAGCTCAGAGATGATCCGCACTTGTTTGATGTCATCAAGCAAAACAGCCGCCGGCTGCGGGCAAGCCCTGAGCAGATCATGCAGGCGCTCAACTTCGAAATCGAGCCGATGATGAAGGAGCAGATTCTGGCGCTCCGGAAAAAGATCGATCAGCTCGAGGAGTACGACCGAAGCACTTTCGAAAGGCTCCGCCAGCTGCAGGCTCCCTACGAGAAGGACATCCAGCTGCTCATTACCATAACGGGGATTCAGGAACGCTCGGCCCGCATGATTTACGCCGAACTCTGTGCGGATTTGAAGGACCACTTCCCCACGTCAGAGCAGTTTACTTCCTGGCTCGGCATTTGCCCGGGGGACAACACATCTGCCGGCAAACAGAAAAGTGGAAAATGCCCGAAAGGGAACAAACACCTGAGGCGCACGCTGATTGAAGCCGCCAGAGGACTTGTGGTCGGCGGTACCGCTGCGCTGAAGGAAAAATTCCAGGTGCTCAAGATGCGGCGCGGCTACAGGCGTGCCATGGTCGCCTTCGCACACCTGCTCGCACGCATCATTTATTCCGTTCTCACTCATCAGAAAGGCTTTGAGCCTTACCAGTCAACGGCGTTTCGGGACACCTTGATGGAACGAGCAAAGAACGGCGTAAAGCAGTTGCTGAAACTCAAAGGAACGAAATACGTGATCGCTGACGGCCTGGTTGTGGAGACGAAAACGGGTGCGATCCTAGGCGCAGTCGTCAGCAGTTAGCGTAGCTTCAGCAGCCTGAGAAGCAGCAGATACCATGCTGGACGTTCTTGTGAGAACGCCCGCAGGGAAGGTCGCGCGCCGAGGGCTTCCTATCTTTCGTGGAAAAAGCTCCCGTAAAGCCGAAATAACTTTACGGGAGCTTTTATTTCTGCATCGTCTCGTCTCCTCCATCAGAAGAGGAGACGAAAGGAGAACGACGAGCTGTCCTTATGACGGATTACTTGGCGTGGTTGTACCAGCTCGCGCCTTCGGACATTTCATAACGCTGCGCTTCAGCGTTGTTGGCGATCTGTTCAGCACCGATCGAGTAGTTGGTCCACATCGTGATGGAGCCGCCGACGATCATGAGGAGAGCAACGATCAGCATGCCCTTGCGCAGACCCGCACGTTCGCTGCCGGCGCGCTGGTCCATGATCTTGGTTTCGGGGTTCTTCGCGAAGATGTCCCACTTAACCGCAAGACGATAGAGGCCGATCATGCCGTGCAGTTCCGTGCAGACGAGGAAGATGAACGTGTAGAGGAGGCCGTTGTGATAGGTGTGAACGCCGATGAGGTTGGGGTCAAAGCCGTGCGGATTGACGAGCATGCTCATCAGGTGCGGGAACACGAGGAAGAAGAGGCAGAAGGCCGTGATGAGCTGAACCCACCAGAGCGTCGTGTCTTCGTGATGAACGAGCTTGACGTGCGAGCGGATGTCATGGAGCTGCTTGTAGGAGGTCGGGAAGCGACGCAGCGCGCAGAACATGTGAACGATCACGCAGAGGAAGATGAAGCCGACGAAGACGACGTGCATCCAGGCATGGTCGGCGCCGTCGAGCCAGACGCCGCCCGAGGTGGCGATCAGGTTGGCAAAGAGGTCCTTGCCGAAGTTCACGGAACCCGTGAAGGCCATGTGGCAGAAGAGGAAGATGCCGAGGATGAGGCCGGTGACGGACTGCGCCACATCAAGGCGGGCAGTGCACTTGCTCTGACGCTTGACATCCTTGAGGCCCACGCCCCAGACATTGTCCGTAGCGGTCGGCGTATGGGAATATTTTTCTTTATCAGTCGCCATTTTCGAATGGTCCTAGAAGTTGGAAAAAGGGGAAATGTCCTGAAGCAATGCCAGAACATGGGAAATGGATCTCTTTGACCGAATGATGAGCTGTTGACGACTAAATCTATTTGATTTTCGTCAACAGATATTGCAGAACGAAACGGCATGTATCTTGCTAGACTGCTTAAAAATACGTGTATTCACTTATGAAATGGCTTATTTAAACCTTATAAAAAGATAAAGATAAGGGTTACTACTATATTTTTATGTTCAAAAAATAATCGCACCCGGGTGAAGCGAAGCATAAAAAAACGCCTCCCGGTGAAGGAAGGCGTTCCAGACCCTGGTTGGGTCTATGGATTACTTCGTTCCAAAGATGCGGTCGCCGGCATCGCCGAGACCGGGAACAATGTAAGCGTTCTCATTGAGGCGCTCGTCAAGGGATGCCACATAAAGATCCACATCCGGATGGAGCTTTGAGAAGACCTCGACCCCTTCGGGGGCCGCGACAAGCGCCATGAAGCGGATGCTTTCGCCCGGGACGCCGCGCTTTTTAAGGACATCCACGGCATGAGCGCCGGAATAGCCGGTCGCGACCATCGGGTCGACCACGATGAAGGTGCGGCCTTCGAGCTGCGCGGGGAGCTTCACGAGATATTCAACCGGACGGTGATTCTCGTCGCGGTAGAGACCGATGTGGCCCACGCGTGCGGAGGGCATCAGCGTGAGAAGCGCGTCGGACATGCCGAGGCCGGCGCGCAGAACCGGGACGATCACGCACTTTTTCCCGGTCAGCATCGGAGACCAGCAGTGGGCGACGGGCGTTTCGACCTCTTCGAGCGCAACGGGGAAATCGCGCGTGAGCTCGTAACCCATGAGGAGCGCAAGCTCCGAGAGAAGCTCGCGGAAGTCGCGCGTGCTCGTACGCTTATCGCGCATCAGAGAAAGCTTATGCTGGACGAGCGGATGGTCAACAATATGCAGGCGCGGGAAACGAGGATCGGTCTTCATGGCTCAAACTAAATTTCAGAAGTGGCGGAAAACGGGCAGAATGCCTTGCGAGGTATTATAGGAAGGCGCCGGGCTCTGCCGTATGACGCCCGTTTTTTGCCCAAATTCAATGGAGTTCAACGTGAAGCTTCGCACTCTCGGCATGATGCTCATCCTCGTGCTTCTTGCCGTGTTTCTGATCATCAACTGGTCGGCGCTTTCGCAGGAAACGACGGTCAATCTCGTCTACACCGAAATCACCGCGCCGCTCGGCATCATTGTGGTTGTGGCGTTTGCCGCCATCATTGCGCTTCTCATGATTTATACGATCTGGCAGCAGGCGAGCGTCGTGATGGAAATTCGCCAGGCGCATAAGGAAGCCCGCATCGCGCGTCAGGCCGCGGAGGATGCCGACAAGAGCCGCATCACGGAGCTCGGCAAGGATATGCGCGCCCGTATGGATCAGCTCGAAGCTCTGATGATGGCCAAGACCGAGGAGCTCAATAAATTCATGAAGGAGCGCGGCGACCAGCAGGACCGCGAGCTCGCGCTTCTGCGCGATCAGCTGAAGGAAGAGCAGACCGCTCAGCGTAATGCCGTCTCCGAACGACTGCTTGACATCGACAAGAAGGTTTCGAACGTGCTTCCTGCCACCGAAGGTGAAGTGAAGGATGAAAAAAAGAAGAAGGAGCTCTTCGGCGAACTCTTCTGATCGTCCGCCTGAAGCGCACTGCTCAAGCCTGAATTAAAAAATGCCCCGCCCGGGTAATTCCCGGCGGGGCATTTTGCAAATTGCCTGACGATCCTGACGGGATCAGGCCTTGTGGTAGCCCGTCACGGTTTCAACCTCTTCGGCTGCGCCGAGGAAGACTGCCACGCGTTCGTGGATGCTGTTCGGAACAATGTCGCGGATGCGTTCGTGGCCGTTCGTGGAGGCGCCGCCCGCATTCTCCATGAGCATCGACATGGGATTGGCTTCATAGAGGAGGCGGAGCTTCCCGGCGCGCTCGGGGTTCCTCGAGTCGCGCGGATACATGAAGATGCCGCCGCGCATGAGGATGCGGTGCACTTCGGCAACCATGGCTGCAACCCAGCGCATGTTGTAGTTCTTGCCGCGCGGACCGTCCTTGCCCTGAAGAAGTTCGGAAACGTAGCGCACGACCGGCGCTTCCCAGAATCGCTGGTTCGACATGTTGATCGCGAATTCCTTGGCTTCGCGCGGAACACGCACATTTTCCTTCGTAAGACGGAAGGTGCCCGTCACGTCGTCGAGCGTGAAGAGGAATACGCCGCGGCCGAGCGTCAGGGCAAGAATCGTCTGCGGGCCGTACATGCAGTAGCCGGCCGCCGTGAGGTTCCTGCCGGGCTGAAGGAAGTCCTGGGGAGCCGGGACGCGCTTCGGACGTTCGGCCGGCAGGATCGCAAAGATCGAGCCGATCGAGACGTTGATGTCGATGTTGCTCGAGCCGTCAAGCGGGTCGAAGCAGGCAAGGTAGGGTCCGAGGGGAAGTTCTTCGGGGACGGCGATGGGTTCGGGAACCTCTTCGCTCACCATGCCGCAGACGGCGCCGGTGCGGGCAACGGCTTCAACAAAGATGTCGTTGGAAATGATGTCGAGCTTCTTCTGCTCTTCACCCTGCACGTTTTCGCTGCCGGCAAGACCGAGCACGCCGGCGAGGGCGCCCTCGCGGACCTTGGCTGAAATTTCCTTGCAGGCCTCGGAGATGCCGACCAGAAGGCGGGTGAGCACCGGATCGGAACCGGCAAGCGCTTCCTCGCGCGAGAGGAATTCCTGAAGTGAAAGGGGAGTCACAACAATGTTTCCTTTAGGAAGAATGAAGGAATGGGAGGGTCAGAGCGGGTTGCCGAGCGCCTTTTCGATGATTTCGGCCACATTGGGCGAGAGTTCGCTCCGTTTGGCTTCAACCGATTCGAGGGCGGCATGCATCTTTTCGGCAAGTGCCGGGGTGTAGCGGCGCCAGTTGTCGAGCGAACGCGCCACGCGGGCGGCAACCTGCGGATTGATGCGGTTGAGTTCGAGCACCATTTCGGCCCAGAAAGCGTAGCCCGATCCGTCGGCGAGGTGGAATTCGGACGGATTCTGCTGGAAGTACCCGAGCAGAAGCGCATAGACGTTGTTCGGGTTCTTGAGCGAGAAGAATGGGCAGCGCGTCAGTTCGCGCACGCGCTCGAGCACGCGGGCTTCACCCGGGAACGAGGGGGCGGTTGCCTGAATCGTGAGCCACTTGTTGATGAGAAGCGGCTCGTGATACCAGGCCTTGAGGGCGTCGACTTCCATATCCTGCTTGGCGGGCGTCTGGGAGTTTGCCATCATGTGAAGCGCTGCGAGCTTATCCGTGAGGTTGTTGGCCGTCATGAACTGGTCCTTGATCATGATGGCGGCGCGCGGGGAGCCGGCGGCGTGCGCGTAGCCGAGAGCCAGGTTGCGCAGCGCGCGTTTGCCGGCCTTTTCAGGCGTCGGCTCGTAGGGACCTTCAACAATATTGGCCTGCGCCGTTTCAAGGAAGGCGGAAATGTTCTTTTCGCCGATCGCCTGACGCACGGCAATCCAGCCGGCATGAACGGCATGCGGGTCAATGAGCGGGTCCTCTTCGGCCACGAGTTTTTCGCCAGGCATCGTGAGCGCGACGGCCTTGAAGGCGGGCGAGAGATTCTCGTCGCGAAGGATCTTCGAGGCGGCGCTGATGACGAGAGGCGAAACGTCTTCCGGAGTCTTCAGCAGGCGCGCGCGGGTCTGGGCATGAACGGCGTCGATCAGAAGACGGTTCATGGCATCCCAGCGGTTGAAGGGATCCGGATCATTGGCGGCGAGGAAGGCAAGCTCCTCCTGGGAGAGCCCGGCGTCGAGAATGATGGGGGCAGCGAAGCCGCGGTTGAGCGAAACGACGGGTTCTTCCTCAAGACCGCCGAAGACGAATTCAGCCGTTTCGTCCGTAAGCTCGAACATGCGGGTGCCGGGGGCCGGCGCCTCATCTTCCTCAGCAAGCTGCACGGGCATCTCTTCGCCGCGGCTATTGAGGAAGGCCACGGGGAACGGAATGAGGAAGGGCTTCTTTACGGACTGACCGGGCGTCGGGGGCGTCGACTGGCGAACGTTCAGCGTGAGCCTGTGGTTCACCTCATCCCAGTGTCTGCGGACGGTAACGCGCGGCGTGCCCGCCTGCGAATACCAGTTGGTGAATTCCGAAAGGTCGCGCCCTGACGCCTCGGCCATGGCGTTGATGAAGGCTTCGCACGTGACGGCATGACCGTCGTTGCGGGCAATGTAAAGATCGAACCCCTTTCTGAAGGTTTCGCGTCCGAGAAGCGTCTGGAGCATGCGGATGACTTCCGCGCCCTTTTCGTAGACGGTGCTCGTGTAGAAATTGTTGATGTTCTGGTAGCTCTCGGGACGGATCGGATGCGCCATCGGGCCCGCGTCCTCCATGAACTGCGCTGCGCGCAGAACGGAGACGTCGCGGATGCGCTGCACGGCCCGGGCAGAGGGCTCTCCGAGCATGTCGGCCGAGAATTCCTGGTCGCGGAAGACCGTGAGGCCCTCCTTCAGCGTGAGCTGGAACCAATCGCGAAGCGTTACGCGGTCGCCCGTCCAGTTGTGGAAGTATTCGTGGCCTACGACGCCCTCAATGCGCAGGTAGTCGCTGTCGGTCGCAACCTTGGGGTTCGCGAGCGCGCAGCGCGAATTGAAGATGTTGAGGCCCTTGTTTTCCATCGCGCCGAAATTGAAGTCGTTCGTCGCGACAATCTTGAAGTCCTTGAGGTCGAGCTCAAGTCCCCAGCGCTCCTCGTCCCAGCGGATGGCGCGCTTCAGGCTTTCGAGCGTGTGTTCGGTCTTGTCGAGATCCTGCGGATCGACCCACACGGAAAGATCCACCGTGCGGCCGTCCTTGAGGTCGAACTTCGAGGCGCGGGAGACGAGCTTGCCGGCGACGAGCGCAAAGAGGTAGCAGGGCTTTGGGAACGGGTCGACGTAGGTGACTTCGCGGCGGCCGTCCTCAAGCGATTTCTCTTCGGTCAGATTGCCGTTCGAGAGCATCACGGGAAAGTCTTCCGTGGCGCCGCGGATGACGGTTGTGTAGCGGGCGAGAACGTCCGGGCGATCCTCGAAGAATGTGATGCGGCGGAAGCCCTGGGCCTCGCACTGACTCATCAGGTTCACGCCCGAGGCATAGATCCCGGACAGCGCGGTATTGGCCTTCGGGCTGAAGGTATTCACGATTTCGAGCTTCTGGGCGCTCGTGATGCCGGGAATGGTGAGGCCGTTGCTGTCGACCTTGTATTCGCCATCCTTCAATTCACGGCCGTCGATCGAAACGGATCTGAGCGTGATGTCCTCGCCGTTCAGAAAGAGCGGCGGATCCTTTTCCGTGCACTCGGGATTGGGTCGAACCTCGAGCGTGCTTTTGACAAGCGTTTCCTCAGCGTTGAGGTCGAATTCGAGCCGGATGGTGTCAATGAGATGCGTCGGCGCGCGATAGTCGCCGCGATAAATGGTCTTGGCCATGTGCTTCATGCGAAAAAAGCGGGGGCGAGTCCCCGCGAAGGAATGATGGAGCAGATTTTAAGGCGCGCCGGGGCACGCGGGCCAAGATTGCCGGGCAAACAAAAAGCCCGGCGCCTCTTCAGGTGAGGTTGCCGGGCTTTTCGGGTTCAGGCACGTGCCGTGAAGCGATTACTTCTTGGCGGTGTCGAATTTGAGGATGTAGCCGTAGTTGTGGCCGGCGGTCGGATGGCAGGCGAGGCAGTCGACATTCTTAGCCTCAGGGCCCATGTGGCGATGGATTTCGCCGAGCATCGGACGCTTCGGATCATACATGCGGGCCACGTCATGGCAGCCGCGGCAGGAGGCCCAGTTGCGGTCCATCATCTGGGCGTGGACGGCTTCAGCCATTTCCTGGCGCATCTCAATCTGCTTTTCCGGGGTGTTGAGGTGACCGGCGATTTCGCCGAAGAGCGACTTCGAGCCGGCGATGGCCTTGTCGATCAGGAGAGCCGTGTAGTCAATCGGACCGGCAAAGTGGTTCGATTCATTCTTGAGGTGGCAGTCCGAGCAGCCGGCGGTGGCGCCGGAAGCCGTACGGAAGTGGTCGCCCTTCTGATAGGCGACATAGGTGGCGTCCATCGAGTGGCAGAATTCGCCGCAGAACTTTTCAGTGCCGGCCCAGTGAACAACAGACGTGAGCACGCCGACGAACACGATGCCGATAGCAACGCCGACAACGCACCAGAGAGCAAGGTACCAGGGGCTATCTTTTTTCATTTTGTAAACCTGTCTTTATAAGGGGATCGGTCAGCTTCCTGAAACGATTCGGGTCTGGCGTGCGCCTTTGAAGGAAGCTGCAGAAAAAATGAAGCAATAAAGCCTTCATTTTTACTAGCCTGCAATGATATGCAACCAAGTGTAAGAGCGGGGCTTAAGAATTTGATAATCATCAATCGGCTGGAGAATCCGGTCGATTTGTTCGATTTTTCTGAACTCTTTTAGGCGGCTGCTGACGCATCAGGAAGCAAGACCGATCACGATGACGGAAGGGGGGAGCGACGCCACGGCCTTCTGATGGAGCTTAAGGCCGTGTCCGGAGCGCGCGAACCCGACGATCACAAGCCCTGAAGGGAGTCGAATCGAGCATTCGCCGCCCTTATTGGCGCGTTCGCTGCGGATGACTTCGCCCACGATGAGATTTGCATGCGAGCGGGCGTCATTTTTTTCATCCGGGAAATCCGCGGAAATTTCTATGGAGGTGGCCTTGGCGAGCGCGAGCACTTCCATGCCGGGGCGCAGGCCGAGGAGCTGAGCGGATTCCTTCGTGACGGAAGCGCGGATGAGGTGCGTGTCGTCGATGCGCAGAATGAGCTTCACGAGCGCGGAACCGATTTTGAGCGTTTCAATCGTTGCAGGAAACTGATTGCGCATGGAGGTCTGAAGACTCGCGGCGGTGACGCGCGCGAGCCGGCTGCCTTCATGTTTCGCGGGCGAATCCTCTCTGTGCGCAAAGCGGTCGAGCACGCTGCGGCGCGCGCGGGAGAGCTCATCGGCGAGATCCAGCACCATGCGGCCGGTTTTCGTGAGCTTCGTGCCGCCGCCGTGGGCGCCGCCCACCGCTTTTTCAACGAGGGGCGTCCCTGCAAGGTTCGTGAGCGTATCAATGGCCTGCCAGGCGGCTTTGTAGCTGACGCCTGCGCTTCTTGCGGCTTCAGAAATGGAGCCCACATCTGCAATGCGGCGCAGAATGTCGATGCGCTTGTCGGTCTGCTCGGAAAGAATGCCGGCGAGAACGGACGGGTCGGCGGGCTCTTCAGACATATCGGGATCTGGAAAACGGGTTGAGGAAGAACTTGATTATCTGTCACAACATCGTTATTCTGCAAAGGAATAACGAGCGCTGTTGCAAAAATGAATAGCGCTTCGTCGCTCTCTGTCTTCCGGCGTCAGGTGCATTCATGGGGCTTCAGTTTTGAATCCCCGGGCGAGCCCCAGCCGGAAGAGCCCCGATTTCTTTGAAAGAGAATCCAATGAAGAAGTTTGTTCTTGCGGCCGCTGCCGCTGTCGTTGCCTCCGCTGCTTTTGCCGTGAGTGCTGAGGAAGTTCATGTGGCGGTTGCCGCCAACTTCACTGCTCCGGCGAAGGATCTTCAGCCGATTTATGAAAAGGCGACGGGCGACAAGCTCGTTCTCTCCTTTGGCGCTACGGGCGCTTTCTATGCTCAGATCAAGAATGGCGCTCCCTTTGATGTTCTCCTTGCCGCCGACGCGAAGACGCCTGCCAAGGCCATCAAGGAAGGCTACGGCGTGGCCGGAACTTCCTACACCTATGCGGTGGGCAAGCTCGTTCTCTGGTCGTCCGACGCGAATCTCGTGAAGAACGACGTCGCTGCCGTGATCAATTCCGCAACGGTCAAGCATGTGGCGATTGCAAACCCGAAGCTCGCGCCTTACGGCGAAGCCGCCTACCAGACGCTCAAGTCTCTTGGTCTTGAAAAGGCTGTTGAACCCAAGACCGTGCTCGGCGACAACATCGGCAAGACCTTCCAGTTCGTGAAGACGGGCAATGCCGAAGCGGGCTTCATCGCGCTCTCGCAGTGCTTCAAGGGCGGCAAGTTCACCTCGGGCTCGGGCTATGTGATTCCGCAGGAACTTTACAGCGAAATCAAGCAGGATGCGGTGCTCCTCAAGGCCGGGGAAAAGAATGAAGGCGCCAAGCGCTTCCTCAAGTTCCTGAAGGAAAGCAAGGAAGCGACCGATGTCCGTACCGCCTACGGCTACGGCACGGCGAAGTAATGTTTTGATCTCTCCGGCGAAGTGCATTTGCCGGAGACACAGTTTCCAGCGTTCTTGAGACGGACGCCTACTTTACCCGGAGGGGGCTTCCCTAAGCACTCTCCGGCTTTTCATTATTCCGGGCAGGCTCTTTCGGCACGGATTACTGAGGGGCTCAAATCGTGGAATGGTTTCTGGACCTCGTTGACGGCATCTCTCTCGAGCCGGTTCTGCTCTCGCTCGAGCTGGCTTTTGTAACGACCTGCATTCTTCTGGTGCTCGGGCTGCCGCTTGCCTGGTGGCTTGCGCGCGCGAGGAGCCGCTGGTGTTCGGCGGTGAATGCCGTCGTGACGCTCCCGCTCGTGCTGCCTCCCTCCGTTCTGGGCTTCTACATTCTGGTGGCGCTCGGACCTCACGGACCTCTGGGCGCGCTGACGGAGTCCCTCGGCCTCGGCGTACTCAACTTCAGCTTCCCCGGTCTCGTCATCGGTTCGGTCGTCTATTCGCTCCCCTTTATGGTTCAGCCGCTCGTTACCGCCTTTGAGGGCATCGGCGACCGTCCCATGGAAGTGGCGGCGACGCTTCGCTGCCGGCCTCTGGATGCATTTCTGCACGTCGTGATGCCGCTCGCGCGCCCGGGGATCATCACGGGCGTTCTCATGACGTTTGCGCATACCATCGGCGAATTCGGCGTCGTACTGATGATCGGCGGCAATATTCCGGGGAAGACCCAGGTGGTCTCGACCGAGATCTACACCTATGTTGAGGCGATGGAATATTCGAAGGCGCATGTGCTCGCGGGCGGCATGCTCATCTTCAGCTTCATCGTTCTCATGACGCTCAATATTCTCAACAAGCGAACGGAAAAGGCCTGACGGGAGGAATGCGAGACATGACTGAGGAACATTTCGGCGAAGTGCGCCTTCATCTTGCCCGCAGCACCGGCTTTACGCTCGAAGCGGACATCCGGGTTCCGGGCGAGGGCATTACGGTGCTTTTCGGCCCTTCGGGCTGCGGCAAGACAACAGTGCTCCGGTGCGTTGCGGGTCTTGAACGCGCTGAGGGGCTCGTGCGAATCGGAAGCGAAGTCTGGCAGGACGACGAGAAGCGCATCTTCCGCCCGACCTATGAGCGTAGTCTCGGCTATGTATTTCAGGAGGCAAGCCTCTTCGCGCACCTCAATGTCGAAAGAAACCTCACCTTCGGGCTTGAGCGCGCAAAGGTGCCTGACGGCAGAAAGCGCCTTGATGAAGCGGTTGACCTTTTAGGCATCGGGCATCTTCTGAAGCGCCGCGTATCCGAACTCTCCGGGGGCGAACGGCAGCGCTGCGCCATCGCGAGAGCGCTTTGCCTCAGGCCCGACATTCTCCTTATGGACGAGCCCCTTGCGGCACTCGATTTCGCGAGAAAGCGCGAGATTCTCCCCTGGCTTGAAAAGCTCAGAAATGAACTGCGGGTGCCGATTCTCTATGTGACGCACTCGGCCGACGAGATGGCAAGGCTTGCCGACAATCTCGTCGTGATGGCTGACGGCCATGTGCGGGCGTCCGGGCCGCTTGCCGACGTTCTCGGCAATGTCCGGCTCCCCGTCGATATGGAGGAAGGCGCGGCCGTCGTGCTCGAAGGCGTGGTTGAAAGCGTTTCGCCCGAATGGCGCTCTGCCATGATCCGCACCGACGGCTGGGTTTTTGACGCTGTTGCCGGAAATGTTCCCAAAGGCGCCGGGCTTCGTCTGCGGGTGCTCGCGAGGGACGTGAGCATCGCGCTTGAGAGACCTGAGAACCTTTCCATCCGCAATGCGATTCCCACAGCGGTTGAGGAAATCGGTGAGCCCTGCGGGCCCGAAAAGGCCTATCAGATTGTGAAGCTCAGAAGCCGCGAAGGAAGGGATGTTCTATTAGCGCGGATTCTGCGGGAGTCGACTGCCGCCCTCGGGCTTAAACCGGGGCTTCCGGTCTGGGCGTTGGTCAAGGCGACGGCCGTCATTGCTTGAGCCGGAGAGAAAAAAGGCAGGCCTCCGGGAGGGAGACCTGCCTTTTTGAAGCATTTTTTGTCCGGAGCGCCTCACAAAGACGCTCCGGAGCAAAGAAGCGGCGAGATGATCAGCAGCGGCGGGCGAGTTCGCGGGCCTTGCCGATATAGGTGGCGGGCGTGAGCTCCATGAGGCGCGCCTTGGCGTCGGCCGGAATCTCGAGACCTTCGATGAAGGTGCGGATGGTGGCTTCGTTGATGCCGTCCTTGCCGCGCGTGAGGGCCTTCAACTGCTCGTAGGGGTGCGGAACGCCGTAGCGGCGCATCACGGTCTGAACCGCTTCGGCGAGCACTTCCCAGGCGGCGTCGAGGTCGCGGGCAATCATGGCTTCATTCACCTGAAGCTTGCCGAGGCCGCGCTCAAGGGCGCTGTAGCCCACGAACGAATAGCCGAAGGCCACGCCGAGGTTGCGCAGAACCGTTGAGTCCGTCAGGTCGCGCTGCCAGCGGGAGATTGGAAGCTTTCCGGCCAGGTGGCCGAGAACGGCGTTGGCGAGACCGAGGTTGCCTTCGGAATTTTCGAAGTCGATCGGATTCACCTTGTGCGGCATGGTCGAGGAGCCGACTTCACCTTCCTTCAGCTTCTGGCGGAAGAAGTGCATGGAGATGTAGCCCCAGACGTCGCGGTCGAAGTCGATGAGAATCGTGTTGGCGCGCTCGATCTGCATGAAGAGCTCGGCCATGTAGTCATGGGGCTCGATCTGAATCGTGTGCGTATTGAAGGTGGCGCCGAGGCGTTCCTCGACCACCTTCCTCGAGAAGGATTCCCAGTCGAAGTCCGGATAGGCGATGAGGTGCGCGTTGTAGTTGCCGACGGCGCCGTTCATCTTGGCGTAGATCTTCACGTTTTCGATAGCCTCGATCACGCGGCCGAGACGCACGGCGACGTTGGCGAATTCCTTGCCGACGGTCGTCGGAGAAGCGGTCTGACCGTGGGTGCGCGAGAGCATCGAGATGTCGGCCCAGGCGTGCGCGTAGTTGGCGATGATGCTGTGGATGCGCTTGAGGAACGCCACGAGTTCGGTGCGGCCCTTGATCAGCATCAGCGCGTGGCTCGTGTTGTTGATGTCTTCCGAGGTGCAGGCGAAGTGCACGAACTCAGCGGCGCTTCTCAGTTCGTCGTCATGCTCAACCTGGCCCTTGATCCAGTATTCGACCGCCTTCACGTCGTGATTGGTGGTCTTCTCGATCGTCTTCACGGCTTCGCAGTCTTCGAGAGAGAAGTTGTCGGCAAGACCGCGCAGGAACGCCTTTCCGTGGTCCGACAGGTGCGGGAGTTCCGCAAAGCCGGCTTCGGAGAGCGCGATCAGCCATTCGACTTCAACGCGAACGCGTGCGTTCATGAAGGCATATTCGGAGAAGATGCCGCGCAGAGAGTCGCACTGGCGGGAATAGCGGCCGTCAAGCGGGGAAAGAGCGGTAAGAGGATTAAGCGCCATGGCGGGTAAGTCTCGATGAAGAATGAAAAATCTTGGGTTCGTTGACTGGAGCCGGAGACGAGTGATTGCTCTGCAGCAGTCAGGGTTCGAGAAAATCCCGCAATTTTAGTGCGTTCGGTCCGGGGAGAGGTTTCACGGAAAGCTGTTTTTTCCTGGGGCGGGGCAGAGCGGCCTCGGGCGAGGAAACCCGGTACGGGAAAGCCTTGAGAGAAGAAGCTCCCATTCCTCCGCGTTCTTCAGCTTCCCGGAAGGCTTCAACCGGATAATGGAAGCATCCGGTTGAATGCGCATTGCATCAGGGATGGATGCGCGCCGGACTTCATTCTCAGCAAGAGGAGCCTTGTCATGACTCGAAATGAACTTTGCCGCATTGCCTGCGCGATCAGCGCTGCTTTTCTCGTCGCAGCGCCTTCGGCCGTACTGGCCGTGGGCGGTCCGAGCGGAACCCAGGTGAATTTCCAGCGGCAGGGCGAGCTCGGCGAAGTGGTTGTGAATCCGTATGACATTGCGCCGCTCACTGCCGTTATCCGCAATGGCGGCGAGGTGCTCCTCAAGGCTCACGTGCGCATTGTTCCCAAAAAGGGAGGCGCGGAAATTGCCTACGATGTCGGGCCGACCGCGCTTCGCACCTATGGCGGCATTCCCGTCTTCGGCCTTTATCCGGAATATCTGAATGAGATCGAGGTGAAGTGGACGAAGAAGACGATGGCAGGTCCGGTTGAAAAGACGGAGACCTACCGCATCTGGACGCCGCCCGTTTATCTGGATCCCTCCTGGACGCACGGCCGTCCCGTCAAGACCTTTGATACGAAGATCGTGACGCCGGCCGCCAAGGGCTTCGGCGACCGGCTCTATCTCATCAACAATCTGCTGCCCGAGTCTCCCAAGGGAAGCCGCGCAGTCTGGAACAACCCGACGGGCGGCGCGCTTCAGTGGAACAACTACCCGCAGAACGCCATCGTCGACACCAGGGGCGACGTGCGCTGGTACATGCAGCCCTCGGCCATCTACGATCCGAGAAGCCTCAACAAGGCCGGCATCATGATGGGGTTCCATCAGAATGAGGATGGTGCGCTCACCTGGGGGTACGGCCAGCGCTATGTGAAGTACGACCTCATGGGGCGGGAGATCTTCAATCGAGTCCTTCCTGACGGCTATGCGGATTTCAGCCACGCCATGGCAGTGGGCCCTGACGGGCACTACTTCCTTCGCGTATCCGCGGCGGACCTGAAGCGCGCCGACGGCACGCACGTGCACACCGTGCGCGACGTGATCGCTGAAGTGGATTCCGCGGGCCGCGTCGTCGACGACTGGCGCCTCTTTGAAATTCTCGACCCCAACCGCAGCATCGTCATCAAGTCGATCGACCAGGGTGCGGTCTGCCTCAATGTCGATCTCGAGCAGACCGGGAAGACCCTGTCGGCCGAACAGCTCGCAAGGCTTGAGGCGAAGCACGCCTTCGGCGACATTGCCGGCACGGGCGCCGGGCGCAACTGGGCGCATGTGAATTCCGTCGACTACGACAAGGCGGACGACTCCATCATCATCTCCTCGCGCCACCAGTCCGCGGTGATCAAGATCGGCCGCGACAAGGAAGTGAAGTGGATTCTGGGTGCGCCCAACGGCTGGAACGGAAAGCTGCGCGAGAAGGTGCTTACGCCCGTTGATAAGGACGGCAAGCCCATCCCCTGCCGCATCGGCAAGTGCGAAGGCGACTTTGACTGGACCTGGACGCAGCATACGGGCTGGAAGGTGGACGAACTCTCCGAGCCGGGCATCTCCGTCGTGACGGTCTTTGACAACGGCGACGGCCGGGCCTTCAAGCAGCCTGAAAACCCGAAGGACAAATACAGTCGTGCGGTGATGTACCGCATCGACGAAAAGAAAGGGACCGTTGAGCAGATCTGGGAGTACGGCAAGAACCGCGGCCACGCGCTCTACAGCGCCATTACGTCTTCGGTCGAATATGAGGCCGACAAGGATTCGCTTCTCGTCTACTGGGCATCGATCGGCGTTCAGGACAAGACGGGCGTGAATCCTGTTCTCACGGAATTCCGCCGCGGCGGAAAGGATCCTGTGTTTGAAATGCAGATCCGGGGATCGATGGGCTACCGCGCGCTTGCCATTGATCTCGGCAAAGCGTTCAAAGAGTAAAAACTGTTGGCGGTCATGAGAAGTCGGAATCCCGGAGCACGGCGCGACGGGATTCCCTTCCTGAAGCTTTGTCTGATGCGGGATTCGCGGCAATTCAGGATCCCGCAATTCAGCGAAATCGGAGGCTACGGCGTGGGGAAGAAGAAATAGCTCCTTACAGACCGTCAAGGTTGGTAAGAGGTTTCTCCTAGAGCCTGAGGCACAATCATCTCATCAAGAGGCGCTTCTCGACAAAGAGCGCGCTTGAAAACGCGCTTTCCCGGATTTTCCGGTTCGAGCACCATGAGGAGTAGAAAACATGAAAAAGAGTCACAAGATCATCGCGTCGCTTGCCGCTGTCGGAGCGCTTTGCGTGGGTACCGCTGCCATTGCCGGTCCCTGGCACCATGACGGCCAGTTCCGCGACGGCATGCCCTGCGCGGGCTATGCTTCGCAGGACTATCAGGCGGCCGGCTGGGAAGCCGTGGCTCGTCTCGTCACCATTACGCCTGAACAGCAGGGCGCCTGGAAGGCTTATGTCGATGCCCGCACGGCGCTCGACATGATGCCCGGCGTAGAGTTCAACAAGCCCGCCGTTGATGAACAGAGCCGCCTCGAGCGCCGCGCTCAGGTTGCCAAGGTTCGTGCGGATCTGCTTGAGAAGGCCGCAACTGCCCGTACGGAACTCTTCAAGGTTCTCTCTCCCGAACAGAAGTACGTGCTCGAGAGCTTTGAGCAGCAGCATGCCGGCCACGGCATGCATCGCGGCTACCGCGGCCCGCAGGGCTTCCATGGCTTCGGTCCCGGGTGCCCCGGCATGGACGGCGTTCCGGGGAACCCCGACTGCCCCATGAATGGTCCTCGCATGCATCATCGCGGCATGATGGGCTACTAACCGATTTGAGTTGACTCCAACGGGCGCCCGGGTCACAGAATGGGTGCCCGATAAAGTGGGATTGGCCGCTCTGGATTGCGTCTTCCGGGCGGCCTTCTTTTATGCGGGCTGTAGCTTCGGCGAAAAGTCAGCCCGCTTCACCCGCTGATATGGCGCTTAGAAGCTTCTGCGGATCAAGACCGTCGAATTCGGCGTGGATGATGTTTCCGCCCAGGGTTTGAGTGAGTTCGTAGAGAAGCCGGATGGGCGAGGCGTTGCCGAGTTTGCGGCTGATGTGCGCGCGGTGAACTTCAACCGTGCGCTGCGAGAGTTGAAGTAGTTCGGCGATGTCGCCGTTTCTCAGGCCCTGGCAGACGAGGACGAAGATCTGGCGTTCGCGCCGCGAGAGCGTCTCGAAAAGGCGTTCGAGGCGGTAGCGCCGGTCGCGAAGAATGGAGCGCTCGAGACCGAGGTCGACCGCATGGTCGAGTTCCTCGGGGTCGACCGGCTTTTCAAGCACGCTGACGGCCCCCATCTGCAGGTACCTGACGGCCGTGCGCAGGTCCGTTTCCTTCGTGAGAATAATCACGGAGACGGGGCTTCTGAGCCGCGCGAGTTCGTCCTGAATGCTTCCGGATGCCGTTTGAGCCATATCGTCGGCAATGACGAGACAGCCCGGGCGGTCAAGATCCGCGCGCGAAAGAAATGCAAGCGCCGATGGAAAGGCGGCAGTCTTGTAGCGCAGCTGAAGCGCAAATGAGAGCGACTCTCTTACGTCGTCATCGTCCACTACCCAGACAAGGCGCTCGTCGGCGGTGCCGCTCATTGCGGGGTCAAGTGAAAGAAGCGGATCAGCAATAGAAGTCATTCAAAACCAAAGGGAAGCAAAGTGAAAGAATAATCCATTGATTTTAGGCCATTTCAGGCGATGTGCGGATATAGTTGAAGGCGCGTCTCCCTGATCGAAAACCCGGTCATTTGCGAGGCCGCCGTCTTTCCCCACATTTTTTCTTCGAGAGCTTCGACAATGATTACCGAGAATTCGTCCGGGCTCTTTGATGATGCGCCGCCAGAGAGCGCCCCGGTATTCCCGCAGCCTGCAGACAGCGCGCTCAAAGAGATGATGAGAAGGCTGCCGTCTTCCATTCGTCTCGGCACCTCGAGCTGGAATTTTCCCGGCTGGCGCGGGCTTGTCTGGAGCCGCGGAAGCGGTCTCGAGCACCTTGCAAATGACGGACTCGCCGCCTACAGTGCTTCGCCTTTATTCAGAACAGTAGGGATCGACAGAAATTTTTATCGGCCGCTTTCAGCTTCGGCCTTTGCTGCCTTTGCCCGGCAGGTGCCCGAAGACTTCCGCTTTCTCGTGAAGGCGCCGAGGGATGTGACGGATCCGTATCTGCGCAATGACCGGGGGATCCCTACGGGACCCAATCCGCTTTTTTTGAATGTACATGCAGCGGCAGATCGATTCCTCGGTCCCGTACGCATGGGACTCGGCCAGAAATGCGGGCCGCTGGTCTTTCAGTTTTCACCCCTGCCGCATTCGGAACTGAGAAGCACCGAGTCAAGGGTGGCGCTGATTGAAAAAATCGGTGCATTCCTCAATGCGCTTCAGGCGCCGGGGGCCGGGCTTCTCCTCGCCGCGGAATTCCGCAACTACGAACTTCTGACGCCCCGCTTGATGAAGCGTCTGAGAGAGGCCGGCGTGCGTCCGGTGATCGGGCTTCATCCCGCGATGCCGGGCATCCGGCGCCAGACCGAGGCGCTGCGATTCATGGATGCCGAGGGCGAGGATGGGGGCGATTGGAAGCTCAAGGGCCCTCTCATTGTCCGCTGGTCGCTTGCGGCGCACCGCTTTTACGATACGGCGAAGGCTGCCTGGTCTCCCTTTGACGCCATTCATGCGGCTGATCCTGCTACCCGGGCGCTCATTGCATCTCTTATTGCGCGGGCGGCAAGGAGCGGGAAGGAGAGCTACCTTGCCGTCAACAACAAGGCCGAAGGATGTGCGCCCCTGACGGTAAGAAAAATCGCCGAGATTACGGATCACATCCTTGAGGCGGATCGGCCGATCGCTACCAGCGGGAAAGGATAGAAGGCGCTTTCGGGCGCGGTTCCGCGGGAGCGGCCTGCGTGCCGCAGAGGATGAAGCAGAGAAGCCTTTCGGTTTCAGGATTGAAGAGCCCCTGAGGATCCGTGATTTCGCGCGAGGTCACGGTTTTGGCAGCAAATCCCTCCGCCCAGAGGACGTTGAGGAAATTCGTGAGCGCGCCGCCCGCGGTCATCAGATTTTCGCGGTCCATCCAGGCGGGCGTATCGGCGGAAGGTTTCGGGCCGATCACGAGAATGGCGCATTCGCCCTTGAGCGCCTTGCTTCTTGCACGCTCCTTCAAGGCTGTATCGGCATCAGGGCCGAGTGCGGCTTCGAAAATGTCGGCGAGCTTTTCGCGGGAATCAGCGACGACAAAGCGCACAGGAAATGCAGGATTGTGCGAAGGCGCAGCGCGCGCGGCAAGCGCTGCGGCCTCAAGAACCTCCTCGGAAGGTGCCGGGGCTTTCTGCATTTTCGGGCCCTGAGAGCGCCGGGACTGCAGGATATTTAGAAAATCAGAGTTTTTCATGAGCGATCTTCTCTAAAGTCTGGAGAACGATTTCGAGCACTGAGCAGAGGCTCTCCGTTCTCCGAAAAAACGTGCATGGCAGTATAGGAAGCCTTTCAGTCCGCTGACCTAAAATCGTCGGCACGCTTCTTGTAAGCGTTTTTTGTTTTCAGTTTCTTTTGTGAGAGGTCGCAAAGCAGCATGCAGAAGCGCAGAATCTGGGACATCACGCCGCCGCTTGACGCCGCTACGCCGGTATTTCCCGGCGATACGCCTTTTGCCGTCCGCTGGCTTTCAAGGCTTGAGAATGGCGCGGGCGCCAATGTCTCGGAAATTACTTTTACGCCCCACGATGGCGCCCATGCGGATGCGCCTCTGCATCTCGACAGCGCCGCGGATGACGTTGCCTCCCTGAGGCTGGAAACATTCATCGGCCGCGCGCTCGTAATCGACCTCTCGCTTGACGATTCGCTCGAACCGATCGGCCCGGAAGCCCTCACGGCGAATACGTTCCCGGCACGCATTCTCTTCAAGACGCGAACGAAGCGGCCCGCCGCCTGGACGCCGGATTTCAGAGCGCTTTCTCCTGCACTCATGCGGCGGCTCGCCGAGGAAGGCGCGGCGCTTGTCGGCACCGATGCGCCGAGCGTCGACCCGGCTGAGAGCGAACTTCTCGTTTCGCACAGAATCGCACTCGCAAACCGAATGACGATTCTGGAGAATCTTGACCTTTCCGATGTGCCGGGAGGCGAATACGAGCTGATTGCGCTGCCGCTTCCCCTGAAGGGCGTTGAGGCGAGTCCCGTCCGGGCGATTCTGCGCTCGCTCTCTTCCCGCATCTGATACCTTTATTTCCCTTTACATTCTCCAAAGCTCATCATGGCTCATCAGGTTTTTGAAAAGACCATCCGCATCCATTTCGGCGACTGCGATCCTGCCGGGATCGTCTATCACCCGACCTACTATGTGCTTCTCAATAAATTTCACGAGGATTACCTTCATGAAGTCCTGAAGGTGGGCTTCATTGAAATCCGCCGCTTCGGCGTGGGCTTCCCGGTTGTAGGCGTTCACACGGATTTCGTGTCGCCTTCGCGTCCGGGAGAAGACGTGACGGCGCGCCTCTGGATCGAAAAGCTCGGCACGAGCTCCGTCAAATTCGCCTTCACGATTTCAAAGGGTGATGAGCTCCGTCTGCGCTGTGTGGAAACGATGGTTTGCGTCCGGCTCGATACGGAGGGAAATTTCGTTTCCTCTCCCATCCCCGACGAAATCCGCGCCCGCATGATGCCTTACGTGTGCGAGGACGGAGACGAGCGTCTCACCTTCCGTTCCTGAGTCAGAGGTCAAGCGGCAGAAGCCTCGCGTCCTTTCCCCAGAGGCGCTTCAGAACGGACTCGCGCAAGGGGTCTGCTCCTGTCGCCCGGAATTCATCCATGGCCGCATCCATGCCCGTTTGTCGATCGGGTATGGCCGGAGCGAGAAGATCGAGGTCGGAGAGGCGCCGGCCCAATTGTTCGGCAACGGCGGGCGCCGGATCAATGAGATGCGCGTCCTTCGCATGCCTGCTGATTGCGTTTGCGAGGAAGGGATAGTGCGTGCAGCCGAGAACGATTTCGTCTGCGCCTGCGCACGCGAGCGGATCGACATATTTTTTGAGAAGCGCCTCGAGCGTTTCAGAGCCGAAGTCCCCGCGCTCAACGCATTCCATGAGTCCCGGACAGGGCATGTCAACTACTTCAACCTTCATCGGGCGGCTGACGGCCGCCCATTCAAGCGCGCGTTCGCGCACCTCGGCGTATTTGCGGCTCCGGATGGTTGTGGTGGTCGCCATGACGCCGACGACGCCGCACCGCGTATGACGGACGGCAGGGAAAACAGCGGGCTCGATGCCGATGATGGGAATGGAGAGCCGCTCGCGAAACGACTTGACGCCGACGGCTGTTGCCGTATTGCAGGCAAACACGATCGCTTTGACGCCTCTTCCCGTCAGGTAGCCGATGATTCGATCGAGGCGCTCCATGATGTAGCCTTCATCCCGGTCGCCGTATGGCGCGTAGGCGCAGTCGGCGGCAAAGAGGATTCGCTCGTCCGGGAAGCGGGCTCTGACAGCGCGCGCGACGGAAAGGCCGCCGAATCCGGAATCAAGAATGCCGATGGGAAGTTCGCTCGTCATTTTTATTTCGATGAAAGCAGGCGCTTCCATTCCGTGAGAAGAATGCCCGCCACAATGAGCCCGCCGCCCGCGAAGCCCCAGAATCCGAGGCGCTCGCCCGCAAGCCATCCGATGATGGCGGCAAAGACGCTTTCGAGCGAAAAAATGACTGCAGCCTGAGCGGGCGTAACGAATTTCTGTCCCCAGGCAAGCAGAAACTGGGCGCAGGAAAGAATCGTTGCGAGCCAGAGGACGGCGAGGATGAGTCCGGTCGAGAGCACGGTGGGCGTGAGGGACGGCATGGTCCAGTGAGCGGCGAGCGAACCGGCGCCTGAGTAGAGGGAAACGAAGAAGAGCTGCGTGAAGCAGATTTCCGCCGCTCTGCAGAAAGGCGCAAAGCGTCCCATCAGGATGATTTCAAGGGCGGAAAGAAATGCCGAAAGAATAATCATCCATTCGCCGAGTCCCGTTTCAGGCGAGAGCGCAAAGGGGTCGGCAAGGAGTACGAGGCCGAGAAACGCCGTTCCCGAACCGAGAAAGGCAAAAATGTCGGGGCGCTTCCCAGCAATCAGCCAGAAAAGAAAGGGCGTGATCGGCACGTAAAGCGCCGTGAGAAAGCCCGCCATCGAGCTCATCGTCGTCATGAGCCCGGCGCAGTTGAAGAGGTAGGAGCCGTAGATGACGAGGCCGCTTACGGCTCCCATTTTCCAGGTGCGCAGCGGGATCGAACGGAGGGTTTTCCGAAGGATCACCGCGAGCACGAGCGTCCCAAGGGCAAAACGCAGAAAAACGAGCGTGAAGGGATCCGTATCGGAAAGCGCCTCGGCGACCGTCAGAAACGAACTCCCCCAGAAGCCGGTTGCGGCTACCAGGGCGAGAAACGGGAGCACGGGACCCGGATTCGCGAGTGATGACTTGAGTTCCTTCAGCACCTGAATCGCTTCCCTTTGAATGACCGGCCCGTCAGACAGACTTCGTCTTCCAGAGCGCTTCATCAACGCCCGAGGTGGCGGAGCCATCCGCCCAGACGATGACGGGGCGCTTGATGAGAAGCGGCGTCGAAAGCATGAGGGTTTTGAGCATTTCCGGGCTGGCCTTGGCCGCTTCACGAATTTCCGGGTCAATCTTCCGCCACGTCGGGCCGGCGGTATTGGCGAGCTTTGCTGCCGGAATGTCCTTCAGCCACCCCGAAAGGAGTTCGTCCGTGGGCGCTTCCGTACGGAAGTTGTGGAAAGTAAATTCCACGCCTGCTTCGCGAGCCCAGGCAATTGCTTTCTTGACCGAGCCGCAGGTTGGAATGCCGTAGATCTGAATCATGGATGTCTCGAAAAATGGATATTCAAGCGCTTCAGGCTGTTGCCCGTCCGAGCCGGTCGTCCACGGCGGCCCATTCGGGAGTCGAGGGCGGCGCCGCAATGAGGATTCGGTCGGCATGCGCGGCATCAAGCTCATGGAGCGCTTCATAAAGAAATGCGCCGTAGGCCAGCGCGGTTTCAGGCGCGCTGATGAAGTCAGCCACCGGAGGGAGCTTTGCCTTCAGGCGTTCGGGCGCAAGAACGGCGAGACGGACGCCCTCGTCCGAAAGCGTTTTTGCCCGCAGAATAAGCGCGTCCTCAGAAAGGAGCTCCGCCTTCGTTTTCGGCGCATAGTGGCTTTTAAGTCTTCCCGAGGCGCGGGGCGCATCTTTTCCGGCATCGGGCACTTCGCAGCCGAGCGCTTCCTCGAGCATTTCGCGCGTGATGACGCCGTGGCGCAGGATTTCTGGGCGGCCTGAGGACAGATTGAGCATCGTCGATTCAATGCCGTATTCGCAGGTGCCGCCGTCCAGAATCATGTCGAGCTTGCCCGAGGGCTTGACGCCGAGGTCGTCGGCCACATGGCGCGCGCAGGAAGGACTGATGCGGCCGAAGGAGTTGGCCGAGGGCGCGGTGAGTCCCCGGTGCTTGGGTCCCCCGAAGGCCTTGAGCAGCGCATGCGCCCAGGGGTGCGAGGGGCAGCGGAGCGCCACCGTGTCCTGTCCTCCCGTTACCCAGAGGCCGCAGCGGGGCTTCTTTTTGAGAACGAGCGTGAGGGGTCCGGGCCAGTAGCGTCGGGCGAGCGCTTCGGCTTGCGGCGTGGATTCCGCCCACCACGAAATGTCCTCGGCGGAGGCGACATGGACGATCAGCGGATGATCGGTGGGGCGGCCCTTCGCTCGATAGGTGTTGAGAACCGCTTCTTCGTTGTCGGCATCGGCCGCAAGCCCGTAGACGGTTTCGGTCGGCATGGCGACGAGGCCGCCCGCATCGAGGATGCGAACGGCTTCTGCGATTGCCTTTTGATCAACTGCTGGGACGGTCATTGCGCGAGCTCATGAGAGAAGGAAAGTCCGAGGAGCCGGGCCGCCTCATGCGCGCGGGCGAGCGCCTCATCGAGCGTGCGTCCGAGCACCGTGACGTGGCCCATCTTGCGTGCGTGACGGGCCTCTTCCTTGCCGTAGAGGTGAAGCTTGACGCCGGGCAGCGCGAGAAGCTTTTCCCAGGGCGGAGTCGTCTTGCTGTCGTTTTCGTCGAACCAGAGATCTCCGAGAAGATTGAGCATCACTGCGGGCGCAATCTGCGTGGTGTCGCCTAAGGGGAGTCCTGTCATGGCGCGCACCTGTTCCTCGTACTGCGAGGTGGCGCAGGCTTCAATCGTCGCGTGGCCGGAATTGTGGGGGCGCGGGGCAAGTTCATTCGCCAGAACGGAGCCGTCCTCGAGAACGAAAAGCTCCACGCAGAGAACGCCGACGTACTTGAGTTCATCGGCAATCTGACGCGCAAACTGCTGCGCTCTTTGGGCAAGTTCTGCGTCGATGCGGGCAGGCATCACGGTGTAGGCAAGGATGCCGTTCCGGTGATGGTTTTCGCAGACGGGGAAGACGACGGTGTCGCCCTGCGGATTGCGGCAGATGATGACCGAAACTTCCGTCTTCAGATTGAGGCGCTTTTCGAGCACGCAGTCCGTACGGCCGAATTTTTCCCAGGCGGCAAGCGCTTCCTCGCGGGAGCTGACGCGCGCCTGGCCCTTGCCGTCATAGCCGAGACGAGCAGTCTTCAGAATGCCGGGGAAAAGAGAATCTTCAAGCGCCTCAACGTCCTCAAGGCTGCGAACCGCCTTGTGGGGAGCTGTCGGAACTCCGGCGCTTTCGATGAAGGCCTTTTCGACGTTTCTATCCTGCGTGGCCGCAACGGCGTCGGCATGGGGGGCCGTGATGACGCCGGCTTCAGCAAGGCGCCTGAGGCTTGCCGCAGGGACATTCTCAAATTCCGTCGTAACGGCGAGAACACGGCCTGCAAGCTCGTCGAGGCCTTTTTCGGAGCTGTAGCCCTCGGCAATCTGAGCCGAGGAGACTTCGCCCGCGGGCGACGGCGCATGGGGTTCGAGCACCACGACGTGGTAGCCCATGCGGGCAGCCGCCTCCGAGAACATCCGGCCGAGCTGGCCGCCTCCGAGGAGGCCGAGCTGAGCGCCCGGAAGAAGTGTGCGGATCTGAGTCATCGAAAGGGTCCTCAGTCGAGCGTTTCAAGGGGAAGCGTCATCGCGCGGGCCTTGGCGTTCTGGGCGATGCGGAAGTCCGCGAGGCGGCGCGAGAGTTCCGGATCGTTGAGCGCCAGGATCTGACAGGCATAGAGCGCGGCGTTCGCGGCGCCTGCTTCGCCGATGGCAAAGGTGGCGACAGGCACGCCCTTAGGCATCTGCACGATCGAGTGGAGGCTGTCGACGCCGCGGAGGTATTTCGACGGCACCGGCACGCCGCAGACGGGAAGCGTGCACTTGGCCGCCAGCATGCCGGGGAGGTGCGCCGCGCCGCCCGCTCCCGCGATGATCACGCGGATGCCGCGTTCGGCCGCCTTTTCGGCGTACTCGAACATTTCATCCGGCATGCGGTGTGCGCTAACGACGCGGGCCTCAAAGGGGACGCCGAAGTCCTTGAGCATCTGGGCGGCGTTTTTCATCACGTCCCAGTCGGAATTGCTGCCCATCAGGATGCCGACGAGCGGTGTCTTGGTGCACTCTGCCATGATTATTCAGAATCTCTAGAGAAGAATAAAAAATCGAAAAGCCGACCGAAGCTCCGCCCGTTGAAGTTTCCTTCCGAAGGAAGAGGAAACAGAAGGGGCCGACGCTTCTGCCGGCTGCTGGGGAGCGGCTAAAAAAAGATGCGCTCCCCATGAACGCGAGGGCGGAAGAAGCTTCCGCCCGGGAGATTTACGGCTCAATATCCGTGCCGGTAAGGCGGCGCAGCGCCTCACGGTACTTGTCGGCCGTCTTCTCAATGATGTCTTCAGGAACCTTCGGAGCGGGCGGACGCTTGTCCCAGGGCTGGGCTTCGAGCCAGTCGCGGATGAACTGCTTGTCGAAGCTCTTGGGCGAGGTGCCGATCTGATAGTCGTCGGCAGGCCAGAAGCGGCTCGAATCCGGCGTGAGCACTTCGTCCATAAGGAGAACATTGCCGTTTTCATCAAGACCGAATTCGAACTTCGTGTCGGCGATGATGATGCCGCGGGTGAGCGCGTATTCGCTTGCGCGCTTGTAGAGCTCGAGCGTGGCGTTGCGGATGGTTGAGGCAACCTTTTCGCCGTACATCTCAACGACGCGCTCGTAGGAGATGTTTTCGTCGTGCGTGCCGAGTTCAGCCTTGGCAGCCGGCGTGAAGATGGGCTCAGGGAGCTTCTCGGCCTGGCGCAGGCCCGCGGGGAGCTTGATGCCGCAGACTTCGCCCGTCGCCTGATAGTCCTTCCAGCCGCCGCCGATGATGTAGCCGCGTGCAACGCACTCGATCAGAATCGGCTTCAGGCGCTTCGAGACCACGGCACGGCCGGCAACCTGCGGAATTTCCTCAGGCTTCACGACCGTTTCGGGGGCGATGCCCGTGAGGTGATTGGGGATCACGTCCTTGAGCTTTTCGAACCAGAAGTTCGTGAGCGCCGTCAGGACCTTGCCCTTGCCGGGAATCGGATCGCCGAGGATCACGTCAAAGGCGGAAATGCGGTCCGTGGCAACAAGCAGAAGCTTGTCGTCGCCCACGGCGTAGCAGTCGCGGACTTTGCCGCTGTAAATCTGCTTGAGGGACGGGATGTTCGTCTTGGAAAGACCGGGCATTAGAGTTGCCTCCCTAAGGAAGAAAAGAAAAATCCTGATGGCGGGAATTTTAATGGCGCAGGGGCGCTTTCAGGCCCGAAACCACCGTGAAAACTGCTTAGAAGAGTTTGCGCGGACTCAGAAAAGTTAAAAGAGCGCGAAGACCGCCGGGAGCGCGATGAAGCCCCAGGCAACGAGTCCCATGATGAGTGCGAAAAGCACTGCCGCGCTCCCCATGTCCTTTGCGCGTCCGGCAAGCGGATGCACTTCCATGCCGATTCGGTCGACAACGGCTTCAATCGCCGAATTGAGGATTTCCGTGAGGAGAAGAAAAAGCACGGAATTGATGAGGATCACCTTCTCAAGGAGCGTTACCGGGAGAAGAAGCGCGAGCGGAATCAGGATGATCGCAAGAAGGCATTCCTCGCGAAAGGCGGCTTCGTTTTCAAACCCCGCGCGGATTCCCTGCCAGGAATAGCGCGTGGCGTTGATGAGCCTTCTGAGGCCGCGCTTGCCCTTGAGGGCTTCGGCGGACTTTAATTCGGGTTCTGTCATGGGATGAATTCGAATTGAAAAAAGGCGCACAGTCTCAGGGAGGAGAACTGTGCGCCGTCATGAATCTGAGGCTTCGTGCTCAAGCGTTAGAGCACATTCTGGCGAAGCGTGCCGTCAGCGTATTTGGCCGCGATCTTGTCGAGCGCGACGGGCTTGATCCGGGCGCCCTGGCCTTCGCAGCCGAACGCGAGGTAGCGCGAGCGGCAGAGGGCCTTCGCGGCGGCGCGGGCGGCCTTCAGGTAGCCGCGCGGGTCGAAGCCCGAGGGATTCTCAACGAGGTAGCGGCGGATGGCGGCCGTCATCGCAAGGCGGATGTCGGTGTCGATGTTGACCTTGCGGACGCCGTGCTGGATCGCCTTCTGGATTTCCTCGACCGGAACGCCGTAGGTTTCGCGCATGTCGCCGCCGAATTCGCGGATCTCAGCGAGGTATTCCTGCGGAACGGAAGAGGAGCCGTGCATCACGAGGTGCGTGTTCGGCAGACGCGCATGAATTTCCTTCACGCGGTCGATCGAGAGGATTTCGCCCGTGGGACGGCGCGTGAACTTGTAGGCGCCGTGCGAGGTGCCGATCGCGATGGCAAGCGCGTCGATCTGGGTGATGCGGGCGAATTCTGCCGCCTGATCCGGATCCGTGAGGAGCTGCTCGCGGGTCATCTTGGCGTCGGTGCCGTGGCCGTCTTCCTTGTCGCCGCGCATCGTTTCAAGCGAGCCGAGGCAGCCGATTTCGCCTTCGACGGAAACGCCGATGCAGTGGGCCATTTCCACCACGCGGCGGGTGACGTCGACGTTGTATTCGTAGGTGGAGATGGTCTTGCCGTCGCTCATGAGGGAGCCGTCCATCATGACGGAGGTGAAGCCCGAGCGGATGGCGCCCTGGCAGACCGCCGGGCTCTGGCCGTGGTCCTGGTGCATGCAGACGGGAACGTCCGGATAGGCTTCAACAGCGGCTTCAATGAGGTGGCGCAGGAACGATTCGCCCGCATACTTGCGAGCGCCCGCCGAGGCCTGCATGATCACGGGAGCGCCGACTTCGCTCGCCGCCTCCATGATGGCCTGAACCTGTTCGAGGTTGTTGACGTTGAAGGCGGGAATGCCGTAGCCGTTTTCAGCCGCATGATCGAGCAGCTGTCGCATGGAAACAAGAGCCATTGCGTTTTCACTCCAAGGTGGATGAGGGGCGCGCCCGCAAAAACCGGAGGCCTGTCCTTCCATGCGGAAGGGGCCTCGACGGCGTTTCGGCACGGGGGCGCCGCGTCGGATTGTGCTTCCCCCGCATTGTAATGGTGCGGAGAGTTTCGGTCGAGGTCCTGCAGGTGAAGCGCAGCGTCTCGACGGCATCAACCCTGGCGCGTGAGCGTCGTGTCGGCGGCAAGCTGCTTCTTGATGCCCGTAAGAATGGCCCGGGCAAGCTTTTGCTGATGATTGGCGTTTTTGAGCAGCTGCTCTTCCGACGGGTTCGAAATGAAGGCCGTCTCAACGAGAATCGACGGAATGCCCTGGCCTTTGAGCACCGCGAATCCCGCCTGCTCCACGGCCGTTTTGTGGAGCTTGTTGATGGCGCGCAGCTCCTGGAGTACGGCGGTGCCGAGCCCGAGGCTGTAGCCGATCGTCCAGGACGAGGTCATGTCGACGAGCACGCTCGCCACCTGCTTATTGACGGTGGAGATGTTGACGCCGCCGATCAGGTCGGATTCGTTCTGATTTTTCGCGAGCCAACGTGCAGCCGCCGAGGTGGCGCCTTTTTGCGAGAGTGCAAAGACGGAGGAGCCCCTTACGTTGCTCTTCACCCAGGCATCGGCATGGATGCTGACGAGAAGATGAGCCTTCACGCGGCGGGCAATCGCCACGCGTCCGCCCAAACTGACGAAGTGGTCGGAATTGCGCGTGAGCACGGCCTTCATGCCGGGTTCAGCAGAAATAAGCTTGGCAAGCCGCCTTGCGATTTGGAGAACGACGACTTTTTCCTGCGTTTTGCGCCGTCCGATGGCACCGGGGTCTTCGCCCCCGTGTCCCGGGTCGACGACGATGATGATCTGATCTTCGCTCTGAGTCTTTTTGGCCGGGGCGCTCTTCGCCGGCGTCTGCGTGTCTTTGGCCGAGGGCTTCTTGGCTGCCTTATCGTCTTTGCCTTTAGAGGCGGAAAGCGCCGGCCGCGTCTTCGGGGCATTCGGATTGGCAAGACCCGCGAGCACGTCGGCGAGCGGATCTTCGGAATTCGATGACGAGAGGGAATCCGTGAGGAGATTCCCTTCCTGCGATCCCGCGAGGATTGCGCCGATCTCATCCTTCGGATGCACCGGGTAGATGTCGAAAACGAGACGGTACTGATAGTTGGCGAAGGGCTTCAGAAGAAAGACTTCGGGCTTTACGTCCGCCTTGAGATCCATGACGAGCCGAACAACGCCGGGCTTGAACTGCCCGATTCTCATGGCGCTGATATAAGGGTCGTCAGGCTTCACGTCGGCAATAAGGCGCTTGACGCGCTCAGTGAGCGCGAGTCCTTCAATATCGATCACGAGCCTCAGGGGAGAAGCCGAGCGAACGAAAAAGTGCTTGAACTTGAGGGGTTCGTCCGTTTCGATCGTGACGCGCGTGTACTCCTCTGCAGGCCACATGCGGACGTTGACGAGCTTTGCGCCGCTCGCTATCTGCCAGGGAGCAAGCGAAAGGAGAAGCGTACCGCCGGCGGCGGATATCAGGCGGCGGCGGTTGAATTCCATGATTCCGAAAGAGAAGCAAGAATTTCGCGGCCGAGAGGGGACTGCGCAGAGATTTCAACCCGCCTTCCGAGGCCCTCAATCGAAAGCGCAATGGTGATGTCGGCGGGCGGCAGATACGGAAAGGCTTTGTCGCTCCACTCCGTAGCGCATACGGCGCTGGGACGGAATTCATCCTGGAACCCGGCATCTTCGAATTCCTCGGGTTCCTCGAAGCGATAAAAGTCGAAGTGATTGATCGTAAGACCGCCGCAGGGATACGTCTCAAGAAGCGTGAAGGTAGGGCTCTTCACCGCACCTTCCCAGCCTAAGCGGCGAAGCGCCGCACGGATGAGGCTCGTCTTTCCTGCGCCGAGATCGCCTTCAAGGCGCAAAGCGAGGCCTTTGGCAAGAATGCCGGGGCTCGCGCGGAGAAGTGCATCGGCAAGCAGGGCGCCGAGATGGTCAGTGTCTGCCGGAGCGGGAAGAGACGCAGAGAATCGATCGGTCAACGGTGTCTCCGAAGAGAGAAAAAGAGTAAGACGCGGGGAAAGTCCTGAGATTTTAGTCGGCGCTATACGGAGCCTGAGGCCTGCAGATACATTTCGAACACAAGGCAAGCGCCTTGGATGCGCTCAATGCAGACAGACACGGCGAAAACATCAAATGTAAGGATTTGTAAAACATTCTTGCCGCAAGCAATTCACTTCTGCATAATTCGTCTCCTCCGATCACAAGGCCGGTTCGAAACGGCCGAAGATTGAGAGTTGCCGGTGTAGCTCAGCTGGTAGAGCAGCGCATTCGTAATGCGAAGGTCGGGAGTTCGAATCTCTTCTCCGGCACCAATTCATAGGCCCGGACTGTCCGTGACAGTTCGGGCTTTTAATTTATTTCAAGCACTTAGCTCAAAACACCGCCCGCCGTCGTTCGCCTTAGACCCCCTCTAGCCGCGTTTTATTGATGGTATGTATGATGGTATAGTACTTAGCCTAAAGTTCATACCATCATAAAAACGGGGTGAAATATGAAACGCGGTGCCGACCTCACAGCCCTTCAGGTAAAGAACCTCCCCAGTGATAGCCGCCTGCACAACGTGGGCGGTGTTCGCGGGCTATATGTCAAAAAGAATGCTTCGGGCTCCGGGAGCTGGATTCTCCGATATACCGCGGCCGATAAGAAACGCCGGGATTACGGCCTAGGCTCCTATGCGGAATTGACGCTGAAGGAGGCGCGAGAGAAAGCAACCGCGGCCCTGAAGGCGATTGAGCAGGGCATTGACCCCATAGAAGCCAGAAAGGCGGACATTGCGAAGGCCGAGAAAGATGAACGCTTAGGGCTTACCTTCGCTCGGGTGGCAGGCATGTGGTTTGACGATTTGGAGGAGGAGCGAGAGAAGCGCAATCCGCGCTGGAGGCGCCGAGAGGAGCCGCGGTTAAAAAAGAATGTCCTCCCGGTAATCGGCTCTATCCCTATCGCGACGCTCAACGAAATGGATGTGTTGAGGTGTATTGAGCCGCTAAGGAGGGAGGGGAAAGACGAGACGGCAAAAAAGCTCAGGACGGCGATTAAGCAAATTGCGGCGTGGGCCATTCAGAAGGGATACAGAGAAAACCGGCTAAACCCTGCCGGCGAATCCTTGACAGATCTATTAGGCACCGTGAATGCGCCTAAAGCAGAAACGGAGAATCATCCGGCTGTAGCAGTGGAGGAGGTGCCGAGACTTATGAGGGAGCTCCTTCAATCAAAACTCCCGACGGCGCGGGCCCTTGTGTTTTGCATTTTCACTGCAGGCCGCTCGAAAGCGGTGAGATATACGGCGCCGGAAGACATTGACCCCGCGGAGGGCGTGTGGATGGTACGCCGAGAGAATGACAAGGTGAAGGATAGACGCGCATTGCGCGAGGTAATGCTTTCCTCATACGCGCTCGATTTCCTTAAAACCCTGCCGAGGATCGAAGGCGCCCAGTACCTATTCACCTCGCCTAACGGCGGGGCGCTCACGCCGGAGGGGATGGCCCAGCGCCTCAAGAGCATGCATAGAGATCGCAAGGCCGTCGACGGTGTGGGATGGGTTGATCCGGTGCAGACAAAACTTTACGGCAAAGATAGGGTGATTACCCCTCACGGCATGCGGGCGGCCTTCAGGACTTGGGCTGAGGACGATGCCCACGGCAATAACCGCCGTTTTGATCCGATTGCCGTTGAGCAGTGCATGCTCCACAAAACCGATAAAAAGTATGACGGCGCCTATAGCCGAGGCACCTACCCGGAAGAGCGACGCCGCATCATGGAGGCATGGGGCCGATATTGCATGGAGGGCAAGTGGCCCGATGAAGCTTAGGCCGAGGGGGTGTGTTTTAGTGCTCCCACTGCGCCCGGTAGTAGAGATATACATTAATTAATATAAAAATCAATTACTTACTATCTATCTTACCGGGAGCACAACCGGGCGCAAGCCGGGCGCAGTGGGCGCACCCCCACACACCCGCGGCCTTGATGTGTCACGCGCGCGGCCGGCCCCCGGGGGGCCCCAATTCAGGCCTGCGCCGTCGATAACCCTGCCCGAGTAGCGAGCAGGGCTGAAAATCGAAACAAAACTCCTTATTTTGAGGAGTTTGAGCCCCGGCGGCCGGCGGGTGTTCGAACTACCCGGGGGCCAAAACTCGCGCGCCGCGCCAGCAGGACAGGGGCTGAAAGATTTTTGCAATCCTCAAAACGGGCTGAAGCTTCAAGGGCGGGTGTTTTCCGGCGTCGCAAGGCCTTCTCAAAAATTTTTGGAGGCTTCCAAAAATTCAGATTCGATTACCGGATAACCGGTTAAATCACACACACGCGGCCTTAATACCCCGCCGCGCTTCGGACGTTCGGCACACCCGGCGTCGCCTAACGTTGCATTGATTACATGGTTTAAATCATGCTTTATGGGTATGCTTCCTCGGATTTGTGGAATCAAAGAAGGCCGGTCCTCAGCGCCTACTAAATATTTAGTAAATGACTTAATAGATTTACTTGGCGCGCATGAGCTGGCTGAAGGCGGTGGCGATGGACTTTCGCTCAGAATTGCGCGAAAGCACACTTAGCGCGCGCGAAAGAGGAGCAAAGCGTTAGGGGTGAATGCCGTTCGCGATGCCGAGGCGCATCGGGCGCGCACATGCCCGGAAGGGAAAGCACTACCACCGGGCGTAACCCGCGCTCCTCTTCACACACGCGGCCTTTATCCGCACACACGCGCACCGCCAGACTGCCGGCGCCCGGCGTTGATTCGCTGTAGCCTTACAGGTGCGCAGGCCTTCGGAGTAGCTATCCGCAAGGCTGGAGGCAGGCCGCGCTTTCCCTGCCTCCTCGCGCGCTCCGAATGTTGAGAGCGCCATAACGAAAGCGCCAATGCAGGATACAAATTCCCGGTGGTTTACCCGCCTGCCTTATTACGAGCACTCTCCGTTTCTTCCACCCGCGGCGGAGAGCGCGCCGCGCTCCCGTGGGTTTGATGAGTGCGAGCATGCCGGGGCGTTAGAGCCCTTGCTGTTGAATACGCACCTTCGCTTTTTTGCGTCGTTCTATCCGGCTTCGGCATTCTTCACGATGGCGGAGAAAGCACGCGGCCTCGATGACGAGAGCGAATACGAAAACGCGAAATCACTCCTGCGCGAGTTTTGTGCTCAGCTGGAGGAGTGTTTAGAGCGCACACGCAAAGCGCTCTTGCTCCCCGCCGATGAGCGCGAGCACTATGGTTTTGTATTGCCGCGTGTGCCCGGCTATGACCACGGCGCCGGCGGCAAGCCCGGGGATTCACAAACCGAGGCCCTTCTATGGCTTGCGCCTGATGAGCTCGCCGCTTCGGCGCCTCCTATTCCCGTGAGCTTTGTGGGCGGCGGAAAGAAACGCGAGGATGTAGAGAAGGCCTTCGATGCAATGCGGAGCGCCCCAGCCGAGGAGAAGGAAAGGCTTGAGGCCGGCTATCAGCGCACCTTGAATAAGGCGCTCAAAGAATCGGCGAAAACTCAACGCGAACTGCAGGCGGCCTTTAATGTGCTTGCCTTCTCATGGGGTAGGCTCCACGGCCTTCGCTTTCTCTGCTATCAACTGAGGCAGGCCGGGAGCACAGAGGGCATTAGCCTGCCGGTCGAATATATCCGGGAGCTCGGGCAGGCCGTTCGAGAAGCCATGAAGGCCGCCGACGCGGCAGGCGTTGGATTCACGCAAGCGGCCTCGCTCGCCCGGGAGCGGAAGAACCGAGGGATAAAAAAGCTCATGAACGTAACGCCCGAGGAGGCGGCGAGCGCGTATCGGCAGGCAAGAGAATCGCTTCAGGGGCTTCCAGCCTCGAATTTGGATGCATTAGAAAAAGCAATTGCCATGCTGAGAGCGCAGGGAAAGCGGTGCCCTCAGCGAACAGAATTTTTAAAGCTCCTCGCCGATTCAAAATATTCCATGTAAATCAAGAAAAGCACTGTCCGCAAATTGAATTTGCGGGGTGAGTTTTCTTCCTCTTCACGCTGAAATGTTCCTCATAGCTCAGGCGGCGCCGTAGGCGTTCGCCCGAGAGCGAAAACCCTTCATATAGGAGCGTTTCAGTAATGGCAAATAAGGCCGTTTCAAACGATTCGACTTGCCGATTAAAGGCGTTGCTCACGCGCTGGCGCTTAGCCGATTTGGGTAACTGGGCTTCCCAGCTCTCCGCGGCAAGCCCGGCGCCCTCTGCCGGCGAGGTGCTGGCATGAGCTACACGGCATTTCAACGCAAGCCGCCTAAGGGGCGTTGCTACTCCGTTCGCGAGTTATGCGTGCTCTTGGGCTCCGCCAGCACTCCTCTCAGGGCCGACAAACTCACGCGCACGATTCACTCGCTTTCGAGGCAGGTGCCCGGCGGTGATGTGCACTGCAAGCGCACTCGCGTTCGCCTGCCCGATGGCCGTGAGTTTGATTCTTATGTGATCGATGACATAGGGTTGTTGCTCCTCCTTCAGTGGCAGGAGAACGGCGGGCGCTTTCCCGCCCTCTATGCGGCCTTGAAAACTCAACCGATTGAGGAAGAAGAATGAAGAAGACAGAGAAGAAAACCGCCCCTAGCTGGGCGCCCAGCCTTGATGCTGAAAGGCTCGAAGCACTGAAGAAAGAATATCCGGGGCTTATCCGCCTGCCTCGCGTGAAAGAACTCACCGGCCTCGGCAAAACGACGATTTATAGCATGCTCAATGCCGGCCGCTTCCCCGGGCGCCTGAAGCTCACGCCGACGGTATCGGCATGGCGCTCCGCCGACGTGATGGCGTGGATTGAAGAGCAGGGGGCCGCGGCATGAGTATCCCTAACACCGTTTTCGCGCACGGCCGCGGCAGTTCGAGGCATAATACCGGCAGGCGCTTCAAGAGCGCTCGCGGCTTTAGCAGGCCGCAGAACCTTAGGCGGATAGCCGCCGCGCCCTGCGCTTCTCGCGCACGCGGCGTTTCTTTTGGGACGTTCGGTAATTTCTTACCGGATGCATCAGGCCTTACGGGGCCTTTCGCTAAATATTTAGCGTTCGTCCCAACATCAGGGGCATTTTCTCAAAATTTAGAAAATGTCGCCTCATACAGCGCTATCCGCGAACACGGCCTCATTGCGTCTAATGAATTCATGGGCGCACCGTGTGGGAAGCCTTCGGGCTTGCCGTTTCCTAAGGTACGGTCTGCTAACCCGCACGGTGCCGCCCGCCCTTTAGCAGGGGCGAACGGCTTCGACAATCGAACCTTAGGAGCCACGGCCATGACGCTTTATGACGCCGCCGGCGTGTGCGCGCACGCCTATACCCTTGGAATTTGCAAATTCCTCAATCTCTTCAATCGTCTCACCGGCCGTGCTGGCGGCGTTCGCCCGCTCGGCAGTTACCTCGGTGACGATTTGCGCGCCCAATTGCCCTCTATCTTCAAGGTGAATCCCGAGCTCCTGAAGCTCGCTCAGGCCGAAACGAATCGCGCCGCCGCTTCGAAGGAGGTGCGCCATGCGTAAGCCCTTCTCCGTTTCGGTATTCGCCCGCCTGCTTTCGACGGAAATGAGCGAGGTGAAGAACCTCCCAGCCGCCTATCTCTCTGAATGCGCCGATGCCGCCGATGACCTCTCGGCCTCGATTGCCGACGTGCTCGAAGAATCCGCGGATTCTCTGCACGATGACGATGCCGGGTTTACGCCGCTCACGCGCATTGCGTCTCTGCAGTCGCTTTGCGCTTCGAATCTGCGCCTGCTGAATGACGTTCGCAATCTGCTCTCATGGGCGAATGCCAACGCGCTCAGCGCCCCCTCGGCCCCGGCGGCGCCCATTCGCGGGAAAGCCTCGGCCGATGTGAAAGCTCTCACCGAGGCCGCCCAGCTCATGGGCGAGCGCCTTGCGCCCGTCGATGTGAAAACGAATCACATGGCGATTTACCCGGCTATCGAACTCGCTCGCGGCATTGCTGATGTGCTGGCGAACAAGGCCGCATGCGCGGGGCTTATCGCCGCTCACGTTGACGCCGACGGCGCCGATGAGCTTGCGGCCGATCTCGCCCAGCTTGCGCGCTTCGCGTCAAAGCTGGCTGAAGCGCTCCCGGAAATTGATGGCGCTACGGCTGTATGGGGTGATGTTGATGATGAAGAGGAGGAGCTATGACTAAGAGCATGCGCATTCGCGGCAAGGGCAAGAACTATCGCAAGGAAGCCATTCGGGTGCGCAGGGATTTGGTCCGCGCCGTGTGGGAGTTGTTCCCTTATGCGCCGTTCGATGCCGAGGCCGGCAGGTTGTTTGACTGGTATTTCTGCTTTGAGGTGCAGGGCGATACGCTTGCCCGGCTTTCGATGCCCGGCACGGGGATGAGTAATGGCGCGTTCGCTAATCCCTGTCAATCGGGCCAGTCTCAGTGCCTGCACGTGGATTTTCTCGGCAGGACGGCGGCGGACCGAATCGCGGAAGCCCGGTATTACTGCGCCCGCATGAAAAGGTGCATTAAGGAGCTGAAAGCGCAGGGCGCCCGCAAATTGGCGAACTATCCGACCGCGGCCGAAATGCGGGCGAAATTGGAAGAAAAAGCCGCCAACGTATAAACGGGCGGCTAGGAAAGACATTCACGCGAGCGGTGCGGAAGGACTAAAACCCCGGCCGCTCGCTTTCACTCTAGGCCGCGTGTGCGCGCGGCTTAAGGAGGATATACCATGTCCCTTTTTACTGAACAGCCTAAGGGCATGCTTTTTGGCTTAGGCAAGAACAGCGGGGATGCTTTACCCGAAACGTATGTTGCCGAGGGTTTTTTGCGTTTCGCAAGCCTCATTGCCGGACTGCCCCGCCTAGAAGAGAAAGACGGCCTCTATGTCTCCGCGGCCTTCACAAAACGGCCGGGAGAATGCGGGCGCCGCAATAACGCGAACGCCCAGCCCCTGCCGGTGCTTTTTCTCGATGTTGATGACGCGACGCCCGAGCAAGCCGAGGCATTGCCCGAGAAGCTGAAAGGTTTGAATGTTGATGCATTCACCTATCCCAGCTTTACCGACGGGGCGCCTAAATACGAAACGGCGGAGAAGGCGAAAAAGCCCGGGCAGACATTCAAGGATATTCGCGACGAGAGCGGCCGGCTATTTCGTCACGTCCTTCACGATGCTGAAGGCAGGCCCGTTGAGAAGGCTCCGGCATGCGCGCGCTTCCGGGTAGTGCTTAGCCTCTCCCGGCCGCCTTCTCAAGAAGAGCGCGTTTTGCTCATGCAGTGGGCGGCCTCTAAGCTGGGCGTTCATTTCGATGGCGCCACTAAGGACGCCGCCCGGCTTTATTACACTCCGCGCATCAACTGCAAGGAGGCCGACATTAAAAGCTATTCGGGCGAGCCGCTGGATGTTGATGCCGCTTTAGAGGAGGCGCACCTACTCGGTTTAAACGCTGTAAATCCTGCTGGGCCTTTCGGCGCGCCTCCGCCTAACTATACTCCGTCGCCGCTCGCGCCCGGCAGTGTCGCCGCTGAGGCGCCTTTCGCGCCGGCGGCTGAGAGTACCGCTCTCGAAGAATGGGACGACGGCCCCGGCATTGCCAGAGAATCGCTATTCGATATCGCTCCCGTAACGCGGCCTGAAGATGATCCCGTGCTCATGCGCCTTGCCCGGCTGGGGATGGTCATTGGTCCTTCTCGCGCGAATAAAGGCGCCTTCGATATTAGGTGCCCTTTCGAGCATGAGCACACTACCGAGGGCGGTGCCCGCGATACGCTCTATTACTCGAGAGAAAGCGCCGAGAATATTGACCGTGACGGCAGGCAATTCCGTTTAGGCCGCTTTCACTGTATGCATTCATGCATGGAGAGGCACTCTCAGACAGAGTATTTCGAAGCGCTTAACCTCAGCTACTCGGATATCTGCCGCGCATGGAAAGGCGAAAGCCCGGCGTTGTTTTGGGGCAGTGAGGGGCGCCGGTATCTCACCGACAGTAATGGAACAGTTGCCGTGAGAATCCCGGGTAAATCATTCAAGGGCACTGAAACGCCGCCGACGATTCATAACGTGTGCTTCGGCCTGAAGGTCCTCGGCTTGATGAGCGACGATAAGGGCGGCGCTCAAAAGCTTCGCCTGCAATTCCGGGATAAGGATGGCCGGCATCATTTCGCAGATATTGCTCTCGGTGATTTGATGACGCGTGATCCTGCTACGGTGCTTGCTCCCCTCTGTACCGAAGGCCTCCAGATCGCCGGGCGCCGGGCAGTGCCGTTGCTTATCGATTATCTCGCCTCATTTCCTTCAGGGCTCCTGCCTCGCTTTACCGGGGTGGATTCTCTTGGGTGGTATCACGCGCCCGACGGGCAAAACGTTTTCATCCTCAGTGAAGAGACGGTTTACCCCTGCGCGCCTACCTCATGGCGCGGCCCGGCCATTGTGTATTCAGGCACAAAGCAGAAGGCGGCAAAGCTCGCCAGCCGAGGCACGTTAGCCCAATGGAAAGAGCGCGCCGCCTGCTATTGCCAATATTCCTCGCGGATGACGCTGGCGGTATGCGTTGCCTTCGCGGCGCCCTGCCTCGCCCTTATGAGTGTTGAGGGCGGCGCTTTCAATATCTACGGCCCCAGCTCGCGCGGCAAGTCGCTCTCGCTGAAGCTCGCCGCTTCGGTATTCGGCCGCGGCGCTATGGATGGCGAAGGTAATACCGCCGGATATATCGATACGTGGCAAGGCTCTTTAATCGGGCATGAGCAGTCGTGCATTGGTCATAATGATCTGCCGTTGATTTTGGATGAGGCCGCCATGTGCCCCGAGAAAGAGCGCGGCGATAAGGCCTATATGTTCTCTAACGGCAAGGAAAAAAAGCGAGGGGGCATATCTGCCAACGGTGAAATTGATTCTCGTAAATCGCACTCTTGGCGCACTCTCGGCCTATCCTCCGCTGAAATGACTGCCGAGCAATGGATTAAGGCAGGGCGCTGGGGAAACAGGGCCTATGCCGGCCAACTCACGCGTTTCACCGACGTATACGCCTGCCCCGTCAATGATGATTTAGGCGTTTTCGAAAAGCTCCCTGAAGGCTTGAGCGGCGGAGAAGCGGCGCACGCGATTGAGAGCGCGGCCGTTGAGTGCTATGGCACCGCCGGGCGGGAGTGGCTTCGATACCTCACGGAACACCGGGAGGAGGCGAAGGAGGCTTTAGCCGCGTCAATGAAAGCCTTTCGCGATCGCTTCAAGGCCGATTTGCAGAAGGGGCAGTTTGCCCGCGTTCTTGACCGCTTCGCGCTTTGTGCCGCGGCTGGGGAGCTTGCAACCTCAATCGGCCTAACCGGCTGGGAAGCGTTCGAGCCGGGGAAGAGTATCGCCGCCGAGCAGGTTTACGCCTGCGCGCGCCATGCTCTAAAGCCTTTCCGCGTTGGGCGCGAACGGTTAGACGATGTGCGCGCCCTAATCAATATGTGTACGAAAGAATCCGAGCGTTTTGTAAATGCTCCGTGGCATATGGGCGCTGATACGCCAACGCCTTGCTATGGCGCCCAATGGGCCGCCAACAGCGACGGATCAAAGTACGCTGGCGCCGACGGTGAAGAGTGGCAGGACCTCTCCAGCGACGCGAGCGCCGGTGCGCAGGGTGAAGACAGTGAGGAGAGCGGAGCGCCCGAGCGTGTGTTCTTCTTCTATAAGGGAGTGTTTCAGGAGAAATACGGCGGTGAGGTTATGGCGAAGAGCCTTGCGCTATGGCTTCAAGGCGAAGGGGCTTTAGTCCGCATCGGCGGCGATACCCGCCGCAATGATGGCACCTCGCGTTGCGGAAGAGCCTACGGCCTGCACGACGCGAAGACACCCGGTTATTGCGTGCTCCTGAATCGCCTTCGCGGATTAGAAGAACAGCTAACCGACGATTAACCTAAGCGCGCCCAGCGCATGAAGCCCTCACGTCCTTGATTCAGGCCGTGGGGGCTTTTTTCGTGCGCCCGGTAGGAAATGGATGAATACCTTTTAAATATCAACACATTACGCGATTCTCGGCGGCCTCGCTGGAAAAAGCGGGCGCAGGGGGTGGAGCACAATTCCGCGTCAATTTCTTCGCTACTGCCACAGGGAATTAAGCCACTTATCCACAGGGTGGCGCAGTGGGAGCACGAAAAAATAGGGGGTGGGGATGGGTGATAGGATAAAGGGAGGGTACAGGGGGCAAATTTCGAGAGCAGGTTTTCGGGTTAGGGTTTGCCCTTAGCGAAGATTTATTGATGGTATGAGTGATGGTACAAAAATTAAAACACTCATAACTCATTGATATTTAAAGTGCATTCGGTGCTCTTCTCCGGCACCAGATTCCAGATAAAGCCGTGAAAGGCAGTGCGTAATGTACTGATCTTCACGGCTTTTTCTTTTAGGTTCGTGCCGCACGGTGCAATCCAATGCATCCAAGCGCATCATTTATAAGCCCGCGCAAAAGCCCTACCGGTAAAACTCGGCGGGGCTTTCTCGTTTTAAAGCCCTACCGAAAACTACGAAGCCCCCCGAACGATTCGAGGGGCTTCGCTGTCTTTAAAAGAGGCTCTGGAGCTACTTGGTCGTGCCGGCAGCGGAGGTGCCGCCGCCGAGTTTTTCACTCATGGCTTCGGAGAGCTTGTTGAGAAGAATGCCGCCAACGGAGGCTGCGCTCACGCCTTCTGCGGAGAACTTGCCGTTCTCGTAGCGGACGTTTTCAAGCGTTACCTTGTCGGGAATCTTCTCGCTGTATTTCTCGATCTTCTGAGCCGTTTTGTCCTTGCCGGTGAGGGAGGAAATCAGAGAGGCAATGCCGGCGATTTCCTTTACGGCCGCAACCTGCTTTTGTGCAGGCTGATCGATTTCAGCTTTGGCGACGACGAGGTGAATGGGTTCTGTTGTTTCAACCTCGAGCCCTGTCAAAGACGCCTTCTTCCAGCTCATGAGGCCGGTGCCCTTGCTGTTCGTAAGGTCGAGCGTCGAGAGGGAAAGATCTCCCTTCCAGCCGGCGATGGTCTTCTCTTTCTGAGCGGCAAGCGTCATGCGTCCGGACGCATCGAAAGTGCCGGACTTGGCGCCGATCCCGGCGTAGCCCGTCATGAGGGACGAGAAAGGCTTCAGACCGATCTTGGCGCCCTTGACTTCGATATCAGCCGCAACCGGAGAGATGCCGAATTTGCCCGCAGCGTTGAGACTGCCGCCGCCCAGGCCGGTTGAGAAATCAACCGTGCCGAGACTCCCCTTTGCAGAAGAAAGATTCTTGACCGTCAGGTTGAGCTTCGGAATGGATGCCGTGCCGACGGGGCTGATGCTTTCGTCGCGATAGTTGATCGTACCGTTGGTGATGGAGGCCTGAGCGACCTTCCATGCCCAGGCGGGCGAGCTGGCTTCAGTTTTGCTGCCGGACTTGGCTTCCGTCTGGGTCTTTGACCCCGATTCGGCGCCGGCAAGCTTTGCGAAGTTGATGCCCGATTTCGTCATGACGGCATTGATGACGGGGCTCGCGAGCGAGACGAGCGCTACATCGGCAGAGCGCTTCGAGGTGTCGACGGAATTGAGCTTCAGAGTTGCCGTCTTGAAGGAAGCGAGCGTTGTCTTTCCTTCCTTCAGCGTGAAGTCGTTCAGAGTGGCCGTGCCTGATGCCGCAACATCCGAACCCTTCAGATCCGCTTTGACGTCAAAGGCAACACCTGCTCTCACGTCTGCACCGAGCGCTTTCGTGATGTAGGGCGCGGCGGCATTGAGTGAAAGCCTCGTGCCCTTGGCTGCGGCGGAGACGGCAAGGGGCGAAATCTGAGCGGTGCCGGAGCTTTCGATTCTGCCGCCCAGAAGTTCAGCCGAAACCGAGAAATTGCCAGGTTTCTGCGCGTCCGAGGAGAGGTTCTTCACGGACGCATCGAGATTCGCAACGGTAATTTTTGCGGCCGGCGAAAGCGTGGAGTCAGTCCAGGAAATATGGGCATCGCGAAGCGAGGCGGCAACCACCTTCCAGGTCCAGGGCGAGGTGGAAGACTCAGCAGGCGCGGCCTCTTTCTTGGCCTTGGTCCCGGCTTCCGATGCCCCTCCGGAAGCGCTTTCAGCGGCCGCAAGCAGGTTGATGCCGGCCTTGGAATTCTTCACGTCGAGCCTGAGCCCCGTAAGCGTCAGGTTCTCAACGACGGCGCGCTGGTCGACGAGATCAACCTCGTTGAGGTTGAGCTCGGCTTTGGGGAGCGTGACGATCGGAGCGCCTTTCTGGGTAACGGAAACGTTTGCGAGAGAGGTCGTTCCCGAAAGCAGCATCTTTGCCGGATTCCCGCCCGTCGGATTGCGGAAGACGAAGGTGAGGTCGGAAGAAAGCTTCGCATCTGCGACGCGCAGATTGTCGGAATTGAGCGCCGGAACGATGCGCGCGAGTTCGGCCACGTCGAGGGCCGACACTCTGAAGTTGAGGCGGGCTTCGAGCGTTGTGCCGAAGGGCTTCGTTGACCCTGTCGCCTCAATCTGGGAGCCGTTCAGCTTAAAAGTGAGTTCCGGCGTTACGAGACTTTCCGATGCGCTTTCCATCGTGGAGACGAAGGGGAGCTTCAGCGTAAGGTCGGTGAGCGCCTGATTGATTTTCTGCGCGTCGTCGCGGTAGCGAACCGAACTGTTTGTAACGGCAATGTTGTAGACCGCAAACTGAGGCAGCCCTCCGGAGGCTTCGCTCTTCTTTTCAGAAGCCGCACTTCCGGATTTGTCTGATGTCTCGGTTTTGCCCATCAGCCGTTCGACATCCTTGCGGTTCTTTTCATTCATGACGGCATTGACGCGAAGGCCGTCAATCGTGATCTCCTCAATGACGGGAGCGAGCTTGAAAAGCGTTTGAATCGAGGCGTCGACGCGCAGGAGGTCGAGCTTGAGGAGCGGGTCGCTGCCTGCTTCCGGGATTGAGAGTCCCTTCAGCTCATAAACGAGCGTCCAGGGATTGAAGGAAACGTCGGAAAGCGTTACAGCGCGGCCGAGCTCCTTGGAAACCACTTTTTCAAGAACGGCGCGCGTGGCATAGGGAACGCCGATATAGCCTGCGCCGGCGTATAGCGCTACGGCAACCGCCGCGGCGCATGCGGTGAATTTGAGGACTTTCGCCATAGAGAATTCCTGTTTCGGTAGGGATATGTCTTTAGAACATTATCGATCCGGGGAGAAGAACGGGCTAGATTCAAACATTTGCTCGCAATTTGCATAGGGCTTCAGGCTGAGGCGTTGTTTACCGAAAGAGCCTTTAGCACGTTTGAATCGCTAGCGGCTCTAGGACATTTACGAATAGAAGGGGGCGGCAAGTCTTCGTAGCATGCAATAAGGACCCACTAAAACATTGCGCATTTCCAAAACAAAAATAGAAAGCGCAAGGAGAACAAAATGACCCTGTCCGTCTCACGCCGCGCCCTGATGAAGGGTGCGGGCGCGGGCTTTGCTGCCGCGCTTTTCCAGCCTGCCGTCCGTGCAGCCGCCGTCGAGGAAGCTCAGAGCGACTGGTCCGGCTGGACTATCTGCGATTCCTGCAACCATATGCCGATGTGCGGCATCCATTTCAAGGCGCGCGGCAATACCGTGATCCGCATTGAAAATTGGAACGAACATCCGAATCACTTTCTCTGCTCGAAGGGCATCTCGACGCTCCAGAGGCTCTATAACCCCAATCGCCTTCTTTACCCGATGAAGCGTACGGCGCCTAAGGGCGCGGCGGATCCGGGCTGGGTGCGCATCAGCTGGGACGAAGCGATCAAGACGATCGCCGAGAAGCTCAATGCCGTGAAGGCAAAGAACGGCGCCGACCGCGTGCTCTTTTATTGCGGCGATCCGAAGGAGCCGCGTCCTCCCGTCATGCGTCTCGCACGCTATTTCGGGAGCCCCAATTACTGCTGCGAAAGTTCGGTCGCCTGCAACCTGGCTTACGTGCATGCGCTTGAGCTCTCTTACGGCGCTGAGATCGCGGGTGGTCCGAGCCCGAAGACGAAGTGCTGCATGATCGTCGGCAAGAACGGCTCCTGGGCTTCGCCCCACGGATTCTTCAGGAATCTCCTCGCGCAGAAGGCGCGCGGTCTGAAGCTCATCGTGTCTGATCCGCGCCGCACGAAGGTGGCCGAACAGGCTGACATTCATCTGCAGGTGAAGCCCGGCACCGACGGCGCCCTGGCCTGGGGCATGATCCGAGTTCTCGTGAAGGAAGGACTCGTGAAGCGCGAGTTCGTCGACAAGTGGTGCACGGGCTATGAAGAGCTCGTCAAATACTGCGAAGCCTTTACGCCCGAGTATGTTGAAAAGGAAACCGGCGTTCCGGCCGACGACGTCGTGAAGGCGGCCCGCATGTTCGCGGACGGCCCCTCCTCGATGATGCTCCCCGGGCAGTCGATTCCGCATCAGGGGAACGGCTGCAACAACGTGCGCGCGTATTCGCTCCTCATGGCGCTCACCGGAAACGTCGACAATGCCGGCGGCTCGACCTTCAACAACTGGCCCGAGGACTACATCCGCTGGGACGAAGGCTATACGAAGACCTTCATTGATCAGGCCTGGTTCAATGAGCCCGAACAGAAGGCGCGCCGCATCGACCGCGAATTCGCTCCCGTCTGGAACGAAATGCAGGTGCTCTGCAGCCCCAACAAGCTCCCCGAAATGGTGGAAGCGGGCCGCATCAAGGCATTTGCCGGCTTCGGCACGAACCTTCTCATCTGGCCGAGCCCGGCGGAGTATCAGGAAGCGATCAGAAAGCTCGACTTCTCGTTCGCAACCGATTACTTCTATCGCGACGAGACCCACCATGACATGGATCTGGTGCTTCCGGCCGCAATGAACTTCGAGCGCTATGCGCCCTTCGGCGTCCATGGGCGCGCCGTGAGTGCAAGAAAGCCCGTGAAGCCTTTGGGCGAAGCCTGGGAAGACTGGAAGATCGCGCTCACGATCGGCGCGGCCGTGACGGGCGACAGCGACCTCTTCTTCGGCGGCGACCCGGTGAAGGCCTGCGATTCGATTCTGAATGGCTGGGGCACGAGCTATGCGGAGCGTCAGGCAATGCTTCCGGCGGTGAAGCCCTGCGAATGGTTCCCGAAGCCCGCAACGGAAAAATACGCGAAGGGCATTCTGCGCTTTGACGGCAAACCCGGCTTCAGGACGCCTTCCGGAAAGATCGAGTTCGTGTCGTCTGTGCAGGCGAAGCACGGCTTCCCCGGACTTCCCGTCTACGAAAAGGCTCCGCAGCCGACGGAAAAGTACCCGCTGAAGCTCTTGAACGGCACGCGCCGCCCCTACATTACGCACTCGAAGACGAGAAGCGATCAGCCGTATCTCCTCGAACTCGAGCCCGAGTCCTACATCAACATGCATCCGGCCGATGCCGCAAGCCGCAATCTCGTGGAAGGCGACAAGGTCTGGATTATTTCTCCCTACTCGAAGGACAAGGTCCGCGCCCGCGTGCGCGTCACGATCCTTGCGAGAAAAGGCTTGGTCGATGCCCAGTACGGCTGGCGCGGAGACCAGGAAACCCAGGGTCTTATTCCGAGAAAGGGCTGGGACCCGATTTCGGGCTACCCCTGCTGCAACGACGTCTGCGTTGAAGTCGTCAAGGCTGATGTGGCGAATAACGCCTGATGGAGGAGAAAGACATGTCGAGCTACGGAATCATTGTCAATATCGACAAGTGCGTGGGCTGCCATGCCTGCGCCATTGCCTGCAAGGAAGAGAATCAGGTGGCGCCCGGGATCTTTTATGAAAAGATCCAGAGGCTTGAAGACGTGAAGGCAAACGTCATCAACTACTTCCGCGCTTCCTGCCAGCACTGCGACAACCCTGCCTGCATGAAGGTTTGTCCTGCCAAGGCGATCCATAAGGGTCCTGCGGGCGAGGTGCTGGTTGACGAGGAAAAATGCATCGGCTGCCAGATGTGCGCGAGAGTCTGCCCCTACGGCGTGCCGCAGTTCAATACTTCAGGCGTCACCAACTACTTCGGCGGCAAGGCGCCGCTCGCCGTTCGCGACCTCGAACCCTGGCAGAAGCATAAGGCCGGGCGCGCGGAACACTGCACGCTCTGCACGCACCGCACGTCGAAGGGTCTCAAGCCCGCCTGCGTCGAAGCCTGCGGCATCGGGGCGATGACGCTCGTCGACTACGAGTCGCCCACGCCCGAAATGGAAAAACTCATTGCCAGAGCGAAGGCGATGAACGTGAAGGCGGGAACAAAGCCCAAGATCCGCTACATCGCGACCCATATGGATGTGGAGTCCTATGAGCTGAAGCTCTGAGCTCTTGTTCTCAAGGCATAGCAGAACGGCCGCCCGGGAGAAAATCCTTTCGGGCGGCCGTTTTCTTCTTGGGTTCGGGAGAGCGCTGCCGGTCAGGAGAGCGCCTGATGAATGCCGTCGAGCAGGTCGGCAACATCGAGATAGGGGCCGGCATCTTTCCCGCGCGCGCGGATGGCTTCCGTGATCGCCGGGATAAGCGGAGCGGCGTGCGTCTGATAGAAGCTGAGCCCCGTTCGTACGTCGCCGCGGAGCGCCGATACTGCGAGGAACCCGAGCATAAGCCCGAGATGGTCTTCGGGAACAACGGAGCCGCCGGCGAGCTCGAGACCGGCATCTTCATAAATCCGGCGGCATTCCAGCTCTGCACCCTGGCAGAGGAGATGCTGCGCGCTCGTCCATGCGCTCTCGCAAAGCGGAATGGTTTTCTCGCCTACGCCGAGGAAAAGCTTCGCGTAGGCTTGCGCGAGCTGAAGGTCGCTTCCCGGCGTGCCGGCTGCGATTTCGTCGAGCCGGTTTCGGGAAGTCTGGGGGAGGCTGCCTCCGGCTTCCAGTATCGCTTCGGCTGCGTGGGGCAGCTGGGCGGCGGCGCCAAGCGTTTCGGGCTGCAGGAAGAGAAGCGCCAGGGCGTCAAAGGCAGGCTGAAGCGCGGAAAAGGTGTTTTCTGTAGGCATCGGGGTCTTCTTTGGAAGAGAAATCGGGGAACTCAGAAGGAAAGCGAATCAAAAGCATGTTGAGACGCCGCTTAATCCTAGCAATCCTCAGCGCCGGCATAGAGCCATGGGAGCGGAAAAGCCGGGTATCCGATAGGTTCCGGCCCCAATATGCAAAAACCGCGGCGTACCTGGAGCACGTCGCGGTTTTCTAAAAAATTGGTGGAGGCGGCGGGAGTTGAACCCGCGTCCGAAAATCGTTTTCTGGCGGATCTACATGCGTAGCCGAATGATTTGGATCTCGACAGCCGTTTTGCCAATCGGCGGGCCAGCGGCTGCCCAGTCATCTAAGTTTCGGAACGCCGTTGACGACAGCCGGCGAACCTAGGCTTTGTAATTTGATGCTGCTGCAGGTTGCCCTGCCTGACCCAAAGTCAAATCAGTGCAGCATCCCGCGGGATTAAGCCGCGAGAGCGAAACGCTTGTTGTTGGCGTTTAATTGATTGCAGCGGATTTACGAGGTGACTGCACCTCGGCATGCACCGGACAGCGTCAGTATCCTCGTCGAAACCAAGGCGCCCCCGGATGTGGTGACGCGAATCATACCCTGAAGGCGCCCGGTGGTGCAGGAATGGTCTGAAACGCAAAGTAACCGAGAGGTGTTTACACAACAAATCAACGCCCCTCGGGTCCAGTTCACCGCCGCAGCATCCAGGACATCAGGTCGGCAGGGGTCCTGGCAGCGCATTCATAGAGCTGAGCGTCCGGAAGTTCCTGCTGGCAGCCCCAGGCAACAAAGGCGAAGGGCATGCGTGCGGCTTGAGCGGCAAGTGCATCCTTGGTGTTGTCGCCCGCATAAAGCGTTCTTTCTGCCGGAATCCCGGTTTTTCTAAGTGCCAGGAGAAGCGAATCCGGGGCGGGCTTCAGTTTTGTACCTTCGGGACCGAGGCCGATCACGACTTCCATGAAATCCGCAAGATCGAGGTCCCGGCAGACCTTGTCGGCAAGTTCCTGCGGCTTATTCGTGACGACGCCCATGGGAACGCGCATTTCCCGCAGCGCTTCGAGAAGCTCGCGGATGCCAGGGAAGAGCGGCGAATGCGATACGCCGCGTGCGGCGTAGTTCCTGAGAAACTCGAGCCGCATGGCGGCGTATTCCGGATCCGTCGTTTCCATATTGAATGCGGATTTGAGGAGCTTCGGCGCACCGTGGCCCGCGGGTTCTCGCAGGCATTCGAGCGGCAGCGGTTCGAGCCCTCGTGCAATGCGCATGTCGTTGACGGCGCCTCCAAGATCGGGTGCAGTATCGACGAGCGTTCCGTCAAGATCGAAAAGGAAAAGGCCGGGCTGCATGATTTGCCTATAAAGGAAAGCCCCTGCCTAAAGACAGGGGCTTTGTTGCGATCAGCCTACAGATGCATCGGGCATCTGAGGAAGATTACATAGCCGGACGGGAGCCGACAACTTCAACGACGGCGCGGCGGTTGGGCTGCAGGCAGTCAACGAGCGCGCGGAAGTTCTTGATCTGACCGGCCTTGGAGGGGTTCGGGCAGTTGACGACGGGGTCAGCGGAGCCCTTGCCTTCGGTCTTGATCAGAGCGGCATCAACACCCTTCTGAACGAGGTAGGCCTTGACGGCGTCGGCACGACGCTGCGAGAGCTTCTCGTTGTAGGCGGCCTTGCCGAGGCGGTCGGCGTAGCCGGTCGAGAGGATGACTTCGATGTCAACGCCGGCGATGCGGGAGACGAGGTCGTCAAGGACGGCCTGGCCTTCGGGCTTGAGCGTGGCGCGGTCGAAGTTGAAGAGCATGTCGGCCGAGAAGGTCACCTTTTCAGCGGACTTCGTGGCAACCGGGGCTTCAACCGCGGTGCAGGCCTGCTTGTCGAGGATGTCGGCATCGCAAGCGCAGCCGGCGCCGTCAACGCCCATCGCCTCGGCGAGAGCCGGGGTCCAGAAGCCGGTGCGCCAGCAGAGGTCGGTGCTGTTCTTCACGATCTGGCCGGAGGAGGAGTGAACATAGGGGTTCACGGTCTCAGCGGCAGAAGCATTGAAGGAAGCAGCGAGAAGAAGAGCGGCGGCAATGCCGCAAAGCTTCGCGGAAGTCTTCATTTGAGGATCCTTTTAGGAAACAGGACGAGGAAGAATGCCTGTCCTTCTTTAGACGGCACTGACTGGTCATCCCGCAGTGGGAAATCAAGCTGCCCTTCGACTGCTCCATGGATTTCAGAGCAGCTGATAGGGTCAGCATGGGAATAGTTTTGAGTATTGCCCATTATAGACAAAGCGTCCGGTGCGGCTTTGCGTTGAGATCAGTACGCAAAGCTTTGCTCCCCGGAGATTGATGCCTCTTTGTCGCCCGACAAAAGGGTTTGACGACGACCAAGAGGCTGAAACGGCATATCAAATTCGACTTTGCCACTTGGCGGCAAGCGACTGGGCTCTTTCAAGCGCCGCGGGGTCAGGGTAGATCGTTTTCGCCCTCTTTTCCATGATGAGGCTGCCGTCCACCCAGGTATGCGTAATGCATTCGCGTCCGGCCGAATAGAGAATCTGTGCGGCAGGATCCTGGACGGGAAGCGATTCCGGAGTGCTGAGACTAATGGCAAACATGTCGGCAGCCTTGCCTTTCTCAAGCGAGCCGATTTCCTGGTCCCACTTGAGCGCGCGGGCGCCCCCGAGGGTTGCGGCTTCGAGCATGTCGAAGACGGGGGCGGCCGTGGGATCGCCCGCAACGGCCTTGGCAAGCATGGCTGCGAGCCGCGTTTCGCCGAGCATGTCGAGCTTGTCGTTGCTTGCGGCGCCGTCGGTGCCGATGCCGAGATTGATGCCCGCGGCGAGGAACTTCGCGATCGGGGCGAAACCCGAGGCGAGCTTCAGGTTGGAGCACGGGCAGTGGCAGACGCTCGCGCGGGCTGCCGCCATCGCGCGGATGTCGTCGTCATTTGCGTGAACGCTGTGAACGGCAATCAGGCGGTCGTTGAGAAGGCCGCAGCGGCTGAGACGTTCGATCGGACGCTCGCCGTGGTCGCGCAGACTGTCGGCGACTTCGCCCGCTGTTTCATTCACGTGCATGTGAATCGGAACGCCGTAGCGGTCTGAAATCGCCGCGCAGGCCTTGAGGGAATCATCCGACACCGTATAGGGCGCATGGGGCGCAATGGTTGCATGAATAAACCGGTCGCCCTCAAATTCGCGGATCAGCGCTTCGGATTTTTCAAGGTATTCGGCGTCGTTCTTCGCCCAGGCGGAAGGAAAGCCGATCACGATGCCGGAAACCGCACAGCGCAGCCCCGCCGAGCGCAGACCTTCGGCGGCGGCCTTCGGGAAGAAGTAGTGGTCGGACGTGGTCGTGACGCCCCCCGCTGTCATTTCGAGGCCGGCGAGCCAGGAGCCTTCGCGCACGAATTCCGGACTCATGAGCTTCCCTTCGGCGGGCCAGATCTTCTTCGTGAGCCAGTCCATGAGAGGAAGGTCGGCGCCAAGGCCCCGAACGAGATTCATGGCGGCATGCGAATGAAGATTCACGAAGCCCGGGAGAAGCGCGCTCGAGGGAAGAGAAACGACTTCCGGGGCGCTGTATTTCGTGTGCGCTTCGGAAATCGGGAGCAGATCGATGATCCGGCCGTCAGCAATCACCACGGACGTGTTTTCAAGAATGACGCCCTTCGGGGCGACAGGAATGACCCAGCGGGCCTCAATGATCGTATCTGCGTTGAGCACTTCTTATCTCTTGCAACGAAAGGGAAGCCGCAACCGGAGCGACGGCGGCGTGCGGTCTTTGAAAAGGCCTCGTGATCGTTCGCCCGTGCGGGATGGAAAGAGGATGGAAGCTGATAAAATACCTCGTTTCTGATATTGCCGCAGGCGGCCGGCTCCCGCATGCATGCCCGAGATTGCGCATGCGGTGGAGCCCGAGAGGCGCCCGCGGCCTTTTGTGCGCTTTTTGAGGCGCATCTCTAACAGGTGAGCTGATGGACGAAGACAAGAAGAACGAGGGTGAGGCGATCAACGAAGAGGAAGGTCAGCCCGAAGGGTCCTCCCCGACCTCGGGCGATGCCATTGCCCAGGAGCTTCTCCCGGTAGCCATTGAGAACGAGATGCGCCAGTCGTATCTCGACTACGCAATGAGCGTCATCGTCGGGCGCGCGCTTCCTGATGTTCGCGACGGCCTGAAGCCCGTGCACCGCCGCGTGCTTTACGCGATGAAGGAAATCGGGAATGTCTGGAATTCGCCCACGAAGAAGGCCGCCCGCGTGGTGGGTGAAGTGCTCGGTAAATTCCACCCGCACGGCGACAGCGCGGCGTATCAGACGATTGTCCGCATGGCGCAGGATTTCTCCATGCGCTATCCGCTCATCTACGGTCAGGGCAACTTCGGCTCGATCGACGGCGACAGCGCGGCGGCCATGCGTTATACGGAAGTCCGCCTCATGAAGATTGCCGAGGAAATGCTCGCCGATCTTCATGAAGATACCGTCGACTACATTCCGAACTTCGACAATTCCGAAATGGAGCCCGTGGTTCTGCCCACGCGTCTCCCGGAGCTGCTCGTCAACGGCTCCTCTGGCATTGCGGTCGGCATGGCGACCAACATTCCGCCTCATAACCTCCGGGAAACCATCGACGCCTGCGTTCACGCCCTTGAGCACCCCGACTGCACGATTGACGAACTGATCCGCCGCATGCCCGCGCCTGATTTTCCGACGGGCGGCATCGTTTTCGGCATCAGCGGCGTTCACGAGGGCTACCGCACCGGCCGGGGACGCGTGCTCATGCGCGCGCGCACGCACCTTGAGGAGTTCGGCAACGGCCGCACCCGCATTGTGGTCGACGAGATCCCCTACATGGTCAATAAGCGCGTTCTTTATGAACGCATGCATGAGCTCTGGCGCGAGAAGAAGCTCGAGGGCATTTCGGAAATGCGCGACGAATCGACGCGCCAGATCCGCATTGCAATCGACCTGAAGATGGGCGCCATGCCGGAGGTTGTGCTCAACAACCTCTTTAAGAACACCCAGATGCAGGAAAGCTTCGGCATGAACATGGTCGCGCTCGTTGACGGCCAGCCGATGCTTCTCAATCTGAAGCAGATGATCACCTATTTCCTCGCGCATCGCCGCGAGGTGGTCACGCGCCGTACGGTCTTCCGTCTGAGAAAGAGCCGGGAAGCCGGCCATATCCTTGCCGGTCAGGCGATTGCACTCGCCAATATCGACGAATTCATTCGCCTCATTCGTGCTGCGAAGACCGTTGAGGAAGCGCAGACTTCGCTCATGAACCGCGGCTGGCCGCTCGGATTTGCAAAGGACATTACGGAGCGGGCCCTGAGCTACGGGCGCGACGCCGATCCCGAGGGACTCGAACCTTCGCGGGGACTGCAGCCCGACGGGCTCTACTATCTCACGAAGACGCAGGTCGACAATATTCTGTCGATGAACCTGCGCCGCCTCACGGGGCTTGAGCGCGAAAAGATCATTGGCGACTATTCGGCCATGATGGAGCGCATCTTTGATCTCATTGACATTCTGAGAAAGCCCGAACGCGTGACTGCGATCATCCGCGAGGAGCTTCTTGCGATTCGCGAAGCCTATGGCGACGAACGCCGTTCGACCGTGGATCTCGAGGGCGACCCCAACTTCAATAAGCGCGATCTGATTCCGCGCCGCGACATGGTGGTGTCGATCACCCGCGGCGGCTACGTGAAGAGTCAGGAGCTCTCCGACTACAACGCCCAGAAGCGCGGCGGCAGCGGCAGAAACGTTCAGGCGACCGTGGCTGACGATGCGATTGAAAAGCTCTTCATCGCCAATACCCACGACATCATTCTCTGCTTCTCGACCCTGGGCCAGGTATACGGCATCGACGTCTTTGATCTCCCCGAAGGGAAGGCAAGCTCGAGGGGCCGTCCGATCGTGAATCTCCTTCCGCTCGACGAAGGGGAGAAAATCAGCTTCATCCTGCCGATCCAGGGCTTTGACGATGAGAAGTTCGTGCTCTTCGCGACCAATAAGGGCATCGTGAAGCGCTCGAGACTTTCTGAATTCGCGGGTGCCGTTCGTCTGCAGCAGGGCGTGCGCGCCATGAACTTTGATGAAGGCGAGCATCTGATCGGCGTTTCGCTCACATCGGGCGAAGACGACGTCTTCCTCTTCAATACGGACGGCTTCTGCGCGAGGTTCAAGGAAACCGACGCCCGCGTTATGGGACGCGCTGCGCACGGCGTGCGCGGCATCCGCCTTGCCGAAGGGCAGAGCGTGGTCGCGCTGGCGACGTGTGCGGATACGGAGAAATTCGTGCTGACCGCCACTTCGAAGGGCTTCGGAAAGCTGACGGCTATTCCCGATTTCCCCGCGAACAGACGCGGCGGCAAGGGGCGGATTGCCATCCGCACCTCAGAGGAGAATGGCTCTCTCGTCGCGGCGCTCATCGTGACGCCGGAGGACGACATCATGCTCCTTTCGACGGGCGGCAAGGTGGTCCGCACCCGGGCGGGCGAAATCCCGGTGAGAGGACGCAGAACGAAGGGCGTGATTCTGATCCGCATGGGCGAAGATACGCTTGCAACGATCGAGCGCATCGACCGCACGGGCGAAGAGGATGAGGACGAGGTGACGCATCTCGAGATCGAGAATGTCCCTGATGACGATGCTTCGGAAGAAGAAGAGTCTGAGGAGCTCGACAACGATGAGGCTGAAGACTCCGACGAGGACGAGAAGTCCGATGCCGGCGACGAAGCCGGCAAACTGAAGCCCTGATCCAACATGCGCTCAATGCTCAAGCCCGGTCCGCACGCCGGGCTTGAGTCTGATGGGAGATCCCAATGAAACGGCCTTTCAATTTCGCTCCCGGTCCGGCGATGCTGCCCGAACCGGTGCTCACGCGAATCCAGTCGGAGCTCCTTGACTACCAGGGGCTCGGCTTTTCAATTCTCGAAGCCGGCCACCGCGGACCGCAGGTCGCTGAGATCATGCGGAGTCTGAAGGCCCGGATCCGTTCGCTTCTCAAGGTGCCCGACAATTACGACATCCTCTTCTGCCAGGGGGGCGGGCGCATGCAGTTCTCCATGGTGCCCATGAATCTTCTGGGCGCGGGGACGCTCTCCACCTACATCATCACGGGAGCATGGAGCAAGGCGGCCGCAAAGGAAGCACTCCGGTTCGGGCGAGTTCAGACGGCTTATTCCGGTTCGGGCACGCGGGCGCCCGCTAATGAAGAGCTCGAAGTTCTCCCAGAATCGAGCTACTGCGCCTATTGCGACAATGAAACCATTCACGGCGTGGAATTCCCTGCGACGCCGATGCTGACGGATGCGCCCGATGTGCCGCTTGTTGCGGACATGTCGAGCAACTTCATGACCAGACCCGTGGATGTCAGCCGCTTCGGCCTCATCTGGGCTGCCGCGCAGAAGAATTTCGGCATTGCCGGTCTGTCGATTGTGATTCTTCGGCGGGATCTCCTCGGCCTCGCTACTGCCGAAGTGCCCACGCTCCTCAATTACGGGGTCTACAGCCGCACCGAGAGCGTTCCCAATACGCCGCCCGTCTTTCAGCTCTATGTGGCGAACCTCATGGCCGAGTGGATCGAAAATGAGGGCGGGCTCGAGAAGCTCAATGCCCGGGCGCTCGTTCGCGCGTCGCAACTCTACACCGTTATCGCAGAACTTCCCGATACGTATGTCTCTCATGTCGCCGAAGGCTCGAGAAGTCGCGTCAACGTGGTCTTCCGGCTTCGTGATGAAGCCCTCACGAGCGTATTCGTGAAGGAAGCCGCGGCAGCGGGCTTCATTAATCTGGCCGGCCACCGGTCCGTGGGCGGCATCCGGGCATCCATGTACAACGCCATGCCGATTGAAGGGGCAGTGAAGCTTGCCGATTTCATGAGGGACTTTGCCGTCCGCCATCCGGCTAAAACGAAGATCGTCGTTCCGGCATAAAGACCGGAAGACAAGTGATTTATAAGCGAGAGAGAAACAATGACCGTACCAGTGATCACCATTGACGGACCGGCCGCGAGCGGCAAGGGCACGATTGCCGAACGAGCAGCCAATGCGCTCGGCTTTCATTATCTCGACAGCGGCGCGCTCTATCGGCTTGCCGCACTCGCGTCCCTTGAGGCCGGAATTGATCTCTCGGACGGGCCAGCAGCGGAAGCGGTCGCTAGAAATCTGAAGCCCGTTTTCCGTGATTCGCGCATCTGGCTCGAGGGCCGCGATGTGACGGAAGCCATCCGCACGGAAAAAGTGGGGGTTGCCGCTTCTCAGGTGGCGGCCATCCCGGGCGTCAGAAAAGCGCTCTTCGACCTCCAGAGAAATGCGGCTCAGGCACCCGGACTGGTTGCGGACGGTCGCGATATGGGGACGGTGGTGTTCCCTGAGGCGCCATTAAAGATCTTCATGACGGCGTCTGCTGCGGTGCGGGCCGAGCGGCGCGCTAAGCAGCTGGAGGCGAGAGGGCTCAAAGCCGACCGCGAGGCATTGACGCGCGACCTTGAGGAGCGCGATCGGCGCGACCGCGAGCGGGCGGCAGCGCCCCTGAAGCCCGCAGAGGATGCGAAGCTTCTCGATACATCCGACATGACGATTGAAGAAGTCGTTAAAAAAGTGCTCGACTGGTGGCAACTTGCGCGCTAAGTTGCTGTAACATAAACGTTTCCTTCGGGTGTTGTCCTGATCAACGGACGGCCGCCCGAATTTTTCCATCAACTCCGCCCGTTCCGGGTCTTAGAGACCTGAGAATGCGGCGTGCTTCAAAACATTATTTTTTCCACAATGTCCAACGAAACCAACAAGCCCGAATCCTTCGCTGAGCTCTTTGAGCAGAGCCTTGCCAGCCAGGAAATGCGTCAGGGTGAAGTCATCACCGCTGAAGTCGTCCGCGTCGACTACAACTTCGTCGTCGTCAACGCCGGCCTGAAGAGCGAAGCCTACGTGCCTATCGATGAGTTCAAGGATGACCATGGCGAAGTGACCGTCAAGCCGGGCGACTTCGTCTCCGTCGCTATTGAGTCCGTCGAAAACGGCTACGGCGATACGATCCTCTCGCGTGACAAGGCCAAGCGCCTCGCCGCCTGGATGAACCTCGAGCAGGCGCTCGAATCCGGCGAACTCGTCACCGGTACGGTCACGGGCAAGGTCAAGGGCGGCCTCACCGTCATGACCAACGGCATCCGCGCCTTCCTCCCGGGTTCGCTCGTCGACACCCGTCCGGTCAAGGACACGACGCCGTACGAAGGCAAGACCTTCGAATTCAAGGTCATCAAGCTTGACCGCAAGCGCAACAACGTTGTCGTCTCCCGCCGCGCCGTCGTCGAAGCCAACATGGGCGAAGAACGCGCCAAGCTCCTCGAGACGCTCCAGGAAGGCGCCATCGTCAAGGGCATCGTCAAGAACATCACCGACTACGGTGCGTTCGTTGATCTCGGCGGCATCGACGGCCTCCTCCACATCACCGACCTCGCCTGGCGCCGCGTCCGCCATCCGAGCGAAGTCGTTCAGGTTGGTCAGGAAATCACCGCCAAGGTTCTCAAGTTCGACAAGGAAAAGAGCCGCGTCTCCCTCGGCCTCAAGCAGCTCGGCGAAGATCCGTGGATCGGCATCAGCCGCCGCTATCCGAAGGGCACCCGTCTCTTCGGCAAGGTCACGAACATCACCGACTACGGTGCGTTCGTTGAAGTCGAAGCCGGCATCGAAGGCCTCGTGCACGTCTCCGAAATGGATTGGACGAACAAGAACGTCGATCCGCGCAAGGTTGTTCAGCTCGGCGATGAAGTCGAAGTCATGGTTCTTGACATCGACGAAGACCGCCGCCGCATCAGCCTCGGCATGAAGCAGTGCAAGCCGAATCCCTGGGATGAGTTCGCTCAGTCCCACAAGAAGGGCGATCGCGTCAAGGGCCAGATCAAGTCGATCACGGACTTCGGCGTCTTCATCGGCCTTCCGGGCGGCATCGACGGCCTCGTTCACCTCTCCGACCTCTCCTGGAACGAGTCCGGTGAAGAAGCTGTCCGTCAGTACAAGAAGGGCGACGAAGTCGAAGCCATGGTTCTCGCCATCGACACCGATCGTGAACGCATCAGCCTCGGCATCAAGCAGCTCGGCGGCGATCCGTTCGGCACGTTCGCTTCCACGCACGAGAAGGGCGCTGTCGTCAAGGGCACCGTCAAGTCGGTTGACGCCAAGGGCGCCGTGATCGACCTCGGCAACGACGTCGAAGGCTACCTCCGCGCTTCCGAGATCTCCACGGATCGCGTTGAAGACGCCACGACCGTCCTCTCCGTCGGCCAGGAAGTTGAAGCTGCCGTGATCAGCCTTGATCGCAAGAACCGCAGCATCCAGCTCTCCATCAAGGCGAAGGACGCCGCTGAAGCCCGCGTTGCGCTCGACCGCGTCAACGCTGACGCCGGCTCCGCCACGGGCACGACGAACCTTGGCGCTCTGCTCAAGGCCAAGCTCGAGCAGAAGTAATCAGAGTCAGAGGAGGCAACCATGGGTAATTCCATGACCAAATCCGAACTTCTTGCTGAGCTCTACGGGCGTCTTCCGACGTTTCGCGAGCGCGACTGCATGGATTCCGCTGCCGTGATCATCAATACGATGGCCGACACGCTGGTAGAAGGCAGCCGCATTGAGATCCGCGGCTTCGGCTCCTTCGGACTGAAATATCGTCCGGAGCGCGTCGGCCGCAATCCCCAGGATGGTTCGGCAGTTGCTGTGCGCGCCCGCTACACCGTCTTCTTCAAGGCCGGCAAGGGTCTGAGGGAGCGCGTGGACGCGAGCCGCGAATCTGATGTCTGACCAAAGATGATTCTCTGGAGATCCTGATTCACTGAATGAGGATCTCTCAGAGAAATCATTCTGGAAGCCGCATTCCTTTTCGAGGGAGTGCGGCTTTTCTTATATGTGTCCCGGGGACGACGGATTGTGACGGCTGTTGCTTCTATCCGACAAAAATCACAATTAGGAGGTAATTGAAAAATCGAGAAAAATTCTCATTTACGAAAATCAACGCTCGAATAGATCTTCCGTTCTACCTATGATGAACTTCGGTTCAATCGGCGTTCCGGTCTTGTGCAAGGAGTCCGCTACGCCAGTGCTGCGAATGCCCTGAGGGCATTCGTTTCACGTCCGCCGAAGCATTTCGCCATCAGAGCACTATGCCGGCGGGCTTTTAAATGGGATTTCTGAAAATGAAAAAGACTCTTGCTGCGCTCGCCGTCCTCGGCGCGTTTGCCGGCTCCGCCATGGCTGCTGATGTGACGCTTTACGGCGCCATCGACCAGGGCCTCTCCTATACCTACAGCGATGTTAAGGGTTTCGATGGATCGAAAGTCGTTGATGGCGACAATAAGCTTGAAATGACCTCGGGCATTGATACGGCCAGCAAATTTGGCCTTATGGGCGTTGAAGACCTCGGTAATGGCTACAAGGTTGGCTTCAAGCTCGAAAATGGTGTCGATACTGACAGCGGCGAACTCGGCAACGATGGCCGTCTCTTCGGTCGTGAGGCTGCTCTGACGGTTTACGGTCCGTTCGGTGAACTTGCTTTCGGTCGCATGGGCGGCATCGCCTCGTCGGCTGGCACGTATGATCTGCTCAGCTACGTTGAGTCCTTTGATGGTGGCGACAACGCTGTCTGGGGTTTCACTGCCAGCGATCGTTACGACAACATGATCACCTATGCCACGCCGCGTGTTGCTGGTCTCCAGGGTATCGTTCAGTACTCCTTCAAGATGGATAACGTGAACGAGGACAAGACTCATGTTGAAGGCGAGTCCACGGCTGATCGTTATCTCTCCGCTGGCCTGACTGGTGAATATGGCCCTGCTCAGTTTGCTCTTGGCTATGAACTGACGAAGTATTCCACAACTTCTCGTGATGTGGATTATGAACGCGACGACCAGAATCTCGTCTTCGTCGGCGGCAATTACGATTTCGGAGTTGCGAAGCTTTTCGCTGAAGTTCAGTATTTCTCTGGCGCCCGTGGCGTCTTTGGCTCTGATGCGTTCACGATTGGTGGTGACGATACCGTTCTTGAAAAAGTCGACTCTGAAAAGGGCTACAAGGGTTATGGCCTCCACTTGGGCACGGTTGCCCCGGTTGGCGCCAACGGTGAGCTCTGCGTTGGTCTCTACTATGTCGATGCTACGCTTGAAGACGGCTTCATCGGCGACAGCGTCAAGAAGGATGGCGATGCTCAGTACTATGGCCTTGCTGCCCGTTACGGCTATCAGCTGAGCGAACGTACCAAGCTCTATGTCGGCGGCGGCTATGCTGAAGCTTCGTTCGACAAGTATCTGGAAACCCAGAAGAGCGACTACGAAGAAAAGACCGCCAACGTCTACGTCGGCCTCGCTCACACGTTCTAATCTCACTTCTCTGAGATTGATCTGATCCGAAGCCCGGTTTTCTGAGGTTAGGATCAAAAGAACGCCAACGGCGCATTTCCTAGAAAGGAGGTGCGCCGTTTTCATATGCTGCGTTTGAAAAATGTGCTTCACGCAGAGAAGAACGATTCTCAAAAAGTCCGGAAACTCCGGAGCGCAGTAAAATTTCTCTCTTTGACTTCGTGCGGCGATATCCGATGCCGTACGCTGATTTATTTCTGGGAAGCACCGCGCGATGGAATTCGACTACTGGTATCTGATCTTTGTTCCGGTTCTCTTCTTTGCCGGCTGGTGGTGCCGCGGCTGGGATCAGCGGCAGCGCGGCGAAGCCGCAAAAGTCCCGGAAGTCTGTTCCCGGGGTCTCGCGCTTCTGTTGGACGGAGCGCCGGATAAAGCCATTGACGCCTTCATTGAAGTCGTGCGCGTCGATCCGGAATTGACTGAGCTCGAGCGCGTGCTCGGCAACCTCCTCAGAAGCCGCGGCGAATTCGAACGAGCGGTGAGGCTTCACAGGCATCTCTACAATCGCGCGGATCTTCCGGATGAAGAGCGTGCGCTCGCTTTGAAGGAACTTGCCCGTGACTTCCTCTGCGCCGGGTTCTTTGATCGCGCTGAAGCGGCATACAGAAAGCTCGCAAGCGTCCCCTCGGAGCACCTCCATGCGCTTCGCGAACTCCTGAAGATCTACGTCACCGAACACGAATGGGCAGCGGCTACGGAAACGGCTCGTCTCCTTGAAACGCAGGCCGGTGAAAACCATGCCGAAGAGATCGCACACTTTTATTGCGAACGCATCGACCTTGCGTTGAAGCACAAGAACCTTGAGGAAGCTCGTCTTCTTGTGACGCCGCTTCTGCGCTACCAGGATGCCACGCCCCGCGTCGACATTACGGTCGCGAAGGTCGCCATGGCGGAGGGTTCAGCCTCGGAAGCCATCCGCTACTGGAAGGATGTGGTTGAGAAGCACCCTGACTATGCACCTCTCGTCATCGGTCACCTCGCAGACGCCCTTTCGGCGGAGGGCGACCAGGCAGGCGCCCTCGCGCTCCTCCTTGAGGTTACGGAAAAGTTGGGCACTGCCGACGTTATGGAGGCGACCCTCACCCGCATTGCCGCCTGGCAGGGCGTGTCGTCGGCCGAAAAGATTGCAAGGCGCTTCCTTGAAGAACACCCGAGCCTTTCGGCCTTCAACGCCATGATGCAGATGAAGCTGAAGGGGAATCCCGACGACGAGATGACGAAGATGATTGCGGGGCTGCTCGAACAGAACGCCCGCCGCTGGTCGCGCTACCAGTGCAGAAAGTGCGGGTTCCTCGCGTCGAGCTTCTCGTGGCATTGCCTGGGTTGCGGCGCCTGGGACAGCTTCTCGCCGCGGCGCATTGAAGACAAAAAGCGCGCGGTCTAAAAAATCGAAGAATCTCCCGCGCATTTGTTACAAAAGGGGAGAAAGCCGGTTAAGGGAATTTTTTCTCCTCATCCGTAAAATCACAACTAACGCATCCGCACGCCTGAATACTGGATGCCTGCGGCGCCGCAACCCCAAGAATGCTAAGAAGCGGCGCTCGTCATCTCTCACAAAAGCATTTGTGTCTCCAGAGGACGCTAAGGAAAGGAATAGAAAGCCATGTTCAAACGCATCGGCCTTTTAATACTCGCTAATCTCGCCATCTTCATCATGCTCTCCGTGATTCTCACGGTGATCCAGATGGTGTTCGGCATCAACTTCGGGACGATGAGCGGGAAATCGCTCAATCTCGGAACGCTCTTCGTCTTTGCAATGGTGGTGGGCTTCTCGGGCTCGATCATTTCGCTCCTGATGTCGAAGACGATGGCGAAGATGTCGATGGGTCTGCAGATGATCGACGTGAATAATCCTCAGACCCCGGTTGAACGCTATCTCGTCGACGTTGTCCGCAGCGAAGCCCAGAAGGCAGGCCTCCCGATGCCTGAAGTAGGGATTTACGACGGCGAACCCAATGCCTTTGCAACGGGCGCCTCGCGCTCGAGCTCGCTCGTCGCCGTGTCGACGGGGCTTCTCAACCTCATGAACCGCGAAGAGGTTGAAGCCGTGCTCGCGCACGAACTCTCGCACGTGAAGAACGGCGACATGGTCACGATGACGCTCCTTCAGGGCGTGATGAACACCTTCGTCGTCTTCCTTTCGCGCATCATCGGCTGGGTCGTCGACCGTCAGATTCTGCGCAATGAAGACGATGCGCCGGGCGTGGGCTACTACGTCACCTCGCTTGTGCTCGACATCTGCCTCGGCTTCCTCGCCTCGATGGTTGTCGCCGCTTTCAGCCGCTATCGCGAATTCCACGCGGACGCGGGGGCTGCGGACATCATGGGCTCCACCACGCCGATGATCAACGCTCTGCAGCGCCTGGGCGGCATTGCACCCAACGAGCTTCCTGGCAACGTCAAGGGCTTCGGCATTTCGGGCGGCATTGGTTCGCTCTTCGCGAGCCACCCCTCGATCGAAGACCGCGTGGCTGCCCTTCGCGAGCACCGCTATACGAACGCGCAGTAATCTTCATGCGCTCCTGACGCTTCAATGAGGCGGAAGGAAAACAAAAAGGCTTCCCATGGAATCCAAGTTTCCGGGGAAGCCTTTTTTTGCGTCTGGCGCTGTTACAGCGGTTGGGGAATGAGTGAGTAGTTAATAGCTCACCGTGCATTCGAGACCAGCTTCACGAAGCCGTGCGGCAATGCGATCGAGCTCTTCGTGAGAGGCCTTCTCAAGGCTCTTGTCCGGCGTTTCTCGGTCGATCGTATAGATGGTGACGAGCTTCGGGTGAATGGCCTTCACGGCGGCGAGCCAGGGTCCCACGAAGCGTTCGGACGTGTTGTCGACCGATTTCCCTTCCCAGGTACCCTTCATGAACATCGTCTGGATCATGCAGTCGCCCTTAAATGCCTTCATTTTTTCGACCAGGCGCTCAAGATCGTAGCGGCTCTGAGGGCGGTTGACGAACTCGATGTATTCGAGATTTACGGTGTCGAGCTTCAGAAGCGGATTGTCGACGCGCTGGAGCGCGGCAAAGACTTCGGGCTTGAGAATGTGAAAGGCGTTCGTGAGGACGCTGATTTTGGCTTTGGGCGCAAAGCGGTCGCGAAGCTGAATCACGTCGTCCACGATCTGTGCAAATTCCGGGTGTCCCGTGGGCTCCCCGTTCCCGGCAAAGGTAATCGCATCAGGCTTCTGGCCGGCTGCAGCCATTTCGGCAAGCTTAGCCTCAAGCTCGGAGCGCACCAGTGCGCGCGAGGGCATCTTCAGGTGAGGACGGTGGGAGCCGTTGAGACCGCATTCGCAGTAGATGCAGTCAAAGGAGCAGATCTTGCCGTCCGCGGGAAGAAGGTTGATGCCGAGCGAAATGCCGAGCCGCCGGGAATGAACGGGGCCGAAGATGGGACTGGGGAAAAGAATCGTGGACATAGGATGCCCTGAAATGTCAGGCAGCTTTGCTGTCAAAAAGAGATTCCCTGAACATAACACACGAGAGTCTTTCCGGCTCACGGCCGCTTCATCCTGAGACAAAAGAAAACGGATCTTTCCGGAAGAAGAAAGACCCGTTTACAAATGAATTCAGCTGTTTTTGCCGTGCCCCATCAGGAGAGGGGCTTGTGGGATTCCGCTCTCTGAATGGCGGCCTTCACCTCATCGGGGCTATGCGAATCATCCTTCGCGAACTGGCGTCCCACCCAGAGCGCCATGAGGGTCAGGCTGATGCCGGTGAGGAAGAGCCCGGTCGCCGTAGCGCCCCAGAATCCGAAAACTCCGTAAGGACCTCCCGCCCATTCGCCATGGAAGGCAAACTGGTAGCCCAGACCCAGCCCGACGCCCCAGAGCATGACGCCGTAGATGATCATCGGCGCCATCGTGACGCGGTAGCCGCGAAGGGCAAAAGCGGAAACCGACTGCATCGCGTCGAAGACGTAGTAGAAGCACCCGAAAAGAATGAGCGACATCGCGAGCTCATGCACCTCCACTTCACTCGTATAGAGCCAGAGAATGACGCTGCGGAAAAGAAAGAGCAGCACGGACATCACGACAGCAATCGTCACCATGAGCTTCAGCGTGCGCTTCAAGCACTCATAGGCAACGGAGGGCCAGCGGGCGCCAAGAGACTGCGCAATGAGGACCGAAGTGGCGATGCCGAGCGAGAGCGGCACCATGTAGCACATGGAGGTGAGGTTCGCGACGATCTGGTGCGCGGACATGATGTCCGGCCCCAGGCGGGATACGAAGATCGCCATCAGGGTGAAGCTCGAAACCTCAAAGAAGGTGCAGAGTCCCATCGGGACGCCGATCTTGAGGAGGTTCCAGAGGCGCTTCCATTCGGGGCGGACGAAGCCCGGCGCGTGCATCTTCTTATAAAAATTGTCCTTGTTCCAGATCACCCAGTAGGCGATGAGGGAGAGATAAGTGAGGATGAAGAAAGAGATGCCGGCGCCGCCGCCCCCGAGAGCGGGGAGGCCAAAGAGCCCGTACATGAAGACCGCGTTGAGGGGCGCCTTGAGGGCGAGCATGGCAAGCGACACCCACATTGTGACGCGCGGGCGCGAGACGGCGGCATTGACCGCAATGAAGGTGCGCGCCGCCATGGAGCCCGGGAGCGCCAGCGCCGTCCAGAACATGTACTGGGTGGCCATCCGGGCGACTTCACCCTTGGCGCCGCCGAGCTCCATCCAGAAGTCGGTTGCCATCAGAATGGGGACGCCCACGAGGGAGAAGCCGAGTACGAGCCACATGGCCTGACCGAGGTCGATGCCGATTTCGGTCATCTTGCGGGCGCCGTAATGGTGGCCGGCGACGGGCGAAAGCCCCTGAAGGATGCCGACAAGTCCCATGAGAACGGAGATCGTCGCCGCAATGCCGAGTGCAATGGCGGCCAGATGTTCTGCGCCCAGCTGTCCGCCCATGATCGTGTCGATCGTGCCGCTGCCGATAATGGCAACGTTGGCAACAAAGATCGGTCCGGCGAGACGAAGGAGCGCTTTGAACGAAATGTCGGGAGGAAGAAGATTCTGCGGCATGACGCTTTTTGAAAAGGGAAATTAGCGGTTGCGTCCGGGGACGAGGGTAAAGGCTTCATCCGTATGGGGTCGTGATATCCCAGGCGTGAGCGCTTCGGCAGGTGCATCGTTGCCGCGATAGCGAACGAGCCTTAAGCGGGCGCCATCGCCCGCCGGTACAAAGCGGATGCCGCTATGGAGCGTGAAGACCGTTCGGATGCCCGGAGAGAGCATGTCGCCCTCGATCAGGGGCGAATTTTCGCCCGTGAGGCGTTTCGCTTCAGAGAGAACCTCCTGTGCGGGCGCCTTATAGGAGCGGGCAATGTCGATTGCCGGGTGCCAGAGTCCGAGGAAGGTGATGGCCGTAGCGGTCATGCCGGCAGCGGAGAGCCAGGGGCCGCGCCAGACGACGATCGGACGGTGCGTGAGGCGCCATGCGACGAAAACAACCCAGACGACGCAGGCGGCAAAGCCCGTGAGCGCCCCCCAGCCGAAGGCCGGTTCAAAGCCGGGAGAGAGCATCGCGATCGAATGCGCCATCTTGGGCGGGAAGCCGAGCATAGACGCGAACCAATAGAGCCAGAGCGCAATGAGCGTAACCGAGAAGACTGAGATGGCAAACCAGTCAAGGAGGTTTTCTCTCGACTGACGGAGCGTAATAAGCCCGAAAGCCGCGAGCGTCATGAGGCCCGGCACGGAAATCAGAAGGAGTAGTTCAGCCGCGCCTTCTTCGGTAAAGAGCCCGGCACCGGCTGCAGTAAGAACGAGTGCGGCAGGAATCAGAATCTGCGAGCGGTCGAGCTGCCGGCGCCAGCTGTAGAGCGCCCAGAGTGCAAGAGGCCAGGCCGGGCAGAGGAACCAGACGCTCGTGCGCAGGAGCCAGAGCACGGTGTGCGAAGAGGCGAGGTCGAAGAATTCCGCCTGATGGTTCGCCCATTTTTCAAACCAGACCGCGGCGGTCTCCGGGTATAGCGCAAATGCAGCGCCGGCCCAGAGCACGACGGGGAGCGCAGTTCCTGCAAGCGCAGAGAGAATGCGCCGGTCGCGGCTTCCCGGAAAAGTGCGGGCAAAGGCATGAACGATGATGGTCGCGCAGAGAAGCCACAACCCCGCCGTCACGGCGGAAGTAATGGCGGCAAAGCCGCAGGCGAGACCGGAAAGGAAGGCGCCGGCGAAGGGGTGCTTCAGCGTCCTTGCAATGCCGAAGAAGTTGAGCGCAGCAAAGGAAAGAAGCGCTGTTCCGGCAATGGGTTCATGCTGGCGCGCAACGATGCCGAAAGTCGCCACAAAAAGAAGTACGGCGCAGTCCGCTACCGCGCGGCCGTAGTGCCTTGGTTCGGCCTGACCGCCGAATGCGAAGGCGACGGGCTGCGCTTCATTGCGACGAGCCAGCTGGTAGGCGCCGTACCAGAGAGAGGCTGTCGTGAGCGCAAACCAGAAGAGGCTCGCAAGCCGATAGGCGCCGACTTCGCCCGCGAGGCCCGAAAAGAGTGAAGCAAAAACGGCCGCAACCCAGCCGCTCACAGGGCCTGCAGATACCGGCATCCCGGAAACTTCTGGGAGAAGCCAGGCGATCAGCCCCTCCGAAACCATCGACCGGGAGATGCCGAACGTTTCCGCATCACGCAGCGTCCAGAGATCCTGAGACCAGAGGCCTGAAAGAATGAAGGCGCCGAGAAGCAGAAAGAGCGCAAAGCGCGGCAGTCTGCGGGCGGCCTCCTGCGAGAGGAAGGCGGGAGTAGGACGCTGAGTGAGCATGCGGAAAATTCCTTTCTCAAAAGGCCCGGGATGGAAGAAGCGGGTTTTCTTCTCAAGGCCTTTGAAGGCGGACGTGCGGCCGGGAAGCCGAACGGAAGCTGGCTGCAGGCTTTTGGTAACGCAAAGAAAAGGAGAGCCCAACAATGTGGATCTCTCCTTTTCTCTGCGTCCGCAGAGGCTTTCCGAAAAAAGTCCTTCTGCGGATCTGCCCTGCGGGAAGCGCCGTGGCGGAGCTTTTCTGAAGGCGGCTCCTGCCAGGGGTCGTCAGCCGGATTACTTGGCGGACTTGGCGGCTTCGGCAGCGGTGTTGAGCGCCTGCTTCTTGGCGGCGAACTTCGCGCGGAACTTCTCGACGCGGCCCGCTTCGACGATGCGGGTCTGGGCGCCCGTGTAGAACGGGTGCGAGGCGGACGACGTATCGAGCTTGAAGAGCGGGTAGGTCACGCCGTCGATCACCGTGGTTTCACGCGTCTGAACGGACGACGGGATGATGAACGTCTTGTTGATCGAGAGGTCGATGAAAGCGACGGGACGGTACTCGGGATGAATATTCGGCTTCATTTGAAGAAATTTTCCTAGTTTTTTGTTGTCGGTCGCCCTGGCGGCCTTGCGCGTCCGCCTCCAATCCTGGGGAGGTCTTACAACGGGCATGCCGGCCCACGTGCCAACTGGGAAGACCGGCAATTATCCCTAAAGCGCCTGAAGAGTGCAAGCGAAGAAGTGCAGGATTCTTTCTAAGAATGAAAGGGATGTCTTCTTAAGGTCCGGGCGCCTGGATTTCCTTAAGGCCGAAAAAAAGGGCGCAAACTAGAATGGAACATCATTTCAATCGTTTTCGCAGCGCTTTCCCGTCAGGATGATCAACGATCACGGCTTCCCGGAGGAAAACGCTCCTCTTGCTCACTTCTTTTACAGTTCTCCAAAGCATCATGTCCCAGTTTGACCGCTGCGTCATCGCCACCCGCGAAAGTCCCCTTGCCATGTGGCAGGCTCTTCATGTTCAGGCGCTTCTGCGCGACCGCTATCCGGGCGCATCGGTGGAGCTTCTCGGCATGACGACCCGCGGCGACCAGATTCTTGACCGCACGCTCTCCAAGGTGGGCGGCAAGGGCCTCTTCGTGAAGGAGCTTGAGGTTGCCATGCAGAATGGCGAAGCCGACCTTGCGGTGCATTCGTTGAAGGATGTGCCGATGGAGCTTCCCGAAGGCTTTGAGCTCGTTGCCGTCTCTGAACGCGAGGATCCGAGAGACGCCTTCGTCTCCCCTAAATACGCTTCGCTCGACGAAATGCCTGAGGGCGCGCGCGTCGGTACGGCGAGCCTGCGTCGTGAACTGATGCTGCGCATGCGCTATCCGCACCTCAAGGTGCTCCCGGTGCGCGGCAACGTGGGAACGCGCCTTCGCAAGCTCGACGAAGGCGAATACGACGCGCTCGTGATGGCGAGCGCCGGTTTGAAGCGCCTCGGGCTCGCCGAGCGCATCCGCGAGATCATCCCGGCAGAGGTGAGCCTTCCCTCGCCCGGTCAGGGCGCGCTCGGGCTTGAAATCCGTGCCGGCGACAAGAAGATGGAGGAAGCTCTCGCTTTCATCAACAGCCCTGAAACGCGCGCCTGCTGCTTTGCCGAACGCGCTGTGTCGCGCGCGCTCGGCGGCTCCTGCCAGGTGCCGCTCGCCGCTTACGCCATCGTTGAAAATGGCGAGCTCTGGCTGCGCGCCCTTGTCGGCAACCATCACATCGGCGAAGCGGTCTTTTCCGAAGCCCGCGGTCCTCTTTCTGATCCGGAAGCGCTCGCCGCCAAGGTCGTTGCCGACCTTCGCCGTCAGGGCGCCGAAGAATATCTCAAGGCCTGCCTCCAATGATCCTTTCGAATGCGCATGATGCGGCCCAGAGCCGTCCCGTCATCCTGATGCGGCCGGGCGAAGCCAACAATCGCCTTGCCGAACAGCTGGAAGCCCTGTCGGCCAATGTCTGGCGCTGGCCGGCTTTCCGGATTGAACTCCCGCAGGAAACCGATCTCATCACGGAGCGGCTTTCGAACCTTGACGACGTTGAGATGGTGGTCCTCCCGAGTCCGGCAGCCGTGACGGCGGTTGCGCACTGGGTGCGGGAGTGGCCCGAGCACATCACGCTCGCCACGGTGGGTGAGGGAACCGCCCGCGTCATTCGCGCCGCCTGGGGCGACAAGGTGAAGCTCATCTATCCAGAGGGCGATGCGGAGCATTCAGGTTCCGAAGCGCTCTGGCCCATTGTGCAGGCGCACGGTGCGCCCTCGCGCGTGCTCTTCCTTCGCGGCCAGACGGGGCGCGAGTGGCTCTCCGAGCAATTCAGAAGCATCGGGAGCGACGTTGTCGTGCTCTGCGCTTATGTGCGCATGCCGCTCGAGCTTGATGCGCAGGAATTCCGCCGTCTGCAGCTTGCGGTGGCGGGTCCTTCGCCCGTGGTCTACATCACGAGCACCGATGCGGTCGATGTCCTCATGCATGCCGTGCGTCCTGTCGCCGGTGCGCGCGACTGGGTCACGTCGGGCGTGGCGGTGGCGATTCATCCGAGAATTGAAAAGCGCCTGAGAGAGGCGGGCTTCTCTCAGATCGAACTCACCTCGACCGATGATGAAACCGTGAAGACTCACATCCTCAAGCACCTCGCGCATTGAGTGCTCCGCTTCGAGCTTCAGCGCCAAAACGCCGCTTTCCCGGAAGATCGGAATGAAAGCGGCGTTTTTGTTTGGGGGCCTCTGGGAACGAGGCAGAAGCTTCGCCCGAGGCTCCCCAGGCTTACTTCTTCATGGCGTCGAAGAATTCGGCGTTGGTCTTCGTGGCCTTCAGCTTGTCGAGGAGGAACTCCATCGCCTCGAGTTCGTCCATGTCGTAGAGGAACTTTCTCAGGACCCAGACCTTCTGGAGAACGTCGGGCTTCAAGAGCAGCTCTTCGCGGCGCGTACCCGAACGGTTGAGGTTGATGGCCGGGTAGACGCGCTTTTCAGCCATGCGGCGCTCAAGGTGGATTTCGTTGTTGCCCGTTCCCTTGAATTCCTCGTAGATCACGTCGTCCATGCGCGAACCCGTATCAATGAGGGCCGTGCCGATGATCGTGAGGGAGCCGCCTTCCTCGATCTTGCGTGCGGCGCCGAAGATGCGCTTCGGACGTTCGAGGGCATTGGCGTCGACGCCGCCCGTGAGAACCTTGCCTGAGGACGGGATCACCTGGTTGTAGGCGCGCGCAAGTCGCGTGATGGAGTCGAGAAGCACCACGACGTCGCGCTTCGATTCCGCAAGGCGCTTCGCCTTTTCGATCACCATTTCCGCGACCTGAACGTGGCGCACGGCCGGTTCGTCGAACGTGGCGGCAACGACTTCGCCGCGGATCGTGCGCTGCATTTCCGTCACTTCCTCAGGGCGTTCGTTGACGAGAAGCACCATGAGGACGACGTCGGGGTAGTTGGCGGCAATCGCGTGGGCGATGTGCTGCAGGAGCACCGTTTTGCCCGACTTCGGCGGCGCGACGATCAGAGAGCGCTGGCCCTTGCCGATGGGAGCGATCATGTCGATGATGCGGCCCGTGAGATTCTCGTCGCCCCGCATGTCGCGCTCGAGAATGAGGGGCTCATTCGGGAAGATCGGCGTCAGGTTCTCAAAGAGCATGCGGTGCTTGAGCGCTTCGGGCGGAAGATCATTCACCGTTTCGACGCGCACGAGCGCAAAGTAGCGTTCGCCTTCCTTCGGAATGCGGACTTCGCCTTCAATCGAGTCGCCCGTATGGAGGTTGAAGCGGCGGATCTGCGAGGGAGAGATGTAGATGTCGTCCGCGCTCGCGAGATAGCTCGTGTCGGGGCAGCGCAGGAACCCGTACCCGTCGGGGAGGATTTCGAGCGTGCCGTCGCCGTATATGGTTTCGCCGAGCTTTGCCTTCTTCTTCAGAATGGCGTACATCAGCTCCTGCTTGCGCATGCGCTGGGCATTGTCGACTTCGAGGGCGGCAGCCATGTCAAGAAGCTGCGTAACGTGAAGCGCTTTGAGGTCGGAAAGATGCATGGATTGGTGGTTGCTCCGCCGCTTCTGAATTCATGCGCGCATTGAGCGGAGCAGAAAAAAAACTCCGGCAAAGCGCAGGATTCGGAAAGCCTGGACGGATGAGTATTGGGGTAATGGGAATATCGATTCGAAGCGCCGAAGATTATTTTTGCTTCCCCGGGCATGCCGGGAACTTTGCGGCGTGAATGCTTCCCCACGAGAGAATCCGGGGGAAGGAGGTTCGCTGAGGGCGCCGACATCAGAGGCGCCCTCTCGCAAACCGTGCAGGGAATCGAATCTTAGAGATTCTTTTCGATGAAGGCGTCGAGCGTCGCCTGGTCGCAGGCACCGGTGCGCTGGTCGATGACTTCGCCGTTTTTGAAGGCGATGATGGTCGGGATGCCGCGAACGCCGTACTCGGTGGCTTTGCCGGAAGACTGGTCGCAGTCGTACTTGGCGATGACGGCGCGGCCGTCGAAGGTCTGGGCGGCCTGTTCAAGGCGCGGAGCGAGCATGCGGCAGGGACCGCACCAGGTGGCCCAGAAGTCGACGAAAACAGTGGTGTCGCTGTTGACGGTCTTATCGAAGTCGGCGTCGGTGATGTGAAGAATTTCGCTCATGGATGTCTCCAGGAAAGAAAATAAATTTGCTTTTCTTCCGTCTCAATCAACGAGATCTTTCTTCTTCAAAAGGAAGAAAGAGAAGGGAAGAAAATCGAGTGAATGACTTTTTGCCTCTAGAGCCGCAGTTTCGGGGGAATCAGGAAAGATTCCCTTTCCGGGAAGGCTCTTTCAAAGCAGAGAAGAGAGAGGCCATTCAAAGCCGGCTGCAGAAAATATCAGCGTCTGGAGAGGGAGAACTCTCGGCGGAAAACGCCTTCGGAATAGCGCCGGCTGGCCCATTGATGTGATGCCGGCAATACTAGCACCTCGGGAAGGAGCGTCCGTGCAGGGAGAACGTTTTCATGGGCCTTCAGAAGTAATTTTTTGCAAATCTCGCGCTTCTTCCCTATACTCGCGGCTTGGCGGGTCCCCTCGCATGCGCGCCCCGGAAACCTGGTCAGGTCGGGAACGAAGCAGCCATACTGGTGTGCGTGCAGTGCCGAGGATAAGGCTCGCCATTTTCGTATCTGGAAAATCCGCTTGAGCGCCCTCGCGGTCCCCGGAGGCCCATTCGCTAGAATGTGCGCCTGAGAAGCAAAAAGAATGAGCCTCATCCCATGAGCAGCTACCAGGTACTTGCGCGCAAGTGGCGCCCCCATGACTTTGAGTCGATCGTCGGCCAGGACCACGTGGTCACGGCGCTGACGCGCGCCCTCACCGAAGGGCGTCTGCATCACGCCTACCTCTTTACCGGCACCCGCGGCGTCGGCAAAACCACGATTTCGCGCATTTTCGCCAAGGCGCTCAACTGCCGCGGCGCCGACGGCAAGGGCGGCGTCACCGCGCACCCCTGCGGCGTCTGCGAGGCCTGCCGCGCGATCGATGAAGGACGCTTTGTTGACTATATCGAGATGGATGCGGCCTCAAACCGCTCCGTCGAGGATATGACGCAGCTCCTTGAGCGCGCCATGTATGCGCCGACCGAAGGCCGCTACAAGGTCTACATGATCGACGAAGTGCACATGCTCTCCAATACGGCCTTCAACGCGATGCTGAAGACCCTTGAGGAGCCGCCCGAGTATGTGAAGTTCATTCTTGCGACGACGGACCCTCAGAAGGTTCCGGTGACGGTGCTCTCGCGCTGCCTCCAGTTCAGCCTGCGCAACATGACCCCAGCGGGGATTGTTGAGCATCTCGAATACATCCTGAAGGAAGAAGGCATTCAGTCGGAGCGCCCGGGGCTACGCATCATCGCCGAGGGCGCGCGGGGCTCCATGCGGGACGCACTCTCGCTGCTCGACCAGGCGATCGCCTTTTCGGGCGGCTCCGTCACGGCGGAGTCCGTGAGATCGATGCTCGGCATGACGTCGGAAAATGCGCTCGCGGGCATTCTTAAAGCGCTGGCGGCGGGAGACGCCCCGAAGATGATGGGCTACGCCGACGAGATGCAGCGCGAAAGCGTTTCCTTCGGCGAGGCGCTTCGCGGACTCGCCGGAATGCTCCATAAAATTGCGCTCCTGCAGCGCGTGCCGAGCGCGGTTGCCTCCGACGACCCGGGCTACGCCGAAATGGCGGAGATTGCGGGTCTCCTCACGCCCGAGGAAATTCAGCTCTGCTACCAGATTGCGCTTCACGGCAGAAACGATCTTGCGCTTGCGCCCGACGAATATGCGGGCTTCACGATGACGCTTCTGCGCATGCTGGCCTTCCGGCCCGCCGGTTCGCGGATGAAGCCCGCAGCGAGGGACGGCGGCGCTAAAGCCTCCATGATTCCGCAAGGCGCTTCTCAGGCGCCTCAGATCACTCAGACTCCTCAGCGCGCGCCGGCGCCGGCTCCCGCTGCGCCCGCGCCGGGGTCGGCCCCCTTGCCTCAGCCTGTTCCCGAACCGACGCCGCCCCCGAAATCCGCCGCGGGTCCGGTTCCGGAGAACCTCCCTCCATGGATGGAGGGGCCGGAGAGCGCACGGGGAGAGCCCGGCGCCAGCTGAGCGGCTCCCCGGGAGGCAGCCTTCTGCCTCTCTCAGCTGGCGGGACATCATCGAGGGAGCGGGTCTTACAGGGCCCTTGAAGTCGCTTGCTTCGCAGTCGCAGGTTATTTCGCTCACGGACGCTCGCGTACAATTGCGCCTCGGCGTGCAGTCTCTTCTCACCGAGCAGAATAAGAAGCTCCTTGAGGAGAGAATCAGCGTGTGGCTCGGCCGTGCCTTCCGGGTGGAATTCCTCGCCGGAACGGTGGAGGCCGGCTCAACCGTGGCAGATGCCGAGCGCCGGAAAAAGGAAGCCGAGCGAAGGGAGCTGATTGAAAAATTCAAGAGCGATCCGGTCGTCAAGGAAATCGTCCGGCTCTTCAACGGCAAAATTGATGAAGATTCCATCCGGCCGCTCACGCCGGAGGAGATGGCGGAAAAGAACTGAAGCGCAGGAACGCTGCAGAACTTTCCCGACTCCAACTTTTCTACTCTCGGAGAAAACACAATGCGCAACATGGGTGGCATGGGCGGAATGGGCGGTCTGATGGCCCAGGCCCAGAAGATGCAGCAGAAGCTCGCCAAGGTTCAGGAAGAACTGAAGGCGATGGAATTCACGGGCGAAGCCGCGAGCGGCGCCGTGAAGGCCACCATTACGGGCGGGCATGAGTGCCGCAGAATTGAGATCGATCCCAAGGTGGTCGATCCCGAAGACATCGAAATGCTCGAGGACCTGATTGTTCTCGCCATCAACAATGCCGAAGCCGTCTGCCGCGAAAAGAGCGAGGCGGCCATGCGCCAGGCTGTGCCGCTTCCTCCCGGCATGAAGCTCCCCTTCTGATCGGGGAGAATTGATTCAGGATGAAAGTAAAAGCCCCGCCGGATTCCAAAAGCTTCTGCGGGGCTTTACTTTTTTCTTTTGTTTTTCCTCTCCCGGAGTTCCCATGACGCTTTTCCCTCAGGATTTTGCTGACGCCATTCTTTTTGATGATTGTCCGCACGAAGATCTCACGACCGTCGGACTCGGCATCGGAAGCGTTCCGGGGCGCATCACTGCCGCATTCAAAACCCCCGGCATTGTGGCGGGCGCCGAGATTGCGGCAGCGGTACTTTCGCGCGCAGGGGCTTCCGTGTGCCTGCGCGCCCGGGATGGAGACATGCTTCAGGCGGGCGAGGCGATTCTTTCGGCCGAGGGGCCGGCAGAGAGCCTTCATGCGGGCTACAAAATGGCTCAGTGCGTGATGGAATACGCCTCAGGAATCGCGTCGCGCACGCGCGCAATGGTGGATGCCGCCCGCGCCGTGAATCCGAAGATCCAGGTTGCAGGCACGAGAAAGCACTGGCCCGGCGGAAAGCGCATTGCGCTCGCCGGTCTCCTCGCAGGGGGAGGAATCGTTCATCGCTTCGGACTTTCGGATTCAATTCTCGTCTTTGATCAGCACCGCGTCTTCTGCGGCGACTTTGAAGCCGCGTTTAAAACGCTTCAGGCGAGAAGCCCGGAAAGAAAAGTCGCCGTTGAGGCAGGGAGTCCGCAGGAAGCAATGCATTTTGTGAGGCTCGGCGCCGACATTATTCAGTGCGAACGCTTTTCGCCCGAAGACTTTGCTTCCTTTGCCGACGCCGCGCGTGCGGAATCCCCGCGCGTGGTTCTCTCAGCGGCCGGAGGCGTCAACGCAGGGAACGCCGCGCTCTATGCCGAAGCGGGGGCGGATATTCTCGTAACGAGCGCTCCCTACTGGGGCGCTCCGCAGGATGTGAAGATGCGCTTTGAGCGGCTCTGATCCACCTTGATCCCGAAGGAATAAAAGGATGGCGATCGAAACCTCTCCCGCGATCTCCGCGCTCATCAAGGCGCTCGAGGAACTTCCCGGGTACGGCCCGAGGAGCGCGCAGCGCGCGGCTTTCTTTCTTCTTGCGCCGGAGCGCAGGGAAAAGCTCGAGGCCCTCAAAAAGGCGCTTGAAGGCACGGCGGCCATACGCCGCTGCCGGCTCTGCCGCACCTGGTGCGAGGCGGAGCTTTGCCCCGTCTGCGCGGACGAAAAACGCGACCGCTCGCTCATCTGCGTGGTCGAGAGCGTGCAGGATCAGATGGCGCTTGATGCGTCGCTTTCCTGGCCCGGGCTCTATTTCGTGCTCTCCGGACGCCTTTCGCCCCTGGACAACGCCGGACCTGCGGAGATCGGACTCCCGCAGCTCCTCGAGCGCATTGAGCTCGGTCTCTGCGAGGACGGTCTGCGCGAGGTGGTGGTGGCAACCTCCTATACGCCCGAAGGCGACGCGACAGCGTACTATCTGATGGGCGCCGTGAAGAAGCGCTGGCCGGACCTGAGAATCACCAGGCTCTCCCGGGGACTTCCTTCCGGGCTGGAGATCGAATACACCGATCTCGCCTCGATCGCGGGCGCCGTGGAGGACAGGCGCCGGCTTTGAATTTCTTTCCGGACCCTCCTAGGTCTGCAACTCTTTTGATAGGTTATCTGCATGAGTTCCGTGCACGTGAAGGCTGCGCTTACGGAAGCGCGCGAAGCGCTCGACAATCTGCTTGCCGATGAGGCAATGCTTGCGGAAATCGACCGCGCCGGGGAAATCATGGCCGAGGCGATCCGCTCGGGCCGCCGGATTTATTCCTGCGGCAACGGCGGGAGCCTCTGCGACGCCATGCATTTTGCCGAGGAGATGACGGGGCGCTACCGCAAAAACCGTCGTCCCTATGCGGCAACGGCCATTGCAGATGCCTCGCATCTGGCGTGCGTGGCGAACGACTTCGGCTACGAAGAAGTTTTCTCGCGCTACGTCGAAGGCGTGGGGCAGCCGGGCGACGTGCTTCTCGGAATCACCACATCGGGCACCAGCCGCAATGTGATCCGAGCTGCAGAGGCCGCACGCGCGAAGGGCATGAAGGTGATTTCGCTCACCGGAAAGCCCGGGAACCCGATGGCTGCGCTTTCCGACGTGGCGATCGTCACGCCGGGCGGACGCTACGCGGATCGCGTGCAGGAGCTCCACATCAAGTGCATCCACATCTTTATTGAGCTTGTGGAACGCCGGCTCGATCCTGAAAACTACAGGGACGAATGAGGTCCTGCTGCGGCAGGCGCCTCTGGAGAAACATCCTCCACTCGAGCCGGATGAGGCTCCATTTGCTAAAATCCCCCCTCGAACGAATTCAATTCCAAGGGCGGTGCTTCTTTGCGGTGCCGCCCTTCACTTTTGTCTGCACGAAGCGTCTCTTTCCATTACGCCTTCTTCGCGAGGACGCAGAGCTCCGGTGCAGCTCCCGAAAAGCTTTTTTGAACCTGGAAGAACCATGCTCAACCGTATCCCCATCACCGCCAAGGGCGCTGAAAAGCTCAAGGCCGAACTCGAATATCTGAAGAAGACCGCACGTCCGAATGTCGTTGCCGCCATTGCCGAAGCTCGCGAAAAGGGAGACCTTTCGGAAAATGCGGAATACGATGCCGCCCGCGAGGAGCAGGGGCATATCGAGGGCCGCATTGCCGAACTCGAGGGCAAGATCCCTGCGCTTCAGGTGATCGATCCGAAGACCGTTGCAAGCGACCGCATCGTTTTCGGCGCCACAGTGACCCTCTACAACGAAGATGACGATTCGAGCGTTACCTACCAGATCGTGGGCGACGACGAAGCCGACATCAAGCAGAACCTCATTTCCGTTTCCTCCCCGATCGCCCGCGCGCTGATCGGCAAGAGCGAAGGCGACACGGTGAAGTTCATGGCGCCGAAGGGCCAGGTAACCTTCGAGGTCGAAGAGGTCGAGTACAAGTGATGCATGGCGCTTCCCGGCGGGCTTCGGCCTGAAGCGCTCCGGGAAAAGCGCCTCGCGAACAAAAAACGGGAGATTCCTTTCAAAGGGAATCTCCCGTTTCGGCCTCAGGTCCCCAAAGGACTCTGGGGTCAGGACTTCAGTCCCGGGGCATTAATTCGAAAGCGCAGCCTTCTTCGTTGTGCGCTTCGTCTTCGGGCGAGCGCGGCGGCGGGGCTGAGGTTCGGCCTTCTTCTTCTTTTCGCCGGGCTTCTTCGAAGCAACCTTCTTCGCCTTCGGCGCCGGAGCGTCCTCTCCGCGGGCAGCGGCGGCCGCGCGCGCGATCCATTCCTCGGCCGTGGGCGCATCCTCTTCATCTTCGGCAGGACGCCAGAGGATGAGGAGCTTGCCGATCATCTGCACGCGGGCGGCGCCGAGTTCATCGGCGACCTTCGCAAAGATCGCCTCGCGTTCCTCGCGGTCGTCGGTCGGAACTTTGACCTTGATGAGTTCGTGGGCTTTAAGCGCACGGTCGATTTCCTTCATGACGGCTTCGGTAAGGCCGTTGGCGCCGAGAAGAACGACGGGATCAAGGTGATGCGCCTGCGAGCGCAGCGTGAGGCGCGCGTCGCGCGAAAGGGTAATTTCACTCATAAAATTTCAGCACAAATGCCGGATGCCGCGAAGTCAGGCAGCATCCGAAAAAAGAAAACTTCTGTGGGAGGGCAAGAATGCCCGTTTCGAACAAAAAACTCAGATCCAACCGCGCATGGATCGAACGGCACATCAATGATCCGTACGTGAAGCGCTCCAAAGCGGAAGGCTATCGCGCGCGCTCCGTTTATAAGCTTCTCGAGCTCAATGAAAAGGAGCATCTCCTCAAGCCGGGCCTCACGGTCGTCGACCTCGGGTCGGCTCCGGGAAGCTGGACGCAGGTGGTGCGCGAAAAGCTCATCGACAAGAACGGTCAGGTCCGCGGGCGCATCATCGCCATGGACATCCTGCCGATGGATCCCATTGAGGATGTCTATTTTCTGCAGGGCGATTTCCGCGAACAGTCGGTGGCCGATCAGCTAGCCGCGATTCTAAACGGAGACAAGGTCGACGTGGTCCTTTCCGACATGGCGCCGAATCTTTCTGGCATTGCCGCAGCGGATGCAGCGAGGTCGCTTCTTTTGAATGAACTCGCGCTTGAATTCTGCGTGGACCATCTTGCACCCCACGGCGTCTTCGTAACGAAGGCCTTCCAGGGTTCGGGCTATTCGCAGTACGTTGAAGCGCTCAAGAAGGTCTTCAGGAAGGTCGCCGCCAAGAAGCCGGCAGCTTCGCGGGACACTTCAGCCGAGGTTTATCTCGTGTCGCGGGAATTGAAGAATCCCGGGCTTTCGCAATAACTGCTTTCCTTTTCGAGGGCTCCTCTTCCCCGAAAATCGGGGAAATCACGGGTAGAGAAATAGCCCCGCGGCTACAATTGCTGAGCCTTTCTGCTCCTTCGGACGGCAATGCTCCATGCGTTGCCTCAAAAGTCCGGCAGGAGCCCATGGAAACAAAGATAAGAAACAAGCGCAATTTTTTCTGAGAGCGGGCGGGCTTCCTTTGCGGAGGCGCGCGCCGGACCTCAGCCGAAGGGACATCTCCGTTCCTTCGCATTCAATTGCGACCGGAGTTCAAAGTTGGACAACAAGTCTTTTGCCCGCATTGCCGTATGGATTCTCGTCGCGGTGGTGCTCTTTACGGTCTTCCGCCAGTTCGAGACGAATTCGACGCAGTCGCTCGACACGACGAGCTACACCCAGTTCATGGATGATGCCAAGGCCGGCAAGATCCGCCGTGTGGACATTCAGGGCCGCCGCATCATCGTTACGCCGCAGCAGGGCGCTGAGTACACGCTCACGAGCCCGGGCGACCTCTGGATGGTCGACGATCTGAGAAAGTCGGGCGTGCAGGTCTACGGCAAGGCCGAAGAGGAACCCTCGTTCCTCACGACCATTTTCGTCTCCTGGTTCCCGATGCTCCTTCTGATCGGCGTCTGGATTTTCTTCATGCGCCGCATGCAGGGCGGAGCCGGGGGCGGCGGCGCCTTCAGCTTCGGCAAGTCCAAGGCGCGCATGATCACCGAACAGGAAAACCACGTCCGATTCCGCGACGTGGCAGGCTGCGACGAAGCGAAGGAAGACGTTCAGGAAATCGTCGACTTCCTCAAGGACCCGGAGAAGTATCAGCGCCTGGGCGGCCGCATTCCGCGCGGCGTCCTGCTCGTGGGTTCTCCCGGTACCGGCAAGACGCTCCTCGCGAAGGCCATCGCCGGCGAAGCGGGCGTGCCCTTCTTCACGATTTCGGGTTCCGACTTCGTTGAGATGTTCGTGGGCGTGGGCGCTGCGCGCGTTCGCGACATGTTCGAAACGGCAAAGAAGAACGCGCCCTGCATCATCTTCATCGACGAAATCGATGCGGTCGGCCGCCAGCGCGGCGCAGGCCTGGGCGGCGGCAACGACGAACGCGAGCAGACCCTCAATCAGATGCTCGTTGAAATGGACGGCTTTGACACGGGTGCGAACGTCATTGTGATTGCGGCAACCAATCGTCCTGACGTGCTCGATCCGGCGCTTCTGCGCCCGGGGCGCTTCGACCGTCAGGTTGTGGTTCCGATGCCTGACATCCGCGGCCGCGAGCAGATTCTCAACGTGCACATGAAGAAGATCCCGGTCGGCAAGGATGTCGATGTTGCGGTCATCGCACGCGGCACGCCGGGCTTCTCCGGCGCGGATCTCGGCAACCTCGTCAACGAGGCGGCGCTTTTTGCCGCCCGCAGGAACGGGCTCGTCGTTTCCATGCAGGACTTCGAGAACGCCAAGGACAAGATCATGATGGGCGCGGAACGCCGCGCCATGGTGATGACCGAGGACGAAAAGCGGAACACGGCTTATCACGAATCGGGTCACGCTGTGGTTGCAAGGCTCCTGCCTGAATCCGATCCGGTGCACAAGGTGACGATCGTTCCGCGCGGACGCGCGCTCGGCCTCACCATGCAGCTCCCTGAGCAGGACCGCTACGCCTACAACCGTCAGTACCTTCTCACGCGCATTGCGATTCTTTTCGGCGGCCGCATCGCCGAGGAAATCTTCATGCATCAGATGACGACGGGCGCTTCGAACGACTTTGAGCGCGCCACGCAGCTCGCGCGCGACATGGTGACGCGCTACGGCATGAGCGAGCGCATGGGCCCGATGGTCTATGCGGAAAACGAGGGCGAAGTGTTCCTCGGCCGCTCGGTGACGAAGACGACGCATGTCTCTGAACGCACCATGCAGGCCGTTGACGAAGAGGTCCGCCGCATCATCGACGAGCAGTATGCCGTTGCCCGTCGTCTCATTGAAGAAAACCGCGACAAGATGGAAGTCATGGCGCAGGCGCTTCTGCAGTGGGAAACGATCAATAAGGAGCAGATCGACGAGATCATGGAAGGAAAGCTTCCGACGCCGCCGAAGGATTCTTCGGGCGTGGAGCTTCCTCCCTTCAAGACGGATTCCAAGGAAGAAGCAGCTCGTGCGCCTGAAGCAAATGGAGCTTCCGATGCGAAGGCTGCTCCTGAAGCCCCCGGGACGGAGGCGCCGCAATCCGACGCTTCCGGGAAGACGGACGAAGCTTCAAGGCCCGAAGAAGCCGGGAAGGACGATTCCGGCAAGGCCGGCTGATTTCCTTGAGCGCATGAAGCCTTGAGCAAGACCGCATCTGAACCGAAATCATTTCGGGGCGGACGCGGTCTTTTTCATTTCTATTCTTTTTCAGGCGAACGGCAATGACGGCACAACTCTGGCGCTGCGGGACCTTTGATTTTGACCTGACGGGCGACCCGGTCATCATGGGGATTCTCAATGTCACCCCGGATTCCTTTTCCGATGGCGGCGAACACAATACGCTTTCCGCCGCAGTTTCCTGGGCGAGAAAGATGCGCGGCGATGGCGCGGGCATCATAGATGTCGGCGGCGAATCCACCCGTCCGGGGGCATCAGAGGTGCCGCTCGAAGAAGAGCGCGCCCGTGTGATGCCCGTCGTGAAGGCGCTCGCGGGCGAGGGCTTCTGCGTATCGGTGGATACCTCCAGACCTGAAATCATGCTCGAGGCGGCAGAAGCGGGCGCCGCCATTCTCAACGACGTGCGCGCGTTTGAAATGCCGGGGGCTCTGGATGCAGCGGCCTCCACTCGCCTCGGGCTCGTCATCATGCATCTGGGGCCCTTTGATGCTGAAGCGGATGCGGTAGAGCATGCATTCGACTATCTCAACCGCCGGGAGGAAGCGCTCATTGCCGCCGGGGTTGATCCCGAACGCATCGCCTGGGATCCGGGCTTCGGATTCGGCAAGACGCTCGAACAGAATTTTGAGGTGCTCGCTGCGTCGCGGCGATTCCTGTCTTCCGGCCGCCCCCTCATGGCAGCGCTCTCGCGAAAGGGGAGTCTCGGGCGCATCACGGGAAGAAAAAATCCGCATGAACGTGCTGCCGCGAGCGTTGCCGGAGCACTCATGGCAGCAGAGCGCGGCGCGCATATCCTGCGCGTGCACGACGTGCGCGAGACCGCGGATGCGCTTGCCGTTCTCAAAGCCTTCAGACACGCGGATATCCGCATTGACGCGCGAGGCCGCTGCTGAGAGACTTCTCACCAACTTCAGGCTCAGTCTTTCTGAAATTTTTCAGTCAATAAAGGATTCAGTATGAATCGGCGTTATTTTGGTACGGATGGTGTTCGAGGCAAGGTTGGGAAGCTCCCCATCACGCCCGACTTCGTGATGAAGCTCGGCCAGGCTGCGGGCCGGGTGTTGAAGCGCCATAGCCCGACGGGCCGCGCCACCGTTCTTATTGGCAAGGACACCCGCGTTTCGGGCTACATGCTCGAAGCCGCGCTTCAGGCGGGCTTCTCCGCTGCAGGGACCGACGTCGTCCTCTGCGGTCCGATTCCGACGCCGGCAGTGGCCTACCTCACCCGCGCCCTTCGGCTTGAAGCGGGCGTCGTCATTTCCGCGAGCCACAACCCCTACGACGACAACGGCATCAAGTTCTTTTCGGGCGCCGGTCAGAAGCTTCCCGATGAGTGGGAGCTTGAAATAGAGAAGGAGATTGACGAAGGCTTCTCCTGCGTTGAATCAAAGGACCTCGGAAAGGCCCGGCGTCTTGACGACGCTTCAGGTCGCTACATTGAATTCTGCAAGTCGACGATCGGCGAGGAAATCGATCTGAAGGGCATGCGCATTTATATCGACTGCGCCAACGGTGCGGCATACCACGTGGCGCCCGATGTTTTCCACGAACTCGGAGCGGATGTGGTGGCTGCCGGCGCTTCCCCCGACGGTTTCAATATTAATCGTGGCGTTGGCGCAACACATACTGACGACTTATCTCTTAGGTGTAAGGAAGCTTCCTGCCAGATTGCGGTAAGTCTTGACGGCGACGCCGACCGCCTCATCATGGCGGATCCGGACGGCAATGTTTACAATGGTGATCAATTACTTTACGTTCTCGTGAGAGACCGCATGACCCGGGGAAAAGTCTTCGGAGTCGTGGGTACGCTCATGTCGAATTTTGGTCTCGAAAAGCGCGTGAAGGAACTCGGCCTTGAATTCGTCCGCGCCAGGGTGGGCGACCGCTACGTGCTCGAGGAGCTCCTGAAGCGCGGCTGGCGCTTCGGCGGCGAAACCTCGGGCCACATCCTCGCGCTCGACAGGCAGACTACGGGGGACGGCATTGTGAGTGCGCTCCAGATTCTTGCCGCCATGCGAAGGACGGGAAAAACGCTCAGAGAACTCACCGAAGATCTCGAACTCATGCCGCAGTGCCTTGTCAACAAGAGAATTGAGAAGGGCTACGACTGGAAGTCGAATCACAATTTCATGGCGGCGGTTGACCGTGCGCAGAAAGCCGTTGAAGGCCGCGGACGCGTTCTGATCCGACCCTCAGGAACGGAGCCCCTCCTTCGCATCATGGTGGAAGCTTCCGACAGAAAGTTAGCCGAACGGCTCGCCAACGAGACAGCAGAGGCACTTTCGTTGTAAAGTTCTATGTTTCTAGCCCGCGCGTGATTTTGCGCGGGCATCAGGCATGATAAAGTTCACACCCACACGTGCGCCGGTTCGCATGCCGGACCTCTGGTTCGGGCTAAATTTCCCTGACCCCTCGCACGACCGAATTAGGAATCCAGACAAATGGCAGAGAATCAGGAACCCGCAAAGGTTGAAGAAAAAGGACCGTTCATCCATCAGCTGCAGCTTTTTCTGGTTGGCGGTCAGCAGTTCACGATCAATGAACTCTCGGACTCGCCCAAGATGCCGCAGAACGTCATCGCCTTCATCAATGCGTGGCGCCAGAAGCGCGACGTGTGGCACTCCCCGAACAACGATCCGAAGTTCGGCGTGCGCGTGAAGGATGTGTCGCTCTACGAGTACCGCGTCGGTCGTCCCGCTGAAGTGAAGCCGCAGGCTGCTGCTGAGGCTCCCAAGGCTGCCAAGGGCGAGACCACGACGAAGAAAGCGGCCGCTAAGAAGGCTGACAAGTAATCGTCACATGGCGAGCACCCGTCTTTAAAAGGCGCTCACTGGACCAGGAAAGGCCGGAATCTTTTTCGCTTATCGAAAAGGCCGGCCTTTGCTTGTTTCACGAAAGGAGAAATCAGAAATGAAGCAGATCGTCGCCGTCATCAAGCCCTTCAAGCTTGACGATGTCCGGGAAGCGCTCGGCGAGGCCGGCGTGCATGGCCTCACGGTCACAGAAGTCAAGGGCTTCGGCCGCCAGAAAGGTCATACCGAGCTTTATCGCGGTGCGGAGTACATCGTCGACTTCCTGCCGAAGCTCAAGGTTGAGACGGTGGTGGCGGACGATATCGCGGAAACGGCGGTTGAAGCCATTCGCCGCGCCGCGCATACCGGCAAGATCGGCGACGGCAAGATCTTCGTCTTCGACGTGGAACAGGTGATCCGCATTCGTACGGGCGAAACCGGCGAAGCCGCGGTCTGATCCCAAAGGCGCCCGGAAAATCCGGGCGATTCCTCTCCCTATTTGCGGGGCTTTTCAGAAGAGCCTGCCGACGGTTTGTTGGCGGGCTTTTCTTTTGGGTAGTCGCGCCGCTGCGGGAGCACATTGGCGGAATACCGGGGAGGCGCTTCGCGTGCGGAGTCGTCGCGCCGGATGACCTTCTCCCGACGGAGTTCCTTCGGGCGGGGAGCGGCGGGATTCCCGTTCTCTCCCGCGCTTCTGCGCCTCTTCAGCATTCTCGCGAGCGATACCGGGCCGTTGCCGGGGAAGATCTTTTTGGCGAGCTCCGAGCGGTAGCGGATTTCCCAGTTCACCTTGAGCGTGAACATTCTGAAGAGCACGATTGTGGCGGCGGTCACATAGACCGTCGCTTCAGGCCGCACGCCGTCGGAAAGGAGAATCACGCAGAGCCAGCATCCGACAAAGCCCGCGAGCCCGTAGGGCTTTCTATCCGAAAGGGCTGCCGGCATGCGGTTGAGAAGAACGTCTCTCATGACCCCGCCGAGAATGCCGGTGCCGACGCCCACGAGCGTGCAGGATAAAGGCGGAATGCCTTTTTCCCAGGCAAGAAGCGTGCCGGATGCGCAGAAAACGCCGAGCCCGACAGCGTCCGCCCAGAGAAAGAGTTCGTGGGCAAAGGAGCGCGAAAAGCGCTTCACGATTGCCGGCGCAAAGATCGTGAAGACGAGAATGAGCCACGTGATCGCTTCATGCGAGACCCAGTAGAAGGGTCTCAGATCCAGAAGGAGGTCCCGGATGGTGAGGCCGCCGAAGGCGCTGGTGAAGGCGAGAATGAAGACGCCCACAGGGTCCACGCCCCGGCCCTGGGCGGCGAGGATGCCCGCAAGGGCGAACCCGAGCATGCCGATCGCATCGACAAGCGTCGTGTTATGCGCGAGCGCGGCGAAGACGGGTTCTCCAATCATGCGGGACTCCTTTCGGGTTGTGGGATCAGGGCGTGAAGCGCCGCTTCTGGTCAAGCAGCACGATGACCGCGCCCGCATCGCCGTCGTGCGGGGGAGCCTGGACGAAAGCCATGACTTCAGAGCGCTGCTTGAGCCACCGGCGGACCATTTCCTTCAGGACGCTGTGGCCGCCCTCGGAGTTGTAGCCCTTGCCGTGGACGATTCTCAGACACCGGTCGCCGCGAATCTGGGCGTTCCGGAGGAACTTGAGGACCGCTTCGCGCGCTTCGTCGACAAAGAGCCCGTGGAGGTCAATGTGCGCCTGCACCGTCCATTCGCCGCGGTAGAGCTTCCTCGGGATTTCAGGCGGCACGTCGGGACGGCGGAACATGAGGCCGTCCTCGCTCTCAAGAAATATCACCGGATCGCATTCGTCCGAGAGCGAGGCGGCAAGCACTTCCTGCTTTTCGGCTTCGTGCTGACGGGCAACGGGACGGGGCTTGAGGACGGGCTTCACCACGCGGCCGCGCGTAACGTCCTTCGGGCTCACCCCGAGTTCCTTCATCGCGGCACGAAAGGCGTCGCCCGCTTCGTTGAGCTTCCTTGATTCCGCAAGCGCCTTCTTTTTGGCCTCTTCAGCGGCTTTGGCCTGAGCCTTGAGGTCGCGGGAGAGCTTCTTGAGATCAGAGAGATCGTGATACTGAGCCATTTTGTATGGATCTGAAAAGGAATTGATCAGCGCTTCATCGCTTCTTCGGCTTCAAGAAAACGCTGAACGTCAAGCGCCGCCATGCAGCCCGCAGCGGCGGAGGTTACTGCCTGGCGGTAGAAAGGATCCTGAACGTCGCCCGCGGCGAAGACGCCGGGAACGCTAGTCGACGTCGCGGCGGAGCTGCCGGTGCCCGCTGTAGCGATGTAGCCGTTCATGAGCTTGAGCTGCCCCTCGAAGACTGCCGTATTGGGGCGGTGGCCGATCGCGATGAAGACGCCTTCGACGGCGACTTCCTTCGGCGCTTCGCCGATCGTGCTTTTGAGCGAAAGTCCCGTGACGGCCTTGCCGTTGCCGAGAACTTCAGCCACTTCGCGGTCGAGTTCAAGCGTGATTTTCCCTTCGTCGACCATCTTCATCAACTGATCGACGAGAATCGGTTCGGCGCGGAAAGTTTTCCTGCGGTGAACGAGCGTCACGTGGCTCGCAATGTTGGCAAGATAGAGCGCTTCCTCGACGGCGGCATTGCCCCCGCCCACCACCGCCACGGGCCTGCCGCGGTAGAAGAAGCCGTCGCAGGTGGCGCAGGCCGAGACGCCTTTGCCCTTATAGGCCTCTTCGCTCGGGAGGCCGAGGTACATGGCTGAAGCGCCCGTCGCGAGAATCAGCGTGTCCGCCGTCCACGTTTCGCCCATATCGGTCGTGAGCGTAAAGGGGCGCTGCGAAAGGTCCGCCGTCTTCACAAGGTCGTAGAACACACGCGTGCCGAAGCGTTCGGCCTGCTTCTGCATGCGTTCCATGAGCTGAGGGCCTTCAATGCCTTCGGCTGCGCCCGGCCAGTTGTCGACTTCGGTCGTCGTCATAAGCTGTCCGCCCGCTTCCATGCCGGTGATGAGCACCGGTTCAAGATTGGCGCGGGCGGCGTATACGGCCGCTGTCCATCCTGCCGGACCGGAGCCGAGGATGACGACGCGGGCGTGATTGATTTTCGACATGTTTTTTCCTTTTGGGATCTGAGGACGGTCTTTTCTCCGGGCCGTCCGGCAATAATGAAAGTTTGTACACCCATTATCGCGGGCTTTGCGGGAAATTGCGGTTGCTCAAAGTACAATCAAAGATCGCATTGAGAAAGGATCTTGACACCGATGGCGAAGAAAAACGCCCGCGCAAAGGGCACGAAAAATGCGAAGTCCGGCGTGGCGGCGGAAGAAAAGTTTGATTCCGCGAAGGCCGTGGAGGCGCTTGAGCGCGCTGAAGCCGATGCGGAAAGAAAGGCCCGCAGGGCTCAGGCGCGACGTGAAATGCGCGAGCGTTTTGCAGAAGCGTTTATTGGACTCGCGCGCTTCCTCTGGGAACGGAGCTGGGCATTTTCCGTTCCGGCGGCGCTCCTTCTCGCGCTCGCGCTCGGAACCTATTCGCCCGATGATCCGGCTTTTTCCGTCGCCACGGCGAGAACGCCCGCGAATTTCTGCGGCGTCTGGGGAGCCTGGTGCGCTGATTTCCTTTTGAGCCTCTTCGGACTTTCAGCCTGGTGGTTCGTACTCGGCCTGGCCATGGTCGCTTTCTTTGCCTTCCGCTCGAAACTGAGAGCAGAACGCGGGGAGACGAATCCAGAGCGCATTAATCCCCCCAAATTCACGGCCTTTTTCGGTCTCTGCGCCCTCATGATCGGCTCAACGGCGTTTGAGGCAATGCGGATCGCCAAGTCGCCCGTTGCGCTTCCCGGGAATCCGGGCGGCATTCTGGGCAATACGCTCTCCTATGCCGTCATGCACTATGTCGGCGCCGGCGTCGCGCTTGTCGTGTTTCTTCTCCTTTCGGCCATCGGCATTTCGCTTCTGATGGATTTTTCCTGGACGGATGCGGCGGAGAAAATCGGTCGCTTTATTGATGAGCGGATTCTTTCCCGTCTGAGCCGCAGAAAACTCGAGGAAGAAAGTCGTCTGCCGGCTGAACCCGATGAGGCCGAAGTTCCCCGCGTCAATATTCCGGTTTATGAGCCCTCGGCGCTTTCTCAGGAAATTGAGATCGTGAAGCCCTCGTCCGAGGCGCTCAATTCCGGCGCATCTCTCTTCCCCGAGGAAGTTCTCACGACGAGGAGCCCCAAGGAACCCTCATCCTCCGAACGCCCGAGCCTTATGCTCCTTGACGACGCAGACGCGGCGCGGCGCGGCACCGATGAGGAAACGATTCAGATGACGAGCCGTCTGATCGTGGCGAAATTGAAGAGCTACGGCATCGATTCGGAAGTGATGGGCGCGCAGCCCGGGCCCGTCATCACCCAGTATTGGCTTGAACCCGGCGCAGGGGTCAAGGGTTCTCAGATCGAAAATGTGCGCGACGATCTGCGCCGCGCGCTTGGCGTGCAGGCCGTGCGCATCGTGCTCTCCGTTCCGGGAACAAGCTACGTGGGTCTTGAGGTGCCGAATCCCGTACGCGAAATGGTTCGCCTCAAGGAAATCATCAAGAGCGAAGCCTTTGAAAAGAGCCGCTCGGCCCTTACGCTCGCCATCGGCAAGGACATTGCCGGCAAGCCCTTCGTCATGGATCTCGCCAAGACTCCGCACCTTCTGGTCGCGGGCACCACGGGTTCAGGCAAGTCTGTCGGCATCAATGCGATGATTCTCTCGATGCTCTTCAGAAACGATCCTACGCAGCTGCGTCTCGTTCTGATCGATCCGAAGATGCTCGAATTCTCGCTCTATAACGGCATTCCGCATCTCCTTACGCCTGTCGTCACCGACATGAATAAGGCGAGCGCCGCGCTCAAGTGGCTGACGGGCGAGATGGACCGGCGCTACGCCGTCATGAGCCGCGTGGGCGTGAGGCAGTTTTCGAGCTTTAACGAAAAGGTTGCGGAGGCAAACCGCCGCGGCGAACCCATTCGCGATCCGATGGCGGCGAAGGATGATCCGCTCGCGGAAAATCTCGAACCCTGGCCCTACATCGTCTGCGTGGTCGATGAGCTTGCCGACCTGATGCTCACGAACCGCAAGGAGGTTGAAGGCGAAATCACCCGCCTCACGCAGAAGGCGCGCGCAGCAGGCATTCACCTTATTCTCGCCACGCAGCGTCCGTCGGTCGATGTGGTTACGTCCCTCATTAAGGCAAACGTTCCGACGCGCATTTCCTTCCAGGTGGCTTCCGCTACCGACAGCCGAGTGATTCTTGGCGAATCGGGGGCGGAGCAGCTTCTTGGAAACGGCGACATGCTGCTCCATCGTCCCGGCACGCCCGGCGCTACCCGCATTCAGGGGTGCTTCGTGGCGGACGGAGAGGTTTCCCGCGTGGCCGAAGAACTTAAAAAACAGGGTTCTCCCTCCTATGTGGCGGGCGTTACGGAAACAGAGGAGGATGCGGGAGGTTCTGACGCGGGTGATGCGGGCGGACGCCGCTCGGGCGAGAGCGATCCGCTTTACGACAAGGCGGTGGCGCTCGTTCTCGAAGAAAAGCGCGCTTCCATTTCCTTTGTGCAGCGCCACCTCGGGATCGGCTACAACAGAGCCGCTAATCTGCTTGAAGCCATGGAATCCGCGGGACTTGTGAGCAAGCCGTCGTCCATGGGCAAGCGCACGATTCTCGTGCCCGACCGCAATTGATTTTTTTTGAGAGCTGCTTGATGATGAACCAGGTCTTTCTCCCGCGCCGCACGCTTCTTCTTGCTGCGCTCGGAGCGCTTCTCCCGTCGGCCGCCTTTGCGCTGGACGGCAAGGCGCTCCTTGACAAATTCCTGAGTGAGGTTTCCGGCGCCGAAGGCGCATTCCGCCAGGAAACCCGGGATCGAACGGGGAAAGTCACCAATGCTGCTGAAGGCACGTTTGCCTTCCTGCGCCCGGGGGCTTTCGACTGGGTTTATGAAAAGCCCTGGCGCCAGAGAATAGTGAGCGACGGGAAGACCATCTGGGTCTATGACGAGGATTTGATGCAGGTGACCGTCAGGCAGGCGGGGGATGCGCTTTCTCAAACGCCTGCGGCTCTTCTCTTCGGGGCGGGAAAGCTACCCGACGGCTGGCGGGAAATGAGTGCCGGCGACCTGATTACGCTTACGCCCGATGAACCCCAGGGGGGATTCGAACGCGTGGAAGTGAAATTCGCGGGTTCCGGGCTGCCGGATCTTTTGCGGCTCCATGACAGCTTCGGTCAGACGACGACAATCGTATTCACCCGGTTTGAAAAGGCGCTTCCTGATGCCGCCCGTTTTCTATTCAAGGTTCCTCAGGGAGTGGAAGTGCTTCAATCTCCCTGATGCCTGATGGGCATTCTTCGGGATCATTTGAGGAGCCATCAGTTCTTGAAACCTTGTCCTCATACGGTAGAATGATCAGCACCTGAGGCCGGACTTGTCCGGCTTCATCATGTTTTCGACCGGAATGTTCTCGGCCGGTTCTGCGGCTTTGAGAAATTCCTTGCGAGAAGACCCTCCCGAGCGACGCTTTGAAAGAGGCGGATCCGGAAGGGCCTCTCAAAATGCAGGATTTTTCCCTGTCATTCATCTGACGCCTTTCTGGGAGCTTACGTTCATGAAGAGCAATATGCGCCGCTTGATCATCGACAAGTTGCTGACCGAGAAGGAATATGTTGCCTTTGAGGAATTCGAGCTCCTGCTCAAGGTAAGTGCTCCCACGATCAAGCGCGAACTGCAGTACATGCGCGAGGAGCTCCATGCGCCGATCCGCTATTCGCGCGCCCACAACGGCTACTACTACGCTTCGGGCGCTCTGCAGACGGCTGAGGAGAGAAAGCTCCGCATCGGGAAGGGCGGAAAAGCCATGCCCGCCAAGGGCAACGACACCACGAGGCCCAATATTGTTGCCTCGCGCCTCTCGAAGAAGCAGTGGTATTCGTCTGAGGAACTTTTCGTTCTTACCTCGACCTACGATCTTCTCGGAGCCCTGGAGGTTGACCGCTCTTCTGCGCTCGCTACGGAGCTTCCGCCGCTGAGGTCCCGGGTTCTCGGACTTTTCACGCTCGGCGGAACAGCGCCGAGGGAACTCATGCGCCGCGTGCGCGTGGTTGAGCGCCGGGTGGTCTTTCAGGAGCCGGCCACGTTTGAAACCATCGGCTGCGCGCTTTGCGAAAAGCGCCGCGTGAGGATTTCTTATTACTCGTGGCGTACGGATGAACATTCAACGCGTGAAATTTCGCCCATGAGGCTGGTTCACTACCGCAACCGCTGGTATGTGGACGCCTTCTGCCATCTCACGCAGCAGCTCAAAACTTTCCAGATCGAAAACATCGAAAGCGCCGAAATTCTGACGACGAGCGTGAAGCGCATGGTGCTTGACGACGTCGCCAGGGAGCTCGACGCGGGCTACGGTATTTTCCACGGCAAGGAGATCAAGACTGCCCGGCTTCACTTTGACGGTAGAGCCGCGCATTACGTTCTCCGCGAAGCCTGGCATCCGAAGCAGCGCGTGCAGCAGCTCGATGACGGTTCTCTGATGCTTTTGGTCCCCTATTCTGATCCGACGGAAATCGTCGGAGAAATCCTTCGCTGGGGGTCGCGCGTTGAGGTTCTTGAACCTCAGGAACTGCGCGATCAGGTCAGCAGCGAGGCCGAACGCATCGCAGCTCTCTATAAGGAGAGCACGAAAGCAGGCTCGCGGGATTAATGGCAACAGAAGAAATCAGAAGAAAAAGGCGTCGTCCTCGTCGTCATCGCAGAGCCGGCCTCCCGAAAACGCTGCCGAAGATTTTCTTTTGCGGCGACCCGCACGGTTCCTTTGAGCACATCAACGAAGCTGCCCTTCAGCATAGGCCTGACGCGATCGTCATTCTGGGCGATATGCAGCCTCCTCAGCCCCTCGAGGTCGTCCTCGCAGGGGCCATAAGCGTTGCGCCTGTCTGGTGGATACCGGGCAATCATGATTCGGATACGGATGCGATCTACGACAACATCTGGCGCAGCACGCTGGCCGCGCATAATCTTCACGGGCGCGTCGCGAATGTGGCCGGGTTGAGAATTGCCGGACTCGGCGGCGTGTTCCGCGGTCAGGTATGGATGCCTGAGGATGCGCCCAATTATTTCTGTCCGGCGAGCTTTATCCGGCGCGTGGGACTGGGAAATATGTGGCGCGGGGGGCTGCCTCGTCGTCATAGAACGACAATCTTCCCGTCCGTCTACCAGAACCTGATGCGTCAGAGCGCGGATATTCTGGTGACGCACGAAGCCCCATCCTGCCACCGGAAGGGCTTTGCCGCGATAGACCGGCTTGCGGAAGCGCTCGGCGTACGCTGGGCTTTCCACGGGCACCAGCATGAAGATCGAGCGTACGGGCGCCATCACGGCATCCTGATGACGGGTGTGGGATACCGCGGCATTACGAGCCTCACGGGAGAAGTGATTGTTCCCGCGCAGCTCGATCCCCGGGAGGCAGCGGCGCTCGAAAATGCAATCAGCTGGGCGGAAGGTCACGGAGCGGCGATGAAAGCGCCTTCCCGTCCTGCGGAAGTGAAGGAAGAAAGCGAGTCTCTACCGACCGAAAGGGCAGTGCTTCAGGTGCCGCTGATGGATCCCCGGGACGAGCAGGAGGTCAGGATTGCCGAAGCGGCGGAGCGTCGGAATCTTGCGCTCGCTGAAGCTGCAAGGCACGAGCGCCGCCGCGACCGGGAGCTCGGCGAGGCTGTTGCCGCGCGGGCTCCGGGCGGGCGCTGGAAGCGCATGAACCTCCAGCGGAAAAAAGGTCAGAAAAGCTGACCGATCAGGAAAGAAGCCTGAGACAACGGACCGTATCGCCTTCGGCAATGCGGTCCGTATTCACATCGAGGACGGCCATGGCATTCATGCCGGCAAGCGTTGTGAGCATGCCGGAGCTCTGGGAATGAGCGGGCGTAAAGCGCATTTCCCCATCGACACATGCCACATGTCCTCTCACGAGATCCGTGCGGCCGATGCGCCCCTTGATGGCTTTAGCGGCGAGCGCGGGGAATTCCGGAAGTCCGAGGGGCTCCGTGGAGCCGGCAGCAAGGAGTAGCGCGCGCCTCAGGAAAAGCTGCGCGGAGACGGCGGCAGCGACCGGATTGCCGGGGAGCGCTATGAACCAGCAGGTGTGTTCGCCTGCCACACGTCCGAAGGAGAAGGGTTTCCCAGGGCGCATGCTGACGTGATAGTGAGTGATGCCGCTCCCCATTTCCGCGAGCACCCGCGAGGTGTAGTCGTGTTCGCCTTCGCCTACGCCGCCGCTCGCAATCAGAAAGTCCGAACGTGAGGCGGCTTCAGTGAGCGCTTGGCGGATGACGTTCGGGTCATCGGGAAGGATGCCGAGGTCTTCGGCTTCTGCGCCCCAGGTACGGACGAGCGAAGTGATCACGGACGAATTTGAATTCCAGATCTTCCCCGGAGGAAGTGCGCCTGCCGTACCCGGCTCCACGAGTTCGTCGCCGGTCGAGAAAACGGCTACGCGAAGTCTGCGGCAGCGTAATGATGCGCGGCCTAATGAGGCGGCAAGTCCAAGATAGGCAGGCGTCAGCACGATGCCGGGTTCCATGACGGCGTCGCCCGCATGGAGTTCTTCGCCGCGGATGCGGACGTTTTCATTGGGGCGCACGCGTTCGGCCGAAAAGACAACGAATGTGCTTCCGTTCTCGTCAACCGTCTCCGTGCGCTCGAAAGGAATGACCGTATCCGCACCCTCCGGCGTGGCCGCGCCCGTCATGATGCGGATCGCTTCACCGGAAGCAAGCTTTCCTTCCCACGGCGTGCCTGCATAGGAGGTGCCCTTTACGAGGAGGCGCACCGTTCCTCCCTTTTGAAGTTCGTCGCTCTTAAAGGCGAATCCGTCCATGGCGGAATTATTGAAGGGCGGAACGTCGCCCGGCGACGTAAGCGTTTCGGCAAGAATGCGGCCCAACGCCTTCTCCAGAGGGAAGCTTTCAATCAAGGCTTCCGGTGCAATTGCATCCTCAAGGATGCCGTAGACTTTCTCGATGCTGATGAAATCGGTCATTCGCTGCCTCCTCAATCTAAAAGGCAATTTTTGGCTTTTGCGAAGGATAGCCTGTGTACCGGCGCTGAGGAAATCATCGAAAAGGATCGAAATGGGTGCAATACGTAAGGAGAATGTGACCGGCCTCATCTTTGCGGGGGGAAAGGCCACCCGGATGGGTGGCGCCAATAAGGCGCTCCTCCGGATGAATGGTCGTCCGCTGATTGCCTGGGTAGCGGAATCTCTTCAATCTCAGACCTCCCGCCTCGTCATTTCCGCCAACCGCGATCCGGAGGCTTTCAAAGCCTTTTCGCCTGATATCGTTCAGGACCGGACGGAAAGCTTTCCCGGGCCTCTTGCAGCGCTTGATGCCGCTTATGCAGCCGGAATCATCCATACTGAGTGGGTGCTTACCGCTCCCTGCGACGCGCCCTGGCTCCCGAAGAATCTCCTTGAGCGCTTTGCTCAGGCGCAGGAGCAGGCTCTTCGCGATGGACGGGATCCGAATGCATTTGTTGCGGAAACTTCCGGGCACTATCAGAGCGCAGTTGCCTGCGTGAGGACGGAGTGCCTCAGGCTTGCAAGAGCCTCGATTGAGGCCGATGAACGAAGGCTTCGCTATTGGTACAAAACGCTCAACGCCGAAGCCGTTCCATTCCCGGATGAGGGAGCATTTGCCAACCTCAATACCCGTGAGGAGCTTGAGGCTGCGTCGAGGGATGGAAAAATATTTTTCGGGCACTCTTGACAAAACGATTCTTCATCCTCATAATTCGCATCCTGCTTCGGAAACGAGGCAGCAAAGAACAAGCAGCTCTGAAGTGAATTTAAAAATTTTCTTCACGAGCTCTTGACAAAAGGATCTGACTTCTGTATGATTTCAATCCTTCGCTGCTTAAACGCAGCGCAGTTCTTTAAAAATCAGATTCAACGAACCGATAAGTGTGAACATCGGAAAGCTTGAGGAGCTCGCTAAAGAGCATCGGAATTTCACGATTCCGAAGACTCAAAAATTTTACGAAGTTCGCGCTTATTGAAGCCGAAAGAAAAGAATTTAATTCTTCTCTTTCAATTCCGGCGAAATAAGAGCGACAAAACAGAGATTGAACTAAAGAGTTTGATCCTGGCTCAGATTGAACGCTGGCGGCATGCCTTACACATGCAAGTCGAACGGCAGCGCGGGAGCTTGCTCCTGGCGGCGAGTGGCGCACGGGTGAGTAATGCATCGGAACGTGTCTTCTTGTGGGGGATAACTGTCCGAAAGGACAGCTAATACCGCATGAGACCTGAGGGTGAAAGCAGGGGATCGCAAGACCTTGCGCAGGAAGAGCGGCCGATGTCCGATTAGCTTGTTGGCGGGGTAAAGGCCCACCAAGGCGACGATCGGTAGCTGGTCTGAGAGGACGACCAGCCACACTGGGACTGAGACACGGCCCAGACTCCTACGGGAGGCAGCAGTGGGGAATTTTGGACAATGGGGGCAACCCTGATCCAGCCATGCCGCGTGCAGGATGAAGGTCTTCGGATTGTAAACTGCTTTTGTCAGGGACGAAAAGGGATGCGATAACACCGTGTTCTGCTGACGGTACCTGAAGAATAAGCACCGGCTAACTACGTGCCAGCAGCCGCGGTAATACGTAGGGTGCAAGCGTTAATCGGAATTACTGGGCGTAAAGCGTGCGCAGGCGGTTTTGTAAGATAGATGTGAAATCCCCGGGCTCAACCTGGGAATTGCATATATGACTGCAAGACTTGAGTTTGTCAGAGGAGGGTGGAATTCCAAGTGTAGCAGTGAAATGCGTAGATATTTGGAAGAACACCGATGGCGAAGGCAGCCCTCTGGGACATGACTGACGCTCATGCACGAAAGCGTGGGGAGCAAACAGGATTAGATACCCTGGTAGTCCACGCCCTAAACGATGTCTACTAGTTGTTGGGAGAGCAATCTCTTGGTAACGCAGCTAACGCGTGAAGTAGACCGCCTGGGGAGTACGGTCGCAAGATTAAAACTCAAAGGAATTGACGGGGACCCGCACAAGCGGTGGATGATGTGGATTAATTCGACGCAACGCGAAAAACCTTACCTAGCCTTGACATGCCAGGAACCCTGAAGAGATTCGGGGGTGCCCGCAAGGGAATCTGGACACAGGTGCTGCATGGCTGTCGTCAGCTCGTGTCGTGAGATGTTGGGTTAAGTCCCGCAACGAGCGCAACCCTTGTCATTAGTTGCTACGAAAGGGCACTCTAGTGAGACTGCCGGTGACAAACCGGAGGAAGGTGGGGATGACGTCAAGTCCTCATGGCCCTTATGGCTAGGGCCTCACACGTCATACAATGGTCGGAACAGAGGGAAGCGAAGCCGCGAGGTGAAGCCAATCCCAGAAAACCGATCGTAGTCCGGATTGCAGTCTGCAACTCGACTGCATGAAGTCGGAATCGCTAGTAATCGCGGATCAGCATGCCGCGGTGAATACGTTCCCGGGTCTTGTACACACCGCCCGTCACACCATGGGAGTGGGGTTCACCAGAAGACGTTTGCCCAACCGAAAGGAAGGCGGCGTCCACGGTGGGCTTCATGACTGGGGTGAAGTCGTAACAAGGTAGCCGTACCGGAAGGTGCGGCTGGATCACCTCCTTTAAAGAGAGTCGGAGTTCTTTAGAGAACGCCTTCAAAGACTTTCACGGTGTTCACACTTATCGGATCGTTGAGTTCTGAAGCGCAGGATTGGGTCTGTAGCTCAGCTGGTTAGAGCATCGTCTTGATAAGGCGGGGGTCGATGGTTCGAATCCATCCAGACCCACCAATCCAACGTTTGCGACGCCGTAGGCAAGAGAGTGAAATCGTTCGATTTCTTGCCTACGGCGCTGTTAACTCAGCGCGAAGTTCTTTAAAAATTTGGAAAAGTAAAGACATTCTGAAGTTGTCTTGAAGAGAAGTTGAGATGCTTCTCTTCAGATAAAGACAGCTTCAGGGGTTGTGATTGCATTCAAAACATCGATTCATTGAAGTTCATCGAGAACCGACATGATTCAGAGAAGCAGCGCGTTACAGGTCGTCTTGTTGCTTTGAAGGCAAAAGGCTTCAGAGTTATAGGATCAAGCGACTAAGTGTATGTGGTGGATGCCTTGGCGATCACAGGCGATGAAGGACCCGGCAGCCTGGGAAAAGCCGTGGGGAGCTGGCAAGCAAGCTTTGATCCACGGATGTCCGAATGAGGAAACTCACTTCCTTTAAGGAAGTATCAATGAGTGAATACATAGCTCATTGAGGCGAACGCAGTGAACTGAAACATCTAAGTAACTGCAGGAAAGAAATCAACCGAGATTCTGAAAGTAGCGGCGAGCGAAATTGGAAGAGCCTGCAAGCGTTAGCAGATTCGATACCGGAACGGTCTGGAAAGGCCGGCTACAGAGGGTGACAGCCCCGTACGGGAAATTGGATCTGTGAGACTAAGCTTGCGACAAGTAGGGCGGGACACGAGAAATCCTGTCTGAAGATGGGGGGACCATCCTCCAAGGCTAAATACTCGTGATCGACCGATAGTGAACCAGTACTGTGAAGGAAAGGTAAAAAGAACCCCGGGAGGGGAGTGAAATAGATCCTGAAACCGCATACATACAAACAGTAGGAGCCCGCAAGGGTGACTGCGTACCTTTTGCATAATGGGTCAGCGACTTACGTTCAATGGCGAGCTTAACCGAATAGGGGAGGCGCAGCGAAAGCGAGTCCGAACAGGGCGAAATTCAGTCGTTGGGCGTAGACCCGAAACCAGATGATCTATCCATGGTCAGGCTGAAGGTGTGGTAACACACACTGGAGGGCCGAACCGACTAGTGTTGCAAAATTAGCGGATGAACTGTGGATAGGGGTGAAAGGCTAAACAAATCTGGAGATAGCTGGTTCTCCCCGAAAACTATTGAGGTAGTGCCTCGTGTAGGGCTCCAGGGGGTAGAGCACTGTTATGGCTAGGGGGACATGGCGTCTTACCAAACCATGGCAAACTCCGAATACTTGGAAGTCAGAGCACGGGAGACAGAGCACCGGGTGCTAACGTCCGGACTCAAAAGGGAAACAACCCAGACCGCCGGCTAAGGTCCCTAATATTGACTAAGTGGAAAACGAAGTGGGAAGGCTAAGACAGTCAGGAAGTTGGCTTAGAAGCAGCCATCCTTCAAAGAAAGCGTAATAGCTCACTGATCGAGTCTTCCTGCGCGGAAGATGTAACGGGGCTAAGTCAATAACCGAAGCCGCGGATTCGACCGCAAGGTTGAGTGGTAGGGGAGCGTTCCGTAAGCCTGAGAAGGCGGACCCGCGAGGGCTGCTGGAGGTATCGGAAGTGCGAATGCTGACATGAGTAACGTTAAAGCGGGTGAAAAGCCCGCTCGCCGCAAGCCCAAGGTTTCCTGCTCTACGTTCATCGGAGCAGGGTGAGTCGGCCCCTAAGGCGAGGCTGAGAAGCATAGCTGATGGGAACCAGGTTAATAGTCCTGGACCGATTGCAGGTGCGAAGGAGGGACGGAGTGCTGAAGGTCATCCGGGTGTTGGATATCCCGGTTTGCGAGCGTAGGAAGCCGGCAGGCAAATCCGCCGGCGAATTTCCGAGGCGAAGCATCGAGGCTGGTTTCAGCTGAAGTGACTGAATGGACTTCCAGGAAAAGCTTCTAAGCATCAGCCTGCAATTGACCGTACCGCAAACCGACACTGGTGGGCGAGCTGAATATGCTCAGGCGCTTGAGAGAACTCAGGAGAAGGAACTCGGCAAATTGACACCGTAACTTCGGGATAAGGTGTGCCTTTGTAGTGTGAAGGAAGAAACATCCGGAGCATGAAGAGGTCTCAGAGAATTGGTGGCTGCAACTGTTTACTAAAAACACAGCACTCTGCAAAGACGAAAGTCGACGTATAGGGTGTGATGCCTGCCCGGTGCTGGAAGATTAATTGATGGGCTGCAAGGTCCTGATCGAAGTCCCAGTAAACGGCGGCCGTAACTATAACGGTCCTAAGGTAGCGAAATTCCTTGTCGGGCAAGTTCCGACCTGCACGAATGGCATAATGATGGCCACACTGTCTCCTCCTGAGACTCAGTGAAGTTGAAGTGTTTGTGATGATGCAATCTCCCCGCGGCTAGACGGAAAGACCCCATGAACCTTTACTGCAGCTTTGCATTGGACTTTGAACCGATCTGTGTAGGATAGGTGGGAGGCAGTGAAGTTAGGACGCCAGTCTTAACGGAGCCATCCTTGAAATACCACCCTGATTTGTTTGAGGTTCTAACCTGGGAGCGTAATCCGCTTCGGGGACCGTGCATGGTAGGCAGTTTGACTGGGGCGGTCTCCTCCTAAAGGGTAACGGAGGAGTGCGAAGGTACGCTAGGCACGGTCGGAAATCGTGCTGATAGTGCAATGGCAAAAGCGTGCTTGACTGCGAGTCCGACAAGACGAGCAGATACGAAAGTAGGTCATAGTGATCCGGTGGCTCTGCATGGAAGGGCCATCGCTCAACGGATAAAAGGTACTCTGGGGATAACAGGCTGATACCGCCCAAGAGTTCATATCGACGGCGGTGTTTGGCACCTCGATGTCGGCTCATCTCATCCTGGGGCTGTAGCCGGTCCCAAGGGTATGGCTGTTCGCCATTTAAAGAGGTACGTGAGCTGGGTTTAAAACGTCGTGAGACAGTTTTGTCCCTATCTGCCGTGGGCGCTGGAAGATTGACGGGGGCTGTTCCTAGTACGAGAGGACCGGAATGGACTCACCTCTGGTGTACCGGTTGTCACGCCAGTGGCACCGCCGGGTAGCTATGTGGGGAAAGGATAACCGCTGAAAGCATCTAAGCGGGAAACCTGCCTGAAGATAAGTCTTCCTGGAGGCTTGACCTCCCTGAAGAGTCGTTCGAGACCAGGACGTTGATAGGTCGGGTGTGCAAGCGCTGTGAGGCGTTGAGCTGACCGATACTAATTGCTCGTGAAGCTTGATCCTATAACCGTGAAGCTTTTCATCATGACGGTGAGAAGAACTTCAAGAGAATCGAGAAAGCAGTCGCAACTGCAAGTCTTTGCTTTTCCACCCCTTTAAGCCTGGTGACCATAGCGTGACGGCCCCACTCCTTCCCATTCCGAACAGGACAGTGAAACGTCTCCGCGCCGATGATAGTTGGTTGTATTTCCAGTGAAAGTAGGTCATCGCCAGGCTCCCTATAAACGAAGCCCCTGTTGATTTGATGTCAGCAGGGGCTTTTTGTTATTGCAGCGGCCCAAAAAAAACAGCCGGAGGCGCGATGCCTTCGGCTGCCTGAATGGAATTCAGGAATTCCGCTTCTCTCTAAGTTATTCCTTGAGCGCCTCTTCGTTCACGCCCGCCTTGGCGCAGGTTCTGAGAATTGCGGCCCATTCGCCGTCAGAGATCTCAACGCCCTTTTCAGTGCGCTCCTTCGTGCGCTGCATTTCGATTTCGCCCGGGCAGAGGATGGGGTTCCCGACAGGATCGGCTTCGGGAGAAGCCTTCACATATTCGATCATCGAGTCCATCTCGCGCTTCATCCAGGTGAGGTCGCAGAGCGCCTCCGGATTGATGACGAAGCTCGTCATGTTGTTCATGATCGTTCCGTCGCGATCGACGAGTTCAGGCGAATTGGTGCCGCCCGTCGAGAGAAGTCCCGCGAGGAGTTCGCAGGCAAAGCAGAGGCCCGCGCCCTTATAGAGACCCATCGGCAGAAGCGCTCCCTTCGGATCCTCCCACATAACCTTGGGATCCGTGGTGGGCTGCCCCTTGCTGTCAACCATGACGGGGATGGGGAAGTTCTTCTTGGCAAGATAAGCGACGCGGGTCTTCCCCATCGCCACGATTGAGGTCGCGAAGTCGAGAATGAAGCGCTGATGCTGATCCGTCTTCGGGATCGCGCAGCAGAAGGGGTTGGTGCCGAAGCGTGCGTCAGAACCGCCCCAGGGGGCGACGAGCGGGATGTAGTGGGTGACGTTCACGAAATGAATCGAGACCATGCCGGCATCCGCACACTGCTCGCCGTAGGTGCCGATGCGCCCGAGGTGGCAGGTGTTGGCAATCGTGTACATGCAGATGCCGTTTTCCTTCGCACGGGCAATGGCGGCATTCGTCGCTTCATAGCCAATGCGCTGGCCGTAGCCGCGGTCGCCTGAGAACTGCAGGATGGAGCCGCCGTCCTTCAGAAGCCGGGGGGCGGTATTGGGATGAAGCCTGCCGTCGGCGATGAGATCGCTGTAGAGCGCGATCATGCCGACGCCGTGGCTGTCATGCCCGCGGAGGTTGGCGTTGACGAGATGGTCTGCGACGATGCCGGCTTCTTCAGCGGAGCTGCCGGTGGCGACGAGCCACTCGTAGGCGGCTCTGCGGAGTTCTCGGGGACTGTGGCGCATTTGGGTGTTCCTCCTCAGGGCGTCCATGATTCTTGAAATCTTTTCATGCAGGCAGAAAGGCCCGCGGCGCTGAAAGCGCATTCTGGAAATTGTGTAGCGCCAGCACGCCTTTGGCAATAAGGCGGTCTCACTATGCAGAGAGAAAGACGCGGGGAGGAGGCAAAGAAAAAGGAGCGCTGATCGAAATCAGCGCTCCTTCTTCAAGAATTCTTTGGCTCCCCGAGCTGGGTTCGAACCAGCGACCTGCGGATTAACAGTCCGTCGCTCTACCGACTGAGCTATCGGGGAATCCATTTGCGCCCTTGCGGACGACTTCAAATTTTTCTTGGCTCCCCGAGCTGGGTTCGAACCAGCGACCTGCGGATTAACAGTCCGTCGCTCTACCGACTGAGCTATCGGGGAATCAAGGAGGTGAATTATATGGGGCCTTTCATGTTTTGCCAAATTTCTAAATGTAAATAAATGTAACAAACTGCTTTACCATTCTTTTCTAATTGATTTTTAAGAAATCATATGGCATGCGGCTGCTTCTCTGCTCCAGCGGCTTTTCGTAGAATGAGTCGGTTCCAGCCAGGTCATTTTTTTGTTGAGGCCCTTCCCTTGAAGACCGTTACTTATCCGAATTCACCCTTCATCCTTCATGAACCCTTTCCCCCGCGGGCGACCAGCCGCAGGCGATTGAGGCGCTCTGCCAAGGGGTGGAGAACGGGCTCATGCACCAGACCCTTCTCGGCGTGACGGGTTCGGGAAAGACCTACACGATGGCAAATGTGATCGCGCGGGAGGGCGTTCCGGCAATTATTTTTGCACCCAACAAAACGCTTGCCGCGCAAACCTATTCCGAGATGCGCGACTTCTTTCCTGAGAACGCCGTCGAATACTTTGTTTCCTACTACGACTTCTATCAGCCGGAAGCCTACGTGCCTGCGCGGGACCTCTTCATTGAGAAGGATGCGGCCGTCAATGAACATATCGAACAGATGCGGCTTGCGGCGACCAAGTCGATTCTCGAGCGGCGCGATACGATCATTGTGGCGACGGTCTCGGCGATCTACGGCATCGGTGCCCCCGAAAGCTACACCGAGATGCGTCTCATCCTGCGCGCGGGCGACCGCAAGTCTCAGCGCGATCTGATCGGTCAGATCGTCCGCATGCAGTACCGGCGCTCCGACATGGAATTTACGCGCGGCACTTTCCGCGTGCGGGGCGACACGATCGACATCTTTCCGGCAGAACATGCGGAAACTGCCGTGCGCATCGAGCTCTTTGACGACGAGGTGGATGCGATTCTGCTCTTTGACCCCATTACGGGGAAGGCCATCCAGAAGGTGCCCCGCTTCGTCGTTTATCCGGCGAGCCACTATGTGACGCCGCGTGAGGACATTCAGCGCGCCATCGGGACGATCAAGGCGGAATTGAAGGAAAGAAAAGCGGAGCTTCTGAACCAGAACCTTCTCGTTGAAGCACAGCGCCTCGAGCAGCGCACGCTCTTTGACCTCGAGATGCTCGATCAGGTGGGGTTCTGCAAGGGCATTGAAAACTATTCGAGGCACCTGACGGGGCTTCCTCCCGGGGAGCCGCCTCCCTGCCTTATCGACTACCTTCCAGCCGATACGCTCATGTTCTTTGACGAAAGCCACGTCATGATGGGGCAGCTGGGCGGCATGTATCGAGGCGACCGCGCGAGAAAGGAAACGCTCGTGCGCTACGGCTTTCGTCTCCCTTCAGCGCTCGACAATCGTCCGCTCAGGTTTGATGAGTTTGAGCGGAAGATGCGGCGATCGATCTTCGTCTCGGCGACCCCCGCTGAATACGAGCTCGAAAAGAGCGGCGGAGAAGTGGTCGAACAGGTCGTGCGCCCGACGGGCCTCATTGACCCGGCCGTTGAAGTGCGCCCTGCGGTGACGCAGGTGGACGATCTCCTCTCCGAAATTACGGAAACCGTGAAGAAGGGAGAGCGCGTTCTCGTCACAACCCTCACGAAGAAGATGGCCGAAGACCTGACGGACTTCCTCTCCGACCAGGGCGTCCGCGTGAGGTATCTGCACTCCGACATCGATACGGTTGAGCGCGTGGAGATCATTCGGGATCTGCGCGCGGGGACCTTTGATGTGCTGGTCGGCATCAACCTGCTCCGTGAAGGCCTCGACATTCCGGAGGTCTCCCTCATTGCGATTCTCGATGCCGACAAGGAAGGGTTCCTGAGAAGCTACCGCTCCCTCATTCAGACGATCGGCCGAGCGGCGAGAAATCTTCACGGCCGGGCGATTCTCTACGGCGACCGGATAACGGATTCGATGAAGGCTGCGATCACCGAAACGGAACGCCGCCGCGAGAAGCAGGAGGCCTTCAACCTTGCGCACGGCATTACGCCGAGGGGCGTGAAGAAGGAAATTCGTGAAATCATCGACGGCGTCTACCGCGGTCCCGATGTCAAGGAAGAGATGAAGGAAGCCGTTCGCGACATTGAGATTGCGGGCGACGAAAAGGCGCTCGCCAAGCGCCTGAGGGAACTCGAAGCCGAGATGATGAGCTATGCGCGCGATCTTGATTTTGAAAAGGCGGCCAAGGTGCGCGAGGAAATCAAGGCGCTCCGGAAGTCCGCTTTCGGCGCATCTGTCAATGCCTGAGCATGCCTTCTGGCCGCTCTCCCTAGACTCTCTAGGGTTTACAGGGTATGAATTATTAGAGATGATTTGGGTATTCGCCTCTAGGAAAATCAGACACCCTGCAGTAGGATAGGTCTGACAGAGTCCACTTTTCCCTCAGGATGAGTTTCTCCCCGGGATCTCGCGAGGATCGGAATATTCAAGATGGATGACAAGCTGATCAAAATTCTCTTCGTCTGCACCGGCAACGTGTGCCGCAGTCCCATGGCTGAAGCCATCTTCAAGAAGAAGGTGAAGGAGGCGGGCTACGACGATGTTATGACCGCATCGAGCGCAGGCACCTCCGGCGAGCACGTGGGCGATCCGTGTGATCAGCGTGCCGTTCTCACCTGCCGTCGCCGCGACGTGCAGCTTGCAGACCACCGCGCCCGCCAGATCACGCCCGAGGATTTCGAGGAATACGACCTCATTCTCGCGATGGACTGGGAAGTCCTTACGGAGCTCCAGCAGCGCTCGCCCGCACAGTTCCGCCACAAGATTCAGCTCATGATGCGCTACGCCAATGAGTTTGATGAAGCCATCGTGCCCGATCCCTATTTCGGCGTGAATGAGGGCTTCGTGCAGGCTTTTGAGTACTGTTCCGACGCCTGCGAGGGGCTGATCGAATTCTTCGAGAAGCGCGCCAAGCAGCTTCGCGCCGAAAGAGCGGCGGCGAAGAAGTAGCTCTTCCCCTTGGGCGAACGCACGGGCGTTCCCGTTCGTTTCCTCATGGAGGAAAGGTGCGGCAGTTGAAAACATCAAACGGATGTCTGATGCGGTCAGGCGTCCGTTTTCTTTTTGTTGCGGCAGAAAGATTCTCAATCATTACCTGACTTGTTTTGTCAGGATTCGCAGAGTAGAATCCGTTCGCAAAATTGACTGATTTAGTCAGGATTGATTTTACGGGTTTCCCCGGATTATCGGAGGATGAGAACTTGAAGCTCACGACGAAAGGGCGCTTTGCCGTTACGGCCATGCTTGATCTGGCCATTCAGGCTGAGGAGTCTGATGCGCCGATTCCGATCGCGCAGGTGGCTGACCGTCAGAAGATCTCTCTTCCCTATCTCGAGCAGATTTTCTGCCGCCTTCGCCGCGCCGGTCTGGTTGAAAGCACCCGTGGTCCTGGCGGCGGCTACCGGCTTGCCGAGCCCGCACAGTCAATCACCATCGACCGCATCATTCTCGCGGTGGATGAAAACATGGATACCACCCAGTGCGGCGGGGAAGGCACGTGCCTTGGGGGCGCTTCCTGCCTCACGCACCATCTTTGGGAAGACCTCAACGGCGTTATTGAACGCTTCCTTGCCGGCATTTCGCTCGCGTCCCTTGCGGCCGAAGCGGAAAAGCATCCGGGAGGCGGGCATTCGGCTCAGATACCGGCCGTAATTCCGGTGAGGCAAAAAGAGGCGCACGGGTCGACCAGGTCGGCCTGAAGCTCCCTGTCAAGAACTGTCTATCAAGAACTTTCAATCTTCAGGAACCTTTAAAAATGAAGCTTCCGGTTTACCTCGACTACTCCGCCACGACCCCGTGCGATCCCCGCGTCGTGGAAAAGATGGTGCCCTACCTCAATGTTCACTTCGGCAACCCTGCCTCCCACAGCCACGCTTACGGCTGGGAAGCGGAAAAGGCCGTTGAAGAGGCCCGCGCCAACATCGCTGCGCTGATCAGCGCGGATCCGCGCGAGATCGTCTTCACTTCCGGCGCAACGGAAGCCGACAACCTCGCCATCAAGGGCGCGGCGCACTTCTACCGCGACAAGGGCCGTCACCTCATTACGGTGAAGACCGAACACAAGGCGGTCCTCGATTCGATGCGCCACCTCGAGAGCGAAGGCTACGAAGTCACCTATCTTGACGTGCAGGAAAACGGCCTCATCAAGTGGGAGGATCTTCTTGCCGCCATTCGCCCCGACACGATCCTCATTTCCGTGATGGCCGTCAACAACGAAATCGGCGTCATTCAGGACATTGAGCGCATCGGCGCGCTCTGCCGCGAAAAGGGCATTGTCTTTCACTGCGACGCGACGCAGGCGGCGGGCAAGATCGACCTCAACGTCGACAAGCTCCACGTCGATCTCATGAGCCTCTCGGCGCATAAGGTCTATGGCCCCAAGGGCATCGGCGCGCTTTACGTGAGAAGAAAGCCCCGCGTGCGCATCGAGTGCCAGATGCACGGCGGCGGTCATGAGCGCGGCATGCGTTCGGGTACGCTCCCGACGCATCAGATCGTCGGCATGGGCGAGGCCTACCGCATCGCCCGCGAGGAAATGCCCGTTGAAGTGCCGCGTCTGCGCGCCCTGAGGAACCGTCTTTGGGAAGGCATTCAGAAGAACATCCCCGAGGTGTATCTGAACGGCGACTGGGAGCACCGCGTCTGCTTCAACCTCAACGTGAGCTTTGCCTTCATCGAGGGCGAAAGCCTCATGATGGCGGTGAAGGACCTCGCGGTTTCCTCGGGCTCCGCCTGCACCTCGGCTTCGCTTGAACCCTCCTATGTTCTGCGGGCGCTTGGCCGCGACGATGAGCTCGCGCACAGCTCGATCCGCTTCACGCTCGGGCGCTTCACGACCGAGGAAGAGATCGACTACGCCGTCAAGGTTCTCACCGAAGCCGTGAAGAAGCTCCGCGCGCTCTCGCCCCTCTGGGAAATGCATCAGCAGGGTGTTGACCTCAAGTCGATCCAGTGGGCGAACCACTGAGGAAGCATCGAACAAGAATTTGACATGCGTTCCGGGGCGAACGGATTCGCGTCCCGCCCTGGAAAGGAATCTGGAGACAAAAGAAATGGCCTACAGCGAAAAACTGCTTGACCACTACGAACACCCCCGTAACGTGGGCACGCTCGACAAGGATGCGGCCGACGTCGGCACCGGCATGGTGGGCGCTCCCGCCTGCGGCGACGTGATGCGCCTGCAGATCAAGGTGAACGACAAGGGCGTCATTGAAGACGCGAAGTTCAAGACCTACGGCTGCGGCTCAGCGATCGCTTCCTCCTCGCTCGTTTCCGAGTGGGTGAAGGGAAAGACCCTTGACGAAGCGGGCAAGATCAGCAACGCCGAGATCGCCGACGAACTTGCGCTTCCGCCCGTCAAGATTCACTGCTCCATCCTCGCCGAAGACGCGGTGAAGGCGGCGATTGCCGACTATCGCTCGAAGCACGAAGCGAAGAAGGAGGCGTGAAAATGGCTGTTACGCTGACAGAAGCGGCTGCAAAGCACGTTCAGAAGTACATCGACCGCCGCGGCAAGGGCATCGGTCTTCGCGTGGGCGTGAAGACTTCCGGGTGCTCGGGCATGGCCTACAAGCTCGAATTTGCCGACGCGACCGAGCCCGACGATCAGATCTGGGAAAGCCACGGCGTCAAGGTGATTGTCGACGAGAAGAGCCTTCCCTACATTGACGGCACTGAGCTCGACTACACCCGCGAGGGGCTTCAGGAAGGGTTCCGCTTCAAGAACCCCAACGAGAAGAGCCGCTGCGGCTGCGGCGAATCGTTCCACGTCTGATTTTTCGGGATGCTTTACCGCGATGGCCATGCTTTCCGCCTTTGAACTTTTCGGGTTGCCCGAAAAGTTTGCGATTGATCTCGATCAGCTTGAAAAAGCGCACGAACGCGCCATTCTCAAAGTCCATCCGGACCGCTTTGCGGGCCGCCCTGCGGCTGAGCGGCGCGTTGCCGAACAGTGGAGCGCCCGCATCAACGAGTCCTTTGATGTTTTGAGGGACCCGGTGAAGCGTGCGTCGCTCCTTTGCGAAACGGCCGGCCACCCGGTCGACGCCGAAACGAATACCCGGATGCCGGCCGACTTTCTGATGGAGCAGATGGCCTGGCGCGAGGATTTGGACGACGCGAAGGACGAAAGCGCCCGCGAAGCCGTTCGCGACAAGGCCCGGGCGAAATTCGCCGAATGCGAGTCGAAGCTCGAATCCGCCATTGACGCCGAAAAGGACTGGACGAAGGCGGTCGATCTCACGCGCAGGCTCATGTTCATCGGGCGCTTCCTCGAGCAGACGAGCGCCAAGTCTTCGCCCATGCTTTAAAACGAGCCCAAGTTCCTTTCGGATTTTCCTTTTCTTTAACGCATAAGTTTCATCATGGCACTTTTTCAGATTGCCGAGCCCGGACTTTCCGCCGCGCCCCATGAGCATCGCCTTGCTGTCGGAATCGACCTCGGAACGACGAATTCGCTTGTCGCCACCGTGATTTCCGCTTCGCCCGAGGTGCTCGCTGATGAAGAAGGCCGGCGGCTCCTCCCTTCCGTCGTGCGCTACCTTCCCGACGGGACGGTGGAGACGGGATGGAAGGCGCTCGAAGCCGCGGAAAAGGATCCTCAGAACACGATTTATTCCGCGAAGCGCCTGATCGGCAGAAGCCGTGCGGATCTGAAGAACCTCCCGTCGCTCCCTTATGAAATCGATGATGCGCCGGGCGGGGTCGCCATCCGCACCGCTGCCGGGATGAAGTCGCCGGTTGAGGTGAGCGCTGAGGTTCTGAAGGCCCTCAAAGCCCGTGCCGAAGAGCGTCTCGGCGGCGAACTTACCGGCGCCGTCGTGACGGTGCCCGCTTACTTCGACGACGCGCAGCGTCAGGCAACGAAGGATGCGGCGAGGCTCGCCGACCTTACGGTCCTGCGTCTGCTTTCAGAACCTACGGCTGCGGCCCTCGCTTACGGGCTCGACAACGGGGCTGAAGGCATCTACCTCGTTTATGACCTCGGAGGCGGCACCTTCGACGTGTCGCTCCTGAAGCTCTCCCGCGGCGTCTTTGAAGTCCTCGCGACGGGCGGCAACGCCGCGCTCGGCGGCGACGACTTCGACCACGCGGTCTACGACGCCTTTGCGGCGGAGATCGGAAGCGAAACGGAACTTTCGCCCGAAGACCGCCGTCAGATGCTCGACAGCGCGAAGCGCGCGAAGGAAGCGCTCACGGACGCGGATTCCGTTGACGTGCGCTTTACGCTTTCTTCGGGCCGGGAATTCTCGACCACGCTGACGCGCGCTGCGTTCGACCGCATGACGAAGGCGCTCGTCGACGAAACAATCGATGCCGTGACGCGCGTGCTTTCCGACGCGAAGCTTTCGAAATCGGACGTCAAGGGCGTCGTCCTTGTCGGCGGCTCTACCCGGATGCCGTCCGTTCGCCGTGAAGTGAAGGAATACTTTGGGTTTGAGCCCCTGACCGGGATCGACCCCGACTGCGTCGTGGCGGTGGGCGCCGCCATGCAGGCGAATAAATTGGCCGGCAACACCACGGCCGACGACGACTGGCTCCTTCTTGACGTGACGCCCCTTTCGCTCGGTCTTGAGACCATGGGCGGGCTCGTCGAAAAAGTGATTCCGAGGAACAGCGCCATTCCGACGGCGCGCGCTCAGGACTTTACGACCTTCCGCGACGGCCAGACCGCCATGGCGATTCATGTGGTTCAGGGCGAGCGCGAGGTGGTGGATGCCTGCCGGTCTCTCGCGCGCTTTGAGCTCAGGGGCATCCCGCCGATGGCGGCGGGCGCTGCCCGCATTCGCGTCACGTTCCAGATCGACGCCGACGGGCTCCTTTCCGTTTCCGCCCGCGAGATGACGACGGGCGTGGAAGCGAGCGTTGTCGTGAAGCCCTCCTACGGACTTTCGGATGACGACATCGTGCGGATGCTGAAGGAAGGGAATTCCTCCGCCGAATCCGACATGGCCGCGCGAAAGCTCCGCGAAGAGCAGGTTGAGGCGAGGCGCCTTCTTGAAAGCACCCGCAGCGCCCTTACGGCCGACGGTGATCTTCTCTCTGAAAAAGAGCGCGCCGAGATCGAAACCTTGGGCGACACGCTTGCGGCTCTCGTGACGGGTACCGACGCCGACGCGATTCACGCCGCAGCGGACGCGCTCTCGAAGGGCACGGAAACCTTTGCCGAACGCCGCATGGACCGCTCGATTCGCGCGGCGCTCGCCGGGAAATCCGTCGACGACGATATGTTCTCGATCGACGGGCAAGCCAAATAATTCATTTCAATCTTTTGGTTGAGCCTCCCGACGTTCCCCTTCCCGAGGCTGACCCCATCACTTTAGGAAAATAGAAAAATGCCGAAGATTACTGTTCTCCCGCATGAAGAACTCTGCCCGCAGGGCGTTACCTTTGAAGCCCAGAAGGGCGAAACCGTCGCGAAGGCGCTTCTCGCCAACGGCGTCAAGATTCCGCACGCCTGCGAATTCAACTGCGCCTGCGCCACCTGCCACGTGATCGTGCGCAAGGGCTACGATTCCCTCTCCGAGCCCTCCGACAATGAGCTCGACCATCTCGACACCGCCTGGGGCGCCTGCCAGGAATCGCGCCTCTCGTGCCAGGCCAAGATGGGCGACGAGGACATCACGATCGAGATTCCGAAGTACAACCGCAACGTCGTTGGCGAACGGGAATAACCGAGATGCTCAGGTGGTCAGATGCTCAGATGATCGGTGAAGAGCTCGCGGATGCTTATCCGGAGCTCGATCCCCTGACGCTTTCCTTCGTGAAGCTCCACGACCTGATCGTGAAGCTTCCCGACTTCAAGGATGATCCCGAGAAGTCGAACGAGCGGATTCTCGAAGCGATTCTTCAGGCGTGGCTCGACGAGCGCAATTGAAGCTTCCTGCAGGAGAAAGACGCAAAAGAGAAGGCCGCTTTCGGGAGATCCCGGAGCGGCCTTCTCTTTGGGTTGGTTGGTGCGATTGCGGTGCAAGCGCATCGCACCGGAGTATTTCCGGACTCTTCCTGCGGCGTCAGGTCCTGACTTGAGGGAATGTCCTGGGATTTCTGTTGGAAATATCTCTGATGTCTATTGATATTTATGGATATTGATGAAATCAAGAGTATGGTCTTTATTTTTTTAAGACCATACTCTTGATTTCATCAAAATGAGCGACAGGTCTTGATCCCGGAATTAACTGCGATATCCGTCGGGGATCTCTGATGAAAAAGAAAACCGATCTTTGGGAGTTGCGCAGCTGAAGTGACCGGGAAAGCAGTCTACCGGGGCAAAGAACGGCCTTCCCGTCATCAATCGCTGCTCGCTTGTGCGTCAGGCGAGCTTCTTCACGGCTTCCTTCAGGGTCGCCTGCCAGCGAAGCAGATCCTCTTCCACAGTCGGGTTCTTGTAGACGTCATGCACGGCAAAGGTCGGGAGGAACGGCTTCACGCCCATGTACGCGAACTGCTTGTGAAGCGGAAGAAGCACTTCTTCAATCCCTCGTGCGTCAAAGAATTCGCCCGGCTCGTCGAGCGCCTTTTTGGGCGCATTCCATGTCGTGCTCAGCCAATAGCGCTTCGAGGTGAGAAAGCCTCCTGAGCCATACTTCTTATCCGGATCCGTGCGCGTTCTGCCGTCCGTGCCGCAGACCTTCGGATGCGTGAGCACTTCGTCCTGCCAGCGGGTGTAGTGCCAGGGCGTCGACATCGCCCAGATCGGCGTCTGAACCAGAATCAGGTCGGCCGCCAGGATCTTTTCAATTTCCCCTTCAAGCGTCCACTCATTATTGAGGTCTGTGAGAAGCGTCTTCACGCCGGCCGCTTCAAAGGCCTCGCGGGCGAGCCGCGTCATTTCTTCATTAAGCTTTCCGCTCTTTCCCTGAGCGCGGATGCCGGCATTGACAATCAGTACGGTTTTCATGGTGTTCCTCATTCTTTAAAAATCATTGTGAGAGCGCGTCAGTCCTCGGGCGTCTCCCATTCGCGAAGGGTCTTGACCTTCATATGGGCGGCGGCATGATCAAGCTGAGCCATGTCTTCGGCATCAAGCTTCAGCGCAGCGAGGCCGGCCGCCTCTTCAACGTGGCGAACCTTGGTGACCCCGAGAATCGGAATCGTGCCTTTTTCGATGGCCCACCGGGCGGCAATCTGCGAGGGCGTGGCGCCATGCTTTTGGGCAATCGCCCGGATCGCCGCCATGAGCGGAGCGATTTCTTCCCAGTGGCTGTTGTAGAAGGCGCCGCGGCCGCTTTTAGAGGGCATCGGATGCGCTGCGTCGAATCGTCCGGTGAGCGCCCCCTGTTCAAGAACCATGTAGGAATAGAAGTCGATGCTGTTGGCGCGGCAGAAGTCGACAAGCCCGCTATCGAGCGAGGCGCGGTGCATGAGGCTCAGGTGGTTCTGCACGGCCGAGAGGCGGCAGCCCGATTCGCCGAGGATCTCGATCACGCGCTTCACCTGGGCGAGCGTGTGATTGGAGACGCCGAGCGCCTTAATGCGGCCGTCTTTCAGGAGCGGCACGACCTGGGGCGTCCAGCGCTCGACGTCCGCTGAGTTGTGAATCCAGTAGAGATCGATGTAGTCGGTGCCGAGCCTTCTCAGGCTCTCCTCGAACATGGCTTCGACGGGCTTTTCCACGCTGGCCGCAATCTGCGGCGTGAACTTCGTTGAGATGACGACGCTATCGCGCGGAATGCTTTTCAGAAGCTCGCCGAGAATGGCTTCGGAACTGCCGTTCCCGTAAATGGCTGCGGTATCAAAGCTTCGGATCCCGAGTTCGAGCGATTTTTCAACGACGGGCTTCAATGCTGCGGCATCGAGTGCGGCGCCGAAAACCTGGTCGCCGCCCGCGAAGCCCGCACCCCATGCCCAGGCCCCCGCCATAACGGGAGATGCGTTTGCTTCCTTCATGAGACTTGCTCCTCAAAATTCATTCCAATCTGAGAAGGAATTCGGCTTGGCCAGTTCCGTTTTCCTGATGAAGGGGCAGTCTATAGAAGAAAATTAATAATAGCAAATAGCGATATATAATAATTAAAAATTGCTTTTAGCTATATATTAGCAAGATCAGGAACCGCTCACGATGCGCAGCTGATTCTCGGTTTCTCGCCAGTATTCGAGGAGCTTTGTGGCCGCCGGCGACAAGGGTCTTGCGGGATTCCAGGCCGCGGAAACGCTCGAGTGGACAGCCGGACTGAGAGGAATCCATTGGAGGGGAGATGCTTCCGAGTCCGTGATGATGCCGTCGATCGCAAGCACATGCGCGACGCCTTCCCGCGCCATGAGGGAGGCATTGAAGAGGAGCGTATAGGAGCCGACGATCCGCACGTCGTCCCAGACGCTCCCGAACCATCCGGAGAGGTCGTTCCGGCGGCAGGATTGTTCTGAAATCATGATGGGGTGCCCCAGGAGGTCCTTCGGCTCAATGGCGGTTTTCGATGCAAAGGGGCCGTCCCGGCGGGTGAGGAGCCCCCAGCGGGCGTTCTGGGCAAGGGGCATCAGTGCAAAGTGGGTGGCGTCGGCGTTGCCCACGAAAACGGCGAAGTCGGAGAGTCCGATCTGAAGATCGTGGCGTGCGGCTTCCTCATCCGCGCTCACAAAATGAATGCGCACGCGGGGAGCCTCCTCCTGCAGCTTCCCCACGGCCTGAATCAGGCCTCGAAGCGCCGGCGTCTCTGCGGCCGTGATGCGGATGTCGCCCGTGAGGCCTTCCTCTGCCGCGGCTTCCCGCCGCGCCTGATCGTAGAGCGCCACGATGTTTTTCGCGCGCTCGTAAAGGCGCTCTCCCCGGGGCGTGAGCGAAACGCTCCGGGTGGTGCGCGCAAAGAGCGCATGACCGAACTCGGACTCAAGCTCCTTCAATTGCTTTGAGAGCGTGGGCTGGGCGACGCCGAGGAGCTTTGCCGCCCGGGTATAGCTTTCTTCCTCGGCGACGGTGATGAAGTAGCGCAGGCTGCGGATGCTTTCCATGATGGGGCCCAATCCAGTAATGACGCAGGGGAAGGCTTCCGTAAGGCCGCTCTCGGAAGACTTTCACGGTTTTTGAGGATTCTATCGGAGAGAGATGGAGCGCCTGGCATTAGACTCAGACGATCGGTTCCGGACGTTGGGCGAGTTTGGGCTTCAGCCTCGGGCATACATCGATCCTTATCTTTTGGGGAGCGAAGAGGTCCGTGCAGAAGGATCCTCTTGGCAGGAGCCATCTCCAGAGCGGTCGATTTTTTTTACCCTGCCGCCGGAGGCGTTGCTTTACGTTTGTTGCCAGCAACAACAAGGGAATACCCTACACATACATATAAACCTGAAATTAAAAGATATCACCTTTAAATTTCTATGCATTAGGGTTAACCCCCCCCCCCGAAAAAGCATAACTCTAAGCTGTTGCAGTGCCTTCCAAAAGGCATGCGGCCGCTTTGCTGCCTCCCACTGCAGCAAAGCGGCAGAAAAATTTTTCACTTGGAGTATTTCGGAATGAATTCCAATTTCAAGGTGGTCTTCAACAAGGCGCGCGGCGCCCTGATGGTGGCCAACGAGATCACATCGAGCGTCCAGGCCAAGGGCACGAAGACAGTCGTTGCGGCTGCTGTGGCTGCTGTGATGGCTGGTGTCGCCGGGACGGCGATGGCGGCTGATGTCACGTCTACATTGGTTAACGATCAGACCGAGAACGTAGCTACCGTTCTCGCCAAGGGCTACGAGAACCTGACGATTAATAAGGAAACGAACTTTGGCGGCAAGAACTATGGCGCTGTGATCGTTAACGGCGTCAGCGGTGCTTCCGGCGCTGTGCTCTCTGTTGATGGCGCTAAGTTCAACAACAACACGGCGTACACCAGCGTTACTGATACCGCCGGGGCTTACGGCCAGGGCGGTGCGCTTGCCGTTTACAATAGCAAGATTCACTTCAACAACGCTCAAGTTTCCGGCAATACGGCTCAGGGACATGGTGGTGCTGTGGTTCTTCAGAACAGCTCTGAAGTGACCTTCAATGTCTCCGGTCATCAGGATGTCGTCTACGCCGGCAACAAGGCAGGTTCCGGCTATACCAAATACGAAGACATGGGCGGCTTTGCCTATGTCAAGGATGGTTCGACCCTCACGCTCTCTGCGGACAAGGGTTCGTCCCTGACGATCGGTAATGCCGGTGCTGCTGAAACGGCTGGTCTTGACTCCATCGCCTCCTATAACAACGGCGCGATCAAGGTCGGCGGCGACGTGACCATCAACGGCTCGACCGAATGGTTCACCGGCACGATCACTGCTCAGTCTGGTGCTGCGCTGACGTTGGCTACTGGCTTTGGCTCGCGCAATACTCAAGTGCAGGTTGCGGCGAATAACCAAGACAGCGGTGCAGCAGTCTCCGGCGCCACTCTTGCAAGTGGTTCTGTTCTGGATGTGGAATCGGGCGCTTCGGTCACTATTAACGATGTTCTGGAAGTGACCGGTACCGCTGATCAGAGCGGCGCCGGCACGACGGTGAATGTCAGCGCGAACGGCAAGTTCGTTGTTGACGGCATCAAGGTGACGACGCTTGCTTATACGGATAAGGATGGCGGTGCTTCTGGCACGGCTATCGGCAAGGGCCTCACGACTGCGGGCTACGGCGTCATCAATGTGGAATCCACTTCCGGCGCTGCAACGGTTCGCAAGGATGTCGTTGTCGATCAGACCACCAAACTGGATAAGACCGGCGCAGGCGTTCTCAAGATTGAGGGGACGCTCTCCACCGCTGCGGAAACGAAGGATGCTTCAGGTTCTGTTACCAAGGAGGCAGGGCAGTTCAATGTCACGTCCGGTTCGGTCACGACCAACAATCTCGCCAACGCTGGTGCTACCACTGTTGCGGCAAATGCGAAGCTGACGGTGACGGGCACTGAAGGTGCCAACTCTGGCGTGATCACGCTCGGAACCGCTAATGATCAGGCTTCCGGAGGCAGCCTTGTTGTCGCCAAGGGCGGCGCGCTCGTGAATACGGGCTCGATCGCTGTTGCAGCCCCCGGCGCTGGTAACGTCCTCGTGAACGGCAAGCTCGACAACTTCGTCACGAAGGATGTCTCGGGCAAGGCTGTGAACACGTACGGCAAGATTTCCGGCGTGACGGTTACGGTTGCTGACGGCGGCGTTCTCAGCACGAAGATTGGTGAGAATGAATATTTTGCCAAGAACACGATCGTCTCTGAAGGCGGTACGTTCAATCTGACGGAACTCAATTCCCAGAGCACGCCCAATGCAACGACTCCGGTTTATGACCAGACGCTGATTGCCGGCGACACGACGCTGACGCTTGACGGCGGCGCTGTTACGCTCAATGGCAAAGCCTATGACAATGCCAAGATTCAGCTTGGTCTGGTGTCCAAGGTTTCGGGTAAGGATGTTTATTCGACTGGTACGCTCGTTGTGAAGAGCGGTACCTATACGGCCGATCAGCTGGTGTTCCGTAAGAACGACAATCAGGTCACTAAGTCGAACCTGACTGTCGGCGCTGGTGCTTCCTATACGCTCAATACCCTGGATGCCCGCAACGGCGAGGTCGATGTGTCCGGCTCCCTCACGGTGAGCAAGAAGCTATCGACTGATAGCTCCTTCACGGTCGCTAAGACCGGCGTCCTCACCACGACCGCAGATGCGATTGGCCTGACGGTTACTGCCAGCGGCGCTTCTCTCCCGACCAGCGGTGCAACGTTTGCTTCCGGCTCTGTTGTCAACCACGGCAAGCTCGTTCTGAGCGGCCTTGACGCTACGACCACGAAAGCTGGCGTTCAGACGGCAAAGAACTTGGTTCAGGCCGCAGCATCTACGGGTCTGGTTGACTTCGGTACCCTCAAGATTTCGAATGCCCTGACGAGCGGCGGTACGGTCACGTTCGCTGACGTTACCTCTTCCGGTGCTCTTGCCGGCATTACGAATGACCAGATTAAGACTGCGGCTGTTGAAGGCGTTAATGGCACCTTCGACAAGGCCGGTTCCTTTGGTAATCTGCTCCTTTCGGGTGCGACTTCGACGGTGACGGTTGGCAGCGGTGCCGCCCTGACGCTTAATAACGGCGGCGATCTCGTCAAGTTTGTGCCTGCCTCCGGCGATGCCACGATCAAGGGCATGTCGCTTGAATCTGATGCCTCTCTGACGACTACCGGCAAAAATGCCAAGATCGGCGCTGTTGTTAAGGCTTCGTCGAGTGCTTCCGGTACGGCGCTTTCGGTTGCTTCCGGCAGTCTTGAAGTCGCTGACCTCGCAGCTACCGACAATGCACTCGTGACTGTGGATGCGCTCAATATCGCTGATGGCGCAACGCTCTCGGTTGGCCTGACGGTTGCTCCGAAGGCAGCTTCGGGTAACACGCCCGCTGTTGAAGCTAAGTACGGCGACATCTCTACGGGTACCCTTACTGTTGAAGGCACCCTTGCCGCGGACAAGAGCACCGTTACGGTTACGTCCGGTGGTACGGTCAATGGTGTCGCGAATATCAAGACGCTCGCCCTTACCGGCACTCTGAACGTCGGAGCTAAGGATGCCGCTGGCAGCCTCTCGGTCGGCGAACTCCAGGGTTCTGGCTACATCTTTGCGGATCCGGCCTGGGTCAACGGCGTCTCCGAAGAGCATTCCGTCGTTGCTGTGGGCAAGCTTGCTTCGGGCAGCACGGTTGAAGCCGGCCGCAACTCCCTCGTTGCGGTGGGTACGTCGAACGCGGCTGAAGCCGAAGCTGCTTTCAAGCAGTCGGGCTTCGTCCTTGCCGATACCGATGAAGAAACCGCTCCCTGGAATGCGGTCAATTCCGTGGTCTATGTGAACGGCGGCAAGACGGTTTCCGGTTCTGCGACCACCTATACCCCGGTTGAGGGCAATGTGCTTGCTACGGGTGCTGAGTCCGCTACAAACGGTACCGGCGTGAACGTTGATGGCGACGCTCTGCTCATCATTGATGCGGACACCGTCGATACGGAAGGCAATGACAAGATCTTTGCCGCCAACTCTGTGGCGATCAACGGCACGGTTTATGTGGCGAACACCGTCAACGGCGACAAGCTCAACCTCACGACGACTAACCTCGATACGGGCGATCAGTTCGTCTTCGATGGCGACATCCTGATGAGCTTCCGCCAGGTGACTGATGCTGCTGGCTCTGGCACGGGCGTTTATACCCTTGCGATGGACGACGAAGAAATCAAGACGCTCGGCATTGACGAGTTTGCTGGTTTTGACGCCGCCTACGCGATGTTCGAGCAGGGTCTGAACCACGGTAAGTCTTCTTCCGCGGCCTTCAACAACTGGCTCTACAGCAGCATGAGCCATGGTGAAGACATCACGATCCCGGGTCTCCGCACGATCGCTAAGGACGTTGCTTCCCTCGGCGCCACCACTGGCGTTCAGACGCTCACGATGGATGCCGTCAACCAGATGGCTGACACGGTTGCAACCCGCAACAGCATCCTCACGCAGCGTGCTCAGGGCGTCAACGTCTGGGCTGACGTGAACGGCGGCAAGTTCGAAGCCAAGAAGCTCTTTGACGGTGCGGGCTACTCGTCCGACATCTACTCGGGCGTTCTCGGTCTCGACTACCAGTTCTCCTGCAATGCCGTCCTCGGCGCCGCTCTCACGATCGGCACCGCTGATACGGACAGCAAGAACACGGGCGTTGCCGCTTCTACCGATACCGACCTCGTCGGCTTCTCGGTCTACGCCTCGAAGACCTTCGCCGACATCTGGAACGTTGCGGCCGACATCGGCTACATGAGCGCTTCGAACGACGTGACGGCCAACGGCTACAACCACGCCTGGAAGTTCTCCCAGGATACCGATGCCTTTACGGTGGGCGTCCGCGGTGAAGTCCTCACGAAGGCCGGCGCCGTGAACATTGTTCCGCACGTGGGTCTCCGTTACACCCAGCTCTCGACCGACGGCTTTGAAGCCGGCTATGTGACCGACATCGACGACCAGAACATCTTCCAGATGCCTGTCGGCGTTGCCCTCTCGGCTGACTTCGAAACCAACGGCTGGACCCTTGCTCCGAAGTTCGACCTCTCGGTCGTTCCGACCTTCGGCGACAAGGATGCTGACCTCAAGCTCGGCATCAACGGCGTCTCCGCCACCGACGATCTTTCGGTCCGCGTGATCGATTCGAACCCGGTGCAGGCGACCCTCGGCATCAACGCCACGAACGGCGACTGGGGCTTCGGTCTCAGCTACAAGCTCGGCGTCGGTTCCGACGAGCGCATGAACAACTCGTTCAACGCTCAGGTCCGCTACGCGTTCTAAGCCTCATGGCTCTGCCTCTGAAGTTCCTTCAGAGGCAGCAGACGCGTCGCAATGAATGCGGCGGACATCTCCGGACGTTCGCCGCTTCAGACGACCCTCTCGATAGAGCCCGTTTCCTGAGCGTGTTTCGGGAGACGGGCTTCTTTTCTTCGGAAAACGGAAATTTTCTGAAGGAGATGAAGTCATGATGTCGCAGACCGACGAGCGGACGCTGGAAGCACGACGTGAGCGGCGGGAAAAGTGCGCATCCGAAGAAAAGCGCCGTCAGGCGGTGGAGCTTTTCCGGCACGGCATCGGCTATACCCGGGCCTCGCGCATTCTCAATCTTTCCGTCAACACGGTTCGTGACTGGAGCCGGGAATTCAGAAAGGGCACCTTTCGGATCAAGGTTTCCCGCAATCAGTACCGCTATCCGCCGGAAATCCGGGAAAAAGTCATTCAGCTTCGGCTCTCGGGTTATTCCTGGAACGAAATCGAAAAAAGCACTGGGATTTCCGTGAGCACCTGCCGCAAGTGGGTGACGGACTACTGTGAGAAGAGAGGCACGAAGCCTCAGCTTCTCGTGCCCGTCAATTCCAGTTTGAGCCGACTGTGAGCCTTTGATGTTCTCAGGCACTTTTTGAGGCTGTCCATTCCCTTTTCGGGATCGGGCAGCTTTTTTCTTTTCTCGGTTGCAGACCGGTTCGGAAGGCTTCCTCTGCATGAACGTGGTGCATTTGTCTCCGCGTTATCCTGCCATCGGCGACCGCAAATTTTGGAGAATCGCGAATCTGCTCGGTTTTGACGGGTTTGCCGGAGAAAAACGACATCAAAGTACCGGTTTTGACCTGCTGCAACACAAAAATGCCGTGAAGGGGTGCGGTCGGTCCGGTGTCTGCAAAGCAGAAAACGGTCTCCGGGATGACGGTGGTGCACTTTTTCTCGCGCCAACTGATCATTGGCGACCGCGAATCTGAAAAAACGTCTTTTCATGGCGTTTTGGCGCCTGAATAGCCATGAAACAACCTCAAGGGAGCAGTGTTTCAGCAGTTTTTGCACCAAATTGACCGCCCTGAGGACGGCCATGCCGCTCATCCTCAGAGAAGCTTCCTGATGGAAAGGAGAAGCGTCATCGCCGCTTCCTTCATCATGAGGTTCTCTTCAATGCGGTTGAGGGCCTCTTCCGCGCTCACGCACTCAAAGTGATCCACCTCGCCGTCAACAGGCTCCGGCATAAAGCCTTCGGGAAGAAGCGCCGCGTAGGCGCAGCTCACTTCATGCATCCAGCCGCCGCGAACAGGCCGGGAGATGCGGTCGCAGGCTAGAAACTCCGCCTTCACCGGGTCGAACGCCGTGAGGCCGGCTTCTTCCTGAGACTCGCGCGCGAGCGCTTCGAGTGGAGTCTCTCCCGCCTGAATCATTCCGGCGGCGAGCCCGTCCCAGAGTCCGGGGCCGACGAGTTTTCTGGAACTCCGTTTTCCGAGAAGAAAAACGGGATCACTTTCATCCCTTGGATTCCGGATGCGGCCTGCGAGATGCACGGCCGAGGTCTGGGCACCGAGCGGCCGGTAGAGCGCACGCTCGAGCCTGCCGATGGGAGCCGACTCAGGCTGATCCAAAGGCACAAGATCGAGCTTTTCATCGCGCCAACCCTGACTCAGCCCCGCATCCCTCATCGCAAAGCCGAAGTTCGTGAGGTCTCCGGAAGGGAGCATGAGACCGCCCTGCGAGAGGAGAGCACCATCAAGCTTTCCGATTTTTTCGGCAAACTCCGGGCGCGTACGCCCGATGAGAAATCCCTCCCAGAACACGGGAACCAGTCCGGCATCCGACATGGAAAAGCCCGCCTTAAGCGCATGGTAGAGCGCTTCGAGGCGGGCTCTGAAGTCGGATGCCTGGGGGCGCGTGAATGCGTCCCCGGCATCAGATGTCTTCATTTCAAGCGATTAACCCTTGAAGTTTTCCGGGCGCATATGCGGGAAGAGGAGCACGTCGCGGATGGTCGGCGCGTCCGTCAGGAGCATCATGAAGCGGTCGATGCCGATGCCGCAGCCCGCGGTCGGGGGAAGACCATACTCGAGCGCTCGGATGTAGTCGGCGTCGTAGTACATGGCTTCGTCGTCGCCGTGGCTCTTCTTGTCGGCCTGAGCCTTGAAGCGCCGGGCCTGATCGTCCGGGTCATTCAGTTCCGAGAAGCCGTTGGCGGTTTCGCGGCCGGCGATGTAGAGCTCAAAGCGCTCGGTGATTTCCGGATCCGCGTCAGACGCACGCGCAAGCGGCGAAATCTCAACCGGATAGTCGATGATGAAGGTGGGCTCGATCAATTTCGACTCGGCCGTTTCTTCAAAGAGCGCCATCTGGAGCGCGCCGAGACCGGCGTCGACCGGGATTTCGCCTCCGAGGCGCTTCAGCTCCCCGCGGATGAATTCGGGGTTGTTGAGCTCTTCGTCGGTGTAGTCCGGAGCAAACTTCTTGATCGCCTGAAGCGGAGTGAGGCGATGGAAGGGCTTCGAGAGGTCGATCGTGTGGCCCTGGTACTGAAGGACCGCGGAACCCGTGGCTTCCTTCGCAACCGTGCGCAGGAGGTTTTCCGTGAAGTCCATCTGATCACGGTACGTCCAGTACGTGCAGTAGAACTCCATCATCGTGAATTCGGGGTTGTGACGGACCGAGACGCCTTCGTTGCGGAAGTTGCGGTTGATTTCGAAGACGCGTTCGAAGCCGCCCACGACGAGGCGCTTCAGGTAAAGCTCCGGCGCGATGCGCAGGTACATGTCCATGTCGAGCGCATTGTGGTGCGTGATGAAGGGCTTCGCATTGGCGCCGCCCGGGATCGGGTGGAGCATCGGCGTTTCGACTTCGAGGAAGCGGTGGTCGAGCATGAACTGGCGGATCGCGGCGATCGCCTTCGAGCGCGTGAGGAAGCGCTTTCTCGAATCCTCATTCATGATGAGGTCGACGTAGCGCTGGCGGTAGCAGAGCTCGGTGTCCTGCAGGCCCTTGTGCTTGTCGGGGAGCGGACGGATGCTCTTCGTCATGAGACGGACTTCCTTCGCGCGGATGGCAAGGTCGCCCGCGCGCGTCCTGAAGAGCGTGCCGCGGCAGGCGACGATGTCCCCGAGGTCAAAGGTCTTGAAGGCGGCGTAGGCGTCTTCGCCCACTTCGTTCATCTGCACGAAGTACTGCATGTCGCCCGTAAAGTCGCGGACGGTGCAGAAGGAGGCCTTGCCCATGATGCGCTTCAGCATCACGCGGCCCGAGCAGGCAACCTGAGGAGCGAGCTTCTCGAGCTCCTCGGCGCTCATTTCGCCGTACTTCTCGCGCAGGTCGCCGAAAAGGTCGGTGCGCACGAAGTCGTTGGGATAGGCCACGCCCGTTTCGCGCAGGTGCGCGAGCTTCGCGCGGCGTTCGGCGATGATGTGGTTCTCTTCGGCTGCGGCTTCCTGCGCCGTCTGGATTTCATTTTCAGCCATTTGAATTTCCTTCTGAAAGGCTTGATGTGCCTCGTCAAGAGGCGCGGTTCTCCCTCGCGCCTTCCTTTCTTAGGCTTTCAGGTTTAAAGCGATTACTCAGCAGCGGGGAGACCGCCCACGCCGTTCTTGAGGCTCGCTTCGATGAACTGGTCAAGGTCGCCGTCAAGTACGGCGCCGGTGTTGCCCGTTTCCACGCCCGTGCGCAGATCCTTCACGCGGGACTGGTCGAGCACGTAGCTGCGGATCTGGTGCCCCCAGCCGATGTCGGACTTCTGCTCCTCGAGCTTCGTCTGCGCTTCCATGCGCTTTCTCATCTCGAGTTCGTAGAGCTTGGCTTTCAACTGCTGCATCGCCTTCTCGCGATTGCGGTGCTGCGAGCGGTCGTCCTGGCAGATCGTGATGATGCCGGTCGGGATGTGGTGGATTCGAACCGCAGATTCCGTCTTCTGAATGTGCTGGCCGCCCGCGCCCGAAGCGCGGAAGACGTCGATTGAGAGGTCGGCCGGATTGATCTCAATATCGATCGAATCGTCGACTTCCGGATAGACGTAGACCGAGCAGAAGGAGGTGTGGCGGCGGGCGTTGGCGTCAAAGGGGCTCTTGCGAACCAGACGGTGAATGCCCGTTTCCGTGCGGAGCGTCCCGTAGGCCCATTCGCCTTCGATGAAGAGCGTCGCCGACTTGATGCCCGCAACTTCGCCCGCGGACTCTTCCTCGAGCGTTACCTTGAAGCCCTTTCTTTCGGCATAGCGCATGTACATGCGCTCGATCATGCTCGCCCAGTCCTGAGCTTCCGTGCCGCCCGCACCGGCCTGAATTTCGAGGTAGCAGTTGGCCGAGTCCATCGGCTGGTTGAACATGCGCTTGAATTCAAGCTGACCGACCTCTTCGGCGTAGCCGTCAACATCGGCGCCGATCGCTTCGACGGCGTCCCAGTCTTCGTCGGCCATCGAGAGTTCAAAGAGTTCCTTCGCGTCCGCAAGTCCCGCGGTGAGTCTCTCGAAGCTGCCGACGATGTCGTCGAGCATCTTCTTTTCCTTGCTCACTTCCTGGGCGTGCTTGGGATCGTTCCAGAGGTCGGGATTCTCAATCTCGCGATTGACTTCTTCGAGTCGTCGTGCCTTGCGGTCGACGTCAAAGATACCTCCGAAGTTCAGCGAGCCTGCGGCCCAGATCTTCGATGAGGGATTCAATCTGATTGATGCGTTCAGCTTCCATTTTGAGTCCTGTTGATGCGCTCCCGGGTCCGCCTGAAGAAATCAGAGGCCTCCGGAACCAAAACATCCGGAAGAATCCTGCGGGGGAGCTGACGGGCCGCGCTGATGAAGACTTAAAGCCTTCGAGGCAGCCCGAAGTGAAATCATGAAACCCGGAATTATAAGCGGAATGGGGAGAGCGCCTGAAGCGCTCTCCCCCGAGAAAAAGCAGGAAAAAGAAGAAGCCGCAAGGTTCTGGAAGACCGCAACGGACTATTCCGCCGCTTCCGCCACAAGCTGCACCGTGCGACGTCCCCGGTACTCGTTGATGGCGGGCCGGTAGGCGATCTTCGCCTGCATGGGAAGGGGCTCGCGGTGGCGGAAGAAAATGCCTTCAAAGCGCTGTCCGCCAAGCCCCAGCTGAAGCTTCAAATGCGCATCCTTGAGAAGCGTCTGGTTGAGGACCGTGAATTCATTCGCAAAGAGCGGGGATTCAAAGCCCTGCCCCCAGATCTGGCGGTCGATTTCCGTGCAGAGGCCTTCCGTGATTTCGTCGGGCGCGAGCCCGCCGTCGGTGAGCACGATCCTTTCGAAGACGGAGGCGTCGCAGTGCGTGCGCACGACCTCTTCAAAGGCTTTCTGAAACTCCTTCAGGCTCTCCGGACGGATGGAAAGACCCGCCGCCATGGCGTGGCCGCCGAAGCGGATGACGACGCCGGGAAGCGCCTTTGAGACAAGGTCGATCATGTCGCGCAGGTGTATCCCCGGAATGGATCTTCCGGAGCCCTTCAACTCATGATTTTCCGTGGGCGCAAAAGCGATCACGGGACGGTGGATCCGTTCCTTGAGGCGCGCGGCGACGAGCCCCACAACGCCCTCGTTGAAGTCGGGGTTGTAGAGCGAAAAAGTCGCCCGGTGATCGAGGTCTACCGCTTCGAGCGCGGCTTCCGCGGCCTGCTGCATCTCGCCCTCGAGTTCGCGCCGTTCGGCGTTGATGGAATTGAGGTTGTCCGCAAAGGCGAGCGCCCGCGAGGGGTCGTCGGAGAGCAGACACTCGATGCCGCTTTCCATGGTGCCCAAGCGCCCCGCTGCATTGATCCTCGGGGCGACGGCGAAACCAAAGTCCCGCACGCCCGCCGTATGGATGTCTTTGCCCGCAATGGCAAAAAGAGCTTCGAGTCCCGCGTGGGTGCGCCCCGACCGGATTCTTCTCAGTCCCTGGGAAACGAGAATCCGGTTGTTTTTATCGAGCTTCACCACGTCGGCGACGGTGCCTAAGGCCACAAAGTCGACGAGCTGGTCGAGCCTCGGCTGGGTCTTTGCGTCATAGACGCCCCGCTCGCGCAGAAGCGCCCGGAGGGCGAGAAGGACGTAGTAGATGACGCCTACGCCCGCGAGGTTCTTCGACGGGAAAACCGAGTCCGCGCGGTTGGGATTGACGATTGCAACGGCGCGGGGGAGTTCGGGTCCGGGCAGATGGTGGTCGGTCACGATCACGTCGATCCCGAGCTCGCGGGCGCGGTCGACGGCCGGAACGGACGAAATGCCGTTGTCGACCGTAACGATGAGGGAGGGTTTGGGATCGCGCGCGGCCACAATGTCGACCACGTTCGGGGTGAGGCCGTAGCCGTGCACCACGCGGTCGGGGACAAAGTAGGAAGCGCTGATGCCGAGCATCTGAAAGCCCCGGAGCCCCACCGTGCAGGCGGTCGCACCGTCGCAGTCGTAGTCGGCAACAATGGTGACGTGTTCGCCCTTGTCGCGTGCGACGACAAGCCTTTCAGCAGCTTCCCTCGTGCCTTCGAGCATGGCGGGCGGAATCATCCCCTGCCACTCCTGCTCAAGGTCCGAGGCTTCACTGATGCCTCGGGCGGCAAGCGCACGGGCAATGGGCGGAAGGAACCCGGCACGTGCGAGCCTTTCGGCTGCATGGGGATCGTAGGTGCGGGAAAGAATGCGCGTCATGCTGCTTCCTCCCCGTTGGCTTCGAAAGATTTGGGTTCAGAGTCCAAAAGCCAGTCTTCCGGCGAAACGACGTTTTTACGCTTCAGGAACCCGAGCGCGCCCCGCTTTTCGGGGACGAGCGTCGCGGAGGTCCCGTGACCGAATGCGACGATGACGTTGCCGGTCAGATGTGCCGCTTTTTCCTCGCCGATCCAGTGGTCGAGCTTTTCAAGGAGCCCGGGCACGCGCTTCGCCCACGCGTCCCAGTCGTGCCTCAACCACGCATCGTAGAGGTCGTCGACAACGAGAATGCGGTCGCCTTCAGGGGCTTCGGGCCACTTCGCGTGCTTCAGCGTCCCGAGGTATGCCTTCGGGATTCCGGCGTCCTCGGCCCAGGCAAGAGCCGTGCGGTCATTCGTGATGACGGAGCGGAAGGTCGAGGGCGGAAAGACGGGTGCGGAGCGCCCGCCCCCGGAGAGCCAGAGGCCGCGGATCGCCTGGGTTTCGTCGGGAAGCGCTTCGCGGAGCGCCTCTTCGACCTTGTGAAGGAGTTCATCCACGCGCTTCTTGCCGGCCCCGAGCGCAAGATGCGTGATGTGTCCGATATGGTCCTGCTCCATGCCGCAGAGGTCTTCGAACGGGCGTGCCGAAAAATCGAGTCCGTCGCGCGTGGCGGCATAAAACGACTTCCCGGAAATCATGAGGCGCATGCCGGCTTCAGCCAACACCGTGTCCGCCGCGCAGGCGGCGCGGGGAAGAAGGGCTTCGGCAAAATCAAAGCGCGCGAGGCGCCCCGACGGATCCACGGTCCAGAAGTTGATCGACCAGAATTCCTGATCAAGCCGGGGACCGTGCTCCGACATCCAGGCGTAAGGGGCGATAACGGGCGCGCCCGTCCGATGCGTGAGCACTTTCCAGAGCCACGCGCGGTGGGGCGAATATTCATGAAGGGGCTCGGAGAGCCGCTGAATGCCGGGCGGCTCGCGCCCGGTCCCGAGCGCCGTGAGCCGCGTGCGGTCCGCGTCCGTTAGGGACGCAAGAACCTCACGGGCGCATCCTTGAGGCAGACGCGCGCCGGGAATGAGATAAAAGGCAGTTGTCATAATGGAAGGCATTGTAGCCGCCCGCACGCGGGACGCTCTCAGCATCCGGGACGTTCTCTTCTCGATGGACGGCTTCCGGTGCGCTGGCGCCCGGGTCTTCTTTAATCCCTTCTGCGCCTTCCCGGAGAGGCCGCTGCCGCCGGATCGCACATCTTTCCCGTGAACTCTAGGAAAAACAATTTGTTGCGCAATTCTTTTCCCGTCACCCCGGCGCTTTTCCCTTGACGCGGCCGCTAGAATGAGCGCCTTAAAGAAAATACTTCCAAAAGGCCTTCCGCTTTCGGAAACGATCCGGAAAAGGGATTTTTTGTGCAGACGCCATTTGAATTCATGATCGGCCTCACTTATACGAGGCAGGGCAGAAAAGGCCGTCGCCGGGACGGCTTCATGTCCTTTATTTCCGGCATTTCCGTCGCGTCGATTGCGCTGGGCGTGGCCGCCCTCATCATCGTCCTTTCGGTGATGAACGGCTTTCAGAAAGAAGTCCGCGACCGGATGCTTTCCGTGATTCCTCATATCGAAGTGACGGCCGTGCCGGGCCCGCTGAAGGACGCTGAGGGACTCGCAAAGGAGCTTGAAGCCCGGGGCGACATCCTTGCCGCAGCGCCTTACGTGCAGGGGCAGGGGCTTTTTAATTCCGGCTCCGTCGTCCGCGGCGCGCTCGTGAAGGGCGTGGATCCCGCAAAGGAACCGGGCGTGAGCGAAATGTCGGAGAACATCTCCGGGGGCGCAGAATTGAAGGACCTGACGCCTAAGAGCTTCGGCGTCATCCTCGGGCGCGATCTGGCGCGAGCATTGGGCGTCCGAACGGGCGACAAGGTGGCCCTCATCGTCCCCGAAGGCAACATGACCCCGGCCGGACTCATGCCGAGGATGCGGCAGCTGACGGTCCTCGGGTACCTTTCTTCCGGCCACTATGAATACGACAGCACCATGGCGCTTCTCAATATTGAGGACGCTGCGGCGATTTTCCGCACCGGGGGTCCCCAGGGGCTGAGACTCCGCACTGCCGACATGAATCAGGCGCCCGCGATCGCGCGCTCGGTGGCTGAGATGCTCCCCGCGGGCGTCTACGCATCCGACTGGTCGCGTCAGAACCGCACGTGGTTTGCAGCCGTCCAGGTTGAAAAGCGCATGATGGGGATTATTCTTTTCCTGATCGTGCTTGTGGGCGCCTTCGGTCTCGTGTCCACCCTCGTCATGACGGTAAAGGAAAAGCAGGCCGACATTGCGATTCTGAGAACGCTCGGCGCTTCGCGCTCCTCCATCCTCGCAATCTTCATGATTCAGGGAACGATCGTCGGGATTGTGGGCGTGGCGGCGGGCGTCGCCGCGGGGCTCCTTGTTGCCTATAACGTGGGTTCCATCGTGAGCTTCATAGAAGGCCTCATGGGGGTCGAATTCCTCCCGAGAGAGATCTACTTCATCAGCTCCATGCCTTCCGACCCGCGGCTCTCCGACATCATTCCGATTTCGGTCTTCTCCTTCCTATTGTCCCTTGTCGCCACGCTCTACCCGAGCTGGCGCGCGGCAAGACTTCATCCTGCGGAGGCGCTCCGTTATGAATAACGCGAATGAACCCGTTCTCTCGGCGGCTCATGTTGCCAAGGCCTACCGCGACGGCGCGGCGGCTGTGCCGGTCCTGAAGGATGTGAACCTCACCGTGATGCCGGGCGAAACCGTTGCGATTCTCGGGGCCTCCGGGTCAGGAAAGTCGACGCTCCTTCATATCCTGGGAGGGTTGGACGCTCTGGACGCAGGTGAAGTTTCCATTGCGGGCGAAAAGCTTTCCGGGCTCTCGGAGTCGGAGCGCGGACGCTTGAGAAACCGGCGCCTCGGCTTCGTCTATCAGTTTCATCATCTGCTCCCCGAATTCACGGCGCTCGACAACGCGGCGATGCCGCTCTTCATCCGCCGCATGAACCGGACGGAAGCGCGTCAGAAGGCGAGGACAGCGCTCGAAGCTGTGGGACTTGGCCACCGGCTCGACCACCTGCCGTCGCAGCTCTCCGGGGGCGAACGCCAGCGAGTGGCGATTGCCCGCGCGCTCATTACGGAACCCGCCTGCATCCTTGCCGACGAACCTACAGGGAATCTCGATGAGGAAACGGCCGAGCAGGTCTTTCAGTCGCTTCTTAAACTCGCGCACGAGAAGGGCGCAGCCATCGTCATCGTCACGCACGACCGCGATCTCGCTCGTCTCTGCGACCGCGTGGTGAAGCTCGCTGACGGCGCGATCGAACCCGTCGAAAAGAGTTTCTAAAGCGCCAGGCTGCCATGGGCTTCATCGATACGCACTCGCACCTCTGGGTCCCGAGGCTTGAGGAGCGCCTCCCGGAACTTCTCGCCGACGCCCGGCGTGCAGGGGTCGAAAACATGCTCCTCTGCGCCGGGGGCCCTTCGAACTGGGATCTCACCCGCGAGGTCGCCTGCGAAGCGGGGTTGGGGTACCTCCTCGGCATCCATCCGCTCGCCCTTGATGAAGTGGGCGACGGAACGATTGAGAAGCTTCGCGATGAGGTTCAACGCCGGATGGAAGACCCCCACTTCATCGGCATCGGCGAAGTGGGTTTGGATGGTTTTGTGCCCGGCATTGATCAGGTGCTTGCCAGGGAAGTGTTTCTGGCGGAACTTCGGATCGCCCGGGAATTTTCGCTTCCGCTCTCGATTCACGTGAGGAAAAGCGGATCGCAGACGATGGGCGCGCTGAGGCGCCTCCCGCCCCCTGGCGGCGCGGTTCACGCCTTCAACGGCTCCGACGTCGAGCGCGATGCGTTTCTTCAACTTGGCCTCCGGCTGGGATTCGGGGGCGCCTGCACCTACGCGGGCAGCAAGCGGATCCGCCGGCACCTTGCGGAACTCCCTGACGGCGCCTGGCTCCTTGAGACCGATGCGCCCGACATGCCGGGATCAAAGCGGCGGGACGCCCATGAGCGAGAGGGAAAGTCTCTTTTCACTGAACCCGCGGACATTCTTGAGGCCGCAAGGGCGGCCGCAGAACTCCGGGGCATCACGGTCGACGAGGCGGCAAAGGTTTCGCGAGACGCCGCCATCGCCGCCTTTCCGAGGCTCTCGGGGCTCCTCGCATTGCCTGATGCGTTTGCGAAGCGATGAGGCTCCTCTCAAGCAATCTAAGACGATTCTTGAGTGCATTCTGCCCTGTCCCGAGGGCTCTCGACGTAAACTAAACAATCCGCACATACCCCTGAGGAGCACGTCGGTTCGATGACGCGCCTCCAATCCCCGGCCAGGATTCATTTTTGGGCCCCATGAGGAGATTTCCCGTGACAGAAGCAAATATGGACCGCGTTCTCGTCGGCGTTTTCGGCCTTGACCGTCCCGGCATCGTATCCGCAGTGTCCTCCGTGATTACGCGCCACGGCGCAAACCTCGAGCAGGTGAGTCAGGTAACCCTTCACGGGCAGTTCGCCCTGATGTGCGTGGTGCAGAAGCCTGTCGACCTCGAGAAGTCCGTGATTGAGGACGACTTGAACGAAGAGATCCGCCGGCGCAAATTGAAGCAGGCCGTTCTTGTCCTCGACTTTGTTGAGCCCACGGAAAACCTTGAAGGCGAACCCTATGTGATCAGCATCTGGGGGCCGGACCGGAACGACATCATCACGACGTTCTCCCGCATCCTCGCCGAACAGAAGATCAACATTGAGAGCCTGCGCGCCTTCCCGATCGAGGACGGCATGTCGCTTCAGGTCTTTGAAGCCCAGATTCCGCTCGAGGTCGACCGCCGGGCGCTCCACCGCACGCTGATTGACCGTGCGGGCGCGATGGGGCTGCGCTGCAATCTCCAGCACCGCGATATTTTTGAAGCCATTCACCGCGTGAAGGTGGACTGATCTGCCTCTTGATCCGACATACCTGAATTCTTAGGAAACCAAAAAATGCTGACAGACCGCGAGGTACTTTCCACCATCAACATGCTCCGCTCGGAGCACCTGGATGTCCGCACCGTCACGATGGGCATCAACCTCTTCGACTGCGTTTCATCCGACTTCGACAGCTTCGCCTACAAGGTCCGCGCCAAGATTTCGCGCTATGCCTCGAAGCTCGTTGAAACCTGCGATCTCGTGGGCGACCGCTACGGGATTCCCGTCGTCAACAAGCGCATTTCCGTCTCGCCCATCGGCACCGTGGGCGCCGCCTTCTCGCGCGACGAAATGGTGGCCGCCTGCCGCGTGCTCGATGAGGCTGCGAAGGAAGTTGGCGTCGACTTCATCGGCGGCTTCGGCGCCCTCGTTGAGAAGGGCATGACCCCGGGCGAAAAGAACCTGATCGATGCGCTTCCCGAGGCGCTCGCCACCACGGACCGCATCTGCTCCTCGATCAATGTGGGGTCGACCAAGGCCGGCATCAACATGGATGCCGTGCGCCTCATGGGCGAACGCATTCTCGACGTTGCAGAGGCAACGAAGGACCGCGACGCAATCGGGTGCGCCAAGCTCGTCGTCTTCTGCAACATCCCGCAGGACGTGCCCTTCATGGCGGGCGCCTACCTCGGCGTCGGCGAACCCGACGTCGTGATCGACGTGGGCGTTTCGGGCCCGGGCGTCGTGAAGAAGGCGCTTGACCGCGCCGTGAAGGCGAAGGGCGAATACCTCACGATCACGGATGCTGCCGAAGTCATCAAGCACACGGCCTACAAGGTGACGCGCGTGGGCGAAATCATCGGAAACGAAGTCGCCAAGCGCCTCAATCTCCCCTTCGGCGTTGCCGACCTCTCGCTCGCTCCCACGCCGGCCGTTGGCGACAGCGTGGGCGAAATCTTCCAGTCGCTCGGCCTCTCCTCCATCGGCGCGCCCGGCACGACCGCGATTCTCGCGATGCTGAACGACCAGGTGAAGAAGGGCGGCGTTTTCGCCTCCTCGCACGTGGGCGGACTCTCCGGCGCCTTCATCCCGGTGTCGGAAGACAGCGCCATTGAAGCGGCTGCGCGCTCGGGCGCTCTCACGCTCGAAAAGCTCGAAGCGATGACCTCCGTCTGCTCCGTGGGTCTCGACATGATCGCGATTCCGGGCGATACGCCTGCATCCACCATCTCGGGCATGATCGCCGACGAAGCGGCGATCGGCATGATCAACGGGAAGACCACCGCGGTCCGCGTGATCCCGGTTCCGGGAAAGACCGTGGGCGATGTTGCGGTCTTCGGCGGCCTTCTTGGCGAAGCGAGCATCATCCGCGTTCCGGGCGGCGACGCTTCCGGCTTCGTGAAGCTCGGAGGCCGCATCCCCGCTCCGATTCATAGCCTGAGGAACTAAGTTCCTTCTTCTGGCCTTGATTCCCAAAGCCCCGGGCGTTTCGGCGTGCCGGGGCTTTAGTTTGCCCAAAAGAAATGTATTGCATATTCAACTGGCGAAAACACGGGAGGGCGTTTCAGGGTTAATACCACGCATGAAGGTGTTTACGGATCAGCAGAATGCGACGTTCGTCTGCTTTGCCTAGAGCGAAGCGCCAACTGACCACGATGACTAAGATCCATGACGAACGCTCAAATACGAACGCTCGCCCGGATGGCAATGAGCGACTCCTCGCAAGCCACCGCGGCCACAAAATTGCTTTCTCTCGCTGAACCCCGAAGTACGAGGGACCTGAGAGAGAGGCGCCCCACCATCTTCCGCTCTTTTCGCTGCCGGCTGACGCCCATCGCGGCGGCGTGCTTCAGCATTGCGATGCTTCCTCTTTCAGCTGCCGAGGCAGACACGTTGGAGGATGAATGGGCTTCCGAACGGTTTGTTGCCGGAGAGGAGATCTGGGGGCCAGAAGAGGATCTTTCAGCTATCAGCCGGCTCGAGATCGCTTCGAGTGGGAATCTCAGGATTGAGGCGAGTTATGGAGGCATCGGTGAAATCGATGTTGCCGGGGGAAAGCTCACATTGAGTGAAGGAACCTTCACCTACGGTCCGCCATCCGCCAATATCGCGATTACGGGAAATGGCGTTATTCAGCTGGAAGGCTATTCGTCTCTGGGAGAGGTTTCGAACCTCAGTCTTGCAGATGGATTGCTTGAACTGAAGGAAGCTTCCACTATTGCTGGGGCAGTTGATGAAGACGGCTCAACCGGAGGCGCCATTCACCTCGGCGAAGCGGGCAGGATCTCCATGGAAGGCGACTCGATGATCACTGTCGGCAGCGTTCGTTCAGAGGGCGGCATGATCGAGATGCGGGCGACGCCCTGGATTGAGGAGGAAGCTGCATCCGAAAGCGAGGAGCCTTCTGTGATCATCCATCAGGGAGGTCTCTTCAATGCAGAAGTCTTTCACGCCGCGAAGGGAACCACCCGGGTGATTCTCGGGGGCGGCGACATTCCGGACAACCTGGAAGCTTCCGTTTTCGGTCCCGCTCGCTTCCACGTGGGGGACCTTCTGATCGATCCGGATGCGGCCATGAGAATTGAGCTCCTCAAGGGCGGCCGGTTCATCGTCGGATCGAGCGAATGGAGCAACGCCGATCAACTTCCCGGCGACGCGCATCCTGATGCCGGGACGCTCGTCATTGGAAAAGATTTTCTTCTTGCCGACAATGTCGCCATTCAGGTGGGCGAAGGCACTGCAAAAGCAGAGGGCGGTCAGCATCAGAACCTTCTGGTCGCCCGCGAGGGCGTCCTTGAGCTCGACGGCCCGAACGCGAAGCTCACGACAGGAGAAGGTACCTGGACCCACTTTGAGCTGGGGTCGATTCTCTGGATTTTCCCGGAAGCCGTGCCTCAAGTACCGGATGAGCCGGATGAGGAGCCTGAAGAGGATCCGGACAATCCGTCGGATGATGGTGGGGGAAATGTTCCCGAAGGGAATGAGGAGGAAGAGACTCCTCGCGTGCCCCTGATCGCGGACCGCGACGCAGTGGAGAGCCTCGACTTCTCAAAAGGCAAGGTGACGGGGCTTGAAAACCTTACGGTGTACGTGGGGTCCGAAGGGGAAACGGGAGACCTCTACTACGGCGCTGACGGAAAGCTCCACATTCTTATCCAGCCGCCCGCCTTCGAAGGCCCGCTCGCGAATCTCACTCAGGCCGTGTGGCTGAAGCGGAAGGATGTCTTCACGCCCCAGTATTTCAGAAAGCTCTTTCTCTATACGGAGCCTGAACATACGGCCTCGAACCTCGTTCGCGTTGCCGGCTCCACGGCGGCGATCGGGACGCGCGAGCGGATGACAGCCGACATGACGATGCTCTCGGGGAACATTGGCGACGCCGTTCGAACGCTTGAACTCAAAGGGCGCGTGCCGGTACCCGTGGAAGAAGACTCCATCCTGCGAAAGATCCCGGAGGTGATGACCTCCATCCCCGTCCTGGTGGACGCGTCGGGAGGAAGAAGCCGGACCTCTGTTCCGATTCCGGAGCTGGGGTTGAATCAACAGGTGGCGAGCGACGACACGACCATTCGGGGCGCTTTTGTGTTGGGGAAAGGTGATATCCGCTTCGGGCTCTACGGCGCCTTTACGGAATCGGACTTCAATCAGCATGCTGAAGAGACTCAGCTCCCGCTCACCGGTTCTTCAGAGCGCGCAATCGTTTCCGTCTTCGTGCACGTGCCGGTCGATGAAAAGCGGGTGACGATGGACCTCACTTGGGCCGAAGCGGCGGACAAGGTGCAGGTGCCGTCCGCTGGTGAATTTCTGCATGCCGAGGGCGTGAAGCGCTCGCTCTGGAGCTTTGGTCTCATAACGGAATGCCCTCTCTTTGGGGATTTGAGCAGCACGCGTGTGGACTGGGCGATGACGGGGCTCTCCGGGGTGCGCGTCTGGAAGTGGGGCGACGCGGAAGCCAACTGGCAGGCGGAATCGGGAGATGTTCTCAAAACCCGGGAGTCGGGGGGATACGCCGTTTCGGCCACTTTAGGCACTCGCATAGAGGGCGGCATCAATTTCGCGGCAAAGGGCATCTTTGAAGCGTGGCTCCCGCGGCGAATCGACGGGTCGCTCAATGCGGCGGTTCACGGACTCGCATCCGATTCGGCTTCGATGACGGTGACCGTGCCGGGGATTGAAGGCGCAAGAGGGACCCTTCCGGTGGCGGACCTGCCGAAATTCCAGATGTCGGCCGACGCGAAGATCGGAATTCAGTTTCCGCAGACGCGGGTTGAGCTGACAGGATCCGTCATGAAGGCGGGATCGAGGCATCGCTCGCACGCCGTGGGCGCCCGGCTCTCGTGGGTCTTCAATGAGGTTTGAGGAGCTCTGTGCGATCTTGCGGCGAACGGGAGATGGGATGTTCGCTCAATTGAGCACGTCTGATGCCGTAGCTGATTTGAGCTGAGGGTAAACCCTATAGCGCCGTCGCATGGATGTCACAAAATGAATTTATAAGTATTCTCCCTACACATTCATTACTAAAAGAACCTCAGATCTTCACACTATGAAGAATTCTTAAAAATCAACAAATTGAAATTTCGTGCAAGCCTCAGATGAGTTTCCCTCATTTCTGGGGCTTTTTTCATGTCCGAAATCCGGCCTGGGACTGCTTTTTGACCTTGAAAATTAATCCGAGAACATTGATTTCTATAGTGATTAGAACTATAATATATGATATTATCAATGATATTTCCATGGCCGTTCCAGAGCACATCCGCAAGGTTCCGAGACCGCGCAATACCGTTGTCATCGACAGCGGCAGCAATGGCGCCAAGCGCTATGCGGTTCACAGTCGTCGGGCTTCCATATGCAAGCCCGGCTGCAACCCGCGCCCGGTGAACGGGCCGGTCATTGGGCACATCATTGACGGCAAGTTTGTGCCTCGCCAGTCCGCAGCGAGTCTTGCAGAAGACGGTCCCGACTATCTCTCTTACGGGGCCGCAGCACTGCTTCACGACGAACTTCGAGGGCTCGACGATGAGCTCTTCAAGGTCTACGACGTCAAGGACGCCTGCATGATTCTTGCGCTCGCCTTGCTCCGCATTGAGCACAAGGGCATCAAGATCTCCCGCTGCCGTCAGCATTACGAAAAGTCCTTCATCTCGGTTTTCTACCCCGGACTGCCTCTCTCTGAGAACACCATCAGCAAGTTCCTGAACCTGCTCGGCCAGGACGCCGGCAAGATGAATGCCTTCATCACCGCACGGCTCGCCGCCGTCTGCAGGGATCACCACATCATCATTGATGGAACGCTCAAGCAGAACACAAGCATCGTCAATGATTTGTCTGCCTTCTCAAGAAAGGCTCGCGTCAAGGGCTGCAAAGAGATTTCCGTCCTCTACGCCTATGACCTTGAAGCACAGGAACCCTTGTGCGCACAGGTCTATCCGGGCAATATGATCGACGCCCGCGCCTACAGCTCATTCGTTTCGGAAAACAAAATCGAACGAGGCGTCCTGATCACGGACAAGGGATTCCCTCCCAAGGCAATTGAAGGCCTGCTCCGAAAGCATGAAGGGCTTCATTTCCTCACGCCGCTGAAGCGCTCGGACAAGAAGATTGCAGAGAACGCCATGCTCGATTTCGAGGATTGTCTGCGCGGCATTGATAAGCGCATCCGCTGCAAAAAGGTAAAGATGGGAAACGGGCGCTTCCTCTACTCCTTCAGGGATTCGTGGAAGGCTCAGGCGGAAGACAACTCCTTCATGGACCGCCAGCGCAGGAGCGATTCATACGACAAGAAGAACTACGATGAGCATTGCGGCTCGTATGGAACAATCGTCTTTGAGTCGGATCTCGACATGACGTGCGCTGAGGTCTACGCATGCTACGAACAGCGCTGGCAGCTTGAGATGTTCTTCGATGTTTACAAGAACAGCCTTGATTTCGGCGTAACCCGGGTCCAGTCCGACTACTCCGTCCGCGGATCCGAATTCGTAGACCTCATTGCCTCCATCCTGACATCCCGCATTGTGAAGCGCATGTCGATCTCTGGACCACCCACGTTTGTCAAGCTCCAAGTACGGTAACGCGCGAGCTCAGGAGCGAAGCTGCGGGCAGTGAGTTAGTCGAGCGCCTTATAGCGGCAGCTGGCGGCATTGCTGGCCTGGTGCCTTCAGGCACTGAGCCTATTCCTGTCAAGCGGTCGTGGAATAGCGAGCACGGCCTTCAGGCCGAGCGGAGCATATGCCGCGTAAGCCGCTTTACAGGACCTCCGCCGATACAATGTCGCTATGTGCGAATGCGACAAGCGAAGCGCAGCCCGCATTCGGACTTAGCGACCCTACATCGGCTAATCCGTGTTATGTCATTTTGGTTGTTGCCGGCAGTATTCCAGTCCCAGTAATCACGCATCAACGAGAGAGGCCGCTTCCGTTAATCTCTCAGGCCTGTCGGCATGCTTGCATGCCATGGCCAAAATGAACTCATCAGAAGTCTTGTCCTTGCCAATAAAAAGCCACATGCATCAAGTGCAATTCGACATGAATAGCTGTCGGACAAGCCTTACAGAAAAGGGTTTCTCATTTCACGCGATTAGTTATGGAATTGCCGATGCCTCATGCTGCAGCGGCAGCCTCATTGCTGGGTTGAACGGCCATCGCCGCCAGCACCGAGCGGGGGACGCCCGCTCTGTGGATGTCGAACTTTTTGCCGTAGGTGAGCACCGCCCATGCGATCCGGATGAGTTTCGCCGCCAGCGACACCATGATCTTGCCGTAGGGCTTCCTCACCGCCAGCTGCTTGTCAATCCACTTTGTGAGCTGGCAGTCGGGCAGCTGCCTCTTGCAGTACTGCATGTAGATGCAGGCCGCACCCTGCATCAGCAGGGATCTCAGCAATTTGTCGCCGCGGCGGCTGATTCGCCCCTGGCCCTTGCTGCTCAGGTCGGGAGCAGAGCTCTTCTTTTGTCTGGGCTTATTCACATGCCC